>NZ_JBVJHM010000001.1:0-762416 GCF_055586805.1 Micromonospora sp. NPDC049201 | reverse complement strand
ATTGCCTTATGTTTTCTAAGGGTTGGTTTTTTCCTGGGTTTTTGGTGGGGCCCCTTGTTAACAGACGTCTGTTAACAAGGGGCCCCTCCTTACACCAGCGTCGCGTGGAGGAAGTCGACCGCGGCGGCGTCGTCGTCGATGCCGCCCGCCTCGTGGCCGTTGAAGCGCCAGACCGTCAGCTCCTTCTCGCCCCGGTAGTCGTGGTACGCGGCGTAGACCGTCGACGGCGGGACGATCTCGTCCATCAGCGCGACGGAGAAGCGGGCCGGCACGTCGGCACGCCTGGCGAACGCGACCCCGTCGACGTAGCCGAGCGTGTGGAACACCTGCTCCGCCCGGTCCCGGTGCACGGCCAGGTAGTCCCGGATCTCGCGGAACGGCGCCGAGTCGGTGAGCCCCACGGCGCGGGGGATGTCGCAGAGGAACGGCACGTGCGCCACCGCCGCGCGCACCCCCGGGGCCAGCGCGGCGGCGGCCAGCGCGGCGGCCCCGCCCTGGCTGTGGCCCAGCACGGCGATCCGGGTCGGGTCGACACCCGGCAGCTCGCGGGCCGCGTCGACGGCCCGGACCGCGTCGGTGAGGAAGCGCCGGTAGTAGTAGCGGCGGGGCTCCTCCACGCCCCGGGTGGCCATGCCGGGCGCCTGCGGCCCGGCCGCCGCGACGTCCGGGGTGTCGCCGCGGCTCCACCCCGAGCCCTGGCCACGGGTGTCCATCTGGAGGTGGGCGAAGCCGGCGGCGGACCAGAGCAGGTTCTCCAGCGGGTGGCCGCGTCCGCCGCCGTAGCCGACGTACTGCACCACGGTCGGCAGCGGCGTGGGCGCGCCGCGGGGCACCCGCAGCCAGGCCCGGACCGGCTGCCCGGCGAACCCGGGAAAGGTCACGTCGAAGACGTCCACGGCCGCCAGCGGGGTCGGCACCGGGGTCGCGGTCACCGGGTCGCCGCAGGAGCGGGCCTCGGCCAACGTCTCGGCCCAGAAGGCGTCGAAGTCGGCGGGTTCACGCAGGTCGCTGCGGTGCTGGCGGAGCTCGGCCTCGGTCAGGTCGGTGAACACGCCTGGGGTTCCTCGTCGGGTCGGCATGGGCACGTCGCGGCACGGTCGCCGACGCGTTTCCGGAAGGTTTCCGCAAGTTGTCCGAACGCTAGGGCCGGGTCGATCTGTCGTCAAGCCCTCGGCGTACGGCAAGATGTCCGTGGGGCGGAACGGTTTTCCGGTCGGTCCGGCAGCCGGCGAAGGGAACACGGGTGAGCGCGGACGACGAGCGCAGGGTGACCATCACCGCGATCGCACGGGAGGCCGGTGTCTCCGTGCCCACCGTGTCGCGGGTGCTCAACGGGCGTTCCGACGTCGCGCCGGACACCCGGGAGCGGGTCGAGGAGCTGCTGCGCCACCACGGTTACCGACGGCGCAACAGCCGCACGGTACGCCGGGCGGACCTGGTCGACCTGGTCTTCAACGACCTGGACAGCCCCTGGGCCGTGGAGATCATCCGCGGGGTGGAGGACGTCGGCCACGCCGCCGGGGTGGGCATCGTCGTCTCGGCCGTGCACCGCGAGTCCAGCTCCACCCGGCAGTGGCTGCACAACCTGCGCGCCCGCGCCTCCGACGGGGTGATCGTGGTGACCTCGCACCTGAGCCCGGCGGTGCACGCGCAACTGCGCCGGCTCAACGTGCCGGTGGTGGTGGTCGACCCGGACGCCGGCGTGGCCGGGACGGACGTGCCGGCGATCGGCGCCACCAACTGGACCGGCGGCCTGTCCGCCACCGAGCACCTGTTGAGCCTGGGCCACCAGCGGATCGGGTTCGTCGCCGGCCCGCCGCACCTGCTGTGCAGCCGGGCCCGGCTGGACGGCTACCGGGCCGCGCTGGCCGCCGCCGGCGTGCCGGCCGACGACCGGTTGGTGCACCCCGGCGACTTCTACCACGCCGCCGGCTACACGGCCGGCGGCGCGCTGCTCGATCTTGACGACCCGCCCACCGCGATCTTCGCGGCCAGCGACCAGATGGCCTTCGGCGTCTACGAGGCGGTGCGCCGGCGCGGCCTGCGGGTCGCCGACGACGTCTCCGTGGTCGGCTTCGACGACCTGCCCGAGGCGCGGTGGGCCTCGCCGCCGTTGACCACCGTGCGCCAGCCGCTGGTGGAGATGGGCCGCCTCGCGGCCCGCACCGTGCTGCGCCTGGCCCAGGGTGAGGAGATCGAGTCGCCCCGGATCGAACTGGCCACCGAACTGGTGGTGCGGGACAGTACCGCGGCCCCCGCCGACCGCTGACCAGTCGGACTTTTCAGTCACCTTCCGGAATTTCCGGCTTCCGCAGCCCAGGCGCGGCCGACAGCGCCACCGCCGCGGCGTGCCGACGGCGACGGGCCAGCAGCACCGCTCCCCCGGCCACCACCACCGCGCCCACCGTCAGCGGCACGCCGACGCCCGACCCGGTGCCGGGCCGCGCCGCGCCGCCGCCCAGGTCGGCGTGCCCGGCCAGCGCCGACGCGGCCCCGGTGGCGGGCGTCGGCGAGCGGTCCAGCTCGCCCGGCTCCACCAGGCGGCCGACCGCCGCGTCCCGGGGCAGCCCGAATCCCCAGTCCAGCAGCGCCGCGCCCTGCTGCCAGCCGCGCTGGGTGGGGATCTCCGCGCCGAGCAGCGTCACCACCAGCCGGCGTCCGCCGCGCTCGGCCGCGCCGACGTACGTGTGCCGGGCCAGATCGGTGAAGCCGGTCTTGCCACCGAGCGCGCCCGGATAGTGGTCCAGCAGCATGTTGTCGTTCTGGATCTGGAACGCCTTCTCGTGCAGCGCCGGCTGGGCCGGCACCTGCGCGGTGCGGGTGGCGGTGTAGCGCCGGAAGGCCGGCTCGCGGAAGCACGCCCGGGCGATCAACGCCAGATCGTACGCGCTGGTGAACTGCCCCGGGCCGTCCAGCCCGGACGGCGTGACCGCGTGCGTCTGCCGGGCGCCGAGCCGATGCGCCTCGTCGTTCATCGCGCGGACGCCGCCGGCCAGCCCGTCCGGACCGCCGCCGAGCCGGGCCAGCACGTTGGCCGCCTCGTTGCCCGACTTCAGCAGCAGGCCCAGCCAGATCGTCTCGATCCGGTAGTGCCCGCCCTCGGCCAGCCCCACCGCCGAGCTGCCCGGCTCGATCGCCAGGTCGCCGGCGGTCATGGTGACCTCCCGGTCCGGGTCCAGCCGGGGCAGCACGGTGGCGGCCAGCAGCAGCTTCTGCACGCTGGCCGGGACGCCGTACTCATGCGGGCCGCAGCCGCCGAGCACCGCGCCGGTGTCCAGGTCGGCGACCAGCCACGACGTCGCGGTCACCGGCGGCGGCGTCGCGGTCGCCGCGGGCGGCACGACGAGTCCGGTGGTGTCCAGCGCCGCGCCACCGACGGACCGGGCGGCCGGGTCCGGCGGCGGCGGGGCCTGCGGCGGACGGGTCGCCGGGGCCGGCACGTTCGGGCAGGGCGGCGCCCCACCGGGCAGCCGCCGGGCCGGCCCGCCGGACCGGGTCGCCGCCACGGCGGGTGTCACCGGCGTCGACAGCGGCAGGAGCAGGGCGGCGGCCAGCGCCACGGACGGTCCCCAGGTCCTCATGTCCCGGACGCTAGCCACGCCGACCCGAACGGGTCGCCGGCTCCGGGATTCGCGCCCCGGCGACGGTGTGGTGGCGTATGGTGCCGCCCCTGCGGTCAGCGCGCCGCGAGCCCGTGGCCGCCGAGCGGGCCGACCCGCCACCCCCGGTGACGACACTCCGCGAGCAGTCCGGGCAGCGCGGCGAGCCCGGCCCGCCAGGCGCCCGGCGCGGCGGCGCAGGAGGAGTCGTGCAGCAGTACCGTGCCGCCGCCGCGCAACCCGGCCAGGACGCGGCGGCGGACGCCGTCCCCGGTCGCCGACGCCGTCCAGTCCCGACCCCAGCAGCTCCACAGCACCGGCCGCAGACGCAGTCGCCGGGCGGCGACCAGGGCCGCGCCGGTGAGCACCCCGTACGGCGGGCGCAGGAATGCCGGCGGCCGACCGGTCACGTCCGCCACCAGGTCGTACGCGCGGGTCAGATCGCGGACGGTGCCGGCCGGCCCGCGCAGCAGCAGGTTGTCGTGCGCCCAGCCGTGCAGCGCCACCTCGTGGCCGGCCGCCACCAGCCGGCGGCCCAGGTCCGGTCGGCGCCCCAGCATCACGCCGAGCACGAAGAACGTGGCCCGGACCCGGTGCGCGGCCAGCACGTCCAGGAAGTGGGGCGTCGACTCCGGGTCCGGGCCGTCGTCGAAGGTCAGCGCGACCCGGTCGGGTGCCCCGAGGCCGTGCAGGCCGGGCAGCAGGCGCTGCCGGAGGGCCGGGAGCGTGGTGACCGCCGGCGCCGCGTGGGCCAGCGGCAGCGCCACCGCCGCGGCCAGGGCGGCCGTCCTCACCGCAGTCCGCCGGTGGACTGGAGCAGCGCGGCGACCACGGCCACCGCGTCGCCGACCGGGTCCAGCAGCGGCCGACGCCCCGGGTCGGCCGGACCGGCCGGGGCGGCCCGGCGCGCGGCCTCGGCGACCAGTCCGACCGGGTCCTCCGGCACCGGGCCGGCGCGCGGCCCGGCCGGGACCTCGGGTCCGGGGTCGGCGCGCGGCCCGGCGGTCCCCGGCGGCGGGGTGCGGTGCGGCGGCGGGGCCGACGGGCCGGCGTCGAGCACCGTCGCGAGCACCGGGCCGAGCTGTTCCGGGGTGCCCGCCCACCGGGTGAGGCCGGACCGGGCCAGGACATCGGCGTTCGCCCGCCCGTGCCCCGGCAGGGGACGGTAGGTGACCACCGGCACCCCGGCCGCGAGCGCCTCCTGACAGGTCAGCCCCCCGGCGTTCTCCACCACCACGTCCACGGCCCGCATCAGCGTCGGCATGTCGTCCACCCAGCCCAGCACGTGCCGGCCGGGACCGCTCAGTCGCCGGCGCAGCGACCCGTTGCGCCCGCACACCACCACCGGCCGGGCCCCGGTCGCGCCGACCTCCGCCACCGTGGCCGCCACCTCGCCGACGCCCCAGGAACCGGCCACCACCAGGGCGAGCACGCCGTCGTGCGGCAGGCCGAACCGCTCCCGGGCCCGCCGCCGGTCGAGGCCGGCGCCGACGGCGAACGCCCGGGAGACCAGCGGTTCTACCACCGCGACGTCGGCGTCGGCGTCCCGTTGCAGCTCGGCGTGCCGCATCGTGCAGTAGACGTCCACGCCCGGCGCGAGCCAGGTGGGGTGCACCACGAAATCGGTCACGTAGGTGAGAATCGGGACACGGAGCCGGCCGCCGCGCCGCAGCGGGCCGAGAAGCTGGTTGGCGAACGGGTAGGTGGTCACCACCGCCCTCGTGTCCGGCGGGATGCGGCGGCGGATCCGGGCCCGGAACGGGCGCAGCAGCGCGCGGATGGCGCGAACGGACACCCGGGATCGGCTGGTCAGCCGGAACAGCAGGTGGTAGCCCCGGGGCAGCCGGTGCAACACCCCCCGGTACGTCTCCCGCACCGCGCGGTGCACCGGTCCGGGCAGCAGGTGGAGGAGGTTCAACCGGTCCACCTGGAAGCCCCGACCGCGCAGGCGCTCCGCCAGCTCGTCGGCGGCCCGGTCGTGTCCGGCGCCGATGTCCGCGGAGACCACCACGATCCGTCCCGGGTGCGCCATGGGCGGCGCATACCCACGCGTACGGCGTCCACGCGGCGCGACCGGGACCGGTCAGGCCCGGCCGGGCGGTCCGAGCGGGCACCGGCCCGGTCAACGCGGCCGGCGGAGGGATCCGAGCGGGGTCGGCGCGGCGGTCAGGCGCGGCGGCGAGCGGGCCGCCGGAACCGGCCCCGCCGGGCGACGAGCACCGCCACGGTCCCGCCGACGGCGAGCGCCAGCAGGCCGGCGGCCGGCACGATGAGCGTCCAGTCACCGTCGGCCATCCGGTGCAGCGCGGTGCCGGCCGGCCCTCGCCACGGCGTCGGCGTCGGCGTCGCCGGCGCGTCGGCCGCGGGTTCCCGGGTCGCCGCCGGCGCGGCCGGGTGGTCCAGCTCACCCGGGTCGACCAGCCGGCCGACCGACGCGCCCCGGGGCAGCGCGAAGCCCCAGTCGAGCAGTTGCGCGCCCTGCTCCCAGCCGCGTACCGGGCGGGCCTCGGCGCCGAGCAGCGTCACCACCAGCCGGCGCCCGCCGCGCTGGGCGGCGCCGACATAGCTGTGCCGGGCCAGCTCGGTGAAGCCGGTCTTGCCGCCCAGCGCCCCGGGATAGCGGTAGATGAGCTGGTTCTCGTTCTGGATCTGGAACCCGCCCTTCTTCAGCACGGGCTGGGCCGGGATCTGGGCCCGCTCGGTCGTCGCGTACCGGCCGAAGCGGGGGTCGGCGAAGCAGGCGCGGGCGATCAGCGCCAGGTCGTACGCGCTGGTGAACTGCCCGGGGCCGTCCAGGCCGGACGGCGTGACGGCGTGGGTCTGGAGCGCGCCGAGCCGGCGTGCCTCGGCGTTCATCTGGTCGACCCCGGCCCGGGCACTGCCGGCGCCCAGCCGGGCCAGCATGTTCGCCGCGTCGTTGCCGGACTGGAGCAGCAGGCCCAGCCAGAGCGTCTCCACCGGGTAGCGTCCGCCGACCAGCAGGCCCACCGCCGAGCTGCCCGGCTCGATGTCCAGGTCGGCGGCGGTGGCGACGGCCACCTGCTTCGGGTCGAGGCGGTTGAGCATGGTGGCGGCCAGCAGCAGCTTCTGGGTGCTGGCGGGGGTGCCGTACGCGTGCGGCCCGCAGGCGCCCAGCACGGCGCCGCTGTCCAGGTCGGCGACCAGCCAGGTGGTGGCGGTGACCGCGGGCGGCGCGGGACTGCCGGGCGGCGTGACGAGGCCCGGACCGGCCAGCGTCTCGCCGCCCACCACCTGCTGTTCGGGCACCGACGCCGGTGGGACGGGACGCGGCGGCCGGGACACCTTCGGCGCGGGCAGCCGTGGGCAGGGCGCCACGGCGCCGGGAGCGGGAGCCGGCGCGGGAGCGCCCCGCGCCGGGGCGGGCAGCAGGGTGACGGCGGTGACGGCGGCCAGGACCCGGGCTCTCATGAAGAGGCACCCTACCCAGCGCGGCTCCGCCGGCGGCGCGGCTCACCGAGCCGGTGACGGTGCGCCGATCGTCCGGCCCCGCGCCGTGGTCGAGCCGCGGAGCCGGGGCGGTCCCGACCGGCCCGCCGGGACCGGCGGGTCAGTCAGTGGACGCCGCGCAGCCACCGTCGCTGCCACGGCGTCTCCACCGCACGCGGATGGTAGTGCGCGCGCACCCAGGCGACCGCCCGCCCGGGGTCCAGCCCGTCCAGCACCGCCAGGGCGGCGAGCGCGGTGCCGGTGCGGCCCACGCCGCCGTAGCAGGCGACCTCGACCCGTTGACCGGCGTACGCGCGTCGCCGCGCCTCGCGCAGCGCGTCCAGGGCGTCGGCGCGGTCCAGCGGGAGCCAGAAGTCGGGCCAGCGGATCCGCCGGACCGGCCAGGCCGGCTCCGGCCCGCGCGCCAGCAGCAGGGCGAAGTCGGCCGGGGAGGCCGGGGCGGCGACGCGGCGTCCCCGTACGGTGGCGCCGCCGGGCAGCGTGAGGAGACCGGCGGGATCCGTCCATGGTGGCGTCGGGTGCACCGGCCCATTGTGCGGCGTACCCCGGACACGCGGGTGCCCGCCGGAGCTTCTCCGGCGGGCACTCGCGATCGGCCCGGGGGTCTCCCCCCGGCGCGCCTCGGTCAGCTGAGGCGACGGCGGCGCCAGGCCAGGGACCCGAGCAGCAGCACCGCGCCGACACCGGCCAGGCCACCGCCGAGCTTCAGCGGCGTGCCGATGCTGTCACCCGTGACGGGCAGGTGACCGCCGTGGTGTGGCGGACGCGGCGGGCGCTTGGGCAACACGATGCCGGTCGCGCTGGCGGTCCGGCCGGACGTCAGCCCGGTCGCGGTGAACGTGTAGCGACCGGGACGGGTCGGACGGTAGGTGACGGTGAAGCTGCCGTTCGCGTCGGCGGTCACCACGAAGGTCGTGGGCGCCGGCTGCGGTGCGGGATCGCTCGGCAGGTACGCGACCGACGCCATCGCCACCGTGCTGCCGTCGCTGCGCCGCGCGGTTCCCTCGGCGGGTGCGGCGATGGGCAGGTTGGAGATGGCGACATCGATCCGGACCTGCTCGTTCGGCAGGAAGTTCCGGCCGTTGAGCGTGAACGTCTCGCCGATCGTGATGGTGGTCGGCGTCACGGTCAGCGACGCGACCACGGGCGGATAGACCGGTGGCTGCGGCTGCGCCGCTCCGGCCGCGGTCGGCGCGGCCACGACGGCCAGGCCCACCGAGAGCGCCATGATGATGCGGGATAGCCGCATGATGGTTTCCCTCCTACTGTTCACATCTGGGTGCGGTGGTTATCTGGGTGGTCCACGGGGTGACGGTGGGAGTGAGCACCAGATCGGCCGTGCCGGCGCCGTTCTGGCCGGTGAGCAGCGTGACGTCGAGCGTCCGGGTCTGCCCGGGGCCGACCTCCACGTTCGCCACCGCGACCTGACGCCGACGGTCGAGCCCGCTGCCCATCGGGGTGGCCCGGCCGTCCAGCCGGCCGGCGAGGACCGCGCCGCCGCTGGGGGTGTGCACCGAGACGAACGTGCGGGCGGTGTACTTGTCGCCGGACAGGGCCATGCCCGTGACCGACTCCGTCAGACCCGACCGCGGGGCGGTGGAGTGCACCGTGACCCGCAGCCGCAGCTCGCGGCGTCCGTCCGGCTGGCATGCACCGACCGTCAGGGTGGCCGAGAACCTGAGGTAGTAGCCGAGCTTCGCGCCGCTGCCGTCGTTGAGGAACACGCCGACCGTCGGCACGGTGTCCTGCTCCGGGAGCTGCCCGGCCAGCCGGGTCCCGGCCACCGCGCGTTGCTCGTCAGAACGGACACTCCAGAACAATATCCGACGTTCCTGTATCGAGCGGCTAATAACGGTTAAAAGGGCTCTTGGGTCAACCGTCCTGGTGAACAGCGCGTCGATCACCCCCGACGCGGCCCGCGCGTAGAACGCGTCCTGCGCCTTCACGTCCAGGTCCCGGTACGAGTCGCTGAGCAGCGTCCGCACGGCGGTGCCGCCGGCCAGCGTCGGACCGTCCGGCACCTGCACCGGGCCGATGACGTTGAGCAGGTACGACAGCATCACCGGGTCGACCGCCAGCACGCCGTCCACCGTGATCCCGGTGCGTCGGCGCACCATCTCGCGGTAGAGCGCGGCGGCGGTCGGGAAGCTCGGGCTCAGATTGACGTCCGCCGGATACATCCCCGGCAGCTCGGACCAGAGCCGGCGCATCTCCGGGTCCACCTTGAGCGGTGGATCGAAGTACCGCAGGTCCGTGGCGTTGCCCTGCCCCGCCAGTCGGATCCGGCCGGAGTCCGCGCGCAGCACGGCGTACGCGCCGAACATGCCGCCGGTGGCCCGCAGCTCGGCCGGGTTCTGCGAGACGAGCAGGTAGCTGCGCGGGCCGTCCGCGCCGAGCAGCGGCGGCAACAGGCGGACGCCGCGGTTGGCGGCGGAGGTGAGCCCGCCCAACCGGTCCAACTCCTCCCGCAGCTCGGTGACCGCGTCACGTACCTGGGCCACCAGGCCGCGGGTCGGCACCGCCCGCAGCCGGTCCGCCGTCCGCCGGACGGCCTGGTCGGCGGCCGACACCTCGGCCGCGACCGCGCGCAGCCGGCCCACGTCGAGCCGGCCCTGCTTCGGCACCAGCGAGGCGAGGTCGACCCGGAGCAGGGTGGGGAAGGCGAGCCGGGCCAGGTCGTCCACCGCCACCGAGATCTGCCGCACCGCCGTCAGGTTGTCCCCGGCGTACGGGACGCCCTGGCCGAGCCACCAGACCGGGTCGCCGGTCGCTCCGCGCGCGGCGCCGGCCTGCTCCTGGAGCGCGGCCAGGGTCCGCTGGGCCCGGGCCACGTCACCGTCGAGCACCTGGGCGCTGAGGTCCTTGGCCAGGCCGGCGGCGTTCACCAGGTGGGCCCGGGCCTGCCAGCCCCGGAACGTGACCCAACCGCCGGCGGTGGCCAGCACCGAGACGACGACCAGCCCGACCAGCAGGACACGACGGACGCGGGCCCGCCGGCGTCGCCGTGAGTGTCGGCGTCGGCGGTGCGACGCCGCGTGTTCCGTCACGCCACTCTCCTCGGAGTCGACCGGCCCGCGATCACCATTCGGTGCTCGCGTCGGATATGAGTATGTATTGGATGAACTACGCTTTCAGTCGCTTTTCGTGTTTTTCATCCGAACCGTGGCCACGTCACGCAGCAGCGCCTCGATCCGGTCCACGCCGGCCCGCAGCGACATCTGCCGCAGGTAGGCGTCCCGCCCCCGGCGGCCCATGTCGGCCCGGGCAGCCGCGGGAATCGCCGCGGCCAGCCAGAACCGGTCGGCCAGGGCCGCCCAGTCCTCGGGCGGGCAGGACAGCCCGGCTCGGGCCCGCTCCACCAGCTCCGCGGTGTCGCCGCCGGCCGAGGCGACCACCGGTGCGGCGCAGGAGAGCGCGGCCGGCAAGGTGCCGGGCACGGTGCCGCGCAGCTCCGGCCGGTCGCGCAGCATGACGAGCTGGTAGTCGGCGGCCGCGTAGAGCTGGGGCATGTCCGCCGGCGAGCGCCGCTCGACGAACCGGACGTTGTCCGCGCGGAGTTCGGCGGCGAGGTCCCGCACCCGCCGCTCCTCCGCGCCCGAGCCGACCAGGACCAGGTCCATCCGGTCCCCCAGCGCCGCCGCCGCCCGGACCGCGGTCTCCAGACCCTGCCGTACGCCGATCGTGCCGGCGTGCATCACCACGCAGCGGTCGTCCCGGCGGATCAGCCGACGTGCGGCGGGACCGGGCCGCGCCGGGCGGAACAGTCGCTCGTCGGTCCAGGTGAGCACCGTGCGTACCCGATCCGGTTCGGCCCCGCCGGCGAGCACCAGCTCGCGCATGGACGGTGCGCTGACCGCTATCGCGTCCGCCTCCCGGTACAGCCGGCGCAGGCCCGCGTCCAGCCGCCCCGACCAGCCAGCTGCCGCCCCGGGCCGGGCCGGCTCCTCCTCCGCCCAGACATCCTGCACGTGCAGCACCGTCGGGACCCGGCCCAGCATCCGCAGCAGGCCGGCCGCGGCGAAGGTCACCGCGGGGAGCTGGAGGACGTACAGCGCGTCGAGGTCCCGCAGGTAGCGCCGGCCGGCGAGCGTCACGCTGCCGGCGAAGGAGAGCCAGCCGGCCGCCCGCGCGCGGGCGGAGCCCGCCCCGCCGGCGTACCGGGGCACCCGGCGGACGGTCAGCCGCTCGCTGCGCGTCTGGTGCCCCCACCGTTGCCGCCAGCCCGGATAGAGCTGGCCGCCCGGGTGGTCCGGGAACCCGGTGAGCACGCACACCTCGTGGCCCCGGGCGGCCAGTTCCTCGGCCAGGCTGCCGGGGATGAACGCCGGTTCCGGCGGGAAGTGGTACGACAGGATGCCGATCCTCATGGCCGCGCTCCCGGCGCGGCCTGCCGGACCCCGGTCCACCGTGGCACGTACGATGCCGGCATCCCCTCGGCGTCCGGCCGCGACCGCCGGCAGCCCACCGTCGCGGCGCCCCGCGCGACCGCGCCGACCAGAGGGGTCCAGATGCCCGACGGGGTGCTCTTCGTCTGCCACGCGAACATGTGCCGGTCACCGATGGCCGAGTTCATCGCCCGCCGGTTGCTGGCCGGGCTCCCGGTGACGGTGGCCAGCGCCGGCACCGACGCGATCGACGGGGCGGGCATGCACCCGTACGCCGTCGAGGTGGCCGCCGGGGACGGCGCGGACGTGAGCGTCTTCCGCACCCGCCGGCTGCGCCCGGAGCACCTCACCTCGGCGGCGCTGGTGCTGACCGCGACCCGTCGCCAGCGTTCGGCCTGCGCGGCGCTGGCCCCGGCCGCGTTGGGCCGGATGTTCACGCTGCACCAGTTCGCCCGCCTGGCCACCGCGGCCCGGCCGGACGGCGCGCCCGGGACCACCCCGCTGCGGGCGGCCGTGGGGGCGGCCGTCCGTGCCCGGGGGCGGCTGCAACCCGCCCCCGACGGCACGGACGACCTGCGGGACCCGATCGGCGGCTCCCCGGCCGACTTCCGCCGGTGCGCCGAGGAGATCGAGCGGTCGATCCGGCCCCTGCGCGCGCTCATCGCGACAGCCGGGTGAGTTCCTGAGTACGGTCACCCACGACGGTCTGCGCACCCCGCTGGGTCGCCCCGACCCGGCCGGTGGGCACGGTCGGCGTGGCCGGCGGCACGACCACCTTGTACGTCTCGTACTGGTAGGCGTCCGCCTTGCCGACCTTGGCCATGTTGAGCACGCAGCCGAGCAGGCGCACCGACACCGAGCTGAGCGCCCGCGCCGCGGCGGCCACCTGGCCACGCGAGGTCCGCCCCTGCTGGGTGACCAGGAGCGCGCCGTCGGCCTGCACGGCCACCACCACGCCGTCGGTGACCGCGAGCAGCGGCGCGGTGTCGATGATCACGATGTCCGCCGACTCGCGCAGCGCCACCAGCAGGTCCGCCATCGCCTTGGAGCCGAGCAGCTCGCTCGGGTTCGGCGGGGTGGCGCCGCTGGGCAGGACCAGCAGCGACTTCTCGCCCCACCGCTGCACCACGTCGCCGACCTGCACGTCGCCGACGAGCACGTCGGTGAGCCCGACCCCGCCGTCGAGACCGAGGTAGTCGGCGGCCTTGGGGCGGCGCAGGTCGGCGTCGATGAGCAGCACCCGCCAGCCCGCCTCGGCCAGCGCGATGGCGACGTTGCAGGCCATGGTGGTCTTTCCCTCGCCCTGCAGGGCGCTGGTGACCGCGATGACCCGGGCCGGCTCGTGCACGTCCACGAAGCGCAGGTTGGTCCGCAGCTTGCGGACCGCCTCGGCGCGGACCGAGGTGGCCGCGTCGCCGACGATCAGCGGGGCGGCCTTCGCGCCGGCCTCGAACGGGATCTCGCCCAGCAGCGGGCTGCCGGTCACCCGCTGCAACGCCACGGCGTCGCGCATCCGCACGTCGGCCATGCCGCGCAGCACGGCCAGCGCGGCACCGGCCAGCAGGCCGAGCAGCCCGCCCAGGACCAGGTTGCGCGCCGGTCGCGGCGAGACCGGGCTGGAGGTGACCCGCGGGCCGCTCACCACCTCGATCTTGATCGGTGGGGCCTTGCCGTCCGCCGGGGTCTCCACCTTCCGCACCAGCTCGGTGAACTCGGCCGCCAGGGTCTCGGTGAGCTTCAGCGCCCGGGTCTGGTTGGTGTCGGTGACCGAGGCCTTGAGCAGCACCTTGTCGGGCAGCACGTCCGTGGAGATCTTGCCGCGCACCTGGTCGGCGGTGAGTCCGAGCGGCGCGTCGGCGACCACGCTCTGTGCCAGCCGGTCACTGGTGAGCAGGGCGCCGTAGGACTTCACCCGCTGTTGCAGGAACAGGCTGCCCTGGTAGGCGTCCATCACGCCCGGACTGGCCGTGGTGACGAAGAACGTCACCGAGGCCTGGTACCGAGGCGCGGAGCGGACCGTGACCAGGGCGGCCACGCCCAGCGTGAGCATGACCGTGACCAGCACGATCCACCAGTGGCGTCGGACCAGGCGCAGGTAGCCGAGGACGCTCATCCCGCTCCTCCTCGCGACACGCCGACCTGCCGATGAAGTTGCACAAAAGCCCCCTAAAAGCCCCAGTAGCCGTGCCAGGATCGAATCGCCTATTCACCCCGTTAGGTGACCAGACGAATGTAAACGACCGGAAAGCACGGACGACGTAAATCCGCTCATTCCGGATGAACACGTAGAGGGCACCCATGGATCGTGAAGCCACCGCCGCAGACGAGGCGCTGCGGACACGCAGTCACACCACCCACCGCGCCGCCACTCTCTCCCTGTTAACGCTGGACACGGCCGCGTGGTGCGGAGGATTTCTCGGCGCCGCCTGGACCCGCTACGAGTTCGACCTGACCGCCGCCGCGACCGGCCGCGTGCTCGCCGTCGCGCTCGCCTGCGCCGCGCTCTACGCGCTGCTCACGCTGCTGCGCTCCCGGCTCTACGGCCGCTATCCGATCGGCAGCGCCGGGGACGCCCGCGGGCTGGCCGGCACCGCGGCGATCGCCGCCGCGGTCACGCTCGCCGGCGTGCTGCCCTGGGCCGAACGGCCGGTACCCGCGACCACCCCGCTGGTCGGCGGCACCGTCGCGTTGGTGCTGATGGCGGCCGGCCGCGGACTGTGGCGGTTGCAGGCCGACCGGCACCGCCCGGCGGCGCGGCACGCCGAGCGGTGCCTGGTCTACGGCGTGGATGCGGCCAGCGAACGGCTGGTCCGCGTGCTGCTGCGCGACCCGGACAACAGCTACCGTCCGGTGGGTCTGCTCGACGACGCCCCGGAGAGCCGCGGGCTCCGGCTGGAAGGGCTGCGCGTGCTCGGCGGGCGGGAGCAGGTCGGCGCCGTGGTCCGGGCCACCCAGGCGCGTACCGTCATCTTCTCGATGACCGGCGGCGACCCGCGGCTGCTGCGCGACGTGCGCACCCGCACGCTGGAGGCCGGGGCCACGTTCAAGGTCCTGCCCCCGGTCCGTGAGGTGCTCGACCGCCCGGTCCACGCCACCGACGTCCGCGACCTCCAGCTCACCGACCTGCTCGGCCGCGCCCACCGGGTGGCCGAGCTGGCCGTCGAGCGCGGCGGGCTGGCCGGCCGGCGGGTGCTGGTCACCGGCGCCGGCGGCTCGATCGGCTCGGAGCTGTGCCGGCAGATCGCCCGCTGCGAGCCGGACGAGCTGATGATGCTCGACCGGGACGAGTCGGCGCTGCACGCGCTCCAGATGTCCCTGCACGGCCGGGCGCTGCTGGACGGCCCCGAACTGATCCTGGCCGACATCCGGGACGCCGACGGCATCGCCCGGGTGATCGCCGACCGGCAGCCCGACGTGGTGTTCCACGCGGCGGCGCTGAAGCACCTGACGCTGCTCCAGCGGCACCCCGGCGAGGCGATCAAGACCAACATCTGGGGCACCCTGAACGTGCTGGAGGCGTGCCGGGACGTCGCCGAGTTCGTCAACATCTCCACCGACAAGGCGGCCAATCCGACGAGTGTCCTCGGCTACTCGAAGCGGATCACCGAACGGCTCACCGCCCACCGGGCCGCGCAGCTCGGCGGCACCTACCTCAGCGTCCGGTTCGGCAACGTGCTCAGTAGCCGGGGCTCGGTGCTGACCGCGTTCCAGGCGCAGATCCGGGCCGGCGTGCCGATCACCGTCACGCACCCGGACGTGACCCGCTACTTCATGACCGTGCAGGAGGCCGTGCACCTGGTGCTCCAGGCCGCGACCATCGGCCGCGGCGGCGAGGCGCTGGTGCTCGACATGGGCGAGCCGGTCCGGATCGCGGACGTGGCGCGGCGGCTGTCCGCCGAGGCTGACCACCCGGTGGACATCGTCTACACCGGGCTCCGGCCGGGCGAGAAGCTGCACGAGCACCTCTTCGGCGCGGACGAGGCGGACACCCGGCCGCTGCACCCGTTGATCTCCCACGTGCCGGTGCCGCCGTTGGACCCGGACGAGGTGCGCGCGCTGGACCCGTACGCCGACCCGGACGAGCTGGTGAAACGGATGGCGGCGTTCTGCGAGACGATCGGCGCGGTGCTGCCGGCGCTGCCCGGCCAGCGCTGACCGCCGCCGGCGGCGGGTGCGGCGGCCCCCGCCGCGGCTGCGCTCGCCGCCGGTCCGGCGGACCGGTAGGGTTGGCGGCGGTGTGCCGGGAAGCCTGGTCGGCGATGGATCCACCGACCCCTGCTCCCGGACGGACACCGTATGCCCCATCACAGCTCGCCCTCCCGCCTGCTGGCTCGGCGTTCCTGGCCGGAGGCCCGCTTCCTGGCGGACGTGCTGCGCACCGAGACGGTCGGCGGCGGTCTGCTGCTGCTCGGCGCGGTCCTCGCCCTGGTCTGGGCGAACTCGCCGTGGCGCGCCGCCTACGCCGCGCTGGGCGACTGGGTGCCCTGGCCCGGCGGCGCGGCGCTGCACCTCGACCTCGGGCTCGCCACCTGGGCCGCCGACGGGCTGCTGGCGATCTTCTTCTTCGTGGTCGGCCTGGAACTCAAGCGTGAGTTCGTCGCCGGGGACCTGCGGGACCCCCGGCGGGCCGCGTTGCCGGTGGTCGCCGCCGTCGGCGGCATGGCGGTGCCGGCGCTGATCTACCTGGCGGTGACCGCGAGCGCCGGCGGCGCGGGGCTGCGCGGTTGGGCGATCCCCACCGCCACCGACATCGCCTTCGCGCTCGCCGTGCTGGCCGTGATCGGCTCGCACCTGCCGCAGGGGCTGCGGGCCTTCCTGCTCACCCTCGCGGTGGTCGACGACCTGCTGGCCATCACCATCATCGCGGTGTTCTACACCGCCGACTTCCACCCGCTGCCGCTGCTCGGCGCGTTACTGCCGATCGCGGCGTTCGGGCTGCTGGTGCAGCGGCGGCGCACCTGGTGGTGGGCGCTGATCCCGCTGGCGGTGACCGCCTGGGTGCTGGTGCACGCCTCCGGGGTGCACGCCACCGTGGCCGGCGTGCTGCTCGGCTTCACCGTGCCGGTGCTGACCGGGCGGGGCGGTGAACCCGGGCTCGCCGAACGGCTGGAGCACCGCTGGCGGCCGATCTCCGCCGGCCTCGCCGTGCCGGTCTTCGCGTTCTTCGCCGCCGGGGTCTCGCTCGTCGACGTGGACCTGGGCGCGGTCGTGCGGGACCCGGTCGTGCTCGGCGTGGCCGGCGGCCTGGTGCTGGGCAAGGTGATCGGCGTGTTCGGCTCCACGTTCCTGCTCGCCCGGTTCACCCGCGCCGAGCTGGACGAGGAGATCACCTGGGCGGACCTGGTCGGGCTGGCGTTGCTGGCCGGTATCGGCTTCACCGTCTCCCTGCTCATCGGGGAGCTGGCGTTCGGCCCGGGCAGCCCCGAGGACGAGCGGGTGAAGGCCGCGGTGCTGGCCGGTTCGCTGATCTCCGCCGGCCTGGCCGCCGCGGTGCTGCTGCGGCGCAACCGGGTGCACCGCCGGATCAGCGAACGGGAGAGCCGGGACGACGACGGCGACGGCATCCCGGACGTCTACCAGGAACGGCCGGCCTGAGCCGGAACGCGCCGGCCGCCGCCCCCGGTCGGGGCGACGGCCGGCGCGGGACACCGATCAGCGGTGGCGCTCGGCGCGACGGTCGGCGCCGTCCTCGGTCTCCTCCAGCGCGTCGGCGAACGGTTCGGTGAGGTCGTCACCCGGCACCGCGACCCGCTCGGCGCGGTCCTGCTCGTCCGCGCGACCACCGGGAGGCGGTTCCGGCGCCGTGGCGCCCCCGGCGAAGCCGTACTCGTTGGGCTCATCGTGCCTGCTCATGCGCGGAACCTCCCGGTCGTCCGAATCCTGGCGGCGGTGCGGTGACACCCCCGCCAGGACACTTACCCACCGTGCCGGTTCCTGATCATCCGAGCGCCGCTCAGGTCAGCTCCCGGACCGCCTCGAAGACGAGCCAGAGACCGCAGATGGCGAACAGCACGGCCGCGCCGTACCGGATGGTCCGTTCCGGCAGGTGCCGGCCGAGCATCCGGCCCACCAGGATGGCCAGCGCGTCCGCCGCGACCATGCCGAGGGTGGAGCCGAGCCAGGTGCCGAACCAGCCGTACTTGGTGGCCAGCGTGATGGTCGCGAGCATCGTCTTGTCGCCCAGTTCGGCCAGGAAGAACGCCACGCCGACCGCGATGATCGCCGACTTGGTGCTGCGTTCGGCCTTCCGCTTCTCCTCCTCGGTGAGCTTGTCGCCGCGCAGCGTCCAGGCGCCGAAGCCGAGGAACGCCAGACCGGCGATGAGTGAGATCCAGCCCGTGGGCAGCACGCTGTTGAGGCCGACGCCGATGGCCACCGAGGCGAGGTGGACGATCGCGGTGGCGATGGTGATGCCGATGAGCACCGGCAGCGGTCGGAAGCGCGTGGCGAACGTCAGCGCCATGAGCTGGGACTTGTCGCCCAGCTCCGCGACGAAGATGACGCCGAAGCTGACCACCAGCGCGACGAGGAAACCCTCCATGTGAACCTTCCCGATCAAGCCGGGAGGAGAGACAGGGACGCCCTCGACCCGGCTGCGACAGCCTGAGTCGAAGGTCTCGCCCGCCCCGGGGACCGGGGCCGCGTGGCCGGGTGCGGAACGCACCAGTGTGTCGACCACGACATTGGGGGCTACTCCCCTTCGCGCCGACCAGCCTAGCCGATCACCGCCGGCCCCGGTCGCCGGGTGTGACCGGGGCCGCGCCGGCCGTCACTCGGCCCGGGCCAGGCTCACCCCGAACAACCCGTCCGGGTCGGTCCAGAACGCCTGCCGCGCGAACCCGGCGCGGTCCAGCTCGGCGGCGACGCCCGCCGGCCGGAACTTGGCCGAGACCTCGGTGCGCAGCTCCTCCCCGGCGGCGAACTCGATGTCGAGGTCCAGCACCCGCACCCGGGTCGGACGCTCGGCGCGCAGCCGCATCTCGATCCACTCCCGGTCCGGGTCCCAGACCGCCACATGACGGAACGCGGTGACGTCGAAGTCCGCGCCCAGCTCCCGGTTGATCACCCGCAGCACGTTGCGGTTGAACTCGGCGGTCACGCCGGCGGCGTCGTCGTAGGCCGGGACGACGACGCCCGGGTCCTTCACCAGGTCGGTGCCGATCAGCAGCCAGTCCCCGACCTCCAGTGCCGCGCGCATGGCGGTGAGGAACCCGGCCCGCTCTCCCGGCAGCAGGTTGCCGATCGTGCCGCCGAGGAACGCCACCAGGCGTCGGCCGCCGGTGGGCAGCCGGTCCAGGTGACGGGTGAAGTCGCCGACGATGCCCCGCACCCGCAGCCCCGGGTACGCGGCGGCGATCTGCTCGGTGGACCCGCGCAACGCGCTGACCGAGACGTCCAGCGGCACGAACGTGCCCAGGTCGCCGTGCCGGGTGAACGCGTCCAGCAGCAGCCGGGTCTTCTCCGACGAGCCGGAACCCAGCTCGATCAGCGTCTTCGCGCCGGTCAGCGCCGCGACGTCGGCCGCGTGCGCGGCCAGCACCGCCCGCTCGGCCCGGGTCGGGTAGTACTCCGGCAGGCGGGTGATCTCCTCGAACAGCTCGCTGCCCCGGGCGTCGTAGAACCACTTCGGCGGCAGCCACTTCGGCGACGCGGTCAACCCGACCCGGACGTCCTCCCGCAGCGCCCGGTCGAGGTCCTGCTCCTCCAGGTGGATCTCCAGCGGCTCCGCGCCCATCAGGTGTCCTCTCTGCCATCGGTGGATGAGCCGGCCCCGGTCGGGGCCAGCTCGCGGATGTCCAGCCCGGCCGCGGTGGCCAGCACCAGCCGCCCGTCCGGCACCGCCTGCCAGCCGGGATCGTCGTCGAACGGCTCGGAGGCCAGCAGCACCGAACCCGGGCCGCGCCGCACCGACAGCGCGTGCCCGGCCAGCGTCGCCGCGACCGTGACGCCGTCGGTGAGCAGCAGGTTCAGCCGCGAGCCGGGCGCCGCGGCGGTCACCGCGGCGACGGTGTCGGCCACCGCGTCGCCGAGCGCCGCGCCGGCGCGCAGCCGATGCCGGACCAGCGCCCAGAGCACCGCCGAGTCGGTCGGCACGTCCAGCGTGAGCAGGTCCCGCACCGGCAGCCCGGCGGCGAGCGGGACGAGACTGTCCGGCCAGCCCCGGACCACACCGTTGTGGCTGAACAGCCAGCGTCCCTCGGCGAACGGCGCGGCGGCGGTCTCGTGCAGCGGCATGCCGACCGTGGCCGAGCGGACGGCGGCCAGCACCGCCCCGGCGGACGTCACGGCCGCCAGCTCCGGCAGCGTCGTGTCACTCCACATCGGCTGGGCCCGCCGGTAGCGGACCGGGTCGACGCCGTCCGGGTACCAGCCGACGCCGAAGCCGTCGGCGTTGATGGTGCCGCCGCCGCGCATGTCACGCGGCGCCCAGGACTGCCGCAGCAGCCCGTACGGCGGATCGAACAGCAGGCTCCGCAGGGTGACCGGTGGACCGAGGTACGCGAGGTGACGGCACATCCGGCCGGCTCACTCCCCGTCGCCGGCGTCGCGGGCACAGCGGAACCCGCTGAAGATCTGCCGCCGGATCGGGTAGTCCCAGTTGCGGAACGTGCCCCGGCACGCCGACCGGTCGGTGCCGAACGAGCCGCCGCGCAGCACCCGGTGGTCGTCGCCGAAGAAGACCTCCGAGTACTCCCGGTACGGGAACGCGGTGAAGCCGGGGTGCCCCCGGAACGTGCTGGCGGTCCACTCCCAGACGTCGCCGACGAGCTGGTGCACGCCCAGCGGCGAGGCACCGTCCGGGTAGGCGCCCACCGGCGCCGGCCACAGGTGTCGCTGGCCCAGGTTGGCGTGCGCGGTCCCCGGGTCCTCGTCGCCCCAGGGGTAGCGGCGGGAACGGCCGGTCGCCGGGTCCCACCGGGCCGCCTTCTCCCACTCCGCCTCGGTGGGTAGCCGCTTGCCGGCCCACGCCGCGTACGCCTGCGCCTCGTACCAGCAGACGTGTACCACCGGCTCGTCGTCGCGCACCGCGGACCAGCGGCCGAACCGGCGGTACGCCCAGCCGTCGCCGTCACGCCGCCAGTGCAGCGGCGCGCCCAGCCCGGCCTCGACCCGGTGTTGCCAGCCGGCCCCGCTCCACCAGCGCGGCTGGTCGTACCCGCCGGCGGCGATGAACGCGCGGTACTGCCCGTTGGTCACCGGCGTCGCGTCGATGCGGTACGCGGGCAGGTCGACGGTGTGCGCCGGGCGCTCGTTGTCGAGCGCCCACGGGTCGGTGGAGGTGCCCATGGTGAACGGCCCGGCCGGCACCAGCACCTCGCCGCCGACCTCGACCCGGGGCTCCGGCGGCGGCGGCGCGTCCAGCACCGGGGCGCCGGCGCGCAGTTGGTGGGTGGCGAGCATCGTCTCGTCGTGCTGCTGCTCGTGCTGCACGATCATGCCGAACGCGAAGCCGTCCTCGACCAGCCGGCGGTCGGTGAACCGGATGCCGTCCAGCAGGTCGTACACCTTGTCCCGGACCGTCCGCACGTACGCGCGGGCCTCGGCCGGGGGCAGCAGCGGCAGCGCCGGCCGGTCCTTGCGGGGCTGCTTGAACGCGTCGTAGAGGTCGTCGATGTCGCGGCGCACCGGCTCGCGCCCGCCGACGTCGCGCACCAGCCACAACTCCTCCTGGTTGCCGACGTGCGCCAGGTCCCAGACCAGCGGCGACATCAGGGTGGAGTGCTGCCGGACCAGGTCGTCGTCGTCCACCGCGTCGGTCAGCAGCGCGGTACGGGCGCGGGTGCGTTCCAGCTCGGCCGCGATCCGGTCGCGCAGCCGCTCGGCGTCCGTACCCGGTCGCTCGGTCGTGGTCACCGCTGTCCCCTCTCCGCGGCGGCGTGCCGCCGCCGGATCGCTCGGTGCGTCTCGTCGTACAGGCCGGCCGGCAGGTCCAGCGCCGGCAGGGCGGCCAGGGCCAGGTCGAACAGGGCCACCGCGGCGGTGGCCAGCGCGGGGTCGGCCAGCCCGTGCCGGGCCGCGTCGTGCCACCGGTCGGCGACCGGACCGGCCACGGCGAGCGCGTCGCCCGTGGTCGTCCGGTCGGCGAACAGCGCCGCCAGCACCGCCAGCGGCACCGTCCAGGCCCGGCCCGGCTGGGCGTCCAGGTAGCGCAGTTCCAGGTAGCCGCGTGGGCGTACCGGCGGGAAGAGCGTGCTGACGTGGTACTCCAGGTCGTCGGTGGTGGGTGGGCGGGGCAGCGCGCCGGCCAGCCAGTCGGTGAAGGTGACGTCCGCCGGCGGGGTCCAGTCCGGTCCGTCGCCGCGGACGCACAGCAGCGGCGCGGCGAGCGCGTAGTCGGTCCAGGCCGCCACCGGGTCACGGTCGGCATCGGCCGGCGACCAGACCGGACGGGTACGCGCCGGATCGATCGCCAGCCAGGCGGCCATCCGCGCGGACGCCCAGCCGGTGGGCCGGCCGGCGTGCCGGTCGGCGGTGGCGAACGCGGCCAGCAGCGGCGGCCCGACGGCGTGCGCGGCGGCCCAGCGCTGGGCGACCTGGTCGGGCTCGCCGGCGTCCAGGCAGACCTGGAGCCCGGCCGTGCTGTACATCATCGCCCGCCCGGCCGGTCCACGCCTGTCGAAGACGTCCCGCATCGCGCGGTAGCGGGCGGTCTCCACGGCCGGTCGGGGCGGACGCCACGGGTCCATGCCGGTACGGCCCAGCACGAGGCCGGCGGCGTCCAGTCGGGTGCGTAGCTGCGTGATGTCGGCCTCGGTGGCCGAGACGAGCGCGGCGACCGACGGTCGCGGCGGGGTGGAGATCTCCACCTGCCCGCCGGGCTCCACGGTCACGGTGCCGCCGCGCCGGAGCTCGTCGGTCGGGCTGGTGGGGTCGAGGGTGACGGGGCTGTGCCGTCCCAACGCTGCGCGCAGTCGCTCACGGTCGACCGGTCGGGTCGGGTCCGCGGCGTCGTGCACGGTCCATTCCAGTTCGACGCCGGTGAGTGTGGGTGGGCCGGTCTTGAAGCAGATCCGGGCCAGGTGCCCGCGCGCCGCGGCCTCATCCCCCAGGACGGTGGCACGATCCAACTCGGGCGACATCACCATGTGGCGGCTCCTCTCCCCGGGGACGGGCGACACACCGTCGCCCTGGGCCCGGCCGGTCCGGCACGGGGCCCGCGCCTTCCCCATCCTCTGTCTAGCAGACGGAATCCGCGCGCCCGGAGAGATGAATTTTTGTCCGGAATCTGATTGCGTCGGCCGGCTCAGTCCTCGTCGTCGTCCGGACCGCCCGGCCCGGGCTTCCGCGCGTCGTCCGTCGGCTTCCTCGACGACGGATCGGCCGGCATCTTCGGGGCTTTCGGGGACGACTTCCCCGCCGGCGTCTTCGGGGACGCCGCCGGCACCAGGGTCCGGCAGTAGCTCTCCACCCGGTCGGGCCCCCCGGCGGCGGCCACCAGGTCGGCGAAGCCCGGGGCGGTGAGGGCCCGGGTGCGCTGCGGCTCCGGCTTGGCCAGCCAGGCCCGGCAGTGGCCGACGAGCGCGCCGCCGACCGACGGCGGCGCGGCGGACCGGCTCCCGGACGGCGTCCCGGGCGACGAGGCCGCACCGGAGGCCGCGCCGGACGGACCGCCGGGGGTCGACCACGACGGACCGGCGGCGGTCGGGGCGGGGCCCGCCGTGGTCGGGGCCGGCGGAACCACCGGTTGCGGGCTCCGGTCCAGCCGCACGGCGGCGAACGCCACCCCGGCGACCGCGGTGGCGGCGAGCCCGGACAGCGCGGCGGCGACGCGGAGCCGACGACGCGGACGGGACGCCGGAACCGGCGCGGCGACCGCCGGCGCGGCCCGGGCGGCCCGGAAGGCGGCGAGCGCCCGTTCCTCGCCGTCGAGTTCCCCCGCCGTGGCCGGGGCCGCCGCGGCGGCGAGCAGCCGGGTCAGCGGGTCGGCGTCGGCCGGCGGCACGGCGTGCGCGGCGTCGAGCAGCCGGTCGGACTCCGCCCGATCGGCGGGCCCGTCGGACCGGTGAGGTCTCATGCCGTCTCCCCTCACGTCAGCCCTCCGCCGGCTCGGCCTCGGACGCGTGCGGCGTCTGGCTGTCGGTACGGGGCCGGGGCCGGACCGCGCCCGGCACGTCCTCCGACGCGGCGCGCTCCAGCAGCGCGGCCAGCCGGCGCAGCCCGCGGTGCGCCGCCGTGCGCACGGCGCCGGCCCGCCGGCCCAGCACCCGCCCGGCGGTCTCCGCGTCGAGCCCGATGACGGCCCGCAGCATCACCGCCTCGGCCTCGGCCGGTGGCAGCGTGCGGATCAGCGCCAGCGCGCTCTCGGTGCCGAGGGCCTCACCGGCCCGGTCGGCGGTGTCGGCGTCCCCGGCCAGGTCGTTGAGGGCCTGCACAGGCACCGGGACCACGGGCCGACGCCGTTGCCGCCGCAGGTGGTCCATGGCCCGGTTCCGGGCGATGGTGACCGACCAGGCGCGGAACTCGCCACCGGTGAACGAGGGCAGGTCCCGGGAGATCTGCAGCCAGGTCTCCGAGGCGACGTCCTCGGCGTCGCCCCCCACCAGCGTGGTCAGGTACCGCAGCAGGGCCGGTTGCAGGCTGCGGTAGAGGAAGCGGAACGCCTCCTCGTCCCCGGCCTGGGCCGCGGTGACCGCCTCGTTCAGTTCTCTGGTCACGGTCGCCGTCCGGGCCCCGCGATCGCGGGTCGGGCGTCCGTCGACGCGGGAGACCACACCGCCATCCGCACCCCCGGCCCCCCGCTGAACTGATCGACGCCGGGCCGAGCCCGGGACGCACGCTGGACAACGCCGCCCGGCACGCCCGGCGGCGGGACATACCGTACCGGCGTCGCGGGGCGACCGGGAGCCGGGCCGACGTCGGGAGCGCGACCGGGTGGGTGGCATGGCCCGGACGGCTGAAAAACCGAGAGAAATGTCTACCGGCGAAGGCGGCGTGTCGGTGTAACGAAGGCCACCGTCGCGTCGCTGCTCCCGCGCGGGAAGGGGACAGCCGCCGGGAGAACGGCAGTTTCTGGCCGATCGTACCCGGCCGGTCACGGTCAGCCCACCGCCGCCGCGCCCTCGGCCGTTCGGCCGACCGGGGCGCAGCCGCTCGCCGACGGCCGCAGGAGAGATCGCCGGAAATACTCCGCGACCGCTGTGGGTACGGTATGGGGATGCTCTCCTCCGACGTCCTGCTCAGCGGTCGGTACCGCCTGGAAGACCGTGTCGCCACCGGCGGCATGGGCGACGTCTGGCGGGCCAAGGACCTGGTGCTCGGCCGCCAGGTGGCCGTCAAGGTGCTGCTTCCCGCCCTGGTCCGCGATCCGGACTTCATCGCCCGGTTCCGCTCCGAGGCGCGGATCATGGCGTCGCTGCGCCACCCCGGCGTGGTGCAGGTCTTCGACTGCGGCGAGGACGAGCTGCCCGACGGCAGCCGGGCCGACTACCTGGTCATGGAGTTCGTCGCCGGCGAGCCGCTGTCCCGACGGATCGAGGACGCCGGCCACCTCGAGGTCGCCGAGACGATGTCGATCGTGGCCCAGACGGCGCAGGCGCTGCACGGGGCGCACGGGCGGGGCATCGTCCACCGCGACGTCAAGCCGAGCAACCTGCTCGTGCAGGACGACGGCACCGTGGTCCTGGTCGACTTCGGCGTGGCCCGGTCCACCAACGTCACCAGCATCACCAGCACCAACGCGGTGCCCGGCACCGCCCTCTACATGGCGCCCGAGCAGGCCGCCGGCCGCCCGGTCACCGGCGCCACGGACGTCTACGCGCTCGGCGCGGTGGCCTACTGCTGCCTGACCGGCAGTCCGCCGTTCACCGGCGACAACCCGCTCCAGGTCGCCGTGCGCCACCTCGACGACGAGCCGCCGGAGCTGCCGGCGGAGATCCCGGCGCCGGTCCGCGAGCTGGTGGCCCGGGCCCTGGCGAAGGACCCCGCCGACCGCTACCCGAGCGCCGCGGCGATGGCCGACGCGGCCCGGGCGGCGCGTAGCGACTCGCCCACCGCGACCGTGCCGGCGGCGCTGCGCGGCGCGGCCGGGCCGGGGCACACCCGCGACGAGCAGCCGGTGGCCCGGCCGGCGGCCGTGGTCGCGCCGCCGCGCCGCCCCGGCCGGCGCGGCGCCCTGGTCGGTGCGGCGGGCGCGGTGCTGGTGGCGGTGACCGCCCTCGGCGCGTTGCTGGCCGCCGCCCGGGAGGCGGACGCGCCGGCCACCCGGATCGACTCCACCCGCCCGGCGGTGGCGCCGAGCAACTCGGTCGCGGACACCGCGGTCACCGGGGGGCCGTCGGCGGACGACGAGGACTACACCTACCGCCCGGTCGGTCCGAACGAGCGGCCCTCGGCCTCGGCCTCGGTGACGCCGAGCGCCTCGCCCAGCGCGTCGGTCGAGCCGAGCCCGTCGCGCGTGCCGTCGACGGCGCCGACCGCGCCGAGCACCGCGCCGACCACCAGCGCGCCCCCGGTCGAGACCACCGCGCCGACCGAGACCACCACCACCACGACCGCCCCGGCCGGCGGCGACCCGGGCGGCGACCCGGGCGGTCAGCCGGTCGCCGGCCGCTGAGCCACCGCCGTTCCGGCGAGCCGGTCCCGCCGCTGCCGGACGACCGGCTCGCCGGGCGCCGTGTCAGTCCGCGCCGAGCGCCGCCACCACCGGCCGGGCCAGCGCGCGCCGGGCCGGCAGGACGGAGGCGAGCAGCGCGGCCAGCACCGCCACCGCCACGATCAGCCCGAGCCGCCCCCACGGCAGCACCACGGTGAAGTCGCCACCGACGCGGGCCACCACCGCCATCGCGCCCGCCGCGACGGCGATGCCCAGCGCGACGCCGAGCACGGTGCCGACCAGCGCGGTGAGCACCGCCTCGACCGCGAGCGCCGCCCGCATCCCGGCGCGGCTGAGGCCGACCGCGCGCAGCACGGCGGTCTCCCGGGTCCGCTCCACCACCGACAGGCTCAGCGTGTTGGCGACCCCCACCAGCGAGATGACCACCGCCAGGCCGAGCAGCACCGTGACGAAGCCCAGCACCAGGTCGACGGTGCCGGTGAGCATCCGCTTGTAGGCGGCCTGGTCCAGCACGTTGACCGTCGGATAGCGGGTGACCACCGACTCGACGGCGGACCGGGCGACGTCCGGGCTCACCCCGTCCGCCGGGTCGATCTCGGCCAGGTAGCCGCGTTCGGTGGGGAAGAGGCGGCCGAAGTCGGCGTCCACCAGCTCCACCGCGTACCCCGTCGGCACCCGGGCGCCGGCCGACGCCGGCCGGTCGTCCGCCACCACGGCGGCGACCCGGAACGGCCGGCCGGCGACGGTGACCGTCGCGCCGACCGTCCAGCCCCGGGCGGCGGCCAGCTCGCGGTGCACCAGCACCGAGCCCGGCCCGAACGCGCCCGGGTCGCCGGCGTCCACGGCGGACAGCGTCCGGCGGACCAGCGCCGGGTGCGCGGCCCGCACCTCGACGCCGTCGGTCACCCGGCTGCGCTGCTCGTGCACCACGCCCAGCTCCGGCCGGGCGGCCAGCTCGTCGACGAGCCGGGCCGGCAGCTCCCCACCGATGCCGGTGACCAGGAAGTCCACCCCGACCCGGGCGTCCACCGCGCGTTCGATGCCGGCCTTGACGCTGCCGGCGCCGACCACGAACGACGAGACCAGCCCGATCCCGATCACCATGGCCGTGGCGGTGGCCGCGACCCGGCGCGGGTTGCGCACCGCGTTCGCCACGGCCAGCGTCGCGGGGGCGCCGAACAGCGCGCCCAGCGGCGCGCCCAGCACCCGGACCAGCGCCGGCACCAGGACCGGACCGAACGCCACGATGCCGCCGAAGGCCAGCAGTCCACCGGCCGCCACCAGCGGCACCTGCCCGGTGGTCCCGGCGCCGAGCAGCGCCGCGACACCGGCGGCGAGAACCAGCGCCCCGACCGCGAGGCGGACCCGGCCGGCCGGGCGGGCCGGCCGGGTCGCCGCGTCGGTCAACGCGGCCACCGGCGCGACCCGGGTGCCCTGCCAGGCCGGCAGCGCCGCGGCCAGCACGGTGAGCAGCACGCCCGACCCGAGCGAGAGCAGCACCGTACGGGCCGTCACGGTGACCCCGTCGGCCACCGGCGCCCCGGTGCCGCCCAGCAACGCGCCCAGCCCGGCGGACAGCGCCGTGCCGGCCAGCACGCCGAGCGCGGAGGCGAGCAGCCCGGTCAACGCCGCCTCGGCCAGCGTGGCCCGGTAGATCTGCCCCCGGGTCGCGCCGACCAGCCGGAGCAGCGCGGTGCGCCGGGAGCGTTGGGCGAGCACGATGGCGAAGGTGTTGGCGATCACGAAGCCGGCCACCACCACCGCCACCGCCGCGAACGTGCCCAGCAGCAGCTCGAACTGCCGCAGGTCGCGCACCGCGTCGGCGACCGCCGCGTCGAGCACGGCCGCGCGGTCCCGGACCGGCACGCCCGGCCCCGTCACGGCCCGGACCCGGTCGGCCAGCGCCGCGACGTCCACCCCGGGCCGGGCGGCGATCATGATCCGCCCGTATCCGCGCCCGTCGCCGACCGCGAGGGCGTCCGCGCCGGTCAGGCCGATGAACGGGCCACCGACGTCACGGTTGGTGCCGGCCACGTCGACGGCGCCGACAAGCGTGTACGGGCGGGCCGCGCCGCCCGCGCCGCCGACGGAGACCGGGGCGCCGAGCACGAACCGCTGCCGGGCGACGGTCCGCTCGTCGAGCACCAGCTCGCCCGCGCGCTGCGGCAACCGCCCGGCGACCACGTCGTACGACTGGAGGGCCGGTTCGGCGGGGATCGCGGCGAGGACCGCGTACCCGAGCACGGGCCGGCCGTCCGCGCCGACCACGCCGGCGGTGCCGGTCAGCTCCCCCGCGGCGGCGGCCACCCCGTCGACCGCGCGGACCCGGTCGACCAGGGCCGGTGACAGCGGCCGGGAGCCGGCGTACGCGGCCAGGTCGGTGTGCCTGTCGAACGCGCCGGCCCGGTCGTGCGCGCCGGCCCGCATGCCGTCGGTGAGCATGAGCGTGCCGGCGACGAACGCGACGCCGAGCACGATGGCCAGCGAGGAGAGCAGCAGGCGCAGGCCCTCGGCGCGGACCTGGCGCAGGGTCAGGCGCAGCATCCCGCTCACCGCCCCACCGGGGTCACGGCCGGGTCGAGCCGGACGAGCGCGTCGCGGACCTGGCCGGTGGTCGGCCGGTGCAGTTCGTCGACGAGCCGGCCGTCGGCCAGGAAGACCACCCGGTCGGCGTACGCCGCGGCGGCCGGGTCGTGGGTGACCATGACGACGGTCCGGCCGAGCGTGTCCACCGCCTCGCGCAGCAGCCGCAGCACCTCGGCGCCGGCGCGCGAGTCGAGGTTCCCGGTCGGCTCGTCGGCGAAGACCACCCAGGGGCGGGTGATCAGCGCCCGGGCCACCGCGACCCGCTGCTGCTGGCCGCCGCTGAGCTCGGCCGGCCGGTGACCGAGGCGGTCGGCCAGTCCGACCGCCGCCGCCACCTGCCGCAGCCAGGCCGGGTCGGGCCGCCGGCCGGCGATGGCCAGCGGCAGCACGACGTTCTCCTCGGCGGTCAGCGTGGGCAGCAGGTTGAACCGCTGGAAGACGAAGCCGATCCGGTCCCGGCGCAGCCGGGTGAGCCGACGGTCGTCGAGCCGGGACAGCTCCGCCTCGCCGATGCGGACCGTGCCGCTCGACGGCCGGTCCAGGCCGGCGAGGCAGTGCAGCAGCGTGGACTTGCCGGAGCCGGAGGGGCCCATCACGGCGGTGAACCGGGCGGCGGCCAGGTCGAGGTCGACGCCGTCCAGCGCGACGACGCGGGACTGCCCGACGCCGTACTCCTTGCGCAGGTCACGGGCGGCGAGCGCGACGCCTGTGGTCGGGATTGCGGACAACGTGGTGCTCCTGTCGGACGCGGTCTGGTGACCCTCCCGACGCTATGGCCGGCACCCCGGCGGTGATCTCCACCAGCGCGCTCGACCCGCGTACGCCTCCGGTCGCACCGCCCGGTCGCGCCGGTACGCCCCGAGGCGTACGCCGGGTCAACCGCCGGGCGTGACCAGCCCGCTCTCGTACGCCAGCACGACGGCCTGCACCCGGTCGCGGAGCTGGAGCTTGGCCAGGATGCGGCCCACGTGGGTCTTCACGGTCGCCTCCGCGACGTGCACCCGGGCGGCGATCTCGGCGTTGGACAGCCCCTGCGCCACGAGCAGCAGCACCTCCCGTTCCCGCTCGGTGAGCTGGGCCAGCCGCGGGTCCTCGGCCGGGGCCGCGCCGAGCTGCCCGGCGAACCGGTCGAGCAGCCGCCGGGTGATCGACGGCGCCACCACCGAGTCGCCCTCGGCGACCACCCGGATCGCGGCCAGCAGCTCCTCCGGGGGCACGTTCTTGAGCAGGAAGCCGCTCGCCCCGGCGCGCAGCGCGGCGAACGCGTCCGCCTCGGTGTCGAACGTGGTGAGCGCCAGCACGCGCGGCCGGCGTGCGGCCGACCGGGCGCAGATCCGTCGGGTCGCCTCCACCCCGTCCATGGTGGGCATGCGCAGGTCCATCACCACCACGTCGACCTCGACCCGGTCCAGCACCCGCAGCGCGTCCGCGCCGTCGATGGCCTCGCCGACCACCGCCAGGTCCGGTTGGGAGTCGAGCACCATCCGGAAGCCGGCGCGCACCAGCGCCTGGTCGTCGACGATCATCACCCGCACGGTCACGCCGCCGCGCTCCCTTCCTCGGTGCCGATCGCCGCGGGCAGCGGCAGCCGGACCTGCACCCGCCATCCGCCGGCCAGCGTGGGGCCGGCGGCGAGGCTGCCGTCGTACACCCCGACCCGTTCCCGCATGCCGACCAGGCCGTGCCCGCCGGACGGCGCCGGCCGGACCACCGGGCGACCGCGCCCGTCGTCGACGGCCCGGACCGCGACGGCGTCGGCGGCCCAGTCGAGCGTCAGCTCGACCGACGCGCCCACGCCGGCGTGCTTGAGCGCGTTGGTCAGGCTCTCCTGCACCACCCGGTAGACGGTCAGCTCCAGGCCGGGCGGCAACGCCACCGGCGTGCCGGCGCCGCCGCAGTCGATCCGCAGCCCGGCGGCGCGGAACCGGTCGAGCAACGCGGGCAGCTCGACCAGCGCGGGACGCCGGTGCGCCGGCTCGTCGGCCATCGCGGCCGGCTCCGGCCGGCTGGGTTCCCGGAGTACGCCGACCAGCCGCCGCATCTCCTCCAGCGCCTGCCGGCCGGTGTCCGCCACCACCTTGGCCGCCTCGCGCGCGGTCGCCGGGTCCCGGTCCAGCGTGAACCGCACGCCGTCCGCCTGCACGATCATGACGGCCATGCTGTGCGCGACCACGTCGTGCAGCTCACGGGCGATCCGGGTGCGTTCCTCGGCCACCGCGGCCCGTGACTCGGCCTCCCGCTCGCGTTCGGCAGTCGCGGCGCGCTCCTCCAGGCTGAGCACGTAGAGCCGCCGGGTGCGGACGTTCAGCCCGACCAGCCAGACCGCGCCGGTGACCAGGCCGTAGTAGAGCGCGCCGGCCCACCAGGGCGCGGCGGCGGGGAGCTGGAGCGCGGCGATCAGCACGCCGATCGCGGCGCCGACCCCGGCCACGATGCCGTCCCGCAGCCGGTCGGCGTACTTGACCACGCTGTAGAGCGCGATCAGCACACCGAGGTCGTAGCCGAGCGGCCCCCAGCCGACGATCACCTGGGTCAGCGCGAGCGCGGCCACCACGGCGGCGACCGCGGACGGGTGGGTGCGCCGGAAGAACAACGCCACCGCCATCGCCACGCCGACCGCGAACGCCGGCAGCCCACCCTGCTCGCCCAGGAGGCTCAGCACGGCGAGGAGGACGACCAGCCCGGAGGCGGCGGCGTCGAACGCGACGCCGCGCACCGGGCGGCCGAGGATCAGGCGGTCCACGGTCACCCAGCGTACGGGGCGGGCCGGGCGGGCCGCCGGGGCCCGGTCAGCGGGTGAGGAGGGCCCGCATGCGGGTGATCTCGGCGGACTGCTCGACGGCCACCGCGTTGGCGAACTCCTGCATGGCCTGGTCCGCGCCGACCTTGAGCAGGTCGGTGGACATCACCACCGCGCCCTGGTGGTGGGCGGTCATCATCTGCACGAAGAGGCGGTCGAACGCCGCGCCCCGGGCGGCGGCGAGCTGCCGCACCGCCTCGGCGGACTGCATCCCGCGCATGCTGGCGTGATCGTGTCCGGCGACCTCGGCGGGCAGGTCGCGGGTGCTGAGCCAGGCCCGCAGCACACCGACCTCCGGCCCCTGGGCGGCCCGGATCCGGTCGGCGACGGCGCGGATCCGGGGATCGGCGGCCCGGTCGGGGGCGAGCGTCGCCATCTCCAGCGCCTGCTCGTGGTGCGGGATCATCATCCGGACGTACCAGACGTCGAGGCTGTTGAAGCGCGGCGCCGCGTTGCGGACCTGCCCGCCGTCGTGGGTGGCGGCCGGCTCCCCCGGGCGTCCCGGCACCAGCACCGGCGGCGCCGAGCCGGTCGCGGCCGGCGTGGTCGGGGCGGTGGCGGCCGGGCTGAGCCGCGCCGCCGCCGGACGGCTGTCGTCGCGCCCGGCCAACGCCAGGCCGCCGAGCACCAGGAGCGCCACCAGCGCTGTGACGGGAAGCCACACGCGTGCCTGCCGGCCGGTCATACGACTCTCCCTCCGGTCGAGGTGACAGCGATCCTATCCAGAGCGTAAAGTTCCTCGATGTGACCGGCGTCACATTGATGACGGTCACCGATCGGTAAGGTGTGGCGAATCATCATCCCCCTTTCGAAGGGTGTTGCCGATGATCAACATCCGCATGTCCCGTACCCGGACCGTCAGCCTCGCCGCCGCCGGCCTGCTGCTCGCCGGCGTGGTCGCCGCGCCGCCGAGCAACGCCGAGGAGCTGCCCCGCACCCAGGCCGCGCCGGCCGCCGTGGACGCCACCGTCCCCGGGGTCGACGAGATCTCCAGCAGCCCCAACCTGCGCCAGGTGGCCAACCTGCCGAAGCAGGCCCCGTTCGACACCACGACCGCCATCGGCACCGACATCGCCTTCCAGGGGCGGTACGCGTTCGTCGGCAACTTCGACGGCTTCGTCGTCTACGACGTGTCGCGGCCGAGCCGGCCGTCGATCGTGGCGCAGGTGCTCTGCCCCGGCTCACAGAACGACATCTCGGTCAGCGGCGACCTGCTGTTCCTGTCCACCGACTCGTCCCGCACCGACGACTCGTGCGCCAGCACCGCCCAGCCCGCCTCCGTGAAGGAGTCCTGGGAGGGCATCAAGATCTTCGACATCCGCGACAAGCGCAACCCGCGCTACATCAAGTCGGTGGAGACCGCGTGCGGCTCGCACACCCACACGCTGGTGCCGGGCAAGGACCGGCGCGACGTCTACCTGTACGTCTCGTCGTACAGCCCGCGCGCCGACTTCCCGGACTGCCAGCCGCCGCACGACTCCATCTCCATCGTCAAGGTGCCGGTGAGGAACCCCACCACCGCCTCGGTGGTGGCCACGCCGAACCTCTTCCCGGACGGCGGCTACCCGGGCGTTCCGGGTGAGAAGTCCGCCACCACCGGCTGCCACGACATCACCGCCTACCCGTCGAAGGACCTGGCCGCCGGCGCGTGCATGGGCGACGGCATCCTGCTGGACATCAAGGACCGGGAGGCGCCGCGGGTCATCGAGCGGGTCACCGACACCGAGAACTTCGCGTTCTGGCACTCGGCCACGTTCAACAACGCCGGCACCAAGGTCGTCTTCACCGACGAGCTGGGCGGCGGCGGCGCGGCCACCTGCAACGAGGTCGTCGGCCCGAACCGGGGCGCGGACGCCATCTACGACATCACCGGTCGCGGTGACGCCCGCAAGCTGGCGTTCCGCAGCTACTACAAGATCCCCCGGGTGAACGCGGACACCGAGAACTGCGTGGCGCACAACGGCTCACTGATCCCGGTGCCCGGCCGCGACATCATGGTCCAGGCGTGGTACCAGGGCGGCGTCTCGGTGTGGGACTTCACCGACTCCCGCACGCCGAAGGAGATCGCCTACTGGGAGCGCGGCCCGCTGGACGCCACCCAGCTGCGCACCGGCGGCTCCTGGTCGGCCTACTGGTACAACGGCCACATCTACTCCAGCGACATCCAGAAGGGACTGGACGTGCTGGAGCTGCGCGACCCGCGCACCTGGCTGGCGCAGTTCCTGCTGGTGCCCGAGCTGAACGCGCAGACCCAGGGGGGTTACCTGAGCTGGTGACCTGACGACGGCGGCACCGGGCCCGGCCCCCCGCGGGGGGCCGGGCCCGACCCACGGGAGGGGACCCGGGAACATGACGATCGAGCAGCGGACCGCCGTGCCGACGGACGCGCAGATCCGGGCGTTGCACGAGCGGCACGCGCCGACGGAGGCGGCGTTCCACCTCGTCTGGACGCACTGCCGGATCGTGTGCGAGGTGGCGGAGCAACTGCTGGAGCGACACGGCGCGGGCCTGGACGTCGCCCTGGTGCGGGCCGGCAGCCTGCTGCACGACATCGGCGTCTACCGCCTCCACGACGCCGCCGGCCGGTTCGACCGGGCGAACTATGTCCGGCACGGCGTGCTGGGCCACGCGCTGCTACGGGAGTCGGGCCTGCCCGAGACGCTCGGCCGGTTCTGCTCCCGGCACACCGGGGTGGGCCTCACCCGCGAGGACGTGCTCCGGCAGCGGCTCCCGCTCCCGGTCGCCGACTGGACCCCGGGCACCGACGAGGAGGTGCTGGTGATGTACGCGGACAAGTTCCACAGCAAGACGACGCCGCCGACGTTCGTCTCCGCCGCCTCGTACTCGGCGGCCGTGCGGCGCTTCGGCGCGGACAAGGTCGCCCGGTTCGCGGCGCTCGTCGAGCGGTTCGGCGAGCCGGACCTGGCGGTGCTCGCCCGCCGGCACGGGCACCCGGTCGGCTAACTCATCGGCAGCCGGTAGTCGCGGGCGCCGCCACCGGCGGTCACCAGCCGCACCTCGCCGCTGCGCAACCCGTACGTCACCGACCAGCGGGTGTGCGACTGGCGGACCGCGTCGAGCAGGCGCAGCGCGCCGGCGGCGTCGACCGTCCCGCCGGCCCGGTCCAGCTCCCGGGCCAGCACGCCGTACCGGTGGTCCTGGCGCAGCTCCCGGTCCGGCACGCCGACAGCGGGCACGTTGGTCAGTGCCTGCCAGGGGCCCCGACGCTTGTCGACGCGCAGTTTCCCGTCGACGAACTCGACCACGGCGGACGCCCCGGTGGCATCCGCGAGCAGGTAGTGCAGCGGCGGGCCGCCGTCGAAGTCCAGGTTGTACCGCTCGAACACGGCGACCGCCTCGTCCACCGTGGCCGCCGCGTCGAGCACCAGGCGCAGGATGCGCACCGAGCCGACGGTGGGCCGCCCGGCCACCGGTTCGGCCCGCGCGCCGTCGTCGGCGGCGAGCCCCACGGCGAGACCGCGCTCGTTCATTCCGTCGAACGGCAGCAGCGGCGCGTCGAGCAGCCGCCGGTCACCGGCCGGGTCGGCGGGGACGCCCAGGTAGGAGATGTCCACGAGCGAGATCGAGGCGTACCCGTCGGGCGGGTCGGTGCGCAGCACCAGCGCCGGGTTCGGCTGCCAGTCGAAGTTGCGGGCGAACAGCGGCCGGTCCCGGTCGGCGAGCGCGGCGAACAGCGAGCAGCCGAACGGGCTCGGCGGCGTACTGTCGGCCACCCCGGCGGTCGGGTCGTAGTCGCCGACGTAGGTCATCTCGTACAGCGGCAGGTCGTCGACCTTGCGCAGGCTGGCCAGCGTGCGCTCGGCCTGGCCCGGGTCCTGCCGGGACGCGGTCGGCGTGCCGACGCCGGCCGGGCCGGCCGGCGGGCGGCTCTCCCCGCAGCCGGTGCCGAGCAGCAGCAGTGCGAGACCGGTGGCGATGAGCGTCCTCCGCATGCCCGCGACGCTAGAAGAGCGACGCCCGGATGTCCATCGAGGAACCGGCGCGAACCGACGCTCAAGGGGTACGCCGCGGGTTGACCAGCCGGCGCACCATCGGCGCGGCGTTCCACCGGGCCGCCCCGACCAGGTCCCGGGCGTGCTCCAGCACGGTGTAGTCGGGCCGGGCCACACCGTCGGCGATGGCCCGGTCGAGGTCGTTGCCGCACCGGGTGAGCACGCTGTCGAAGTCGCGCCGGACCGGCTCCAGCAGGTCGTAGCCGAAGGAACGGTGCAGCCGGGCGAAGATCGGCTTGTAGAGCCGGGCCCGCTCGTGCAGGCCGGACGAGTAGGACATCGGGTTCTTCGGCCGGCGCCGGACATAGTCGGGCAGCAGGTCGGCGAAGGCCCGCCGGACGATCCACTTCTCCTGCCCGTCCCGCAGCTTGAGGTCCAGCGGCAGCCGCATGGCCAGCTCGACGACGCTGAGGTCGAGGAACGGCACCCGGGCCTCCACGCCGTGCCCCATGCTGGCCCGGTCCACCCGCTGCAACTCGGTCCGGCACAGGTTGCGGATCTTGTGCAGGAACAGCCGGCGGGACCGCTCCGGCCCGACCTGGTGGTACATGGGATAGCCGCCGAACAGCTCGTCCGAACCGTCGCCGGTGAGCACCACCTTCACGCCCAGCTCGCGCAGGCGCCGGAAGATCGGCACCGAGACCACCGCGTTGATGATGTCGCCGTACTCGGTCAGCTCCGAGATCCGGATGGCCTCGCGCACGTCGGCGCGGCGGATGTCGCGCGGGCGCACCTCGATCACCTCGTGCGGCACGCCGAGGTCGGCGGCGAGCCGCCGCGCGTACGCCACGTCGGGGCTGTCCGGGGCGCCGACGGTCACCGCCACGCAGTCCGGATGCAGCTCCCGGGCGTGCAGCAACGCCAGCGAGCTGTCCAGGCCGCCGGAGAGCACCACACCTACGGTGAGGTCGGTGTCCAACCGGGTCCGCATGGCGTCGGTGAGCGCGACGCGGACGAGCAGGGCGGCCTCGTCCGGGTCGTCGATCACCGGCAGCCCGACGCCGAGCGCGAGCAGGTCCACGTGCGGGCGCAGCCGGACCGGATCGTCCGGCCCGGCCCAGCCGTGGTGCCCCGGCGGCACCTCGTTGATCGGCGCGCCGTGCCCGACCAGCGCCTTGACCTCGGAGGCCAGGTGCAGGCAACCCGGGCCGCGGGACCAGTAGAGCGGCTTCACCCCGAGCGGGTCCCGGGCCAGGTACGCCCGACCGCCGGCACGTTCGGCCACCACGAAGGCGTACTCGCCGCGCAGCCGGCGTACCGCGCCCTCACCCCACTGGCGGAACGCGGCGAGCACCACCTCGGTGTCGCCGGTGGTGCGGAAGACGTGGCCGAGCCGGGTGAGCTCGGCGCGCAGCTCGTGGTGGTTGAAGACCTCGCCGTTGAAGCAGAGCAGGTGCCGCTCGTCGGGTGAGACCCAGGGCTGCGTGGACCGGTCCCGGTCCACGATCCGCAACCGGCGTACGCCGGCCAGCAGGCCGTTCTCCTGCCGGGTCTCGGTCACCTCGCCGCGCGGGGCCAGCGCGGCCAGCATCCGCCGGAAGGTGGCCGGGTCGGCCTCCGGGCCGATGCTCAGCGCGATCCCACACATCGGGTCAGCACCCCATCTCGGCCTCGTACGCCCGCCGGTACCGGCGACGGGCCGAGGGCGCGAGGCAGAGGTGCCAGGCCTGTCCCTCGTCGACCACGTTGATCTCGCCGGCCTCCTGCCGGCCCAGCAGCAACCCGGCCAGGGCGGTACGCGCGCCGAACCGCTCGTACCAGTCGAGTTCGACGTCGGCCGCCCAGCCCAGGCAGTGCCCGCTGGGCACCATGGCGGCGTACCCCAGCCGGCGCAGCCGGTACTGGTGCTCGGCGCTGCGGGCCAGGCTGGTCACCCAGAGCGGCGGCGTGCCGGCGCGGGTGACCGTGGCGAACTCCCGGGCCAGGTCGTTGAGGAGAGCGACCATCTCGCGACGGGCCCGGCGGAACAGCAGACCCGCGGTACGCGGGCTGGCACCCGGACGGACCCGGCGCCGGACCGCGTGCAGCCCGCGTCCCAGCACCGTGGCGGGCTGCTCGCGGTAGCGGAACTCCAGCAGCCCGCGGCGGCGCAGCCACTCCAGGTCGACGAGTTCGGTGCTGGTACGCACCTGGTCGTCGGTGCGGAAGGTGGGGCTGTCCCGCCACCACAGCACGTCGACGCGGGAGAGCAGGAAGATCCGGACCAGCGCGGTCAGGTCGTGCGCCGAGCTGCGCGCGTTGGGCTGGTAGCGCGCCATCTCCAGCAGCAGCGTCTCCCGCGCGCCGACCAGTCCCTGCGGGGTGGCGTCCAGGACCGCGGCGATGGCCGGCTCGCGCAGCCGCTGGTCGAGCAGCACCTGCCGGGCGGTGGTCGAGGGCGCGTCCGCCAACGCGCCCACCTCGACCAGCAGGTCCGCCACCGCCGCCCGGTAGGCGGCCAGGTCGGGCCCGGCGGCGTGCCGGTCGACGGCCGGCAGCCGGCGGGCGGGAGCGGTGGACGCGGCGGTGGGGCCGGGCTGGCGACCGGGGCTACGGCTGGGCACTCGCATGGTCTGCGTCCCCTCTCGTCGGGACACGGTGCAACGGGGTCTGCACCTCACGTAATCACCCGGGACGGGAGTGCCGGGGGCAATGCGCCCACTCTCCTCCGAACGGTTCTTTACAACGTTGTATCCAACGCTGTACAAACGTGTGCACCGCAGTGACCTCCGTCTACTCCGAGGCAGGCCCGATGCGACACCTCCACCGCGGCGGCGTGCTCGCCGCCGTACTCACCCTGACGCTCGCCGGGGCGGCGCCCGCGCCCGCCGCCGGGCCCGACCGCTACCGCAACCCGGTCTCCGCCGGGTTCGCCGACACCTTCGCCGATCCGGTCGTGGTCCGTGGCGACGACGGCGTCTGGTACGCCTTCGGCACCTCCGACCCGCTGCGCGAGGGTGAGGGCCGGGCCCACCGGGTGCCCATCGCCCGCTCCACCGACCTGGTCGACTGGAGCTACGTGGGCGACGCGTTCAGCGCCGACCAGCGGCCCGCCTACGCCGCACCCGGCTCCGCGTTCTGGGCGCCCGACGTGCGCCGGATCGGCGGGCGCTGGGTGATGTACCTGACCGTCACCGACACCACCGTCTCCGACGACACGTTCGACACCGCCGTCGGCGTGGCCACCGCGCCGAGCCCGGCCGGCCCCTGGACGTTCGTCGACACGCCGGTGGTCGCCCCGCGCCCCGGCGCCGGCGGCGGCTACCTGTGGACCATCGACCCGAGCCAGCTCACCGGCGCCGACGGCCGCTCCTACCTCTACTACGGCAGCTACTACGGCGGCATCTCGGTCACCGAGCTGACCCCCGACGGGCTGCGCGCGGTCGGCACGTCGACACCGGTCGCGGTGGACAACAAGTTCGAGGGCGCGTACGCGCTGCACCGCGACGGCTGGTACTACCTCTTCGCCTCCACCGCGAACTGCTGCGCCGGCCCGGCCACCGGCTACTCCGTCCAGGTCGGCCGCGCCCGTGACCCGCGCGGCCCGTTCGTCGACCGCGAGGGCCAGCGCCTCGACGTCTCCCGGGCCGGCGGCACGCCGGTACTGACCCAGAACGGCAACCGGTGGATCGGCACCGGCCACAACGCGGTGCTCACCGACCTGTCCGGGCAGGACTGGATCGCCTACCACGCGATCGACCGGGCCGACCCCTACCTGGACGAGCCGTTCGGCGTCAACGAGCGGCCGATGCTGCTGGACCGCCTCGACTGGATCGACGGATGGCCCACCGTGAACGCCGGCGCCGGCCCCTCCGACGGCACCCGTCCCGCGCCGGTCACCAGCGGTCGCGTCGACGCCCGCTTCGACACCGCCGACCTGCGCGACTGGCGGACCGGGTCCGGCTCCTGGCGGGCCGCCGGCGGCGTGCTGACCGGCACCGGGACGCTCACCTCGCGTACCAGCCCCGGCGGCGACCGGCGGGTCGAGACCGACCTGCGGCTGACCGGCGCGACCACGGCCGGACTGCGGCTCGGCACGGTGGACGTCCGGGTCGGCGCCGGCCGGCTGACCGCCGGGACCGCCGGCGTGCCGCTGCCCGCCGGCACCGACCTGCGCAACCGGCACAACCTCGCCGTGGAGGTACGCGGCCGGCAGCTCGTCGCCACGCTCAGCCCGTCCCGGCTCGGCGACCCGGTCGCCCGGGTGTCGATGCGGCTCCCCCGGCCGGCGAACGGCCCATTGGCGCTGCGCGCCGAGGGCGGACCGGCCGAGTTCGACAACGTCAGCGCCGCCCGCCTGTACCGCCCGGTGCGGCACGAGGTCGCCCCGCCCCGGGTCGGCCCGGTGCTGCGCGACCACTCCGACGAGTTCTCGGGCGGCCTCGACCCGGCCTGGCGGTGGGTGCGCCAGGACCCGGCCGCGACCGTGTCCGGCGGCGCGCTCCGCTGGCCGGTCCAGGACGCCGACCTCTCCGGCACCGCCAACACCGCCGGGGTGCTGCTGCGCGACGCGCCGGCCGGTGACTACGTGGCGGAGACCAGGGTGACGCTCGACCTGGGCGAGGAGACGGTCCGCAACTACCAGCAGGCCGGCCTCGTCGCGTACGTCGACGACGACCGGTTCGCCCGGCTGAGCCAGGTGGCCATCTGGAACACCCGGCAGGTCGAGTTCGGCTACGAGCTGCCCTTCGCCGGCCAGCCCGTCTACGGCGGCAGCATCGTCGGCACCCCGGGGACCACGACCTGGCTGCGGCTGGCCCACCACGTCGACCGGGTCACCGGCGAGCACGAGTTCCGCGCCGGCTCCAGCCGGGACGGGACGCACTGGACGTGGGGCGCGGTGTGGACCTTCCCGGCCGACACCACGCCGCGGATCGGCCTGGTCGCCCACGGCGGCGCGACGCCGGCGGTGACGGCGGAGTTCGACTACCTCCGCTTCCACCGCTGACCGCGTCCGGGGCCGCCCCACCACCGGGGCGGCCCCGGCTCAGCCGCCGGGGCGCGGGCAGGTGGCGGTCAGCTCGGTGACGGTGCGGGTGTCGCCGTCGTAGCTGCGGGCGGCCACGAACTCCCCGCCCGGGCGGTCCGCGCCGGCGACCGCCCGGGCGCGGCGGCGGTCCGCCCCCCGGAAACGCAACGCCAGGCTCAGGTGCGGCACCCAGCGACCGGGCAGGTGCCACGGGTGCGGGCCGGACGCCTCGGCGAGCACGTCCCAGACCGCGCCGTGCAGCGCGACGAGCTGCGGCGCCGGACGGACCAGCCAGACCAGCGGCGCGCTGCCGTCGAGGACCGCCAGCCGGTCGAGCCGGACGGGCAGCGGCAACGCGGCGTCGCAGAGGTCGGCGAGGCGCTGCTCGGCGCCGGGCGGGAAGTCGTCGACCGAGGCGAGCGTCAGGTGCGGCCGGTTGGTCGGGTGCGTGTTGCGGGCGAGGCTGGGCAGGCCGGCGGCGGCGAGCCGGCTCCAGGCTGCCCGCACCGTGGCGTCCAGCTCGGGTGAGCAGAGCAGTTCCACCGTCCGCACGGGATCAGGCTAGTCCCCGGCGGACGGCGGGGACGTCCGGTACCCGGTTGCCGACCGCCCGGGTCAGAGCCAGCCGGCCTCGCGGGCCCGCCGGACCGCCCCGGCCCGGTCGACGGCGCCGAGTTTCTGCACGCAGGCGCTCAGGTGGTTGCGGACGGTCCCGGCGGCGAGGTGGGTCCGGCGGGCGATCACCGCGACCGGGGTGCCCAGTTCCGCCAGTCGCAGCGTCTCCAGCTCGCGCGGGGTCAACGGGCACTCGGGCAACGTCAACGCGTCGGCGGCGAGCGCCGGGTCGACGTAGCGCGCGCCGGAGTGCACCCGGCGGATCACGTCGGCCAGCGCGCCGCCGGGAGCGCCCTTGGCGAGGAACCCGCGCGCTCCGGCCGCCAGCGCCGGCCGGAGCTGGGCGGGCCGGCCGTGACCGGTGAGGATCACCGGGGCGCACCCGGGCAGCAGGCGGGTCAGTTCGGCGGCGACCGCCACGCCGTCGGGCGGCGGCATCTCCAGGTCCAGCACGGCGACGTCCGGGCGGTGGGCCAGCGCGGCGGTCAGGGCGGCCCGCCCGTCGGCGGCGTGCGCCACCACCTCGATGTCCGGTTCCAGGTCGAGCAACGCGGCCAGCGCGAGCCGGATCAGCTCCTCGTCGTCGGCCAGCAGCACCCGGATCACGGCGTCACCGGCACGGTCGCCACCAGGCTGAACACGCCGTCCTCGGTGGAGGTCCGGACGCGGCCCCCGGAGGGGGCGAGCCGGTCGGCGAGGCCGCGGAGGCCACCGCTGAAGGCGTCCGGGCCGGGGCCACGGACGCCGTCGTTGCGTACGGTCAGCGTCACCAGCCCATCGTCGCGGGTGATCTCGATCCGGCACCAGCCGGCCCGGCTGTGCCGCAGCACGTTCGTGCCGGCCTCGCGCAGCACGGCGGCCAGGTCGGCGGCGACCGGGGCGGGCAGCACACCGACCGGCGGGTCGACCGTGCAGCGCACCCCGCTGGAGCGCAGCACCTCCCCCACCGCCGCCGCCTGCTCGGCCAGGTCGACGGCGCGGTAGCCGTGCACGGCGGCGCGGACCCGGGTCAACGCCGACACGGCGAGCCGACGTGCCTCGGCCGCCTCCCGGCCGGCGCGGGCGCCGTCCACCGACGCCAGCCGCTCGGCCAGCTCGGCCTTCAGCGCGATCACGGTGAGATCGTGGCCGAGCAGGTCGTGCACGTCGCGGGCGAACCGCAGCCGCTCCTCGGTCGCGGCGAGCCGCGCCCCGGCCGCCTGCCCCTGCCGGGCCTCGACCAGCAGGTCCCAGAACCACACCTGGACCCAGGTGAGCAGCGCGATCCCGGCGCCCACCCCGCCGGTGACCAGCAGCGCCGTGGGCAGCGGTCCGCCGGTCGCCACGGTGACCCCGGCCGCGGCGGTGAACACCCCGGCCGCCGCGGCCACCGCCACCGCCGGCCGGAACAGCAACGGCGTCATGCCGACCAGCGACGCGCCCAGCCACGCCCAGGTCGGCCAGGCGCCGGCCGCCACCGGGCCGACCAGCGGCAGGCTGAGCAGCGCGGCCACCGCCAGCCCGAGGTGCCGGCGGCGCCGGGCCGGGGCGGCGAGCCAGGGCGTCACCGCCGCGTGCAGCACCGCCACCTGGGCCACCGTGAAGCCGAGCAACCCCACCACGCCGAGCACCGCCCGCACCGGGTCCGGCTCCCGGAGCAGGCCGACGGCGGGCAGCAGCACCGTGGTCCACCCGTTCGTGCCCAGCGAGAGCAGGGTGACGCGCCGGGCCCGGCGCAGCCGGTGGTCCGCCGGATCGACAGTCATGCCCGCCGATCCTAGGGGTGGCACGCCGGCACCCGACCCGGCGATCGGCACCGCGGGCCCGTGCCAGCTCAGTGACGTAGAAAGAAAAATGCTAAGACAGTTTCCGGGTCAACTGTTGTGGCAGCAAAAGCAATTCACCTTCCTCCGGGTGCATTTCCCGGGATCGGATGATACGAATAAGAGCGGGGAACGGAATTCGCGTTACCCGGCCGCTCGGCACACCGCCGGCCCGGCGATCCATCACCGGGAAGCGGCTTGACCAGCGCTGATGCGAAACATACGAACGCCGGACGCTTCCACCCCACCCTGCACCCCGACGCCGGAACAATTGCCGGTGTCCCACCTCGCGTGGGACGAGAAAGAGGAAGAGGAAATGTCGCGAGTCACCCGCAACATGATTCGTTCGCTGTTCGCCGCCGGATGCGCGGCCGGCCTGGTCGCGGTGGCCGCGCCGCCGGCCAGCGCCGCGACCTACACCGGATACCTTCAGGGCACCTGCGCACAGGCCTCGGGCAGCGCCTACCGGCTCCAGATGAAGATCCCGGTGAACGAGCTCAACGTGCCGGTCGTCTACGCCAACGGCAGCACCGGCACGGTCAGCGCCACCACCGCCTTCATGACCATGAACGTCGAGTGGTGCTCGAACGGCAGCGCGGTCACCTACGCCAAGATCGTGTCCAGCAACGCGGACCGGACCAGCGGCGGCGTCACCACCAACCTCGAACGGAAGAGCTACACCAAGTCGGGCACGCCGCCCACCGCCGTCGGCGGGCCGTACACCCTCGGCACGGCGGCCACCTGGGGGCGCAACTTCTCCGGCACCGTCAGCGGACAGCCGTTCGGCGTCGGCGGATCGCTGACGTTCACACCGGCGAACTTCACCTCGACCATGACGGTCAAGGTGTACCCGAGCGACGCCCGGGTCGAGTGCACCGGCACCGCGGTCGGCCACCCGGAGTTCTGCTCCCTCAACTACTGATCCGAACAGCCCGTACGGCGACGCTCCTCCGCACCGGTCGGGAGCGTCGCCGCACGGCCGCGTCCATGTCTCAGGTCACGACCGACCCGTGCGTTCCGCACGGTTTCCCGATGACGGACGCGCCTGGCCCGGTGCGTCCCGCGCCGGCAGGGTCGGGGCATGACGGAGATGACGGTGGGCGTACCCCGGCGGTGGGCCGGCTGGACGCGGGCCCGGCACCTGGCCGGGATGGTCGTGGCGATGGTGGCCGGCATGGTGGTGCTCGGCCCGCTGTGGCGGATCGGCGGGGAACTGCTGGGCGGCGCGGGCGTGCTCGCCCGGCCGGACGTGGACGCGCTGCTGATGGCCACGAACATGGCAGTGGGCATGGTCGCCTGGATGTGGTACCGGGGCGACGGGTGGCCCGCCGCCGGGGAGATGAGCGCGGCCATGTACGTGCCGTTCCTGCTCCTCCTCCCGGCCTGGTGGGCGGGGTGGGTCGGGGACGACGTGCTGCTGCTCGGCGGTCACCTGCTGATGCTGCCGGCGATGGCGCTGGTGGCGCTGCGGCACCGGCACCCGGCGACCGCGCCGCCCCGCCGGCACCCGGTGGTGGCGGCGGTGGCGCGTCGCTGGCCGGTCGGCCTGGCGCTGCTGATGACCGTCGACATGTGGTTCGCCCCGGGCGTGGTGTCGCCGTGGTCGCTGCTCGTGCTGCCGGCCGGCTACCTGGTCATCGGCGCGTGGCGACGGCAACTCGGCGACCGGTGGCAGCTCACGGTCCAACTCGTCGGGCTGGCCGTCTGGGGCGGCCTGGCGGCGGCGGCGCTGGCCGCGCCGGTCCACGTCGCCGGCACGCTTGTCGGCCTGGGCTGGCTCGGACACGCCGGCTGGGACCTGTGGCACCACCGCTCCGACCGGGTGGTGCCGCGCGGGTACGCGGAGTGGTGCGTGGCGCTCGACGTGGTGGTGGGGGTGACCACCCTGCTGGCCGTCGCGGCGGGGTGAGCCGGCCGCAGCACCGGGCCCGGACGGGGTCGCGCGTGGCGCGGCGAACGTTTGCGCCGGTCGCCGCGACCCGCGCCCGGCGGTGATGAAAGGCTTGCCGCATGAGCGCCGCACCGACCCCGACCGAGCCCACCACCCCCGCCATCGCCGAGGACACCGCCGCCTTCGCGGATCTCGGGCTGCGCGCCGAACTGCTGGGCGCGCTGTCCGCCCTCGGCTACGAGGAGCCCACGCCGATCCAGAGCGAGGCCATCCCGCCGCTGCTGGCCGGCCGGGACCTGCTCGGGCAGGCGGCGACCGGCACCGGCAAGACCGCCGCGTTCGCGCTGCCGCTGCTACAGCGGATGCCCACGCCGCGCCCGGACGGCGACCCGGTGTCGCTGGTGCTGGTGCCGACGCGGGAGCTGGCGGTGCAGGTCTCCGAGGCGTTCCACCGCTACGGCAAGGATCTGGGCGCCCGGGTGCTGCCGATCTACGGCGGCCAGCCGATCGGCCGGCAGCTCCGCGCGCTCGACCACGGGGTGGACGTGGTGGTCGCCACGCCCGGGCGCGCGCTCGACCACATCGCCCGGGGCACGCTGCGGCTCGGCTCGCTGACCACCGTGGTGCTGGACGAGGCGGACGAGATGCTCGACATGGGCTTCGCCGAGGACATCGAGGCGATCCTGGAGCACGCCCCCGAGGGCCGGCAGACGGTGCTCTTCTCGGCCACCATGCCGGCCCGCATCGACGGGCTGGCCCGGCAGCACCTGACCGACCCGGTGCGGATCCGGATCGAACGCGAACGCCAGGTGGCCGGCGAGGCGCCGCGGGTACGGCAGAGCGCCTACATCGTGGCGCGGGCGCACAAGCCGGCCGCGCTGGGCCGGGTGCTGGACGTCGAGTCGCCCACCGCGGCGATCGTGTTCTGCCGCAGCCGGGAGGAGGTGGACCGGCTCACCGAGACGATGAACGGTCGGGGCTACCGGGCCGAGGCGCTGCACGGCGGGATGAGCCAGGAGCAGCGGGACCGGGTGATGGGCCGGCTGCGCTCCGGCACCGCGGACCTGCTGGTCGCCACCGACGTGGCGGCCCGCGGGCTGGACGTCGAGCAGCTCACCCACGTGGTGAACTACGACGTCCCGTCCGCGCCGGAGTCGTACGTGCACCGGATCGGCCGGGTGGGCCGGGCCGGCCGGGAGGGCGTGGCGATCACGCTCGCCGAGCCGCGCGAGCACCGGATGCTGAAGACGATCGAGCGGGTCACCGGCCAGCGGATCACGGTGGACAAGATCCCGACGGTGGCCGACCTGCGGACCCGGCGGTTCGAGCTGACCCAGGCCGCGGTGCGCGAGTCGGTGCTCGAGGACGACCTGGAGCCGTTCCGGGCGGTCGTCGAGTCGCTGACCGACGAGTTCGACCTGATGGAGGTCGCGCTCGCCGCGGTGCGGTTGGCGCACGAGGCCACGCTGCCCGGCACCGCCGACGAGGAGGAGATCCCTCAGGTCTCGGTCCGCCCGAACCGGGAGGGCCGGCCCGGCGCCGAGGGTCGGGACCGCCGGGCCGGCGGCCGGTCCCGCGCCGCCGGCACGGCCCAGGTCTTCATCGGGTTGGGCCGCCGGGCCGGGGTACGACCGCAGGACCTGGTCGGCGCGATCACCGGGGAGACCGGGGTGAGCGGGCGGGACATCGGCTCGATCGAGATCGCCGACCGGTTCTCCCTGGTGGAGGTGCCGCAGGGCATGGCCGACGAGGTGATCCAGGGCCTGCGGGGCAGCACCATCAAGGGTCGCAAGGCCACCGTCCGGCGGGACCGGGACGGTGAGGGCGACGGTGGCGGTGAGCGTCGCTTCGACCCCCGGGACCGGCGCGACCGCCGGTAGCCGGCCCGACGATGGTTGCCTCCTGCGTTCCGCACCACGAACCCCCGCCGCCCGGCGGGCGACGGGGGTTCGACGGGGCCGGTCAGGCCGCGGTGAGCGGCTGGCCGCCGAGGCTCTGGGCGTCGACCTCGGCCGGACGCAGCGCCAGCGCGAGCACGTCCGCCACGTCGGCGAGGGTGTGCACGGTCAGCGCCTCGCGCACCTCGGCCGGCAGGTCGTCCAGGTCCGGCTCGTTGCGCTTCGGGATGATCACCTCGGTGAGGCCGGCCCGGTGCGCGGCGAGCAGCTTCTGCTTCACGCCGCCGATGGACAGCACCCGGCCGGAGAGCGTCACCTCGCCGGTCATCCCGAACTCGGGCCGCACCGGCCGGCCGGTGACCAGGGACGCCAGCGCGGTGACCATGGTGATGCCGGCGCTGGGACCGTCCTTCGGCACCGCGCCCGCCGGGAAGTGCACGTGGATCCGCCGCCCGGCGAGGGCGTTCGGGTCGATGCCGAGGCGTCGTCCGTTGGAGCGCAGGTAGGACAGCGCGATGTGCGCCGACTCCTTCATCACGTCCCCGAGCTGACCGGTGAGGGTCAGGCCCGGCTCGCCCTCCATGCTGGTCGCCTCGATGAAGAGCACGTCCCCACCGGCGCCGGTGACGGCCAGGCCGGTGGCCACGCCGGGCACCGCCGTACGTTCGGCGGACTCCGGGGTGAACTTGGGCCGACCCAGGTAGCGGGCCAGGTTGGCGGTGTCGACGCGGACCGGCGCCGGGTCGGACGCCAACGCCACGGTCACCTTGCGCAGGATCTTCGCCAGGGCCCGTTCGAGCTGCCGGACGCCGGCCTCCCGGGTGTACTCCCCGGCGACCAGCGCCAGCGCCTCGTCGGCGACGGTCACCTCGTCGGCGGTCAGCCCGGCCCGCTCCTGCTGCCGGGGCAGCAGGTGGTCCCGGGCGATGGCCACCTTCTCGTCCTCGGTGTAGCCGTCCAGCGTGACCAGCTCCATCCGGTCCAGCAGCGGGCCGGGGATGTTCTCCACCACGTTGGCGGTGGCCAGGAAGAGCACGTCGGACAGGTCGAGGTCGACCTCGAGGTAGTGGTCACGGAAGGTGTGGTTCTGCGCCGGGTCGAGCACCTCCAGCAGCGCCGCCGCCGGGTCGCCGGAGTAGCCGACGGCCAGCTTGTCGACCTCGTCGAGCAGCACGACCGGGTTCATCGAGCCGGCCTCACGCAGCGCCCGCACGATGCGGCCGGGCAGCGCGCCGACGTAGGTGCGCCGGTGGCCCCGGATCTCGGCCTCGTCCCGCACCCCGCCCAGCGAGACCCGGACGAAGGTGCGACCCAGCGCCCGGGCCACCGACTCGCCCAGGCTGGTCTTGCCGACGCCGGGCGGGCCGGCCAGGGCGAGCACCGCGCCGGAGCCGCGTCCGCCGACCACGCCGAGGTTGCGCTCCGCGCGGCGGTTGCGCACCGCGAGGTATTCCAGGATGCGGTCCTTCACGTCGGCCAGGCCGGCGTGGTCCGCGTCGAGCACCGCCCGGGCCGCGGCCAGGTCAGTGTTGTCCTCGGTACGCGTGCTCCACGGCATCTCCAGGACCGTGTCCAGCCAGGTACGGATCCAGCCCGCCTCGGGCGAGGCGTCGCTGGCCCGCTCCAGCTTGCCGACCTCGCGCAGGGCCGCCTCGCGGACCTTGTCCGGCAGGTCGGCGGACTCGACCCGGGCCCGGTAGTCGGCGGAGCCGTCCGGCTCGTCCTCGCCGAGTTCCTTGCGGATCGCGGCGAGCTGTTGCCGGAGCAGGAACTCCCGCTGGGACTTCTCCAGCCCCTCCCGGACATCGGTGTTGATCTGCTCGGTGACCTCCTGCTCGGCCAGGTGCTCCTTCACCCAGCCGACCAGCAGCTCCAGCCGGGCGGTGACGTCCGGCGCGGCGAGCAGCTCGGTCTTCTGCGCCAGGCTGAGCCAGGGCGCGTAGCCGGCCGAGTCGGCCAGCTCGGAGAGTTCGGTCATCCGCTCCATGGCGTCGATGACCTGCCAGGCGCCGCGCTGCTGAAGCACCGAGGTCATCAGCGCGCGGTACTCGCGGGCCAGTTCCCGGGCCCGGCCGGCCGGCGCGGGTTCGTCGAGGGTCGTCGCCTCGACCCAGAGCGCCGCGCCCGGGCCGGGCACGCCGGAGCCGATGCGGGCGCGGGCGATGCCGCGCACCACGGCTGCCGGTTCGCCGCTGGGCAGTCGGCCCACCTTCTCGAGGGTGGCGACCACGCCGACCGAGCCGTACTCGCCGTCGATGCGGGGCACCGCCAGCAGCGTCTTGTCGCCGGTGGCGCGGGCGGCGTCGACAGCGGCCTGGGTGGTCGGGTCGAGGGTCACCGGGACGACCATCCCGGGCAGCAGGACGGCGTCGGTCAGGGGAAGTACCGGAAGAGTTGCCATCGAACACCTGCCATCAGTTGGTTGAGCGTGTCTGACTCAAGTAACAAACCGTGCACCTTGTTCCAGCTTGTGACCCAGGCCACGTCCGCCCCCTCCGGCCCTATTGGCGGTCCATCGTTTCCCCCGACCCGCCGAATGGAAAGTGTCGGGTATTGTTGCGGAATTACCGCCAGGTAGGTCAAACTCTTAGCCACACCCCGCCCGACACAGGGAGTAATGGCGATGGCAAGGAAAGTAATCACCGTTCTGACGGACGACCTCGACGGCGGAAAGGCCGATCGGACCGTCGAGTTCAGCCTGGACGGCGTGGCCTACACGATCGACGTCTCCGACGAGAACGCGGGCGTCCTGCGTAAAGCGCTGGACCCGTACATCAACGCTGGCCGGCGCATCGGCCGCGGACCAGTCGACGCCGGCCGCGCGGCGCGGCGCGTCACCCGGCCGAGCACCTCGGGAATGGACCGCGAGCAGAACCGCGCGATCCGCGAATGGGCCGCCAAGAACGGCTACGAGATTTCCGAGCGCGGGCGCATCCCGGTCTCCGTCGTGGAGGCGTACAAGAGCCGCTGAGGCTCCCGGTTCACGGTCGGGCGCCACGGGGTCACGCTGGGAATCAGCGGGGCCCCGACCGGCTTTTTTGGTCGACAATTTTCAGCCGGCTCGATCGACTCGGCAGCAACTTTCTCGGCGCGCACCGCGCGGTGCGTGACCCTGCCGCACCCCGCCTTTCGCGCTGACCGCAGCGACGACCCGGCCGATGCGCGGTCCGCCCCCGGGTCCCGTCGCCGGCGCCCGGGGGCCGCCGGACGGGGCGGGCGGACGGACAGCGCCGCCGCGGGCTTCCGCGACGGGCGGCGAGCCACCGGCCGCACACCGGAGCGACGGCACCGACGACTCAGCCCGGAAGTCCGACCGGCGACTCCGCCGCGACCGACTCCCCCGCGAGACGGCCGGAGCCGCCCGGGCGTACCCGGGCGGCTCCGGCCGTCGGCGTGCGGGTCAGTTGACCTGGATGCGCACCACGTCGATGGCGGGGGTCTGGTTCGCCCGCTCCATCATCGGGATCCGGTGCGAGCCGTCGCCGGCCCAGACCGAGCACTGGGCCAGGCCCGAGTCCGGCAGACCCGGAATCTGGATCAGCACGTCGTCCGGCTGGGACCCGCCCCGGCCGTCCTCGGTGGCGACGAAGAAGGCCGGCACGTCCTGCGGGTTCGGGGGCTGGCGGGTGCTGCCGAGCATCCGGCACGCGGTGTGGAAGTGACCGCGGACCAGACCCTGGTCGTTGAGCAGCGAACTCTCCAGGTAGTAGCCACCCTGCCCGGCGGCGAGGAAGCGGTCCCGCACCAGGTTCCTCGTCGTGACCCGGAGCGTGAACGGCTGGTTGCGCTGCACCTGGTTGGGGAACTGCGTGATGAGCAGCGACGGGTTGTTCGCCGCGGCGCCGACCTCACCGAACGCGGTGCTCACGCAACGGTTGCCGTTCTGGAAGCCGTTGTGCGCCTCCAACTTGCTGTTGGCGCAGTCCTTGGCCAGCACGTTCAGGCCGTTGTTGCCGCCGTTGTTCTGGCCGCCGCCGTTGTTGTTCCCGCCGTTCTGGCCACCGTTGTTGTTGCCACCGTTCTGGCCACCGGTGTTGCCGCCGTTGTTGGCCCCGCCGGTGTTGCCGCCGTTCTGCGCGTTGTCGGTCAGCGCGCACGGGGCGAGCTTGTCCAGACCCTGCGGACGCTGGCCGCCCCGCCCGATGGCGGTGGCGATCCGGTTCAACGTCGCGGTCCGCTTGTCGGCGAGCGGCCGGAGGATCGCGTTGTTGATGAAGTCGCCGCCGTTGCGACCGTCCGCCGCGAGGCGTCGGTTCGCCTCGGCGATCTGGTTGTCCAGCAGGGCCAGGTTGCGGTCCACCTCGGCGCGCGCCCGGGCGGGCACCTGCGGCAGCTTGCTCTTCACGTCCGGGCAGGTCACGGTCGGGGTGCCGGCGCCGGCGCCGCCCCCCTTGGTCTGCTGGCACTCGGCCGCCGACATCTGGCCGTCACCCCAGTGGTTGCGGACCCAGCGACCGTTCTGCCAGGTCCGGGTGGTGCTGCCCTGGCCGCCCGGCGCGGTCGCGCCCGCACTCGGGGCCACGCAGGACGCCGAGGCCGCGCGGGTGGTCGTCCGCCGGTCCTGGGCGGACGAGATCTGGGTGACGGCGACGATGCCGCCGAAGACCGCAAGCGTGCCGACCACGGCCAGCATCCGCTTGCTCCGCGCGTTACCGGATGACCGGCGCGCCCGTGTGGACCTGCGCATCGAATTGTTCTCCTTCTCGATCCGGTAGTTGACTGGTGATCCCGGCGGAATTCTTCGGGGTGAGATCACTGCGACGTCGGAGCCGCGCGTCAATGGCCGACGGTGCCCTTTCCGCACCGTCTCCGCGCCGTCCGGGCGCGGCGGAAGATCTGCGTCCATTCCCGCTTAGGTACGGAGCGCCGACGGCGAAGGTTCAACCGGGGATCAGAAAAAAATCGGCGGGCCGGCCGGTGGCCGGAGCGGCCGGTCAGTCGACGCAGAGATGGTCGAAGGCGAAGCCGCCGTCGAAGGACTCCCGCCGGTCGGCGAGGCGCCGCACCTGCTCGCGCAGTTCGGTCCGGTCCGTCAGGGACGCCTCGTCGGCGGCCGGGTCACGCAGCTTCTCCCCCAACGCCGTGGCGGCCAGGTCCTCGGCGAGCCGACCCGGATCGACCCCGCAGGAGAAGCCGCGGGACGTCAGTCGCACCCGCTCCACCCGGCAGCGACCGGGCCGCACCTCGACCCAGCTCCAGCCCTCGGCCGGGCCACCGGTCCACCGCACGTGCAGGCCACGCACGATCGGGTCGGCCAGCCGGCCCGCCACGTACGCCTGGACCGCGGCGGCGCGGGCCACCGCGCCGAGGTCGTTGACCGGGCCGCGTCGGCCGTCCGGCAACCGGCCCACGATGTCGCGGAACCCGACCGCCTCCCCGCCGTCCGAGCCGGTGCCGGCCGCGTAGGCGCGGGCGTCGAGCACGTACTCGACGAACCGGCGAACCTGCTCGCCGCCGAGCGTCGGTGACTCGACGCGCAGCAGCGGCAGGCCCACGGCGTCGCAGACCGCGTCGGTCAGCCGCTCGGCCCGGCGGGCCGGCGAACCGTCCGGCGCGGGCGCGGCGAACCGGACGGCGAACCGTGGCCGACCGGTGTCGGCGGCGCACACCACCAGGTCGAGGCCGGCCCGGCCGGCGGTGCTCCACTGGCTGCCGGTGACACCGGGCGGCCGGCCCTGGACCAGTTCACCGAGGCGCCGGTCGGCGTACCCGACGTGGCCGGCGCGGGCCAGCCGCGCCGGCGTGGCGGTCGGGATCGGCCGCAGCCAGGAGGCGGCCACACTGCCGGTGCTGGTCATCTCGCACAATCCGTCCGTCGCTCGGTCGACGTCCGAGTGTATGGCGTCGATCATGGCGATCGCCTCGGCGGTGCGGCGGAATCCGGGTACCCGTCGGGCGGTGCGCCGTCGGGGTCGGCCCTCTAGGCTCGGCGGGTGCACAGCGGACGGACCCCGGAGCGATTCACCAAACGCAGCCTCGTCGCCGTATCCCACGCCATCGAACGAGCGGCGCTGGCCGAGGCGGAGGACGGCCCGCTCGTCGTGTTCGCGCTGTTCCAGCGGCTGCCGTACTTCGCCCGGGAGCGGGAGATCTACCGGCGGATCGCCGGCCGGGCCGCCGCGACGGTGGTCGCCATGGTCGGCGGCCCGCCGCCGGACCTGCCCGACCGGGTGTACGGGGTGGCGTTGGACGAGGCGGAGGAGTTGGCGCGGGAGTGGAGCGTGGTGGCGCTGACCCCACGCTTCGGCGGCACGCTGGTGGCGTACGACCGGGCCGAGGTCGCGCCCGCGCCGACGCTGGAGGCCGGTCGGCTCTTCGACGGTCGCTGGGGGTTCCGCCGCGACGCGGCGCTGCACGAGGTCATCCGGCTGCGCGAACAGCTCGCCGAGCGGCTGCCCGGCCCGGCCCGAACCGCGCTGGACGAGGCGGTCGCCCGGGTACGGGACATCCCGGCCGCGCCGGGCGAGTCCCGGGCCGAGGCGGCGCTCCGGCTGCTGGCCCGGCGCGGCGACCGGAACGCGCGACCGGCCGAGCCGACGGACGGGATGCTCGACGAGCCCGCCCTGCGCCGGTGGACCGGCACGGACGGGGTGACCGCCTCCGGCACGCTGCCGGTGGCGCTGGTCGGCCTGCGGGTCGACGAGCCGGCCGGCGCACCGGAACGCTTCGGCCGACGCAGCACCGCCCGGGAGGGCCAGGCCGTGCTCGGCGCGGTCACCGGCGTGCTGCGGCCGGTGGACCGGGCGGTACGCGTCGCCGACAACGAGTTCCACCTCGTCCTGCCCGCGCTCTCCGAACCGGAGGCGTTGGCCGTGGTGGGCCGGCTGCACGAGGCGATCTCGGCGCTGGCGCGGTCGTACCCGTTCGTCGCGTACACGATGCACGCCGCGGTCGCGGTGACCACCCGACGGCCGCTGCCGACGGACGACCTGCGGGCCGCCGTGGAGTGGGCGGTGCGGGAGGGGGTGCCGGTGGCCGGTCTGCCGCCGGAGCCCGCCCCGGCCGGCGCCCGCTGACCGGTCGTCCGCCCACCACTGTCACGCCACGGGCGCCGGGACGAGGGGAGCACGTCGTGCGGGTGGTGTCGCTGGTGCCGTCGCTGACCGAGGCGGTCGCGGCGACCCGGCCGGAGGCGCTGGTCGGCGCGACGGACTGGTGCACGCACCCGGCCGGGCTGGACGTCGCCCGCGTCGGCGGGACGAAGTATCCCGACCTGGATCGCGTCCTCGCCCTCGCGCCCGATCTGGTGCTGCTCAACGAGGAGGAGAACCGGCTGGCCGACGCGGAGGCGCTGCGCGCGGCCGGGGTGCCGGTGCGGGTCACCTTCCCGCGTACCGTGCCGGAGGCGCTCGACCAGCTCGGCGCGCTGGTCGGGGCGCTCGGCGTGTCGGTCGAACCGTCCTGGCTGCGGGCGGCCCGCCGGGCGTGGGCCGCGCCGCCCGTCCCCGAGCACGTCCCGACCGCGGTGGTGCCGGTGTGGCGCCGCCCGTGGGTGGTGCTGGGCCGGGACACGTTCGCCGGGGACGTGCTGCGTCGGCTCGGCGTGGCCAACGCCTGGGCCGACGACCCCGAACGCTATCCCCGCCCGACGCTCGACGCGCTGCGCGCCCGGTCGCCGGAGCTGGTGGTGCTGCCGGACGAGCCGTACCGGTTCACCGCCGACGACGGACCGGAGGCGTTCCCCGGGGTGCCGGCGGCGCTGGTCTCCGGCCGGCACCTCACCTGGTACGGCCCGTCACTGGCCGAGGCGCCGGCACTGCTCGCCGCGCAGCTCGCCACGCCGGCTTGAGGCGGCGACCCGGTCAGGCGATCGGGGTGGCGTGCACCGGGTCCAGCTCCCTCAGCGTGGTGTCGTCCACGTCGTACCCGACGGCGTTGTGCACCGCGACCACGCCGGCGACCTGACCGGCCAGCCGGCCGGCGAGTTCGACGGCGCTGCGTCGGTCCAGCCGTCCGTCCAGGGCGACCTCTCCGCCGCGGACCTGGACCGTGAACAGGCCGTCCCGGACGGCGAGCACCCGACGCAGCACCTCCTGCACCACGTCCTCGCGGATCTCCGCGTCGGAGCGCAGGTGCACCCGGAGCAGGTCGCCGCGGGTCACGATGCCGGCCAGCCGGCCAAGGTCGTCGAGGACCGGCAGCCGCTTGACCGCCTCCCGGTCCATCAGCCGGGCCGTGGCCGGCAGCGACGCCCGCCCGTGGGTGGTGACCGCCGGCGCGGTAATCAGGTCCCGGGCCACCAGCGCGCCCGCCTTCTCCCGCGCGGCCCGCCGGCGCCGCCCCTCGAACACCCGGCGTTCCTCGATGCGGCCGGACCACTCCACCTTGTGCAGCAGATCCGCCTCGGAGATCACGCCGAGCACCCGGTGGAACGAGTCCACCACCGGCACCCCGCTGACCCGCTCCCGCACCAGCACGTCCACCACGTCCCGGTACGGCGTCTCCGCGTCCACCGTCGCGACGTCCCTGGTCATCACGTCGGCCACCTGCCATGTCCTCATCACGACCTCCTCGCACCGGGTCCCTCACCGGCGACGCTAGGCGGCCCACGGACGGCGCGGCAGGGGCGGCGGACCGGTCGCGGACGGGTCGACCGGACCGGGTCGGGACGGGACCAAGGACCCGGTCCTCAGGGCCCCGACGGCCCTGCTCCGGATCACCGCGCGGGAGTGGAATGGAACTGCCACCGGGAAGCGCGGTGCGAGGCACAGAAGGGACGTGGACACCATGACCGCGACAATCGAGCGGACCCCCGCCGACACCATCGCCCCGGCGGTCGAGACCCCCCGCCAGAAGGCCACCCGGTTCGTCTGGGCCGGGCTGCGGATCGCCCTGGGCTGGATCTTCCTCTGGGCGTTCCTGGACAAGATGTTCGGCCTCGGCCACGAGACCCCGGCGAAGAACGCCTGGATCAACGGTGGCAGCCCGACCAAGGGCTTCCTCGGCTTCGGCGTGGCCGGCCCGTTCGAGGGCGTCTACCACGACATCGCCGGCGCGGCCTGGGCGGACTGGCTGTTCATGCTCGGCCTGCTCGGCATCGGCGTGGCCCTGCTGCTCGGCATCGGCATCCGGATCGCCGCCGTCGCCGGTGGGCTGCTCCTGGTGCTGATGTGGACGGCGGTGCTGCCCCCGGAGAACAACCCCGTCATGGACGACCACCTCATCTACGCGGGCCTGCTCGCCGGCCTGGCCCTGGTCGGCGCCGGCAACACCCTCGGCCTCGGCCGGGCCTGGGCGAAGCTCCCCCTGGTCCAGCGCCTCCCCTGGCTGAGGTGAGCGCAGGTCGCCCCCGGGGCGGGCGTCGCCGGCAGGCGGCGCCCGCCCCGTCGTGCGCCCGGCTCCGCCCCGCCGACGCGTCCCGGGTGGGGGGACCGGCGCGTATCGGCCGGTCGCGATCCGGCAGGATCGACGGTGACCACACCGTCAGCACCGAGGAGACCCGCTCATGGAGAAGCCCGAGGTTGGCCCGATCGAGGGCGCGCCGCCCGCCGATCTCGTCGTCGAGGACCTCACGGTCGGCGACGGCCCGGAGGCGCACGCCGGCCAGCTCGCCAGCGTGCACTACGTGGGCGTGGCCCACTCCACCGGCCGCGAGTTCGACGCGTCGTGGAACCGGGGCGAGACGTTCGAGTTCCCGCTCGGCGGCGGCCAGGTCATCGCCGGCTGGGACCAGGGCGTGATCGGCATGAAGGTGGGCGGCCGGCGGCGGCTCACCATCCCGCCGCACCTGGGCTACGGCGCCCGGGGCGCCGGCGGCGTCATCAAGCCGAACGAGACGCTGGTATTCGTGGTGGACCTGCTCGGCGTGCGCTGAGCCCCTCCACCGGCCGCCGGGCCGTCGGCGCGATGCCGGCGGCCCGGTCCCGTGGTCAGGCCGCGGCGCAGGTCAGCAGCTCCCGCGCGGGGCCCGACTCGCGCACCGGCACGACCCGGTGCAGGCCGGTCACCCGCAGCACCCGGGCGACCACCGGCGCGGGATCGACGAGCACCAGCTCGCCACCGCGCGCCCGGACGCGCAGGTGCGCGGCGGCCAGGGTGCGCACCCCGGCGGCGGAGAGCAGCCGTACGCCGGACAGGTCGACCCGCACCACCGGCCGCGCTGGCGCGGCCCACAACGCGGCCCGGAACGCCGCCACGGTGGCGATGTCGATCTCGCCGACCGGACGCAGCTCGACCACGTGGTCGAGCACCTCCGTCGCCACCTCGAAGCGGTCGTCTGTCATGCCCCAAACCTACCCTCGCCCACCGACAGTTTCCGCTGCTCGGCCCCGGGGTTCCGGGGTGCGCCCGGGTGCCGACCCCGAGCCGTCTCAGGGTCATCCCGCAGCCGCCCGCCGGCCGGGTCGAGCGGCCCGCGGCAGCGCCCCCGACCACCGTGGGGCGGACCGGCGGGCCGGACACGCCGCGACGGACTCCCCCGCGTCGCGTCGGCCGGGTCACAATGAGCCGATGGTCGTTCCCCGCCCGCGCGTCCCCCTGCTGATCCGCCCGGTCCGTGAGCCGGCCACCGTGCCGCCGCCGCTGGCCGGGGCCTGGGCCGCCACCGACACCCGGCTGGACCGGGCCGACCTGCTGCCGCTGCCCGAGGGCGGGCACGGCCCGGAGGACGTGGTGATCGACGCCGAGGGGCGGGCGGTCAGCGGCGACGAGGACGGCCGGCTCTGGTGGTGGCCGGCCGACGCGCCGGCCGGCACCCGCCCGACGCTGCTCGCCGAGACCGGCGGCCGGCCGCTCGGCATCGAGCTGGACCCGGTCGACGGCGGGCTGCTGGTCTGCGACGCGTACCGGGGGCTGCTGCGGGTCGACCCGGCCGGGGCGGTGCACGAGCTGACCGGCACCGCGCCGCCGGTGCATCTGGCCGACAACGCCGCGGTCGCCCGGGACGGCACCGTGTTCTTCACCGACTCGTCCGACCGCTTCCCGCTCTCGCACTGGAAACGGGACCTGCTGGAGCACCGGCCCAACGGGCGGGTACTGGCGTACGACAGGCGCACCGGACGCACCGACGTGGTGGCCGACGGGCTCTACTTCCCCAACGGGCTGGCGCTCACCCCGGACGAGTCGGCGCTGATGCTGGTCGAGACCGCCACCCACCGGCTGCTGCGGGTGGAGTTGCCGACCGGGCGGGCCACCGTGCTGACCGACCTGCCGGCGTATCCGGACAACGTCTCCGCCGTCGGCGACGGGATGTACTGGATCGCGCTGCCCAGCCCCCGACTGCCGATCATGGAACGGTTGCTGCCCCACCCCCGGGTCCGGCAGCTCGTCGCGCTGCTGCCCGGCGCGGTGCAGCCGCAGCCGCGCCGCTACGGTCTGGTCGCGCTCGTCGACGGCGCCGGGCGGGTGCTGCGGACGCTGCACGGCTCCGGCGGCGCGTACCCGATGGTGACCGGCGTCCGGCAGCACGGCCGGCAGCTCTGGCTGGGCAGCCTGACCGCGACCGGCGTGGCCCGCGTCGACCTGGACTGAGGTCGACGTGGGCCGGCCCGCGCGGACGCGGGCCGGCCCGTGGCCGTTCCTCCCCTGGTTCAGCCGCCGCTGTTGCTCGCCGACGGGGTGGGCGCGGGCGACGACCCGCCGGCCACCGCACCCGGGTGCGGCGTCGGGCTCCGCGTGGGCTTCAACCCCGCCGGTACGGGCAGCGCGCTGCCCTTGGCGAACTCGTCCCAGCTCACGTTCCAGGCGGTGAAGCCGTTGCCCTGCTGGAGCTGCACCTCGGTGCCCTTGACGGTCACCAGGTCACCGACCTGCGTGACGCCCATCAGCCAGTCCGCGCCGGCGGCGGACACGTTGGTGCAGCCGTGCGAGGTGTTGTTGTAGCCCTGCTCCCCCTCCGACCACGGCGCCGAGTGGATGAACTCGCCGCCCCAGGTCAGCCGCTGGGCGTCGTCCACGTCGACCACGTAGCCGCCGTCCGGCTCGCCGCGGGTGTCGAACGTGGTGTGCTCGTGCTTCTCCATGATCACCATGGTGCCGCTGGAACTCGGCGTGCTCGGCTTGCCGAGGCTGACCGGCAACTTCCTGAGCACCTTGCCGTCCTGGTAGACGGTCATCTGCTTGGTGGTGTTGTCGATGTCGAGCGACACCTGCCGGCCCACCCTGGCGGTGGCCACCCGGTCGGTGTCACCCACCGCGTCCGTCCCGATCGGCAACCCCTCCAGCGCGCTGCGCACGCTGATCCGGGTGCCGGGCTGCCAGCGGTCCGGCGCCCGGTACTCGGCCTGCTTGCCGTCCGCCATCCACGACCAGGTGCCCGGCTGCGGCGGGTCCGTCCTGACGAACAGCCGGCGCTGCACGTCCGCCCGCGCCTGTTCCGGAATGGGCGGATCGAAACCGAGAACCACCGGCATCGCCGTTCCGTACGTCTGTTTGTCCTGGAGATACAATTCGCTGGTGACGGCCGGTTTGGTGGATTTGGCCATCGTCGTGAACGTCGTCTTCCGCGTCGTGGTCTTCCCGGAATCGCCGCTCACGGTCACCTCGGCCGTGTACGTCCGGGAATTCGCCAGCGGGCGGTCCGGCACCCAACCGGATCCGTCCTCCCGCGCCTGGGCCGGCACCGGGCGGCCCCTGTCGTCGATCAGCTTGACGCCGGTCACCTTGCCGTTGCTGGCCCTCGTGCCCACCTCCGCGCTGATCGGCACGTCGCGGGCCCGGTCGACCGGCGTCACCGTGACCGACGGCGGGGCCGCCTCGGCCCGCTTCGCCACCGACTTCGGGCCGGCGGTGCACGCGCCGACCGCGAGTGGCGCGACCGCGACGGTCATCGCGAAAAGCGTCAGTCGCCGCCTCACAAACATATTCCGTCCCCCATTTCGGCACCCCCTCGCCCACATTCTGTAGGCCCGTCGTCACGGTGTGGCGCCTTCGGCGGAATTGCTCGTAAACGGCTGCGTGAAATGGGGCGGCGGCGGCCGGATCGGGAGTCGGCGGGCCCGACGACCGGTATCGCCCGTCCCGGGCGTCGCGCTCCCCTGCGGACGGCCGCAGCCCCGGGACAGGGGCTGCGGCCGTCGGGGTCAGACGTTGGCGATCAGCACGGCGGGGCGTTCGACACAGTCGGCCACGTGGCGCAGGAACCCGCCGGCCACGCCGCCGTCGCAGACCCGGTGGTCGAAGGTGAGGCTGAGCTGGGTCACCTTCCGGACCGCCAACTGCCCGTCGACCACCCAGGGCTTGTCCACGATCCGGCCGACGCCGAGCAGCGCCGCCTCCGGGTGGTTGATGATCGGCGTCGAGCCGTCCACCCCGAACACGCCGTAGTTGTTGAGCGTGAACGTCCCGCCGGTCAGCCGGGCCGGGGGCAGCGTGCCGGCGCGGGCCGCCGCCGTGGTCTCGGCCAGCGCGGCGGCCAGCTCGCCGGTGGTGAGCCGCTGGGCGTCGCGGAGCACCGGCACGACCAGGCCCCGGTCGGTCTGCGCGGCGATGCCCAGGTGCACGCCGGCGGACTGCACGATCCGCTGCCCCTCGGTGTCGACGCGCGCGTTGAGCTGCGGATACCTCCGCAGGCCGCTCAGGCAGACGCGGGCCAGCAGAGCCAGGATGCTCACCGGCGTGTCCGGGGTGGCGGCGTTGATCGCGGCCCGGGTCTCCAGCAGCCCGGTGGCGTCCACGTCGACCCAGATGGTCACCTCGGGGATCTCCCGGCGGCTGCGGGAGAGCTTGTCGGCGATCGCCTTACGGATGCCGGTGAGCGGGACGACCACGTCGCCGTCGCCGGCCGGGACGAGCCCGACGTGCGCGTCCGGCGCGTCCGGCACGGCCGCCAGCCGGGCGGTCGGCGCGGCCAGCGCCGTCTCCACGTCCGCCCGACGGATCACGCCGCCCGGCCCGGTGCCGCGCACCGACGCCAGATCGATCCCCTGCTCCCTGGCCAGCCGCCGCACGATCGGCGAGATGACCAGCGGCGCCGAGGCCCGATCACCGGTCCGCGCCGGATCGGGCGTCCGGTCCGCCGACGCGGTCGAGCCGGCCGGGACCGACGAGCCGGCCACCGCCTCCGGGTCGGTCCGGGCCGGCGAGCCGGCCGCGAGCGCGGGACCGGGCTCCGCCGGGGCGGGTGCGCCGGGTTCGGGGGCGAGCGCCAGGCGGGGTCGGCGACGCCGCCGGCCCGCACCGCCGTGCCCGGTGCCGTAGCCGATCAGGACGTTGCCGGAGCCGGCCCGCTCCTCCTCGCGGTAGGTGGCGTGTGGGTCGGGGGCGTCGCCGCCGTCGAGCGGCGCGATGGTGATAAGCGGCTGGCCGACCGGGCGGACCTCACCCGCCGCGCCGTGCAGCGCGACGACCCGGCCGGCGTACGGGCAGGGCACGTCGACCACGGCCTTGGCGGTCTCCACCTCGACCACGCTCTGGTCCACGGTGACCACGTCGCCGACCGCGACCCGCCACTCGACGATCTCCGCCTCGCTGAGCCCCTCACCCAGGTCGGGCAGGAGGAAGTCACGGGTCCCCACGGTGGCGGTCACGCCGTGCTTGCCGGGCAAGCCCTCACGGCCCTCGCTCCGCTCGGTGCGTTCGCTCATGCGGCTGCCCACCGGGTGTCGGGCTGGTCGTCCCACTGCAACCGGGCCACGGTGTCCAGCACCCGGTCCACCGAGGGCAGGTGGGTGTGCTCCAGCATCGGCGCCGGGTAGGGGATGTCCAGCCCGGACACCCGCAGCACCGGCGCGTGCAACGCGTGGAAGCAGCGCTCCTGCACCCGGGCGGCGATCTCGGCGCCGACCCCGGCGAAGCCCTGCGCCTCCTGGATCACCACGCAGCGGCCGGTACGGCGCACCGACGCGGTGACCGTGGCGTCGTCGAACGGCACGATGCTGCGCACGTCGACCACCTCCAGGTCCCAGCCCTCCTCGCGGGCCGCCTCGGCGGCGGCCAGCGCCACCGGCACCGCCGGCCCGTACGCGACGAGCGTCGCGTCGGTGCCCGGCCGGCGCACCACGGCGGTGCCGATCGGCGCGGTACGCGCCGGCAGCTCCGCCTCGCCGCTGGAGAAGTAGAGCTTCTTCGGCTCCAGGAACACCACCGGGTCCGGGTCGTCGATCGCGGCGCGCAACAGCGAGTACGCGTCGTCGACGGTGGCCGGGGTGACCACCTTCAGGCCGGGGGTGTGCGCGTAGTACGCCTCGGACGAGTCGCAGTGGTGCTCCACGCCGCCGATGCCGCCGGCGTACGGGACCCGGATGACGATCGGCACGCTGAGCGCGCCCCGGGTGCGGTTGCGCAGCTTCGCCACGTGCGAGGCGATCTGCTCGAACGCCGGGTACGCGAACGCGTCGAACTGCATCTCCACCACCGGCCGCAGCCCCGACATGGCCAGGCCGACCGCGAAACCGACGATGCCGGCCTCGGCGAGCGGGGTGTCGAAGCAGCGCTTGTCGCCGAAGCGGGCCTGCAACCCGTCGGTGATCCGGAAGACGCCGCCGAGCTGGCCGACGTCCTCGCCGAAGACGAGCACCCGCTCGTCGTCGAGCAGCGCGTCGGCGAGCGCGGCGTTGAGCGCCTTCGCCATGGTCACGGTGGCCATCAGGCGTCCCCCTCCTCGTCGCGGGCCGCGGCCAGCTCGGCCCGGACCAGTTCCCGCTGCTCGACGAGCTGCGGCGTCGGCTCGGCGTAGACGTGCTCGAAGAGGCTGAGCGGGTCCACCGTCGGCTGCTCGTCCATCCGGCGGCGCAGCGTGGCGGCGTACGCCTCGGCCTCCTCGGCGACCGCCGCGACCGCGGCGTCGTCGAGCACGCCCCGGGCCCGCAGGTACGCCTCCAGCCGGGCGATCGGGTCGCGGTCGCGCCACGCCTCGACCTCGTCGGCGTCCCGGTAGCGGGTCTGGTCGTCGGCGTTGGTGTGCGGCTCCATCCGGTAGGTGTGCGCCTCGATCAGGTACGGGCCCTTGCCGGCGCGGGCGTGCGCGACGGCCCGGTTGAGCACCGCCAGCACGGCCACCGGGTCGTTGCCGTCGACCTGCTCGCTGGGCACGCCGTAGCCGACGCCCTTGTACGCCAGGCTCGGCGCGGCGGTCTGCCGGGACAGCGGCACGCTGATCGCGTACTTGTTGTTCTGCACCAGGAAGACGACCGGGGCCTTGAACACGGCCGCGAAGTTGATCCCCTCGTGGAAGTCGCCCTCGCTGGTGGCGCCGTCGCCGATGAACGTCAGCGCCACGGTGTCCCGGCCCTGGTACGACTCGCCGTAGGCGAGACCGGCGGCGTGCACGCACTGGGTGGCCAGCGGCGTGCACTGCGGCGCGGTGCGGGTGACGGCCGGGTCGTAGCCGCAGTGCCAGTCGCCGCGCAGCAGGGTGAGCACCTCGACCGGGTCGAGGCCGCGCGCGGTCAGCGCCATCGACTCCCGGTAGGTGGGGAAGACCCAGTCGGAGTCGCGCAGCGCGAGCACGCCGCCCACCTGGCAGGCCTCCTGGCCACGGGCGGACGGGTAGACGGCGAGTCGCCCCTGCTTGGTCAGCGCGGTGGCCTGGGTGTCGAAGCGGCGGCCGACGACCATCCGCCGGTACATCTCGCGCAGCGTCTCGACCGGCGGCTCCGGATAGTCGTCGCGAGCCGGCAGCGCGGTGCCGTCCGGGTTCAGCAGCCGAACCGGCTCGGGCTGCGGCAGCAGGCCGGCCGACGGGTCGGGGACGGCCGGGGTGGCCGGCCGGCGGGTGCGCGGGGATGCCCTGCGGACCGCCTGGGGTGTGGTCGTCACGGCGGGGACCTCCTGGACGTGTGGTGGACCTATGCTCCTGCCCATGGATGATTGACTCAACATCCGCGCTGAACGCGGGACGAATGGCACGGGAGGATGAGCGAAGTGAGCCAGGATACCGGCATCACAGCGGGCGCGACGGGCGGAACGGGACGTTCGGCCGGCCCGCTCGACGAGGTCGACCGGCGGATCCTGCGCGAACTGGTCGCGGACGCCCGGCTCTCCATCCGGACGCTCGCCGACCGCGTGCACGTCTCCCGCACCAACGCGTACGCCCGGGTGGAGCGGCTGCTGCGCGACGGCGTGCTGACCGGCTTCACCGCGCGGGTCGCGCCGGAGCCGGCCGGGCTGGGCACCTCGGCGTACATCGCGCTCACCATCGAGCAGAACACCTGGCGGGAGGTCTCCGCCGAGCTGGCCCAGGTGCGCTACATCGAGCACGCGGCGCTGCTCAGCGGCGAGCACGACGTGCTGGCGCTGGTCCGCGCGCCGGACAACGCCACGCTGCGCGACGTGGTGCTGGACCGGGTGCAGAGCATCGCCGGGGTGCTCTCCACCCGCACCTGGCTGGTCTTCGAGGAGTTCGACGGAACACTGAGCCCCTGGGCCTGACGGCTCACCGCTCCGGCGGCGACTCCAGGCCCTCGCGGTCGGCCAACTCCAGCAGCGGCGCCAACGAGTGCCGCCGACCGTCCAGGCCGGCGTGCGGGTCACCGCGGTCGGCGAACCGGGCCGGCATGCTGAGCACGTCGAAGTCCTCCGGCCGGGCGTCGTCCAGCTCGGCCCAGTCCAGCGGCGCCGACACCAGCGCCCGCGGCGTGGGCCGGATCGAGTACGCGGACGTCATGGTGTGGTCGCGGGCCATCTGGTTGTAGTCGACGAAGACCGGCCGGTCACGCTGGTCCCGCCACCAGGTGGTGGTGACCAGGTCCGGTCGCCGGCGTTGCATCTCCCGGCCGAGCGCCAGCACCGCCCGCCGGCACTCGCCGAAGCTCCACCGCGGCTCGATCGACAGGTAGACGTGCAGACCCCGGCCGCCTGTGGTCTTCGGGTACCCCTCCAGGCCCAGCTCGGCGAGGAACGCGCGCACCTCGTGGGCCACCGGCACCACCTGGGCGAACTCCACGCCCGGCATCGGATCCAGGTCGATGCGCAGTTGGTCGGGGTGCTCCACGTCGGCCGTCGACACCGGCCACGGGTGGAACCGCAGCGTGCCCAGGTTCGCCGCCCAGATCACCACCGCCAGTTCGCTCGGCGCCACCTCGTCGGCGGTCCGTCCGCTGGGGAACGTGATGTGCGCCGTGCGCACCCAGTCGGGCGCCCCGGCCGGCAGCCGCTTCTGGTAGAACGCGTCGCCCCGGTTGGTCTGCCGGGTGGCGATCGTCGCGCCCTCGAACACGCCGCGCGGCCAGCGTTCGAGCATGGTGGGCCGGTCCCGCAGCGCGCGCAGGACGCCGTCGCCGACGGAGAGGAAATAGCGCACCACGTCCAGCTTGGTCAGCCCGCGCTCGGGAAAGTAGGGCTTGTCCGGGCTGGAGACGCGGACCAGCCGCTCCCCCACCCGGATCTCCTCGGCCGCCGTGGTCGCCATCCCACCCACCGTAGGGCACCGGCCGCCGGCGCGCGGGCATCCGTCAGGTGATCAGCAGGATCCCGACCACGATCAGCGGCACCGAGACGAACAGGAAGATGCCGACGCCGGTGAGCACCCGGCCGCCGCCGCCGTCCTCCCGCTCCGGCGCCAGCCCGAACGTGGACCGGGCCGGCAGCATGCCGATCCGGCTCAGCGTCAGGTCGCCGGTCATCCCGATCACGGCTCCGACCAGCATGAACGCCACACCGACCCGGTGCACGAAGTCACCGCCGCTGACCGCCACCCAGACGCCGACCGCCACCGTGATCGCCGCCACCGCGACCACGAAGAGCACAAGGGCCTCCCGTAGCCCCTGAACCACCGTCGACATGCGCACCTCCCCGGCCGGGCCGCCCGACCCGGCGACATCTTGCCGGATCGATGCGCGCCGCGCTGCCCCGTCCGGCGCGTGGCGGACGGCGGGCGGCGGGCGGCACGGGCCACCGACTACTGGGCGGCGGACCAGGCACCGGGCACCGTCCCGCACTTCTGCCCGACCGGGCCGGCGCGGTTACCCGCGCCGGGCGTCGGGTACGGGGAGCCGCATGGCGGAGTTGGCAGCGCTCTGGATCGTCCGGCACGGTGAGAGCACCGCGAACGTCGCGGCCACCGCGGCCGAGACGTCCGGCGCCGAACTGATCGACCTCACCCACCGGGACGCGGACGTGCCGCTGTCGCCCACCGGCGAGGAGCAGGCCCGGGCCACCGGCCGGTGGTTGGCCGGCCTGCCCGCGGAGCGCCGGCCCGAGGTGGCGGTGGTGTCGCCGTACCTGCGCGCGGTGCGCACCGCCGAGCTGGCGCTGGCCGGCACCGGGGTGCCGATGAGCCGCGACGAGCGGCTGCGCGACCGGGAGCTGGGCATTCTCGACGGGCTCACCGGGCACGGCGTGCGCCGGCGCCACCCGGAGGAGGCCCGGCGGCGGGACCGGCTCGGCAAGTTCTACTACCGTCCGCCGGGCGGCGAGTCCTGGACCGACGTGGCGCTGCGGCTGCGGGCCCTCCTCGGTGACCTGCGCCGCGACCACGAGGGCGGCCGGGTGCTGCTGTTCGGCCACGACGCGCTGGTCTTCCTGCTCCGCTACCTGGTGGAAGGGCTCACCGAGACGGAGCTGATGACGCTCACCCGCGAGCACGTGATCGCGAACTGCTCGGTGACCGGCTGGCGGGCCGACGACGCCGGCCGGCTCGTGCCGGAGATGTTCAACGACGTGACCCACCTGCACCGGCAGGGGGCGCGGCCCACCAGGGAGGACGAGGTCCATGCCGAGCCGGTCTGACGTGATCACCCCCGCGCTGCTGCGGGACTGGGCGCTGCCGGTGCCCTCCGGCGGCAAGGAGGCGCGCGGCACGGTGCTGGTGGTCGGCGGTTCCCGGTTCACGCCCGGAGCGGTGCTGCTGGCCGGTGTCGCCGCGCTGCGCGCCGGCGCCGGCGTGCTCCAGCTCGCCGCCCCCGAGTCCACCGCCACGGCGCTGAGCATCCAGGTCCCGGAGGCGCTGGTGGTCGGCCTGCCGGAGACCGGCGAGGGCGCGGTCCGGGGCGACCCCGGCGACCTGCTGGGCGGCCTGATCGCCGACGCGGACGTGGTGGCGGTCGGCCCCGGACTGACCGACATCGACGCCACCCGGGAACTGCTGCGCCTGGTGCTGGACACGGCCGACCGGGAGACCGCCCTGGTGCTCGACGCGTACGCGCTCGGCGCGCTCAGCCACGAGCCGGACCTGCTGGCCGGCTCCGGCCGCCGGGTGGTGCTCACGCCGAACCTCACCGAGGCCCGCCACCTGCTCGGCCGGGACCCCGGTGACGACCTCGACGCCGAGGCGGTGGAGCTGGCCGGCCGGTACGACGCGGTGGTCTCGCTGTACGGGCACATCGCCACCCCGGACGGCCGGGCCTGGCGGGAGGAGAGCGGCGACGCCGGGTTGGGCACCTCCGGCAGCGGCGACGTGCGGGCCGGGCTCCTCGCCGGGCTGCTCTCCCGCGGCGCCGACCCGGCGCAGGCGGCGTGCTGGGCGGCGTTCGCGCACGCGGTCAGCGGGCAACGGCTGGTGCCCCGCTACGGCCGGATCGGCTTCCTGGCCCGTGAGCTGCTCGACGAGATCCCGTACACGATCGCGACGGTCTGACGGCCGACACGCGGTGACGAGGGTGTGTGTAACACCACACGACATCCGCGCGCCGATCCGGTGAAGGGCGTGCAGTCTGCGCGTCCTCCACCGGATCGGCCCCCTGGGAGTACGTGTGAACAATCTTCGTCGCAAGACACTGGCCGCCGCGTCCGCCGTGACGCTCGGCGCCGGTCTCGCCGTCACCGGCGGCCTGGCGCCGGCGGCAGCCGCCGGGCCGGAGACGTCGTACCTGGTCCTCGCCCCGCAGGGCGCCACCACCGGCAAGGCCGCCGCCCGGGTGGCCGCCGCCGACGGCACCGTGGTGGCCGCCTACGACCAGATCGGCGTGCTGGTCGCCCGCTCGACCAACCCGGACTTCGCCGCCCGGGTGGCCGGCGCGGGCGTCGAGTCGGTCGCCTCCACCGCCGGCCTGGGCACCGCCCTCGACGAGGGCGAGACCGTCGAGGTCTCGGCGGCGCAGGTCGCCGACGCCACCGGCGACCCCACCCGGGAGCCGCTCTACGGCCAGCAGTGGGACATGGACATGATCCACGTCCCGCAGGCCCACGCGGTGACCACCGGCCGCCCGGACGTCGTCGTCGGCGTCCTGGACAGCGGCATCTCCAGCACCCACCCGGACCTGGCGACCCAGATCGCCAAGGACAAGAGCACGTCCTGCGTCGGCGGCGTCACCGACACCACCGAGGCGGCGTGGAACCCGACCAACAGCGACCACGGCACGCACGTGGCCGGCACCATCGCCGCGGCGATCAACGGCGTCGGCGTCACCGGCGTCGCGCCGGGGGTCAAGGTGGCCGCCGTCAAGGTGGTCAACAACGACGGCTACATCTTCCCGGAGGCCGCGGTCTGCGGGTTCCTCTGGGCCGCCGACCACGGGATGCGGCTGACCAACAACAGCTACTACATCGACCCGTGGGAGCTGAACTGCCGCAACGACGCGCGGCAGCGCCCGGTGTGGCAGGCCGTGCAGCGGGCGATCCGCTACTCGCAGTCCAAGGGCGTGCTCAACGTGGCGTCCGCCGGCAACTCGAACTACGACCTCGCTCACAAGATCACCGACACCGGCAGCCCGAACAACGGGACGCCGGAGGAGCGCGAGAACCTGACCAACGCCTGCCTCGACCTGCCGGCCGAGGCGCCCGGCGTGGTGACCGTGGCCGCGGTGGGGCCGACCGGCGCGAAGAGCTACTACTCCTCGTACGGGCAGGGCGTGATCGACGTGACGGCGCCGGGCGGCGACACCCGGTTCCGGACCCAGGGCGCGCGCTCCACGTCGACCGACGGCATCCTGTCGACCACCTTCAACACCGTCACCCGCACCAACGGGTGGGGGTACAAGCAGGGCACGTCGATGTCCGGCCCGCACGCCACCGGCGTCGCGGCGCTGGCGCTGTCGGCGCACCCGGGCATGACCCCGGGCCAGCTGTCGTCGTTCCTGGAGCGCACGGCCACCGCCCAGCCCTGCCCGGCGGGCGTCTACAACCCGGTCCCGCTGATCCCGACGGGCCCGAACGCGTACGACGCGACCTGCTCCGGTGGGGCGCGTAACGGGTTCTACGGCGCCGGCGTCGTCGACGCGTACACCGTGGTGAGGTAACCGACCGCACCCGCGGACCGGGCCCGGCGTGATCGCCGGGCCCGGTCTGTTTGTCCTGGTCGGACGCCGGGTAGGGGGGCCAGATCAGTCGACCTAGGAGGTAATCCGGTGTCCACCGACGCGATCGTCCTGCTCAAGGAGGACCACAAGGAGATCCGCCGCCTGTTCAAGGCGTTCCAGGACGCCGAGGACGGGCCGGCGAGCCGACGCGGGAAGGTCGTCACGCAGATCCTCGAGGCGCTGACGGTGCACACCTACCTGGAGAACGAGGTGATGTACCCGGAGGTCCGCAAGCTGGTCCCGGACGTCGAGGACGACATCCTCGAGTCGTACGAGGAACACCACGTGGCGGACGTGCTCTGCCTCGAACTGCACGCCATGGACGCCGACGACGAGCGGTTCGTGGCCAAGACGACGGTGCTGATGGAGAACGTGCTGCACCACGTCGAGGAGGAGGAGCAGGAGTGGTTCCCGAAGGTGCGCGAGGCGCTCGGCCGGAACCAGCTCCAGGAGATCGGCCAGCGCATGCTGGACCTGCGGCCGACGGCGCCGAAGACGCCGACCGCCCCGAAGGCGCTGAAGAAGGCACGCGACGCCGTGGACGCCTGACGCACCGGTGAGAAGGGGCCCCTTCTCGACGCGAGGCGTTAGGAAGGGGCCCGTCCTTACACCGGGGGCGGGCGGATAGGATCGGCACGGGCCGTGACTGGCGCGTGGAGATGGAGCACCATCGGGGAGCGGCCTCGTCATGAGGACGCATGCCGAGCGCCTGGGCCTTCCGCACGTCACCAGGAGGTCGCATGTCGCACAACGCCGAGTCCACCGCCTTCCGCAGCGCGCTGGAGGTGATCCGCGCCGTCGAGCCGCGGGTGGCGGACGCCATCGGGGCGGAGTTGACCGACCAGCGCGAGTCGCTGAAGTTGATCGCCAGCGAGAACTACGCCTCCCCCGCGACGCTGCTGGCGATGGGCAACTGGTTCAGCGACAAGTACGCCGAGGGCACCGTCGGTCGTCGCTTCTACGCCGGCTGCCAGAACGTCGACACCGTCGAGGCGCTCGCCGCCGAGCACGCCCGGGAGCTGTTCGGGGCCGCCCACGCGTACGTGCAGCCGCACTCCGGCATCGACGCCAACCTGGTCGCCTTCTGGGCGATCCTGGCCGACCGGGTCGAGTCCCCCGCGCTGAAGAAGGCGCAGAAGCGCCACGTCAACGACCTGACCGAGGAGGACTGGTTCGCGCTGCGCCGGGAGTTGGGCGACCAGCGGATGCTCGGCATGTCGCTTGACGCCGGCGGCCACCTCACCCACGGTTTCCGGCCCAACATCTCCGGCAAGATGTTCGACCAGCGCAGCTACGGCACCGACCCGGCCACCGGTCTGATCGACTACGACAAGGTGGCCGAGGCGGCCCGCGAGTTCCGGCCGCTGATCCTGGTCGCCGGCTACTCGGCGTACCCCCGGAAGGTCAACTTCCGGATCATGCGGGAGATCGCCGACGAGGTCGGCGCGACGTTCATGGTCGACATGGCGCACTTCGCCGGCCTGGTCGCCGGCAAGGTCTTCACCGGCGACTTCGACCCGGTGCCGCACGCGCACATCGTCACCACCACCACGCACAAGTCGCTGCGCGGGCCGCGCGGCGGCATGGTGCTCTGCGGCCCGGAGCTGGCCGACCAGGTCGACCGGGGCTGCCCGATGGTGCTCGGCGGCCCGCTGCCGCACGTGATGGCCGCCAAGGCGGTGGCGCTGGCCGAGGCGCGGCGCCCCGACTTCGCCGACTACGCCCAGCGGATCGTGGACAACGCGCAGGCGCTCGCCGACGGCCTGCTGCGCCGGGGCGCGTCGCTGGTCACCGGCGGCACCGACAACCACCTGGTGCTCATCGACGTGTCCGGCTACGGCCTGACCGGCCGGCAGGCCGAGCAGGCGCTGCTGGACTCCGGCATCGTGACGAACCGCAACGCGGTGCCGCAGGACCCGAACGGCGCGTGGTACACCTCCGGCATCCGGATCGGCACGCCGGCGCTGACCACCCGGGGGCTGGGCGCCGCCGAGATGGACGCGACCGCCGAGCTGATGCACACCGTGCTCGACCGCACCAGCCCCGGCACCGGCCCCGACGGCTCCCCGTCCAAGGCGAAGTACGTCCTGGACCCGGCGGTGGCCGAGCAGGTCGGCAAGCAGGCCGCCGACCTGCTCGCCCCGTTCCCCCTCTACCCCGAGGTGACCCTGGCCTGAACCCACCCACCCACCCCCACCCCCCACCCACCGTCATCGAAGTTGATCAAGAAGTTTGCGTCGGCCGGCACGCCGGAACTGACGCAAACTCCTTGATCAACAAAAGGGGGTGGGTGGGGCGGGTGGGGGGCGGGGGGCGGGGGTGGGGGGGTCAGCGCAGGGGGCGCTTGAGGTGGTAGCGGTGCACCTCGGTGCTGCCCTGCACGTTGTTCACGTCCTCGGCGGCGGTGACCAGCTCCCAGCCCTCCCGGCCGACGCGGTTGAGGTGCGCGACCGCGGTGTCGCCGTACGCGGTCACGTCGGTGCGGGACCCGTCCGGCCCGTACCAGACGAACGAGACGTGGAAATTCCGGCCCTGCCCCTGATAGCGGCGGACCAGCAACGCGTACTCCCAGGCAACCATCCGTCCATTATCAACGGACACCGGGTCGCCGGGGAACACGGGTGGTGCCGGAACCACGACCCTGCGGGGTCAGGCCGGCGCGCCCACCGCGGCCGTGGTGTCCGCGACCAGCGCCGCGAGCCGGTCCAGGCCCACGTCGATCTGCGCCGGGGTGACCGCGCTCACCGACAGTCGCAACGCGTTCACCGGCGTGCCGGCGTCGTAGAAGTGCGCCATCGGGGTCCAGAGCACGGCGTACTCCCGGGCGGAGCGGTGCAGCAGCGCGTCGTCGACCGGGAACGGCACGGTGACCACCACGAAGAAACCGCCGGCCGGCACGGTCCAGCCCACCGGCCCGCCGGCCGGGAAGCGGCGGGCCAGGCCGTCGACCAGGTGGCGCAGGTTGCGGGCGTACGCGGCCCGCTCCCGGACGTTCGCGGCGACAAGTGAACAGTCGTGCGCCAGCAGCGCGCCGCCGATCACCGCCTGGCTGATCGGGGACGTGTTCACCGTGACCATGCTCTTGATCTTGGCGAGCTGGTCGGCGAGTGGGCCGACCGTGCCGTCCGCGCCGCCCACCCGCTGGTCGGCGACCACGTAGCCGACCCGCGCGCCGGGCAGCACGGTCTTGGCGAACGAGCCGAGATAGACCACCCGGCGCGCGGTGTCCAACGCCTTGAGCGTGGGACGGCGGTCCACGCCGGCGGCCGGGAACAGGCCGTACGGGTTGTCCTCGATCAGCAGCAGCTCCTCCTCGGCGGCCAGGTCGAGCAGCCGGCGGCGCTGGGCGGTGTCCATGCTGACCCCGGACGGGTTCGCGAAGTCCGGCATCACGTAGCAGGCGCGCGGGCGCAACCCCTCGGCGCGGGCCCGACGCACCCCGGCCCGCAGGTCGGCCAGGTCGACGCCGTCCGGGCCGCCGGCCACCGGACGCACCGGCAGGTCGACCAGGCGGGCCGCGCCGGTCAGCCCGACGTACGTGGGCGCCACCGCGAACAGCACGTCGGCCGGGTCGGCCCGCAACGCGCGCAGCACCAGGAACATCGCCTCCTGGCAGCCGACCGTCACCACGATCGTCTCCGGGTCGACGGTGAGCCCCTCGTCGACGGCGAGGTGGCGGGCGATGAGGTGGTGCACGATGCCCTTGGTCCGGCCGTACTGCAACAGCGTCCGGTCCACCTGGGCCGGGCTCAGCCCCAGGTCGTCGGCGAGGTGCGCGCGGAACCGGTCCAGGTGGCCGGGCAGCAGCGCCGAGTCGAAGAACTCCTCGTACGGCCGACCGGCGGCCAGCGACACCGCGTCGGGATAGTGCTGTGCCACCTCGTTGAGGAAGTTCATCGAGTTCAACGCCGGGTCGCCGACGCTGCCGTGCAGCGCCTCGACGGTCAGGTCCACCGGTTCCACGTCAGGCTCCGATCCGGGTGCGCAGCCGCCGGGCCGAGGCCGGGTCGGGGCAGCCGCTGAGGATGAGCGCGTCCCGCAGCTCGGCGGCGAGCAGCGCCAGGGCGGCCTCGGCGCCGGCCCGGCCGCCGGCCGCGAGCGCCCAGAGCAGCGGCCGGCCGACCAGCACGCCGGCCGCGCCGAGCGCGAGCGCGCGCAGCACGTCGACGCCGCCGCGGATGCCGCTGTCCAGCAGCACCGCGCACCGCTCCCCCACCGCGTCGACCACCTCCGGCAGCACGTCCGCGCTGGCCGGGGCGGCGTCGAGCTGCCGGCCGCCGTGGTTGGAGACCACCACCGCGTCCACGCCGGCGTCCGCCGCGCGGACCGCGTCGCGTGCGTCCAGGATGCCCTTGACCAGCAACGGCACCGGGGTACGCGCGCGCAGCCAGCCCAGGTCCGCCCAGCTCACCGCCGGGGCGAAGACCGCGCCGGTGTGCACCGCCACCGCCGAGACGCCGGGCGTGCCCTGGTGGGCCAGGTCGTCCCGGCCGCCGGGCAGGTTGGCGGCGGTGACGTGCGCCGGCAGCGTGAAGCCGTTGCGCACGTCGCGCAGGCGCCGGCCGAGCACCGGCACGTCCACGGTGAGCATCACCGCCGCGCAGCCCGCGCCCAGCGCCCGGTCCAGCAGCTCCGCCACCAGTCCCCGGTCGCGCAGCCAGTAGAGCTGGAACCACACCGTTCCGCCGGCCGCGGCGATCTCCTCGATCGGTGTGCTGGACAGGGTGCTGGCCACGTAGGGCACGCCCGCCGCGCCGGCCGCCGCCGCGAGCGCCGGCTCACCGTCGGCGTGCAGCAACCGCTGGTACGCCATCGGCGCGACCGCCACCGGCAGCGCGGCCCGTCCCCCGGGCAGCGTCGCCTCGGTGCTCGGGGTGTCCACACCGGCCAGCATCCGGGGCAGCACGGCCATCCGGTCCAGCGCGGCCCGGTTGGCGGCCAGCGCGGTCTCCGTGCCGCTGCCGCCGTCGACGAAGTCCCACACGTCGGCCGGGAGCACCGCCCGGGCCAGCCCGGCGAAGTCGGCCAGGCTGGCCGGCGGCACGAAGCCCGGGGCGGGGTCAGCCACGGTCGGTCCCGACCGAGGCCCCGGCCGACGCCGGATCGAGGCCGAGGTGTGCCCGCAGGAACGCGGCCACCCGGTCCTGGGCGTCGCGGCCGGCGTCGAACACGCCGGGCATGGCGAAGAAGCCGTGGATCATGCCCGGATAGTCGGCCGTCTCGGTCGGCACGCCGGCCCCGCCCAGCCGCTCGGCGTACCGCTCGCCCTCGGCGCGCAGCGGATCGTGCCCGGCGGTCACCACGAGCGCCGGCGGCAGGCCGGACAGGTCCTCGGCGAGCAGCGGCGAGGCCAGCGGATGGGACGCGTCCGCCGGGTCGGCGAGGTAGTGGCCGCGGTACCAGTCCACCGAGTGCCGGTTGAACAGCAACGGATCCTCGTCGCCGGCCGGGCGACGGCCGGGGCGCTGGTCGGTGTTCGGGTAGACCAGCACCTGGGCGGCGAGCCGGGGCCCGCCGTCGGCACGGGCCAGCAGCGTCACCGCGGCGGCCAGGTTGCCGCCGGCGCTGTCCCCGCCGACCGCCAGCCGGCCCGCGTCGATCCGGAACTCGTCGGGGTGCGTGGCCAGGTGGCGCAGCGCGGCGTGGCAGTCCTGGACCGCGGCCGGGAACGGGTGCTCGGGGGCGAGCCGGTAGCCGACCGTCACGGTCTGACAGCCGGCGAGGTTGACCAGCCGGCGGCAGATCCCGTCGGCGGTGTCCACGCTGCCGAGCGTCCAGCCACCGCCGAAGAACCAGACCAGCGTGGGCAGCGGACCGTCGCCGGCCGGCCGGTGCACCCGCACCGGCAGCGGCCCGGCCGGGCCGGGCACCTGGCTGTCGCGTACCTCGGCGACCGGCTCGACCGCGCCGCCGCCGGCGCGGATCGCGGCGAGGTCGGCGGCGCGGGCCTCGGCGAGGGTCTGGGTGTAGAGCGGCACGGCGCCCGCCGTCGCCCGGGCGGCCCGCCACGCGACCACCTGCGGATCGAGCGTCATCCGGCCTCCCCGGTGGTGACGAAGAGCTTGTCGATGCCGCGCAGGAAGAGGCTGCCGCTGTAGGTGAACGGCTGGGTGACCGCGAGTCGGGGGAAGCGGGCGAACAACCGGGGCAGCGCGATCCGGCCCTCCAGTTTCGACACCGCCGAGCCCAGGCAGAAGTGCAGTCCGACGCCGAAGGCCAACGACGGTGGGCCGTCCCGGTGCGGGTCGAAGCGGTCCGGGTCGGGGAAGCGGGCCGGGTCCCGGTTCGCGGCGGCGATCAGCAGCAGCACGTTGTCGTCGCGGGCCACCGGCACGCCGTCCAGGTCGGCGTCGGCCGGCGCGGAACGGGCCAGGAAGTGCACCGGGCTCTCCATCCGCAGCACCTCGTCCACGCAGCCGCGGGCGAGCGCGTCGTTCCCGGGCAGCGCGGCGGTCACCTCCGGATGGTCGAGCAGCAGCGGCAGGCCGTTGCTGAACATGTAGACGGTGGTGACGAAGCTGGCGTTGAACAGCACGATCAGGTTGCTGATCAGCTCGTCCTCGGTGAGGTCGACACCGCCCGCGTCGAGCACCTCGACCAGCCCGCTGATCAGGTCCTCGCCGGGGGCCCGGCGGCGGTGGGCGATCAGGTCCCGGTAGTAGGCCCGCAGCTCCTCGGCGGCCTGGTTGGCCCGGGTCAGCCGCTCCGGCGTCTTGCCGGCCACGTCCATGTACTCGTCGATCCAGTCGACCCGCTGCCGGTACCAGGCCAGATCGGCGGCGGGCAGGCCGATGAACTCGGCCATCACCAGCGCCGGGACCGGGTACGCGAAGTCGGCGACGAAGTCCACCTCGGTGCCGTCCGCGCCGGCCTCGGCCATCGCGTCCAGGCGTTCGGTGACAATCCGCACCACCACCGGCTCCAGCGCGCCCAGCCGGCGCGGGGTGAACGTCTTGGCGAACACCGCGCGCATCCGGGTGTGGTCCGGCGGGTTGACGAACATCATCGAGGTGAGGAACGTCCGCAGGATCTCCTGCTCCTCCCAGCCGGGCGGGAAGCCCTTGTACCACTCCGGATCGCGCAGGATCCGGTCCACCACGTCGTACCCGCCGGCGACGGCGGTGACGGTGCTGTGCTCGGCGCGGGTGGGAATGGCGTTGATCGGCCCGTGCGCGTGCAGGGCCGCGTAGTAGGGATAGGGGTTCTGCCGGCCCTGCTCGCTGTACAGGCCGGTCAGGATCTCACTGACGTCCACGGCGTTCTTCCTCCCCAGGAAAAGGCGGCGGGGGCGGCCGCCGTGTCGACGCCGCCCCCGCCCGGTGTCACAGCCCGAGCAGCCGCAGCGGGACGGCGTTCGCCATCGCCTGCGCGCCCGCGTCGTTCGGGTGGATGTGGTCCCCGGCGTCGTACGCCGGCAGCAGCCGGCTGGGCTGCGCCGGGTCGCGCAGCACGGCGTCGAAGTCGAGCACGCCGTCGAACTCGGCCCGGCCGGCCCCGCGCAGCCAGGCGTTGACGGCGTTGCGGGTGGCGTCCTTCTCCTCGGTCCACACGCCCGGCCCGCCGTTGCCCTCGTACGGCGTGATGGTGCCGACCAGGCTGGTCAGCCCGCGCGCCTTGACCTGCTGGTTGAGCTGGCGCAGCGAGGCGATGATCGCCTCGGCGCTGTCGCCGTTCATCCAGATGTCGTTGATGCCCAGGTGGGTGATGACGGTCCGGACGCCGGTCTGCGGGAACACGTCCTCGTTCAGTCGGGCCAGCGCGTTCGGGCCCAGCTCGTAGTAGCCGGGGAAGCCGCCCGCGCCGGGCTCCGGGCCCTCGTGGTTGAGGCGGTTGCCGGCCAGGCTGAGGTTGAGCACGCCCGGCGTACGGACCTCCGGGCGGGCCTCGATCAGCCGCGCGGCGAGCAGGTCCGGCCAGCGCTTGTCGGCGTTGACCGTGCTGCCGTTGCCGTCGCCGATGGAGTCGCCGAGCACCACCACCGAGCCCGGCGCGACCTTGCGCTCCACGTCGATGCCGGAGAGGAACATCCAGCAGCAGTTCGGCTTGATGGTGAAGCCGGCGCCGCCGGCCGCGGTGGTCAGGTCCGTGGCGCCGATGAAGTTGGTGACCCGGGACTGGCCGTGGAACGTGACCGGTCCGGTGAGCACCGGGAAGTACAGGGTGACCACCAGGTCCTCCTGCTCGGCCACCGGGTAGGCCAGCGCGTCGCTGAGTAGTTCGGCGCCCTTGTTGATGGTGGCCGACGTGCCGCCGGAGAACGTCAGCTCCCGGACGCTGGCCGGGTCGACGTCGGACAGGTCGTCGGCGGTGGCGGTGTTCGGCCGGGCGACCGTGGCGTGCCCGACCTTGACGGCCTGCTCGCCGTAGAGGTTGGTGAGTCGGACCCGCAGGCGCGGCCCACCCACCGTGGTCTGCACCGTCATCCGGATGCTCTGGTCGTTGAGGCCGGTGTTGGTCAGCCCCACGGTGTTCCCGCGGGTCACCGCGGCGGCCCAACTCCCCGCCCACTCGGCGCGCCCGTGCCCGGCGCGGTCGGTGTCGGTGGGGCCGGCGCTCGCGGTGACCGCCGGGGTGCCGGCGAGCAGCAGCGTTGCGGCGGAAGCTATGACGTGCCATCTCTTCGGGGTCGGCATCGATCCTCCATGTTCGGCAACCCCGGGCGCGGCGCGGTCGGCGCCATCTGCCCGGGCGATGGACCGGAAACTAGCCGCCGCTGGTGACGAGCGTCAATCAACCTGATCGACATGATCAAATGCCCGCGGGATGCCGCGCCCCGACGTTCGGCTCTGTCCGCCGTGGACCGCCGCTGCCTAGGCTCGGAAGCGGCGGCGGTGCGGTCGCCGACCCGGCACCCGCCGTCCGAGTACCGGCCCTGACCTGGGCCGGGCGCCGCTCGCGGACAACGATGGGGGCTGCCCGATGACCGACCGGCCGAACTACGTGCACGAGGCGCTGGAGCTGTTCGCCGGTTTCGGCGACCGGGAGGCGCTGGTCGGCGGTGACCGCCGGCTCACCTACCGGCAGGTCGCCGCCGGGGTGCGCGGCCTGGCCACCGCGCTGCGCCGGCACGGCGTACGCCCCGGCGCGGCGGTGCTGGTGATGCTCGGCAACACGGTCGAGGGCCCGCTGCTGCACCTCGCGTTGCACCTGCTCGGCTGCCGCGCCATGTGGGTCGCCCCGGTCACCTCCCGCCGCGAGATCGACGAGTTCGTCGCGCTGGCCGCGCCGGAGGTGTTCGTGCACGATCCCCGCGATCCGGAGTCCGGGCAGGTCGCGGCCGGCCTGGTCGGCGTACCGGTGCTGTGTCTCGGCCCCGGCGGCGCCGGCCCGGACCTCACCGCGGGCGGCGACGGCGACGACCCGACCGACCTGCCGGCCTCCGGGCCGGCGCCGGAGTCGTTCCTCCAGACCAGCGGCACCACCGGCACGCCGAAGCTGGTGCACCACCGGGAGAGCTTCTACCGGCAGGTGCTGGTGCTCGCCGCCGGCATCCGGTCCGCCGGGATCCCGCTGCTGCGGCACCTGTCGCACTCCCCGATGTGGCTGGCCAGCGGCCAGGTCACCACGCTTGTCAACCTGTTCACCGGCGGGGTGCTGTTCCTGCGCGAGCGGTGGGACCCGGCGGCGTTCGTCGCGACCGTGGACGCCGAGCGGCTGACCTCCACGTTCGTCACCCCGCCGATGCTCTACGAGGTGCTCGACCATCCCGACCTGCCGGGCGCCGACTTCTCCGCGATGGTCATGTTCAACGTGGGCGCCGGGCCCGCCGCGCCGGCCCGGCTACGCCAGGCGATCGCCCGGTTCGGCCCGTGCCTGCGCATCGTCTACGGGCTCAGCGAGGCGGTGGTGATCTGCGCGCTGCCCGGGCTCACCGACGATCCGGAGCACCCGGAGCGGCTGCGCTCCTGCGGCCGGCCGTACGGGGACGTGACCGTCGAGATCCGCGACGCCGACGGGCGGGTGCTGCCGGCCGGCGTCGACGGCGAGGTGTGGGCCCGGACGAAGCTGAGCTTCGCCGGCTACCACGGCCAGCCGGAGCTGACCGCCGAGACGCTCGTCGACGGCTGGGTGCGCACCCGCGACATCGGGCACCTCGACGACGACGGTTTCCTCTACCTGGTCGACCGGTTGCAGGACCGGATCCTCACCCGGCAGCGGAGCTGGCCGATCTACTCCCGCCCGATCGAGGACGTGCTCGCCGGCCACCCCGAGGTCCGGGCCGCCGCGGTGATCGGGGTGCCGGACCCGGTGGCCGGGGAACTGCCGCACGCGTACGTGGTGCCGGCGGCGGGCGCGTCGGTGACCGGCGACGACCTGATCGCGCTGGTCGTCCGGGAACTCAGCGAGACCTGGGCGCCCGGCGCGGTGGAGTTCGTCGACGCGCTGCCGCTGAACCGGTCCGCGAAGGTCGACAAACGGGCGCTGCGGGCCCGGTACGCACAGGAGCACCCGGCCGGCGCGGACCCGATCGGCAGTCCGGCGTGAACCCGCGCCGGGAGTTGTACACCCTGGTCGGCGCCGACCTGCTGTCCAACCTCGGCACCCGGATCTCGGTGGTGGCCATTCCCTGGCTGGTGCTGGAGACCACCGGCAGCCCGACCCGGATGGGCCTGGTGGCCGCCGCGGAGACGCTGCCGTACATGCTCTCCAGCGCGCTGGCCACGCCGTGGGCGGACCGGTTCGGCGTCCGCCGTACCTCGATCGTCGTGGATTCGGCCAGCGCGGTCGCGATGGCGGTGGTGGCGCTCGCGCCCTGGCTCGGCTTCGGCACGCTGCTGGTGCTGGTGGCGATCGCCGGCGGGCTGCGTGGCATCGGCGACCGGGTGAAGCACGTGCTGTTCAAGCCGGCCGCCGAGCGGGCCGGGGTGCCGCTGATCCGGCTCACCTCCGCCTACGACGGGCTGGCGCGGGGCATGACGCTGTTCGGCGCGGTGCTGGGTGGGCTGCTCATCGACTGGGTGGGGCTGACGCCGGCGATCTGGATCGACGCGGCCACGTTCGCGGTCTGCGCGCTGCTGATCGGGGTGCTGGTCCGGCCGCCCGCGCCGACGCAGCCGGCGCCCCGGGAGCCGTACCTGCGGGCGCTGCGCGGCGGCTTCGCCTACCTGCGTACCGACCGGACGCTGCTGGTCATGCTGATCGTGGTCTCCGCGTCCAACATGTTCGCCAACGCCAGCGTCGCGGTCTGGATCCCGCTCTGGGTCAGCCAGGTGCTCGGCGACCCGGCCGGGTTCGGGCTGCTGCTGGGCGTCTTCTCGGCCGGCGCGTTGCTGGGCAACCTGCTGTTCACGCTGGTCGGCACGCGGCTGCCCGGCCAGGCGGTGTTCGCGCTCGGGTTGGCGCTCAGCGGTGCGCCCCGGCTGCTGGCGCTGGCGCTCAGCGAGGACCTGGTGGTGGTGCTGGTGGTGACGTTCCTGTCCGGGATCGGGATCGCGGCGGTGAACCCACTGCTCGGCGCCGCGCTCTACCAACGGGTGCCGGCGGCGTTGCAGACCCGGGTGCTGGGTATCTCCGGCTCGGTGGCGTTCCTCGGCCTGCCGGTGGGCGCGCTGCTCGGCGGCTGGTCGGTGGCGCTGTTCGACCTGGGTCCGGCGTTGCTGGTGATGTCGGTGGCCTGCCTGGTGTTCACCGTGGTGCCGCTGCTGTTCCTCCGCTCCGGCGCCGGCCGGCCGGCGCCGGAGCCGGTCGCCCCGACGCCGGCCTGACTGCCGTGTCGGAGCGACCGCCACGCGGCGGCGAGCACCGCCGCTCCTCGGGACCGCGCAGGCATGCGTGAACCGCTACTCTCTGGCTGCCGCGGGCATCGCCGGCGGACAGTGACACGGGGGAAGTCGAGGTAAAGGAAAGTATGGGCGTCATCCGAAAGCGTCGCACCCGGAAGGTGGCGGCGTTTGTCGCCGTGGCACTGTCGGCAAGCCTGATCGGCGGCGGGGCCGCGCGCGCGGTCAGCGGCGTCAGCCCGGTGCCGGCCGGCAGCTACTCGTTCACCGCGAAGATTCAGAGCGACCTGCGGGCCTGCTCCGCGGTGCTGGTCGCGCCGAGCTGGGTGATGACCACCGCGAGTTGCCTGGCGGAACCGGGCCAGCAGCTCGTCGCCGGCCCGCCCAGCCGACGCACCACCGTCACGGTCGGCCGAACGGATCTGAGCACCACTGCCGGGCACGTCCTCGCCGTCACGGCCGTGCTCCCCCACCCGACCCGCAACGTCGCGCTCGCCCAGGTGGAGAAGCCGGCGGACGGGGTGCCGCCGGTCGCCGTCGGCGCGTCCGCCGCGCCGGGCGAGGAACTGCTGGCCGCGGGCTTCGGCCGGACCGCGACCGAGTGGGCGCCGGACAAGCTGCACGCCGGCACGTTCGCGGTCACCGGCGTCAGCACCGACACGCTCACCGTCGACGGCAGCGCCTCGGCCGCCAGCCTGTGCCGGGGCGACGCCGGTGGGCCGCTGCTGCGCACCGGCGCCGGCCAGCCGCAACTGGTCGCCCTGCACGACACCTCCTGGCAGGGTGGCTGCCTCGGCGAGACCGACACCCGGCGCGCCGCGACCGAGGTGCGGGTGGACGGTCTGGCCCCGTGGATCGCGGCGAGCACCAGCACCAACAACTACGTGGCGCTCTCCCCCGGCGGGCTCCTGCTGGACACCCGCACCGGCACCGGCGCCCCCGCCGGGCTCCGCGGCGCGAACAGCACCACCGACTTCCCGGTCCTCGGCGTCGGCGGGGTCCCCGCGGCGGGCGTCTCCGCGGTCCTGGTCGACGTGACCGCGGTCAGCCCGACCGCCAACACGTTCCTGACGGTGTTCCCGACGGGCTCCACCCGGCCGGCCACGTCGTCGCTCAACGCGTCGGCTGGTGAGATCATCTCGACGACCCAGGTGGTGCGTCCGGGCCCGGACGGCCGCGTCTCGGTCCACAACCCCGCCGGCAACGTCCACGTCGTCGTGGAGGTGCACGGCTACTTCACCGCCGGGGCGGGCGGTGGGTTGGTCGCCGTGCCGCACACCCGCGTGGTCGACACCCGCGACGGCACCGGCACCACCGTCGGCAAGATCCCGACCAACGGATCCCGGACGTTCACGTTCACCGGCGGCGTCGTCCCGAGCGGCGCGACAAGCGTGTTCCTGGACGTGGCCGTGGTCGGTTCGACGAGCGCCAGCTTCCTGCGGGCCCACCCGGAGGGCGGGGCCGACGCGACCAGCGTGCTCGACTACGTCAGCGGGGTCACCTCGCAGGGCGTCGCGGTCAGGCTCTCCTCCGCCGGTCGGGCCACCTTCGTCAACAAGGGCCCGGCGGTCGACCTGGTGATCTCCGTGCAGGGCTACGTGACCGCCGCCGCGTCGGGTGGCGCCGAACTGCGGCCGGTCCCGGCCCTGCAGGTGGTCGACACCCGGGCCAACGGCGGCACGCCGATGACGGCGCGGGGGGACCTGTTCGTCAACCTGACCGACCCGGTGGGCATCTCGCCGGACGCGATGGGCGGCGCCCTGCTCTCGGTGACCACGGTGGGCCCGACCGGCTCGGGTTACCTGACCGTCGAGTCGGGCGCGGGCCCGTTCGCGACCACTCCCGACGGGCCGGTGGTGACCAGCCAGTCGGTGGCGAACTTCGCCGCCGGCCAGATCGCACGCACCACGATGGTGATGGTCAGGGTGAACGACGCCGGCCCGCGCTACGCGACCAGGAACATCCGGATCCTGAACGTCAGCGGTGGCACGACGCATGTCATCGTCACGCTGCACGGCTGGTTCAACCGGCCGTCGACCGCCTGAGCGGCCGCACGACCGGCGTCCGCCGCCCCGACCGTCCGATCGGCTAGCCTCCCGGTCATGTCATCGACGTTGACCGAGGCCACGGATCCCTGGTGTCTGCGCCCCGGCGAGGCCGCCGACCTGCTGCGCGACCATCCGTGGCACCGGTTCGTGGTGCTCGGCGACAGTGTCGCGGAGGGCCTGTGCGAGCCGCTCGACGGCTACCCCGACGTGCAGTGGGCCGACCGGGTCGCGGCCGAACTGCGGGCGGTGCGCCCGGAGCTGGCGTACCTCAACCTGGGGCGGCGCGGGCTGCGGGCGCACGAGGTGCGAGCCACGCAACTGGCCGACGCGCTGGCGTTCGGGCCGGACCTGGCGCTCGTGGTGTGCGGTGGCAACGACGCGTTCCGGCCCGGCTACGACCCCGACGCGGTCGACGGGGAGCTGGTCGCGATCATCACCGCGCTCCGCGACGCCGGGGCGGACGTGATCACGGTGGGCATGTTCGACGTCTCGCACAGCCCGGCGGTGCGGGACACGCTGCGCGCCGGGCTGGGCGCGCGGATGCGCCGGCTGGCCCGGCACACCCGCGCGGTGGCCGAGCGCCTCGGCACGCTGCACGTACACCTCACCGACCATCCGCTGGTCGCCGACCCGTCGCTCTACAGCGGCGACGGCCGGCACGGCAGCGCCCGCAGCGACGCCGTCGCCACCGCGGAAACGCTCCGGGTCCTCGCCACCCACCACACCCGTCGTCGGTAGGCGACGCCCGCCACCGGTGGCGGGCCGGTTCCGCGAACACCGTCGGCCGATCGGCCCGGCCCGGCCCCCGGTGACACCGGCGGGTGCCGTGCGCCGGCCGACCCCGACGCCGGACGGCCCTCGCCGCGGGCGACGGTCGGGCGTACGAGCGCCTTTCGAGCTGATGGCGTAGACGACTCAGCACCCTCGCCAGCCGCCCGCGCCACGCCGGGCCGGCTTCGGTGAGTCGTTTCTGCCATCAGCTCGAAAGGCACCCCGAACGACTTCCTTCCCGCCGCCGCCACCCGTTGACCAAGGAGTCGGCGTCGGGTCCACCGCGCTACGGGACGGGAACCCCTTGAGCACGTCACCGCCCGGCGGGAGCGTCCGGGGGCGGTCCGGGACGGTCGGGGGTCAGGAGGCCGGTGAGCAGGGCACGCAGGGTACGGGCGAACAGGTCGCCGTCGGGCGGGGTGGCGGCGTCGGCGAACGCGGCGGCCAGATGGGGGTACGCCGCCAGGTCGACGTGGTCGAACGTGACCGTGCCGGTGGCCGCCGCGCTGCGGGCGAAGAGCGTGACCACGCCGGTGACCATGGCGACCGCCTCGAACTTGGCGGCGACGCCGGCCGGCACCGGTTGCAGGATGCGCAGGCAGGCGTCGAAGTAGGCGAGCGTGTTCGGCCCGGGCGTCGCGCGCCGGCCGAGCGCGTCGGCCAGCCACGGGTGCCGCCGGTGCAGCGCGAGCTGGCGGCGGGCCAGCCGCAGGAACTGCTCGACCCAGTCGCCGTCGTCGCTCGGGTAGGGCCGCAGCTCCCCCACGCACCTGTCGACCATCAGGTCGAGCAGGTCGTCGCGGGACGACAGATGCCGGTAGAGCGAGCCGGCGGCCATGTCCAGCGCGCCGGCCACCGCCCGCATCGACACGGCGTCCAGCCCGCCGGCGTCGGCGAGCGTGACCGCGGCGGCGGCGATGTCGTCCCGGCCGTGTGTCGGGGTCGGCCCACGGCTGCCGCGTGGCGGCCGGCTCCAGATCGACGGGCCGGGAGATCCGCCGCCGGCCGGACTCGTGGATGCGCCGCTCACCATCCCACTGTAAACTGCAAACGACGTTCGCAGTTTCATGGGGTCGGAGGGAGCGGTCATGCAACGGATCACGGCCACGGACGGCGCGGGCATCGTCCTGCACTCCACGGGCACCGGGCCGGGGCTCGTGGTGGTGCACGGCGGCGGGGTGACGATCGCGGAGTACCGCCGGCTGGCCGCACGGCTCGCCGAGCGGTTCACCGTGCACCTCTACAACCGGCGGGGCCGGGCGGACGCCCCACCCCGCCGCGAGCCGTACACCGTGGAGCAGGAGATCGACGACCTCGGCGCGGTGCTCGCGCACACCGGCGCCCGGTGGGCGGTCGGGCACAGCTACGGCGCGTTCGTGGTGCTGCGGGCCGCGCTGCGGCTGCCGCTGGAGCGGATCGCGGTCTACGACGCCCCGCTGCGGCTGGCCGGGCACGGCATGCCGATGGCGTTCCTCGAACCGGCCGAGGCGGCCGTCCGGGCCGGGCGGACCGCCCGAGCGCTGGCCATCGTGGCCGCCGCCGTCGACCCGCAGAACCCGGCGTCGCGGCTGCCGCTGCCGGTCCGGGCCGCGATCACCCGGCTCTTCCTGCGCACCGAGATCGGGCGCACCATGGGCGCGCTGGTCGGGATGACGCTCGCCGAGTCACGGCAGATCCTGCTGCACGACGGGCCGGCCGAGCAGTACGCCGGCATCACCGCCGACACGCTCCTGATCAGCGGCGCCCGGGCCGCGCCGTTCTTCACCGAGACCAACGAGCTGCTGGCCGGCGTCCTCCCGCACGCCCGCACGCTGCGCGTGCCCGGCAGCCCGCACAACGGCATCGCCGTGGCGCCGCCCGCCCTGATCACCCCCCTGACCGCCTTCTTCACCACCCCGGCCCAGGGCGGGATCAGGCGGTGAGCAGGATGCCGGACATCAGCACGCCCCGGGCCAGGTTGAGGACGCCCTCGCAGCCCGGGTAGCCGACGCGCGCCAACGCGCCGGAGGCGGTGCGGTCGAACAGGTACGGCGCGAGGCTGTACGGGACGTCGGCGGTGACCGTCTCGCCGGTCTCGATCCGCACGAAGTCCATCGCCACCCGGTCCGCCTCGTGGTAGCGCTGGAGGATGTGGCCGCCCGCGTCGATCGCGGCGCGTACGCCGTCCTCCCAGGCCACCGCGCTCAGCTCCGGCCCGATCAGCACGCCGTGCCCGGCCGACCCGCCGGCCGGCTTGGCGACCAGCTCGGCCTGCTCGGCCAGCGCCCGGTCGAGCTGGTCGGCGGTGAGCGCGACGGTGTGCGGCACGTACCGGCGGACCAGCACCCGGTCGGGCTCCGGCAGCAGGTCCAGGTCGGCCCAGAGCCAGGCGTAGTTCAGCTTGTTGCTGAGCAGCCAGGCGGCGCTGCTGACGAACATCGGCAACGTGCCGGCCGCCAGCGCGCCGGCCACCGCGTCCAGGCCGGCGCCGGGCGTGACCCGGTTCGGCACGAACAGCCGGAACAGCGCGTCCACCGGGGCGCCGCCGACCACCAGCCGACGTTCGGCGTCCAGGGTGGCGGTGGCCACCGGCGCGATCACCAGGTCGATGCCGAACGGCCGGGCCTGGTCGACGAGCGGAGAGAGAATCCGGATGAACGTCTCCGGGTCGTCCAGCCCCGGATACTCCGCCTCGAAGTCCATCAGCAGCGCCACCCGTGCGCCGTCGGGCAGGCCGAGCGTGTCCCGGATGGCGACGAACCGCTGGTCCAGCAGGGACGGCGCGGGCCGTACCCGGTCGAGCAGGCCGGCGTCGCGGTACAGCTCCGCGTACCGCTGGATCACGGTGTCGGCGTCGAAGCCTCCGCCGAGGCTGCTGTCGATGTTGTACTCCACGATGCACGGCACGCCGCCGGAGAACAGCACGTCCGGCCGGTACGCGGCCAGCAGCCCGTCGTGCAGCTCCTCGTCCGGGTCGAGCAGCCGGGTCTCCCCGTCCGGCACGTCGAGCAGCAGGCGCAGCTCACCGGCGGTGCGGGCGCGCCGCTGGCACGCCTCCAGGATGAGCTGGGCGATCCGGTCGCAGACCTCGTTCAGCTCACGGAACGCGTCCGCGGTGAGCACCGGCGGGCGGGCCAGCCGCCACCGCGTGTTGTAGGTGGCCCGGCCGTGGAAGATCTTCTCCCAGGCGCCGGCGCCGGCCGTCACCATGGCCGACCGGGTGGACTCGGGCAGGTCGGTCCACGCCGCGCCGAGCGGCGGCCACGGGTAGTTCGGGTCCATCGTTCATCCGTCCTTGAGGGTCAGTTGGATGGCGGCGGTGAGCTGGTCCCGGCCGGGCTGTACGGCCCGGTCCAGGGCCGGCGCGAACGGCAGCACCGCGCCGTCGGGCCGGGTGACCCGCCGCGGCGGGGCGGCCAGCCGGACCCGCTCCACCACTGTCGCGATGATCTCCCCGGCGATGCCGCAGGACCGGTTGCCGTCGTCGACCACGACGAGGCGTCCGGTGCGGCTCACCGAGTCGACGAGTCCGTCCCAGTCGAACGGGTACAGCGTGCGGGGGTCGAAGACCTCCACCGACGCCTGACCGGCCAGCTCCTCGGCGACCGCGAGCGCCTCGTGCACCAGGTGCCCGACCGCGACCACGGTGACGTCGTCGCCGGCCCGGCGGACCACGCCCCGACCCAGCGGCACCGGCGCCGGGTCGGCCACGTCCTCCCGTAGGTCCAGCGCGCCGGCCGGGGCGAAGACCACCACCGGGTCGTCGCAGCGGATCGCGGAGACCAGCAGCCCGTACGCGTCGGCCGGGGTGGCCGGCACCACGGTGGTCACCCCGACGTGGGCGAACAACGCGTACGGGTGGTCGGAGTGCTGCCCGGCCCAGCCGGTACGGGAGCCGGAGCCGGGCACCAGGTAGGTGACCGGCACCGCGCACTGGCCGCCGGTCATCAGCGGGAACTTGTGCGCGTGGTTGACGATCTGCTCGAAGACCAGGAACAGCAGCGACGGGATCTGGAACTCCACCACCGGCCGGGCCCCGGCCAGCGCCGCGCCGGTGGCGAAGCTGGTGAACGCCTGCTCCGACAGCGGCGTGTCGCGCACCCGCTCCGGGCCGAACTTCTTCACCAGCCCGGTGGTGACGTTGGCGGCGGCCACCCGGATGTCCTCGCCGAGCACCACCACGGACTCGTCGCGGGTCATCTCGTCGGCGAGCGCCCGGGTGAGCGCCCTACGGTAGGAGAGCCGGGGCATCAGCCACCTCCGGTCCGGGCGGTCAGCCCGCTGGCGTACAGGTGGTCCAGGGCGGTCGCCGGGTCCGGGTGCGGGCCGGCCAGCGCGAAGTCGACGGCGGCGGCCAGCACCGCCTCGACGGAGCCGTCGATCTCGGCCCGCGTCGCCGGGTCCAGCCGCGCGCCGGCGATCTCGACCGGGTCGCGGGAGCGGCCGTCGGCCACCTCCTGCGGTGGCCGGTAGTCGAGGCGTACCCGGTGTTCGAAGGTGTGGTGGGCGTCGAACCGGTAGGTGTGCGCCTCGATCAGCTCGGGTCCGCCGCCGGCGCGCATCCGCGCGACGGCGGCGGCTGCCGCCGCGCGTACCGTCTCCGGGTCCTGGCCGTCGACGGCGGTCGCCGGCATGCCGAACGCCTCGGCCCGCCCGGCGATCGTGCCGGCCACCGCGCCGGCGACCGGCATGGTGGTGGCGTAGCCGTTGTTCTCGCAGACGAACAACACCGGCACCCGCCAGAGCGCGGCCAGGTTGAACGCCTCCAGCAGCATCCCCTCGTTGACCGCGCCGTCACCGAAGAACGTGGCGCCGACCAGGTCGGCGCCACGCCGCCGGCGCTCCCACACCGCGCCGGTGAGGATCGCGCCGGCGGCCCCGACGATGGCGTTGGCGCCGAGCACGCCGACGCCGAAGTCGGCGGCGTGCATCGACCCGCCGCGGCCCCGGTTGAGCCCGGTGACCCGGCCGCACAGCTCGGCCAGCATCCGGGCCGGGTCGGCGCCCTTGGCCAGCACGTGTCCGTGCCCGCGGTGGGTGCCGGTCACCAGGTCACCGGCGGTCAGCGCCGCGCAGACCCCGGCGGCGATCCCCTCCTGACCCAGGTACGGGTGGATGCCGCCGACGATCTCCCCGGCGTCGACCAGCTCGATCGCGCGCTCCTCGAAGCGGCGGATCAGCCGGACCGTCCGGTAGAGCGCGGCCGGGTCGGGGCCGGTCACGCCGGACGGCCCTCCTTGATCGCCGCGAGGATGTCGTCCCAGAGCCGGGCCCGGGCGGCCAGCGCGTCGTTCACCGTGTCCGCGCACTCCTGCCACTTGGTGTCGTCGTCGCCGCACAGGTCGGCGAGCATCTGCATGGCCATCGGGGTGTGCTGCTCGCCGTCGACCTCGATGTGCCGCTCCAGGTAGTCGACGAACGTGTTCAGCCGGTTGCTGCGCTCGTTGACGGCGACGACCTGGGTGAACATCTCCGGGATGAGGTCCTCCCGGCCGAACGCGAACGCCGCCGCCTGGCAGTGCACCGGGGTGGTCTCGATGATCCGCCAGGTGGTGCCCGCGAAGGCCGCCGACGGCGCCGGCACCCCGGCCTCGCCGAACGACTCGGTCACCGGCCGACCGGCGCGCAGCAGGTCCACCAGCTTGTCGACGGGGGTGGTGTCCGCGCCGGCCTCGGTCATGCCGCGCACGTAGAGCTCGAAGTGGCTGATGTAGCCCTCGCCCAGCTCGTCGCTCTCCTCGACCATGACGATGTCGTTGATCAGGCGGCGGCTGCCGGTCGGGCCGGTCGGGATCCACGGGACCGTGACGCAGGTGAGCTGGCGCTGCAACGACTTCAGCAGGGACATGAAGTCCCAGACCGCGAAGACGTGGTGCTCCATGAACGTCACCAGCGCCTCGTGGGTGTCCAGGTTGGCGTAGAGCGGGTGGTTGACCACCACGTCGCGGCGTTCGGTCACCGCCCGCTCCAGCCGCTCGATGCCCGGGTGCGTCTTCCCCCAGTCGTACCGTGACATTTGTCAGCCTCCCTGCTGGGCGCGATCGCGCCAGATGACCGGGCAGTAATCGGGGTCCGCGTAGTCCGGCCGGCCCTCGTGGGTGCGGCGGACCAGCACGTCGTGGTTGTACGCGGCAAGCGAGCCGTCGGAGAGCGGATACTCCCGCCAGGCGTTCTCGCCGTCCTGCAGGTGCAGCGAGATCGCCCGCCGGGGGCGACCGCTGACGTTCGCGCCGCTGCCGTGGTAGGTACGGCAGTGGTGGAAGCTCATGTGTCCCTTGGGGATCACCATGGGGATCTTGCGGATCTCGGCGTGGTTGTACGCCGCGTTCTCGGCCAGCATCACCTCGAGCTGGTCGCGGTCCCGGTCGGCGAAGTGCCGCACCACCGTGTCGTCCGCGCCGATCTCCCGCCACCGGTGCGAGCCGTCGACCATGGTGATGGTGCCCATCTCCACGCCGCAGTCGTGGAACGGGATGAACGCGGTGAGCATCTCCTCCGACGACGAGGACGCCCAGTAGTGCTTGTCGAAGTGCCAGGGCACGATGTTGGACGGCTCACCGGCGATCGGCGGCTTCCAGATCAGCGTGGACTGGAAGATCCGGATCTCGACGGCCCGGGCCAGCCGGGCCGCGACCGCCCCGATCAGCGGCTTGCGCAGGATGCGGGCGATCCCGTCGTGCTCGTGGTGGACGTAGTCGTTGTGCCGCTGCACGTCGCCGCGCGACGGCTCCCAGTAGGCCAGCTTCGGCGGGCGTACCGGCAGCAGCCGGTCACGTTCCCCGGCGTAGTAGCCGTCGGTCGCCGCCACGAGTTCGTCCACCTCGTCGTCGGTGAACAGCTTCTTCGACAGGTACCAGCCGTGCTCGACGTAGTGCCGGACGTCGTCGTCGGAGGGCAGCAGCGCCTCCTCCTCGGCGGTCAGCCCGGGATCGATGGTGGTCATGCCGAGCCGGCCGGGCATGGCCTCCCGGCCCTCGCTTCGCTCGGTGCGTTCACTCATGCCGTCACCCCTCCGGCCGCGACGACGGGGGTCGCCCCCGCCGCGGCCAGTTCACGTTCCTTCGCCTCGTAGAGCGCCTTGATGTTGCCGCTGCCGAAGGTGCGCGCCCCGCGCCGCTCGATGACCTCCAGGAAGAGCGTGCGACGCACGTGCATCGACTCGGTGAAGATCTGCAGGAGCTGGCCGTCGTGGTCGGAGTCGACCAGGATGCTCAGCTCACGCAGCCGGTCCACCGGCGCGTCCAGCCGGCCGACCCGCTGTTCCAGGTCGTCGTAGTAGGCGCCGGGCGTGCGGGCGAAGCGCACTCCCCGGCCGGCGAGCGCGCCGACGGTGGCGACGATGTCGTCGGTGCGCAGCCCCAGGTGCTGCACGCCGGCGCCGGCGTGCCAGCGCAGGAAGTCCTCGATCTGCCCGGGTCGGGCGCCCGTGTCCGGCTCCAGCAGCACCAGGGTGACCTGCCCGGACGGGCTCTGCACCACCTTGGAGTTCATCGCCTGCCCGCCGACCTCGACGTGCTCGGTGAAGATGTGCGCGAAGCCGAACACCTTCTCGTAGTGGGCCACCGTCTCGTCGAGCTGCCCGGGCGGCACGCAGACCGCCAGGTGGTCCACCTCGGCCAGCAGCGCGTCGCCCTCCGGTGCGGCGACCGGCTCGATCGCGCCGGGCAGGAACACGCTCCGGTCCCCGCGCCGTTCCACGAGCCGGTGCAGCACGTCGCCGAAGCCGCCGACCTCGGCGATCACCACCTCGGCGTCCGCGCCGGTGTAGGCGCGCGGCGGCGTCACCCCGGTCGCGCCGCGGGCCACCAGCTCCGCGTACGCCCCGGCGGCGTCGTCGACCGCGAGCGCGACCACGGCGATGCCGTCGCCGTGCCGGTGCACGTAGGTGGCGGCCGGGTGTTCCGCGGACAGGCCGGTGGTCAGCAGCAGCCGGATGCCGGCCTGGGCCAGCAGCAGGGACCGCTGCCCGGCCAGCCCGGTCTCCGGTCCGCCCTGGCCGTGCAGCCGGAACCCGACCGCGGTGTCGAAGTAGAAGGCCGCCTGCCGGGCGTCCCCCACGTAAAGCTCCAGATGGTCTATGCCGTTGATGTGCATGGGCTTCCCCCTGTTCCCCCCGTGGTGGCGACCCGGGCTCGTCGCCCGGGAATGGAGTCTCCGGTCAGGCCGCGGCCGGGGTGGCGACCCGGCGCAGCAGCAGGCTGACGTTCTGGCCGCCGAACCCGAACGAGTTCGACAGCGCGTGGTCGGTCCGGGTGGGCCGGGGCACGGCGCGGACGTGGTCCGCCTCGCACTCCGGGTCCGGGTCGTCCAGGTGGTAGGTGGGCGGGAGCAGGCCGCGCCGCAGCGCCAGCGCGGTGGCCGCGGCCTCCAGCACGCCGGACGCGCCGAGCAGGTGCCCGGTGAGCGCCTTGGTGGAGCTGACCGGCACGCCGCCGACGCCGAACACGTCGGCCAACGCGGTCGTCTCGGCGATGTCGCCGAGTTTGGTGCCGGTGCCGTGCGCGTTGACGTAGCCGACGTCCGCCGGCCCGATCCCGCCGGCGGCGAGCGCCCGGCGCATGCACGCGGCCGCCCCGGCGCCGTCCGGCCGCGGCGCGGTCGGGTGGTACGCGTCGGTGTTGGTGCCGTAGCCGGCGACCTCGGCGTACCCGGTGACGCCCCGGGCGGCGGCGTGCCCGGCCCGCTCCAGCACCAGCAGCGCCGCGCCCTCGGCGAGCACGAAGCCGTTGCGCCGCTTGTCGAACGGGCGGCTCGCCTCGGTGGGCTCGTCCCAGCCGCGCGCCAGTGCCCGGGCGTTGCCGAACGTGTCGGCGAACGTGCCGAACAGCGGCGCCTCGCTCGCCCCGCAGACCACCACGTCGGCCTCGTCGGCGCGGATCAGGCGTACCCCGTCGGCGACGGCCTGGGCCCCGGAGGCGCAGGCCGTGCCCACCGACGAGCTGTAGCCGCGGATGCCGTGCGCGATGGCGATCCGGGCCGACGGCATGTTCGGCAGGATGCCGGTGAGCAGGTACGGGCTGACCGCCGCGCGGCCGCGTTCGGCCCGGGCCACGACCTGACGTTCCAACGTGGCCATCCCGCCGACGCCGCCGACGATCACCGCGATCCGCTCCGGGTCGACGTCGCGCCCCACCTCGATGCCGGCGTCGGCGAGCGCCTCCGCGGCGGTGAGCAGGGCGAGCAGCACGACCCGGTCGAGCACCTTCGTCTCCGGCCCGGAGGCGACGCTGCGCGGGTCGATGTCGGGCAGCACCCCGGCCACCTCGAGGCTGTCCCGCGCGGGGTGCCCCTCGGGGGGCCGGCGCAGGCCGGAGCGGCCGGTGAGCAGCGCGTCGAACGTCTCCGCGACGCCGCGACCGGCCGGCGTGAACAGCCCCATGCCGGTGATCACGGCGGTCATGACGGCGCCTCGGTCAGGTAGCGCTCGCGCAGCGCCACCTTGCGCACCTTGCCGGTCACGGTGACCGGGATGTCCTCGGCGCGTACCGGCACCACCCGGCGCAGCGTGGCGGCCACGTCGGGGCCGAGCGCCGCGCGGATCGCGGCGGTGCGGTCCTGGGCCGGGTCGGCGCCGGCCGCCAGCTCCAGCAGCACGTCGGTGGTGACCGTCCCGTCGGCCTCCTTGACGATCACCACGGTGCAGTCGGTGACGTCGGCGCAGGAGGCGAGGATCCGCTCCTCGGACAGCGCGGTGAAGAACCGCTTCCCGCCCGCCACCTCGACCGAGTCGACCGCACGGTCCAGGTGGTAGTAGCGGCCGTCGTCGTCGGCGTACACCAGGTCGCCGGTGAGGTACCAGCCGCGCAGCCGGAACCGGTAGGTGGTGACCGAGTCGTTCCAGTAGCCCCGGAACAGCGACGGCGAGTCGATGCCCAGCCAGCCGACCTGCCCGGCCGGCAGCTCGTTGCCGTCGGCGTCGAGCACGGCCACCCGCGCGAACCGGTACGGGCGGCCGACGCAGCGGCCGTAGCGGTCGGTGTCCACGGTGTGCGTGATGTGGAACATCGAGTGGCCCATCTCGCTGGAGCCCAACCCGTCGATGAACACCGAGCCGGGCACCCGGGTCACCCCGGCGCGGGTCACCACGTCCCGCGAGCCGACCGCGACCAGCCGGCGCACGTGCGGCTCGTGCGAGCAGTCACCGGTGTTGAACCACAGCCGCACCGAGTCCAGGTCGTAGCCGGACAGGTCGAAACGGGCCAGCTCGGCCCAGGTCATCGAGAAGCCGAAGACGCCGTCCGGCCGCCACCGCTGGATCGCGTCGAGCACCCGTTCGCCGCCCTGCTCGGAGAGCAGGTACATCTGGGCGCGGTTGCCCAACGCCTGGTTGACCATGAGCACGGTGGCGGTGTGCGGGGCGGGCAGCGCATTGAGGATCCGGGTGGTGCCCTGCGCCTGCGGCATGGACAGCAGGTGCCGGGTGGCGGCGAAGAGGCTGGCGTGCGAGTGCAGCACCGCCTTCGGCACGCCGGTGGTGCCGGACGTGTGCGTGATGACGATCGGGTCGTCGGGGTGGTGCCGGTAGTGCGCGGGCGCGGCGGCCGGATCGCCGGCACCGGCGTGCGCCGGCTCACCGAGCAGCGGGGCGCCCAGGTCGTGCCCGGCCAGCGCGGCGGCGTGGTCGGCGTCGGCGAGCACGCCGGCGGCACGCAGCCGGCGGATGTACTCGGCGGCGATCTCCGGGCGCAGCCGGCCGTTCATCAGCGCCGGGATGGCGCCGAGGCGGGTCAGCGCCAGGAACGACAGCACCATGTCGGCGGCGGTGCCGGCCCAGACCGCGACCGGGTCGCGCGGCTGCACGCCGCGTTCGTGCAGCCAGGCCGCCCGGGCGGTGACCATCCGGTCGAGTTCGCCCAGGGTCAGCGGGGTCTCGGCCGGGTGGCCGTCGACAGCGGTGTCGAAGGTGAGCCCCGGCCCGTCCGGGTCGGCGCCGTGGGCCAGCACCCGGGCGAGCACGTTGCCCGCGCCCAGTTCGGTGTCGGCGGCAAGCGCGCCGCGTAGACCTTTCGTCGTCATTGACGTGTCTCCTCCCCCAGCAGCACCGCGGTCGCCTCGCCCGGCGCTCCGTCCGGTGCCGGTTCGATCAGGATCAGCAACGCCTGTGCGGCGTCGCCGTCGTGGCACAGCAGGTCCACCTCGGCCTCACCCTCGGCCCGCGGGTCCCCGGTCGGGCTCAGGCACACCACCGGCCCGTCCAGTCCCCAGCGCGCCGCCACGTGCCCGGCCACGCTGTTCGGCACCGACTGGAAGAAGAACAAGGGGCCGACCCGCCCCCCGCCGGCCACCGTCTCCCGCACGTGCGCCGCCCCGGCCGCGTCGCCGCCGGCGCTGGTTAGCACCACCGCCGTCCGGTTGTCGGCCGGCAACGGCCCGGCGCCGTACCGTCGGGTGAGGCACCGCTCGGCGACGGCCACCACCAGCGGATGGAACGCCGAGAACACGAACCCCGGCACCCCCGGCGGCACCCCGTCGTCCCCGTCCTCCGGCCAGCGCGCCTCGGCCAGCACCCCCCACCTCGTTGATCTTGCAGTTGGTGCCCCCTGGCCGGGCGTTGTGCCCGTCTTGTCGGGGCGGGAAGTGCAAGATCGCGGGGTGGGGTGGGTCGGGGCGGTCACGGGGCACCCACCAGGAGGGCGGTGTTGGCGCCGCCGAAGGCGGCGTTGAGGGTCAGCGCGTACGGGGTCGGGGCGGGTCGGGGGGCGTCGCGGATGACGTCGAGCGGGCAGTCCGGGTCCGGGGCCAGCCAGCCGGCGGTGGGCGGCAGCTTGCCGCGCCCCAACGCCAGCACGGTGACCACCAGTTCGAGCAGCCCGGACGCCTCCAACGCGTGCCCGTGCACCGACTTGGTGGCGCTGACCGGCAGCCGCCCGGCCAGGTCGCCGAAGACCCGGACCAGCGCCGCCGCCTCCGAGGCGTCGCTGAACGGGGTGCCGGTGGCGTTGGCGTTGACGTAGCCGACCTCGCCCGGGGGCAGCCCGGCACGGCGCAGCGCCGACTCGACCGCCCGGGCCAGCCCGAGCCCGCCCGGGTGCGGCTGGCAGGCGTGGTAAGCGTCCCCGGCGCGGCCCCAACCGGCCACCGTGGCCAGCGTCGACGCGCCCCGTCGGGCGGCGACGTCGGCCGACTCCAGCACCACGGCGGCCACCCCGTCACCGAGCAGCAGTCCTTTCCGGCCGGCGCTGAACGGGCGTACCGCCCCGTCGGCGGCGAGCGCCCGGCCGGCGTCGAAGAGCGCGTACTGGTCGGGTTCGACCAGGTAGCCGGCCGCGACCACGACCCGTTCCAGATCGCCGCGCCGGATCAGCGCGGCGGCGTCGGCGACCGCGGTGCTCGCCGAGACGCAGGCGCTGGTGTAGACCCGGGTGGGTCCGCCGAGGCCGCAGCGGTCGGCCAGGTGACCGGCGAGCGCCGGCACCGGCGGCCCGAGCCGCCCGCCGTCCGCCGCGCCCGGCACGTCCGACGGTTCCGCCGGCCACTCGGGTACGGGCAGCGAGTGCGGCCCGCCGTGGGTGGCCAGGAACAGCGCCGTGCCCGCCCGGTCGGCCCGGTCCAGCCCGGCGGCCCGGCCGGCGCGGTCGATCGCGTCGGCCAGCTCGTCGGCGAGCGTGCCGACCTCCGGCAGCGTGGCCGCCACGGTGACGCGTCGGCCGGTGGTGTCGAAGCGGCGCACCGGGCGGAACGCCGGGGCGCCGGTGAGCACCCCGGACAGCAGCGCGTCGGCGCCCCTGCCGAGGGCGCTGACCGCGTGCATGCCGATGATCCGTACGGGGCCCCGCTCAGCCATCTGCGGGAGCGGTCAGCGAGGCGCGGAACACGGTCAACGCGTCGTCGACGGTGCGGACGCCGGCGACCTGGTCGTCGGTCAGGTCCAGCCGGCGGTCGAACCGCTGCTCGACGAGGTGCACCAGCCAGGCCAGTTCCATCGAGCCGAGCCGGTCCGGGACCTGGTCGGTGGGCTTCGCGGTCAGTTCGGCGAGCATCTGCACCAGGTCAGCTCGCCCCAGGTCGGGCTGACCGGACATCAGGAGTTGTCGCTGTTCGCAGCCGCCCGGTCGGCGACCATGGTGGTGAACTCGCCGACCGTCATCAGGGCCAGCTTCTCCGACTCGTCGTCGGCGAACTTCAACCCGTACCGGTCCTCGACCCGGACGGCGAGGTCGGCCAGCGCCAGCGACTCCAGGTCGACGCCGGAGGGGCCGAGGGTGGTGCCGTCGTCGAGGTCCTCGACGTCGTAGTTCATGTCGGCGAGCTGGTCGATGACGAAGGTGCGGACCTCGTCGCGCATGGGTGGGACCTCATTTCGGGGTAACCAGTTTCCGGTGCCCGGTCGGGACACCGTGTCCGGATGGGCCGGCCGGTCCGCCGGCGTCCAGCGGGAGCTGACGCGGCGGCTGCTCCGGCGCACGGGTGGCGCGCCGGCCGGTCCGGGGCGGGGATCGGGGTGGGCCGGGCGGCCGGCGGACGCCCGGTGGTGCTCGCGCGGCGGGCCGGTCACGGGACCGCGTCCCGCAGCGCCGGGGCGGAGCGGACCAGCTTGCCGGTGGTGGTGCGGGGCAACTGGTCGAGCAGGTGCAGCGTGCGGGGCCGTTTGAAGCCGGCCAGCCGCTCGGCGATCAGGTGGTCCAACGTCTCCTCGGTCGTCGCGCCGTCGGTCTGCACGTAGGCGCTGATCCCGTCGTCCCAGACCACCACCGCGGCGGTCACCCCGGGCAGGCCGGCGACGGTGGCCTCCACCTCGGTCAGGTCGACCTTCAGGCCACCCACCGACACCTGCGAGTCGAGCCGGCCCCGGATCGTCACCAGCCCGGTCTCCGGGTCGACCACGCCGGCGTCGCGGGTGTGCAGCCAGCCGTCGGCCCAGCGGGTCGGGTCGGCGAGCCCGACGTACGGGTTCGCCGGGCAGCTCACCCACAGCTCGCCGTCCTGCTCCCGGACCCGGATGCCCGGGGCCGGCGCGATGGCGGGACGGTTCCGCCCGTACAGGTCGGTGCCGATGACGCCGACCTCGGTCATCCCGTACATGTTGCCCAGCGGGACGCCGTAGCGGTCGGTGAAGGCGCGGGCCACCGCGGCGGGCACCAGCTCACCGCCGGTGGTCATGCGCGCGAACTGGGGCAGCGGGCCGGAGGGCACGGTGGAGGCGAGCAGCCCGATGTGGAACGGCACGCCGAGCACGGTGGCCGGGGTGTCCTGGGCGGCGATCGCGGCGAGCACGGCGTCGCCGCTGAGCCGTTCCGGCGGGCACAGCTCGACGCCGGCGTGCAGGCCGTAGAGCAGGCCACCGACCAGGCCGAGCACGTGCACCATGCTGGGCAGCAGGATGATGCGCTCGCCGGGCCGCGCCACCCCGTCGATCTCGGTGTAGCGACGCACCTCGGCGACCAGGTCGGCGGCGGTGCGGCCGATCACCTTGGACGGGCCGGTGGAGCCGGAGCTGAGCTGGATGACCGCGTGCGGGCTGCCGGCCGGACGGTCGGAGTACGCGGTGACGCCGGCGTCGACGTCGACGAAGACCCGCAGCGCGCCACCACCGGAGCGCACCGGCGCGACCACCACCTGCGGGGTGAGCCGGCGCAGCGCCCGGTCGACCTCGTGGTCGGTGAGCCGGTGGTCGAGCAGCACCGCCTGGGCGCCGGTACGCCAGGTGGCCAGCAGGTGCGCCACGTACGCCAGCGACGGGGGCAGGCGCAGCGCCGCCGCGCCGCCGGCGCGCAGCCCGGCCCCGGTCAGCCGGGCCTGTGCCTCGCCGACCAGCCGGCGCAACGTGCCCCGGTCGACCGGGTCGGGCAGGCGGAGACAGACGTCGCTGTCGCGCCCGGCGAGCAGGATGTCGTCCACCCAGCCCGCCGTCGATACGGCATCTTGCGCCCCGGTCACGACCCGCCACCGCCCAGCCTGAAAATGGGCGGGGATCCCGCCCGAGAAGAATGCCCTTCGCGTTCGCTGCCCGGAACACTACGAGGGCCTTCTCGGCATCACCAGATGCAAATGGCTAGATCCAAAACAGCGGCTGGGTGGATTGCTCAGGCTCGATCGGACAGGCAGGATCGGGCGCACGCCGGCACAGTGGCCCGCCGGCCGCGTCGCCGTGCGCGACCACCGGCGCCCCCGGGGGAGGGCGGGTCAGCGGTCGACGGTGGGTGGCGGCGCGGCGCCGCGCAGCACCAGCGCGCTGTTGAACCCGTCGAAGCCGCGCGCCCCGACCAGCGCGATCCGGCTGCGCGGCCGGCGCGGCTCCCGCAGGTACGTCAGCTCGCACCCGGGCGCGGGCTCGTCCGGCCCGGCCCAGGCGGGCAGCACACCACGGGAGAACGCCAGCAACGCGGTCGCCGCGTCCAACGCCGACCCGCCCTGGTGGGCCCGGCCGGTCAGCGGCTTCTGCGTGGTCACCGGCGGGGTCCGGTCGCCGAACACGGCACGCAGCGCGCTCGCCTCGGCCCGGTCGTACGCCGGCACCCCGAGCGCGTCCGGCCAGATCACGTCCACGTCGTGCGGCCGGACCGCGGCCCGCTCCAGGGCCAGCCGCAGCGCACGGGCGTAGTGGGTCGGGTCGGGGCCGGCCGCCACGTCGGTGGGGGTGGCGTCGTGGGTGGCCGCCCAGCCGGTGATCTCCCCGTAGATCCGGGCGCCCCGGTCCAGCGCGTGCCCCAACTCCTCCACCACGAACACCGCGCCGCCCTCGGCCGGCACGTACCCGCTCGCCGCGGCGTCGAACGGCCGGTACGCGCGTGCCGGGTCGGCGACGTCGCTGAGCAGGCCGGAACGGAGCTGGCAGGCCAGCGCGTACGGGCTCAGCGGGCACTCGGTCGCGCCGGCGATCACCACCGGCGTGCCGCGCCGGACGGTGCGTACCGCGTGCGCCAGGCTGTCCAGCCCACCGGCCGACTCGGAGACGGTGACGCCGGACGGCCCCTTGAACTGGTGACGGATGGACAGTTGCCCCACGCTCGCGGCGTAGAACCAGGCGATCGACTGGTACGCCCCGACGGTGCGGGTCGCCCCGCCCCAGAGCCGTTGCAGCTCCCGCTGCCCGAACAGGTTGCCGCCGGACGAGCTGGCCAGCGTCACCGCCCAGCGGTACGGGTCGGGCGAGACCTCCGGCAGCCCGGCGTCGGCCAGCGCCAGCCCGGTGGCGGCGAACCCGAGGTGCGTCCACCTGTCGGTCTGCACCCGCGCCCGGGTCCCGACGAACCCGGCCGGGTCGAAGTCGGCCACCTCGCCGGCCACCCGGGTCGGATAGCCGGCCGGGTCGAACAGCGTGATCGGGCCGGTGCGCCGGGTGCCGGCGAGCACGGTGGCCCAGTGCGCGTCCGCGCCGACCCCGCTGGGCGCGACCACGCCGATGCCGGTCACCACCGCCCGGGCCGTCACGATTGTATCCTTGTTCGCGACTGCGGGGCTCGCAAACCCGGCTCACTCCTCGCGCTCACGGTGCCGTCACCGCGAGCCGGCGGAACACCATCGCGGACTGGAAGCCGCCGAACCCGCTGCCCACCGAGAGCGCCACGTCCACCGGCACCTCGCGGGCCTCGTTCGGCACGTAGTCCAGGTCGCACTCCGGGTCGCGGGTGGTCCAGTTGGCGGTGGGCGGAACGACGCCGTACTCGATGGCCATGGCGCAGGCGGCCATCTCGATCGAGCCGATCGCGCCGAGCGAGTGCCCCACCATCGACTTGATCGAGCTGATCGGCACCCGGTACGCGGCCGGGCCGAGCGCCCGCTTGAACGCGGCGGTCTCGTGCCTGTCGTTCTGCCGGGTGCCGGAGCCGTGCGCGCTGACGTACGACACGGCCGACGGGGCGAGCCGGGCCTGGCGCAGCGCGTCGGTGATGGCGACCGCCATCTCCGCGCCGTCCGGGCGCAGGCCGGTCATGTGGAAGCCGTTGCTGCGGCTGGCGTAGCCGGCCACCTCGCAGTAGACGTGCGCGCCCCGGCGGCGGGCGTGTCCGGCCTCCTCCAGCACCAGCACGGCCGCGCCCTCGGCCAGCACGAAGCCGTGCCGGTCGGCGTCGAACGGCCGGGACGCGTGCTCCGGGTCGTCGTTGTCCGGGCTGGTCGCGCCGATCGCGTCGAACGAGGCCACGGTGACCGGGGAGATCGGCGAGTCGGCCGCGCCGGCCAGCACGATGTCGGCCTCGCCGTCGGCGACGAGCTGGTGGGCGTACCCGATCGCGTCGATGCCGGAGGTGCACCCGGTGGAGACCACCTGGGCCGGGCCGTGCAGGCCGTGCCGGCAGGCCACGTCCGCGGCCAGGCTGCTGGGCACCAGCGCCTGGTAGAGGTACGGCCCGCCGAGCGCGTGGTCGACCAGCCAGTGCCGGCCGGAGTCGCTGACCCGGACGTACTCCTGCTCCAGCGCCATGGTCCCGCCGACGGCGGTGCCGAGCACCACGCCGGCCCGCTCCCGCTCGGCGTCGGTGAGCGTCAGCCCGCTGTCCGCGAGCGCCTCGGCGGAGCAGGCGAGCGCGAACTGCACGTACCGGTCGGCGCGTTGCCGCTCGGCGAGCGTGATGCCGGCCGCGTCGGGGTCGAAGTCGCACTCGGCGGCGATCTGCGAGCGGAACGGCGACGGGTCGAAGAAGCTGATCCGCCGGGTGGCCGTCCGCCCCTCGGTGATGGTCTTCCAGAACCGGTCCCGGGTGGCGCCGCCGGGGGCCACCACGCCGACGCCGGTGACCACGGTGCGCCGGCCGGTCACGACGGCTCCCGTGGCGGTGGGGCGGCGCTCTCGGTGTCGACGTGCCCGAGTTCCGGGCGGGGCGCGAGCGGACCGAGGTGGAAGACCACCTCGGCCGGCTCGTCGCCGGTGTTGCGCAGCCGGTGCCGGACGTCCTTCGGCACGTACAGCGCCTCCCCGGCGGCCACCGGGACCGGCTGGTCGTCCAGGTCGACGGTGATCGCGCCGCGCGCCACGTAGAGGAACTCCTCGCTGTACGGGTGGTAGTGCTCGGCGATCCGCTCCCCCGGCGCGAGCGCGGCCACCCCCATGAACCCGGAAGTGCTGCCGACGGTCTTCGGGCCGAGCAGCACCCGCAGCTCACCGCCGCGCCGCCGGTCGGCGGGGACGTCGTGGACGGAGACCCGGGCGGTGGTGGTGTCGGTCATCGCGCGCCTCCCGCGTACGCCCGCTCGATCCTGTCCTTGATCACGGCGAGCTGGATCGCGCTGTTGGTGTTGATCCGCGCGGTCATGCCGGCGTTGTCGACCGGCGCGGTGGGCTTCATGGCGAAGTCCTGCGTCCAGGTCATCCGGGTGCCGCCGGGGATCTCCTCGTAGCGCCAGTGGATGCGCATGTACTCGAACGGACCGGTCTCCACCCGCCGGGCGTGCACCTCGCGGGTGGCCGGGTCGGCGGTGCGTTCGCTGACCCAGCTCCACGCCACGCCGTTCTCGTCCGGGTGCATGGTGAGCCGGAAGCGGACCGTGTCGCCGTCGCGGTGCAGGATCTCGGCCACCGCGTACTCGGTGAACAGCTCGGTCCACCGGGCCACGTCGTTGGTGATGTCCCAGACCAGCGGCAGCGGCGCGCGGATGTCCACCGCGTTCGCGGTGTGCCCCGGTGGGTCCGCGCGGCCGGCCACCAGGTCGGCGACGCCGGCGATGCTGAGTTCGCCGGCCTGCTCGGGGATCTTCACCCGCCACCGGTCGGCCACCACCGCGGCGAGTTCGAGCAGCGCCAGCGAGTCCATGCCCAGCTCCTCCAGGCTCGCCGCCGGGGTGGTGGCGGCAACGTCGGGGTCCAGGCCGCAGTGGGTCACCAGGATGTCGGTGATCTCGCTGGCGAGCGGTCGGTCGGGGGCGACGGTCATGGGTTCCTCCAGGTGGTGGTCGGGGCGGTGGCGGGAACGGCGGGAACGGGGGTACGGCCGGTCGGGTCGGTTCCGGCGCGCGGGTCGGGCCCGGCGGCATGGTCGGCGTGGTCGGTGTCGGTGCCGGCGTCGCCCGGGGTGAGCAGGCGCTCGACCAGCGCGGTGGTGTGCCGGGCGGCCCGGAACGCCGGGTCGCGCAGCACCCGCCGGGCGAACGGGATGGTGGTCCGCACGCCGGGTCCGGCCACGTCGAACTCGGCCAGCGCGCGGTCGAGCCGGTCCAGCGCGGCGACCCGGTCCGGCGCCCAGACCACCACCTTGGCCAGCAGCGAGTCGTAGTGCGGGCTGACCAGGTAGCCGGCGTAGCCGTGCGTGTCGACCCGGGTGAACGGGCCGCCGGGCGGGCGGAACCGCTCCAGCCGGCCGGGGGCGGGCGCGAAGTCGCGGTCCGGGTCCTCCACGTTGACCCGGCACTCGATCGCCACCCCGCGCAGCCGCACGTCGGACTGCCGCAGCCGCAGCGGCGTGCCGGCGGCCACGTGCAACTGCTCCTGCACCAGGTCGACGCCGGTGACCATCTCGGTGACCGGGTGCTCCACCTGGATCCGGCAGTTGATCTCCAGGAAGTGCGCGCGTTCCGCGTCGTCCACCAGGAACTCGACGGTGCCGGCGCCGGTGAAGCCGACCGACAGCGCGCCGCGCAGCGCGACCTCGGCGAGCGTGTCCAGGGTGGCCGGCCGCAGCGCGGGCGCCGGCGCCTCCTCGACGAGCTTCTGGTGCCGGCGCTGCACCGAGCAGTCCCGGGTGCCCAGGTGCACGCCGTTGCCGTGGTTGTCGCAGAGCACCTGCACCTCGACGTGGCGGGCGTCGGCGAGGTAGCGCTCGACGTACACCCGGTCGTCGCCGAAGGCGACCTGCGCGGCGGCGCGGGTTCGGGCGTACGCCCGGGGCAGCTCGGCGGCGGAGCGCACCACGGTCATGCCGCGTCCGCCGCCGCCGGCCGCGGCCTTCACGATCACCGGGTAGCCGACCTCGGCGGCCACCGCCTGCGCCTCGGCGACGGTCGGCAGCGTCCGCACGCTGCCCGGCGGCAGCGGCAGGCCGGCCCGGCTCATCAGCGCGCGGGCGGTGGACTTGTCCGCCAGCGCGGCCATCACCTGCGGCGGCGGACCGACGAAGACCAGCCCGTTCTCCGCGCAGATCTCGGCGAAGTCGGCGTCCTCGGAGAGGAAGCCGTAACCGGGGTGGACGGCCTGCGCGCCGGTCTGTCGGGCCGCCTCGACGATCGCCGCGGCGTTGAGGTAGCTGCGACGGCTGGCCGCCGGCCCGATCCGGACCGCCTCGTCGGCCAGCCGCACCGGCAGCGAGTCGGCGTCCGCGCTGGAGTGCGCCACCACCGTGCGGACGCCCAGCTCCCGGCAGGCCCGCAGCACCCGTAGCGCGATCTCGCCGCGGTTGGCGATCAGCACCTTGTCGAACATCAGGCGTCCTGACCGGGGTCGGGGTCGAGGACGATCAGCGGCTGGTCGTACTCGACCGGCTTGCCGTCGGGGACGAGCACCTCGACCACCCGGCCGGCCTGACCGGCGGTCACCTCGTTCATCAGCTTCATCGCCTCCACGATGCCGATCACCTGACCCGGCCGGACCAGGTCGCCGACCGCGACGAACGGCGCCGCGCCGGGCTCGGGGGCGCGGTAGAACGTGCCCACCACGGGCGCCCGCACGGTCGTCCGGTCGGCATCGGGCGTCACCTGCGCGACGGGCCGCGACACCGGCTCACCGGCCGGTTCCCCGCCGGTACGCGGCGTCGGCGGCACGGGGTCGTGCCACTCCACCTCCAGCGCCGCGTCGCCGCTGCGCAGCCGTACCCGGCGGACCGGCCCGGCCAGGTCGTCGACGAGTTTGCGGGCCTGCCGGCGCAGCCCGTCCAGCACCTGCTCGGCCCCGGCGTCCGCCATCACGCCACCTCCGGCCGGTCGTCGACGGCGGCGCGACGCGGCGGCGTCGTGGCGCGGGCCGACGGGGACACGGATCGCGCCGCGCCGAAGCGGCGGAACCGCTGCCGACGGCGGCGTACCAGCGTGGCCGGCGGCACCGTGAGCAGCGGGGCCAGGTTCGCCGCGACCGCCCGGCGCAGCAGGTCGGCGGCGCCCGCCGGGTCGCCGTGCGCGGCCGGGTACGGCTCCGGCACCAGTTCGTCGACCACGCCGAGCCGGCACAGGTCGGCGCCGGTGAGCCGCAGCGCCCGGGCGGCCTGTGGGGCGGCGGCGCTGTCCGGCCAGAGGATCGCGGCGCAGCCCTCGGGGCTGATCACCGAGTAGACGGCGTGCTCCAGCATGAGCACCCGGTCGGCGACGGCGAGGGCCAGCGCGCCGCCGCTGCCACCCTCACCGGTGACCACCGCGACGACCGGGGTGGGCAGCACGCTCAGCGCGAGGATGTTCTCCGCGATCGCCGCGGCCTGACCCTGCTGCTCGGCGGCCACCCCCGGGTCCGCGCCGGGCGTGTCCACGAGCGTCACCACGGGCAGCCGCAGCCGGGCCGCGAGGCGCATCAGCCGCAGCGCCTTGCGGTGCCCGGCCGGACTGGCCATGCCGAAGTTCCGGGCCACCAGCTCGGCGGTGGTGTGTCCCTTCTGGTGGCCGATCACCATCACCGGCCGGCCGTCGAGCCGGGCGACGCCGCCGACGACCGCCGGACAGTCCGCGCCCAGCCGGTCGCCGTGCAGCTCGACGAAGCCGTCGAACGCGGTCTCCAGGTAGTCGAGCGTGGTCGGCCGGCCGGGGTGCCGGGCGGTGCGTACCGTCTCCCAGGGGTCGCGGGCCGGCCGGGCGACGGCGGGCGCCCCGGCGGCGGCCGGTCGCGGTGCCGGCGGGGTGGGCCGGCGGGCGGCCCCGGCGGCGGCGAGCAACGCGGCCAGCCGCCCCCGCAGCGCGTGCCGGGGCACCACCATGTCGACCTGCCCGTGCCGGAGCAGGTACTCCGCGGTCTGGAAACCCTCGGGCAGCACGGCGCCGGTGACCTGGCGGATCACCCGGGGGCCGGCGAAGCCCAGCCGGGCGCCGCTCTCCGCGAGCACCACGTCGGTGTTGGTGGCGAACGACGCGGCCACCCCGCCGTACGTGGGATCGGTGACCACGCTGACGGTCAGCAGGCCCGCCTCGCGCAGCCCGGCGAGGGCCTGGCTGACGGTGGCCATCTGCATCAGCGACAGCGCGCCCTCCTGCATCCGCGCCCCGCCGGACGCGGTGACCAGCACCAGCGGGACGCCGTCGGCGAGCGCCCGCTCGGCGGTCCGGGTGATCAGCTCACCGACCGCGCAGCCGAGGCTGCCGCCGAGGAAGCGGAAGTCCATCACGGCCAGCGCCACCGGATGCCCGCCCAGCCGCGCGGTGCCGCAGAGCACGGCCTCGTCCAGGCCGGTGCCGGCGCGGGCCGCGCCGAGCCGGTGCGGGTACGGCAGCGCGTCGACGAAGTCGATCGGGTCGACCCGGACCGCCCGGTCCGGCAGCGGGACGAACGAGTCCGGGTCGACGAGCTGCGCCACCCGGTCCGGGGCGTCCAGCCGCGTGTGCGTGCCACACTCCGGGCAGACGTCCAGGTTCCGGCGCAGCCGCTTGCGGTAGAGCAGCGAGGCGCAACCGTCGCAGCGGGACCAGAGCTGCTCGTCGCGGGGCGCGGTGGTGGTCACGGCCGCCGCCCGGCGTCGTACCGGTAGAAGCAGTGCGCCATGGCGTCGCGGGGCGAACGCCAGGTCGGCAGGTACGGCGAGATGTACGGCCGCAGCCGCTCGCTGATCCGGACGAACTCGGGATGTCCGCGGGCGTCCTCCACCGCGCTGTGCGCCGGCGTCTCCGTCTCCAGCAGGTGCACGTAGAGGTCGTGCAGCCGGTAGAGGGACCGGTGCCGCACGCCGACCAGGCCGGGCAGGTCGGTCGCGTCGGACTCGGCGAAGATCTCGGCGACCCGGTCCTCGGCGGTGGGCACCACCTTCGCGACGATGAGCGAGCGGTCCATGCGCGGCCTCCCTGCGTGGGTCCGGTGCGCGGCGGACCGGTCACGCCGCACGGATGGCCCACGGTGCCGCCCGGGCCGTCAACCGGGCGTCAACCGGGCTCGATAGGACCGCAAAAATGGTGACGCTGCGTTGACGCAACCTGTGCGTCAGCTATGCGAAGATCACCTGAGGCTCGTCCATTGACGACACTTATTCGCAGATCACGGGGCACTTACGAATACGTTACGGAGGGTCAACGAAGTCATCGGCCGTTGACTCAGAGTAACAGACGTTGATATTCTCGGTTCTGGTCGACCCGGCCACGGCACACGTCCGGCGACCGCGGCGGAGGCGTTCCGACAACGGCGTCGCGGGCGGAAAGATCCGGGCAGACAGGACGGTCGGGACTCAGGTTCCGGTGCTGGGGGGTGCGCCGTGTCCGGTGGATCGAGGATGCCGACGGCGGGGGATCCCGCCCCCCGCGTGGCGCTGCACCTGCTCGGCGGTTTCCAACTGCTGCACGACGGCGTGCCGGTGGTGGTGCCCCGCGGCCTGCAACGGGTCATCGCCCTGATCGGGCTGCGTCCGGCCGCGACCCGTAGCCACCTCGCCGGGCTGCTCTGGCCCGAGACCCCCGAGGAGCGGGCGCTCTCGTCGCTGCGTACCGCGCTGTGGCGGCTCCGCCAGGACCCGTGCTGCCCGCTACGCACCGACGGTGACACGGTCCGCCTCGGCCCCACCGTCCACCTCGACGTGGACGAGCTGGTCAAGGCCGCCGCCCGGGTCCGCGACGGCATGACGCCCCGCGGCGCCGCCGGCACCGGCCGGCACGACCTGCTCCCCGGCTGGTACGACGACTGGGTGCTGCTGGAACGCGAACGGCTGCGCCAGCTACGCCTGCACATGCTGGAGGAACTCGCCGGCAACCACCTCGCCGCCGGCCGGCACGGCGAGGCGCTCGAGGCGGCGCTGGAGGCGCTGGCCGCCGAGCCGCTGCGCGAGACCCCGCACCGCCTGGTCGTCCGCATCCACCTGGCCGAGGGCAACGCGTTCGAGGCCGTGCACGCGTTCTACGTCTACCGGGACCTGCTCCTGCGCGAGCTGCGCCTGGAACCCTCCCCGGCCATGACCGCGCTGCTCGACGACACACTCGCCCCGATCCGCCGGGCCAGCCGGCCGGATCCGCCGCAGCGGCCTGCCGGTCGGCCCGCCAACGCCGCGCCGCGCGGCCCGGCGCCGCACCCGCGCGGCGCGGCGTCGCCACCCCCATCAATGCCGAGGGGTACGCCGTGACGGCGAGGTGACACCCGCCCCGGCATCGTGGGACCCGCGACCGCCGCCGTCCGGCCGGTGGTCGACGCGGCAGCAGCGCGGCGGAAGGGGTCTGCGATGAGTCGACTGTTGGTGGTCAGCCGGATCGTGCCCGGGTCGCAGGGCCGGGTGGCCCAGATCTTCGCCGAGTCCGACGCGACCGAGCTGCCCCGGCTCACCGGGATCCGGCACCGGTCGCTGTACTACCTCCACGACCTGTGCGTCCATCTGATGGAGACCGTCGACGTCGCCCCGGACCCGACCGCCGACCTGCGCGAACACCCGCTCTACCAGCGCGTCAACGAACGGCTGTCCGCGCACACCTCGCCGTACCTGCCGACCTGGCACTCGCCCCGCGACGCCGTGGCAGGTTGTTTCTACAGCTGGGACACCGCCGACGCCCCCATGCCCGACCGGATCCGCTGACCGGACCGGGCCACGGACGAGGCACCCCGGGACCGCGCACGGCACCAGGTCCCGGGGTGCCTCCCGCACCCACGGTCATCCTCCGGCCACCGGCCGGCAGGATCGGTCCCACCGTCGGCACCCAGCGCCGACCTGCCTGTCGTGCCGCGCGCACGTGTGCAAAGCTGCCCCGAGCTTTCTCGCGACCGTCGTGCACGTACATACAAGGAGGTTGGCCATGCCGTCGAGCTTCGGGCAGTGGCTGCTCGTGATCCTGGCCCTGCTCATCGGACTTGGCGTCGGCTGGGTGGTGAGCGGCCGTCGGGCCGGCGCCGGCGCGGCCACGCCCACCGTGGACGGTGCCGCCGGCCCGGCCACGGTGACCGCCACCGTCGACGAGGCGCAGCCGGCCGCCGTGGTCGACGAGACGCCGGTCCCCGCCGCGGTGACCGACCAGCCCGCCCCGGCCGACACGGACGCCCCCGCCACCCACGCCGCCGACGCCTCCGCCGACGGCGCGACCGGCGAGCCCGAGCCGGTCGTGGTCACCGCCGCCGGTTCCGCCGACGAGCCGGTGACCGCCTCGGTCACCTCCGCCTCGGTCACCTCCGACTCGGTCACCTCCGACTCGGTCACCTCCGACTCGGTCACCTCCGGCTCGGTCACCTCCGACTCGGTCACCTCCGACTCGGGGTCCACCGACTCGCTGCGGGCCGACTCGACGGAGCCGGCGACGACGGCCGACGAACCGCTGACGGTGACGCCGTCCGACGCCGCCGAGCCGGCCCGCGGCGAGGCGACCCCGGAACCGGCCGGAACCGCTTCGGCACTCACCGAGCCGACGCCCGCCGCCGCCGAGACCGAGCGCACCGAGGCCGAGACCGGACCGGAGCTGGAGCCCGTAGCCGCTTCTCCCGCGCCCGAGCCCGTCACCGCCACTCCGGCGCCCGTCGGCGCGACCGGGCCCGAGACGGTCGCCACCACGGGCGTGCCCGTGACCGCGCCCGAGACCGAGGCCGCGCCCGTCACCGCCGCGCCCGTCACCGCCTCGCCCGTCACCGCCGCAGCCGAGCCGGAGCCCGCTAACGAGCCGGCGCCCGTGGCCGACGAGCCGGCGGTCGTGCCGGTCGTGCCGATGCCGCGGACCTCGGTCGAGAACGACGCGCCGCCGCAGGCCGACACCGCGGCGCCGGACGACTTCCGCCGCATCCAGGGCATCGGGCCGAAGCTGGCCGCCGCCCTCCAGGACGCCGGCATCCGCACCTACCGTCAGCTGGCCGGGCTGGACGAGGCCGCGCTGCGCGAGACCGTGAAGGCCGCCGGTCTGCGTGGCGCCCCCGGCCTGGCGACCTGGCCCCAGCAGGCGAAGGTGCTGGCCGGTGCCCGCGCCGAGGCCGACAAGGTGCTGCCGGCCAGCGCCGAGTAGTCCGTACCCCGTTCCGGGCCGGTGGTGACCGATCGTCGCCACCGGCCCGACGCGTGTACCCACCGCGGCGCCGGCGCCCGGGGCCCGGGCCGACACCGCCGGCCCAGGGCGACCGCCCCGGACCGGCCCGACCCGCCACCTGCCCGCCGGGTCGACGCGCCCCGTCGGAGTGGGCGCACGGGCTCGACGGAGCGCGCGGGCCCTGCCGGAATGCCGGAAATCTGACGAACGGCGACGCGTCTCGCTACGGTCTGTGCAGGGGCGGGACGGCCGACACCGAGCCCGCCACCGCAGGAGCAACTCGTGCCCACCCGGACGCCGGAGCCCGCCGGCCGGCCACCACCGGTCCGCGATCCCGAGGCGTCCCGCCGGGTGACGCTGCTGGAACTCTTCTTCGATCTGGTCTACGTGGTGGCGCTCGCGCTGATCTCGCGGTACCTGGTCGGCGGCGTCGGCTGGGAGCGGGCCGCCGAGTCGTTGATCATGTTGATGGCGATCTGGTGGACGTGGGCGATCACCAGCCTGGTCACCGACCTCTACGATCCGCAGCGCGGGGAGATCAAGCTGCTGGTGGTGGCCGTGATGTTCGGCGTGCTGCTGATGACCACCGCCATTCCGGAGGCGTTCGGCGCCCGGGGGCTGGTCTTCGCCGGCACGTACGTGGCGATCCATCTCGGACGCGGCCTGTTCCTCATGCCGGCGGTCCGCCGGCACCCGCAGACCCGCCGCCGGGCCATCCGGCTCCTCGTCTGGTTCGGGGTGTCGGCGGTGCCCTGGCTGATCGGCGCGGTCGCGGCGCACGGCACCGCCCGGACGTGGTTCTGGGCCTCGGCCCTGGCTGTCGACTACCTCGGGTTCCGGCTGGCCTATCCGGTGCCCGGTCTGGGCGCCGTGCCGGACGACCAGCGCAACGTGACCGCCGAGCACCTCTCCGAGCGCTACCAGCAGTTCTTCATCATCGCGTTGGGCGACGCGGTGCTGGTCTCCGGCACCGTGTTCAGCCTGCACCACTCCGAGGTGGAGAACATCGCTGCGTTCGCCACCGCGTTCGTCACCACGCTGCTGCTCTGGCGCGTCTACGTGCACCGCTCCGGTGAGCTGCTGCCGGAGGCCATCGCCCGGTCGAGTCAACCGAGCCGGTTCCTCACCACCGCCCCGTACACCCATCTGTTGATGGTGGCCGGGGTGGTGACCACCGCGGCCGGCTTCGACCTGGTGCTCCTGGAGCCGACCGGACGTACGCCGCCGGCCTGGTTGGCGGTCATCCTCGGCGGACCGGCGCTGTTCCTGACCGGTCGGGCCGCCTTCGAGTACGAGGTGTTCAGCCGGGTGTCGCTGTCCCGCCCCGGCGGTGTCCTGACGCTGCTCTGCATCGCGCCGGCACTGCTGTTCCTCGCGCCGGTGTACGCCGCCGTCGGCGCCATGCTGGTGCTGGCCGGGGTGGCCGTGGCCGACCACCGGCGCAGCCGGGGCCGCCCGCCGGAGGAGCCGGTGCCGCCGCACTGAGTTCCCGGCCGGTAATCGGAATCGGCCGTACCGGGGCCGACACGCCGTTTGGCGGATCACCCGCGCGGGGTACATGCCCTCCACCTCGAACTCACCACAACCCCGTGGAGGCAACTGATGCGCGGCACCTCGATAGTCGGCGTCCTGGTCGTCATCTGGCTCATCATCGGCGCGATCGCCGCCGGGCAGCGCGGCTACTACGGCAACGACGACACCAACTGCGCGGAGGCGGGCACGATCCTGGTCACCATCGTCGCCGGCCCGCTGAACTACATCGGCGCCAACCCGAAGATCGACTGCAAGCTTCCGGAGCCGTCCAAGTAGGTCCGCCGCCCGCCGTACCCGCACTCCCCCGGCCCGCGCCCGCCCAGCGAGCGCGGGCCGGTCTGTGCCCCGGGCGGCGTCCCTCACCCCCGCCAAGCCATCCTAGGAGGCTGGGCTTTCGGTGCGGGGCGTGAGAGGGGCTCCCCTCTCGACCGGAGGCGTTAACCGGGGGCCCCTCCTTCAACCTCAACCGCCGACGTGGATGCCGGGGCGGCGGGTGGGGTCGGGCTCGGACTTGCGGATGATCTCGCGCACCACCGGCGGCGTGTCGCCGCGCCCCAGGATCAGGTAGCGCAGCAGGTGGGCGATCGGGTTCCCCTCCGACCACTCGAAGTGGCAGTGCGGGCGGACCCCGGTGGCGTCGCGCAGCGCGAGCAGGATCGCCGCGATCGCGTTCGGCGCGGCCGGGCTGCGGGCCCGCAGGATCCGGTACCCGCCGATCTCCACCCCGTACACCCGCAGCACCTGGCTGAACTGCGACGGGTCGCTGACGTCGATCTCCAGGAAGAGCACGTCGGCGGCGCCCGGAACCGGGTTCATCGACCGCTGCGCCCGCTCCTTGACCCGGTACTCCTTCACCGACCCGCTCTGCCGTTTGTTGGCGATGACGTGCAGCCGCCCGTCCCGGGCGACCGACTCGTCGACGAACCGGCGGGCCGGGCCGTCGAACTCGATCCGCTCGGCGCGCAGCTCGGTGGTCCGGGTGACCCGGGAGATCAACGAGACCGCGACGATCCCGGCGATGAAGAAGCCGGAGATGGTGATGCCGTCCGGCTTCGCCACCACGTTCTCCGCGAGCGCGTACAGCAGCACGGCGGTGAGCAGCGCGAACCCGGCCGCGGCGCGCCGGTGCCGGGCCCGCGCCGCCGAGATGGTCACCGCGATCGCGCCGGAGACCATCATGGCCAGGATGCCGGTGGCGTACGCGCCGGCCTGGGCGTTGACGTCGGCGGAGAAGGCGACCGTGATGGCGACGCTGATCGCGGTGTAGACCAGCACCACCGGGCGGACCGCCCGTCCCCACTCCGGCGCCATCCCGTACGACGGCAGGTAGCGGGGCACGATGTTGATCAACCCGGCCATCGCCGAGGCGCCCGCGAACCAGAGGATGAGCACGCTGCTGATGTCGTAGACGGTGCCGAACGCCTCGCCGAGGCGCTCGTGGGCGAGGAACGCCAGCGCCCGCCCGTTCGCCGCCCCACCGGGGGCGAACGCCTCCGGCGGGATCAGCACCGTGGTGACGAACGTGGTGGCGACCAGGTAGACCGACATGATCAGCGCGGCGGTGGTGAGCAGCCGACGGGTGCTGCGGATCCGGGCGGCGAGCCGGCGCTCCGGGTCGGCGCCGTCGCCGCGGACCAGCGGCATCATGCTCACCCCGGTCTCGAACCCGGAGAGCCCCAGCACCAGCAACGGGAACGCGAGCACGCTGGTGGCCAGCACGTCGCCGGCGCCGCCGACCCGGGTCAGCCGGCCGGTCCAGTCGGTGAGCAGCCCGGGGTCCGCGGCCACCCCGGCGAGCCCGGCGACCACCACCACCGCGTTCAACGCCAGGAAGACCGCCACCAGCGGAATGGCGACCTGCACGGCCTCGCTGAACCCGAGCAGGAAGACACCGCCGAGCACCAGCAGCAGCGCCACCGTCACCAGCACCGCGGCGGTGGTGCCGTGCGGGAACGACGCGGGCAGCACCGGGTTCTCCAGCAGGTGCACGCTGGCGTCGGCGGCGGAGAGCGTGATCGTGATGATCCAGGAGGTGGCCACGAAGCCGAGCAGCACCAGCACGAAGAGCTTGCCGCGCCAGAACGGCAGCAACCGCTCCAGCATGGCCACCGAGCCCTGCCCGTGCGGGCTCTCCCGGGCCACCCGCCGGTACATCGGCAGCATGCCCAGCAGCGTCAGCGCCACGATGAGCAGCGTGGCCAGCGGGCTCAGCGCGCCGGCCGCGACCGCGGCGATGCCGGGCAGGTAGGACAGGGTGGAGAAGTAGTCGACGCCGGTCAGGCACATCACCTGCCACCACGGGTGGGCCCGCGCCTGGTGCTCCCCGACCTCCGGGCCGACCGGCTCGACCCGGTGCTGGAACAGCCAACGGTGCAGCCGGTCGGCCGGGGCCGCCGGACGGGCCGGCGCGGCCACCCGCTCCGGCAGCGTGCCCGGGGCGCGGGTGGCCCGGTCGCCGGGCTCGGCGTACCGGCCGGCCCGGGCCGCGGCGGCGGCGTGCGCCTCGCGGCGGCGGTCCCGCGTACGCCGGGGCTGCTCCCCGTCCCGTGCCTGCGCCATGCCCCGACGGTAGGCGGTACCCGGGTCGCGCCCCGGCGGAATGCCGGATCGGGGGAACGGACGAACCGGACGGCGTCCCCGCGTCCCGCGCCCGGACGGCGGGACGCGGGGACCCCCCGTCCCGGCTACTGCAGGAACGCCCCGAGGGGCGACAGCAGCAGTCGGCCGAGCAGCGCGGCGTTGTCGTCCAGCCGCGTCCGCTCACACTCACGGGCGTCCGGGTCGTGGCGGCAGTGCCAGATCTTCTGCGCGTTGCGCCACGCCACGTTGCGGGTGTACTCCACCAGCTCGCCCTGGTACCAGTCGTCGATGTCGCCGTTCACCATGTCGATCATGAGCTGCCAGTGGTCCAGGTAGCCCCGGCGCAGCTCCGGGATCCGCTCCGCGAAGATCTTGTTGATCTCCAGGTAGTCGCGGTGCTGGTCGCTGCCGTCGACCGGCTCGGACTCCAGGCTCTCCAGCGTCGTCACCAGCGCGAACGGCAGGTCGTAGTTGATGTGCGCGTTGACCCCGGCGGCGGCCGACGGCAGCGGCCGGGCGTCCGGACCACGCATCCGCTGGAACAGGCACGACCAGGCGCGCGGCGTGCTCGGGCTGGAGTCGGTCCAGAACCGCAGCGCCTCGAAGTAGCGGGCGGCGAACTCCACGTCGAGCCGGGCCAGGAACGCCGGATCGACGAACCGGTCCTCGTAGAGACCGTCGAGCACCGTGCTGGTGATGACCAGGTAGAGCCGGTTGAAGTCGGCGAGCGGGCAGCTCGTCTCCAGCGGCGGGAGCCGGACCAGCAGGTCCTGCAACTTGGTGAGGTGGTCGACCACCGCGGGCACGTCGGCGGGGTGGTCGGCGAGCAACCCGACGATGTCCTGGTGCACGGGACCCCAGACCGGTTCGGTCATCTCTCCTCCACGATGGTCGGCGCCCCCCACGACGCCATCCGACTCCAGCGGACAGCCTGCCAGCCGCCGGGCGTGGGTCGGATCAGTAGAACGACGTATTCGGCGTACGTCTATTCCGGACGGTTGCGCAGGAAGATGGCGCTGGCCTGCACCCGGGTCCGGACCTGGAGCTTGTCGAAGATGTGCGACACGTGCACGCCGATGGTCCGCTCGCTGATGAACAGCCGCTGGCCGATCTCCTTGTTCGTCAGCCCCTCGGCGACCGCGGCGAGCACCTCCCGCTCGCGCGCGGTCAGCACCGCCAGCTCGTCCACCGCCGGCACGGCGGGCGCCGCGCGCGGCCGGGGCGCCGGCGCCGGCGCGTCGTCCAGGGTCACCCGGGCCCGACCCGCCAGGGTACGGATCTCCGCGCTGAGCGGCACCGCGCCGAGCGCCTGCGCCGTCGCGTGCGCCTGGCGCAGCAGCTTGCCGGCGGTCGCCATCCGGCTGCGGCGGGACAGCAGCGCCTCGGCCTGCCGCAGGCGGGAGTACGCCGCCGGATAGGGGTGGTGCCGCCGGTCCCACTCGGTGGCCGAGCGGCCCCACAGCTCGGGGTCGCCCCGGCCGTCGTCGAGCCGGCTCAGCTCGGCGTCGCAGAGCGCCAGGAAACCGTCCGCGACGTACCGCACCGGGGCGCCCGCCCGGGCGCTCTTGCGGGTCACCCGGTCGACCACCTCGCGCAGCCGGCGCACCGCGTTCGGGTCCACCTCCACCGTCCGGCTGGCCGCCGCCTCGGCCTCGGCCCGCAGCCCGTGCCAGGCCAGCGTGGCCAGCACGATGACGTCGTCGGAGCGGCTCTCGGTCAGGCCCCGCTGGACGGCCTGCCGGGCCAGGTCGTGCCGGCCCTGCCACATGGCCAGCCCGGCGCGCAGGATGAGCATCGGCAGCACGTGCCGAGCGCCGCCGCCGGCCAGCACCGTGGCGACCGCCTCCAGGTCACGGTCGGAGGCCTCGACGTCACCGTACCCGACGGAGAGCCGGCACCGGGCCAGCAGCAGCTCGACCGCGTCCGCGCCGGACGGCCGGTGCCGCAGCGCGGCGGCGACGACCTTCTCCGCCTCCGCCCACTGCCCGACCCGGAACAACCCGTTCGTCGCCACCGCCAGCAGCCGGGTCTCCCAGGTGCGGCCCAGACCCAGCTCGGCGACGCGCTCGGCGCCGCGGCGGGCCACCACGACACCCTCCTCCAGGATGTTGAGCGGCCCGGTGAGCAGCTCCGCCAGGTGCAGGTACGCGCAGGCCACGTCCTCCGGCCGGCCGGAGGACTCGGCGGTCTCCAGCGCCCGGCGCATCCCCGTCAGCCCGTCCGCCGGGTCGCCCAGGAACGCCTCGCTGAAGCCGAGCGCGGAGCTGGCCAGCACCACCTCGGAGGTGCAGCCGGGCACGCCGGCGGCCAGGTCGAGCGCCTCCCGGGCCTGCTCGCCGGCCTCGGCGTAGCGCCCCAGGTGCAGCAGCAGCTCGGCCCGGCGGGCGGCGGCGGTGCACCGCTCGTGCGGCGAGCAGTCGGCGGCGGAGAGCACCCGCCGGTACTCCTCCTCGGCCGGCGCGGACCGGCCGGCGGCGGCCAGGTAGCGTGCCCGGCGGATGTGCAACGCGCAGGTCGGCGGGCCGGCCGGATCGGCGGACAGCTCCGCCAGCAGGGTCAGCGCCCGGGCGTGCTCGCCGCTGTGGTGCGCGGCCTCCGCGGCGTGGCTGAGCAGCTCGGCGCGGTCCACCTCGACGGGTGCCGGCCGCCCGCCGTCGGGCGGCACCGCGGCCGGCGTGGCGGCCAGCGTCAACGCGGTCGACCAGTGGCGGTGCGCCTCGGCGTACCCGTGCAGCCGTTCCGCCTCGCGGGCGGCGGCCATCGCCGCCGGCAGCGCCCGGGCCGGCTCGCCGGCCTGCCGCCAGTGGTGGGCCAGCCGGGCCTGGTGCAGCTCGGCCGGGGCGGCGGTGAGCGCCTCGGCGTAGCGGCGGTGCAGCGCGGCCCGCTCGGCGGGCAGCAGCGCGTCGGCCAGGATCTCGGCGACCAGCCGGTGCCGGAGCCGGTAGCCGTCGTCGGCGCCGACCAGCAGGCGGTGCGCCACCGCCTCGCGCACCGCGTCGAGCAGCTCGTCCTCGGGCAACCGCACCACCTGCGCCAGCAGCCAGTGCTCGACCGGCTCGACGCCGGCGGCGACCGCCTGGACCACGGCGTGCGCCGGCTGGGGCAGCGCGTCGACCCGGCCCAGGAAGACCTCACGCAGCGTGTCGGAGAGGCCGTCGCGACCGTCCCGCCGGTCGCGGGCCAGCTCCTCCACCACGAACGGGTTGCCGCCGCTGCGCTGCCACAGCTGGTCGGCGGCCTCCGGCGGCAGCGGGGCGCCGACGATCGCGGTGGCCAGCTCGTCCGTGCCGGCCCGGTCCAGCGGGAGCAGGTCGACCACCTGGACGGAACGCAACCGGCGCAGCTCGGCGAGCACCCGGCGCAGCGGGTGCGCGCCCCGCAGCGACTCCGCGCGGATCGCGGCCAGCACGGACAGTTGCAGGTCGCCCAGGCCGGCGAGCAGATAGAGCAGGAGCTGACGGGTGCTCCGGTCGACCCACTGGAGGTCGTCGAGCACCAGCACCAGCGGCCGGCCACCGGCCACCAGGTGCAGCCCCTGGGCGACCCGTTCCAGCAGTGCGCCCGCACCGTCCGGGCCGGGGGTCTCCTCGTCGAACACCTGCAACAGGCCCCGGACCGCCGAGGTGGTGCGCGCCTCGGCCAGATCGGCGTCGAGCCGCCGCAGCGCCTGGCGCACCGGGTGCAGCGGCGAGGCGTCGCCGATGTCGAGGCAGGTGCCGGTGAGGACTAGCGCGCCGGCCTGCCGCACCTGCTCGCCGACCTCGCTCAGCAGCCGGGTCTTGCCCACCCCGCTCTCGCCGGTGAGGAAGACCGCCGCGGTGTGCCCCGGGGCGACGTCGTCGAGCAGCGCCGAGCGCAGCGTCGCCACGGTCCCGGCGCGGCCGACGAGCGGTGCGGAGTCCACGTCGCTGGCCATGGGACGCAGCCTAGTCACAGGTCCCCGCACCGTTCTACGGCGTTGCGGGCCCTGTGGTACCTCCCGCGTCGACAACACGACTAACGGTTGCGCGTGGCCGACATACGTCGTCCTACCGATCCCCCGAGGGCCCGGTGGTGAAAGTGTCCGGAGGTCGTCGGGGACCGGACCAGGGAAAGGGTGGGTGCGATGGTGATCACCACGCCCGTGGCGAGTCGGGAGGCCGCCCGCGCGGCGCTCTGGCCGGTACCGGAGGAACGCCGCACCGTCACGGTGCTCTTCGTCGACATCGTCGGCTCGACCGGCCTGGTGGAACGGCTCGACCCGGAGGACGTGCGGACGCTGCAACGGGTCTACTTCGGCACCGTATCCGGCGTGCTGCGCCGGTGGCGGGGCGTGGTGGAGAAGTACGTCGGCGACGCCGTGATGGCGCTGTTCGGCGCGCCCGGCTGCGACGGCTTCGACGCGTACCGGGCGGTGCGGGCCGGGCTGGAGATCCAGGCGGCGCTGGACCGGCGGTCGCCGGGCGACGCCCGGCTGCGGGTGCGGGTCGGCGTGGCGACGGGCGAGGTGCTGGTGGACCTGACCGGCGCCCGCGACGGCGGCCACGGCGCGGCCAGCGGCGCGGTGATCACCACCGCCGCCCGGCTCCAGGAGTACGCGCCGCCGGGCGGCGTGGTCGTCTGCCCGGTCACCCGGCGGGCGGTCGCCGGCCTCGTGGAGCAGCGTCCACTCGCGACCGCGACGATGGCCGGCAAGACGCTGCCGCTGGACGTCTGGCGGGTGACCGGGGCGTCCCCGTACCAGCCGGCCCGACACCGTGGCCCGCTGGTGGGCCGCCGGCGTGAACTGGCCGGCGCGGCCGACGCGGTGACCCGGGCGCTGCGCGAACGCCGGCCAGGGTGGATCTCCGTGACCGGGCCGCCCGGCAGCGGGCGTAGCCGACTGCTGCACGAGTTGACCCGCGCCGTGACGCGCGTGGACGGCACAGCGGTGCGCTGGTGCGTGGCGCACTGCCCGCCGTACCCGGAGGGGGACCTGGCGCCGCTGGCCGACCTGGTCCGCGCGCTGCTCACCCCGGATGCGACCGACCGACCGGCCACCGTACGCCCGCTGCCCGGCTCGGCCCCGGGCGCGGCCGGATGGGCCGCGACCAGCCCGGCGCTGGCCGCGTTCCTCGCCGCGCCGCGCGACGCCGCGGCGGCGGCCCGGGCCGCGGTGGCCGCCCGCGAGCTGCTGCTCGACCGGGCCGCCGGAAGCCCGGTGGTGGTGGCGGTGGACGACCTGGACCGGGCCGCGCCGGCACTGCACCGGTTCCTGGGCCAGCTGTACGCCGCGGCCGGCGACCGCGGGCTGGCGCTCGCGGTGGTCACCACCCACGGCGCCGGCCACGCCGACCCGCGGCCGGCGCCGGTCGCCCGGCGGCTGCGGATCTGGCTGCCGCCGCTGGGCGCGCGGGACACCGGCCGCCTGCTGCGGCACCTGCTGGACCGGACCGGCCGGCCCGCCGCGCTGGCCGCCGCGCTGCTGCCGCTGGTCGGCGGCAACCCGGCCGTCGCGAGCGCGTACGCGGCGGCCGACGCGGCGGAGGGTGAGCCAGCCGGGGTACCCGCACCGGTCCGCCGACTGGTGGACGCCCGGCTGGACCGGCTGGACGGCGCGCAGCGCGCGGTGCTGATGGCGGGCGCGGTGGTCGGCAGCCCGGTCACCACGGCGACCGTCGAGCGGATGCTCGCCTGGCCGGCCGGCCAGGCCGGGCCGGTGCTGCGCGCCCTGGCCGCGGCCGGCCTGCTCCGCCGCACCGGCGCCGTCCCGGGGGCCGGCGGAAACGCGGGCGCGGACGGGACCGCGCCGGGCGGTGCGCGCGAGTGGGCGGATTCGGACACCGGAGCGGGCGTGGGCGTCCGGCGCACCGGTGTCGGCTCGCGCCGTGCCGCCGCCTCGGGCGGCTCGGGCATCTCGGGTGTCTCGGCTATCCCGGGCAGCTCGGCTATCCCGGGCAGCTCGGGCGGCTCGGGCAGCTCGGGCGGCTCGGGCGGCTCGGGCGGCTCGGGCGGCTCGGGCGGCTCGGGCGGCTCGGGCGGCTCGGGCGGCTCGGGCGGCTGGACGATCGTCGAGCCGGTGGTGGCCCGGGTGGCCGCGCACCGGTTGCCGCGTGCGGTGCGGGCGGACTTCGTCCGCCGGCTGACCAGCGGTGGGCCGGTGCCGGCGATCCGCGCCGACCGCATCGGCGTACCCGTCGCCGTCCGGTCCGGGGCCACCCCTGGGCCGGCGACCGTCGCGCGCTCCGGCGCGGTCGTCGGAGCGCGCGTCGACGCCGGGTCCAGCATCGGGGCGGGAACCGATATCGGGTGGGGAGCCTGGACCCGGACAGGAACCGGCGTCGGGCGGGGGGCCCGTACGGGGACCGGCATCGGCACGGGGGCCGGCATCGGCACGGGGGCCGGCATCGCTGACAGAGGGATCAGCGGCCGTCCGGGTATCGGCACGGGGGTCGGCGTCGCTGACCGGGGGATCAGCGGCCGTCCGGGTGTCGGCGTGGTGCGCCAGGTAGCCGATCGGCCGGGCGAGGCTCCCGCCGCGGGCCTGCCGGCGCCGGTGGGGACCGGCGTCCCCGGGTGGGACGCCGAGGAGCGGGTGACCTGCCCGCTCGGGGCGGGGCGGTCGCGCCGGTCGGGTGGAGGGGCCCGACCGGCGCCCGTCCCGCCGCCCGGACCGGACGGGGCCGACGCACGCCGGTCGGCGACGGAGCGATCGGGGTACGCCGACGCGGCCGGCACCCGGGCCGACCCGTCACGGAGGGAGATCGGGCCGCGGAACCCGTCGGTCGACCTCGGGCAACGGGACACTCCGACCGGCGCCGGGCGACGGAACGGTGCCGTCAGCATCGGGCAACCGGACGCTCCGGCCAGTGGGGACGGGCGGACCCAACCGGGTTCCCCGGCCCCGTACCGGCCGGGCGGGGCGGCGCGGGTCGCACCGGTCGGTCCGGCACGGGTCGCACCTGACAGCCCGGCACGGGTCGACGGTCCGGCACGGGTCGCACCTGACAGCCCGGCACGGGTCGGCGGCCCGGCACGGGTCGCACCGGGCGGCTCGGCACGGGTCGGCTGGGTGACCGGCCCGCCCGAACGAGCGGACCGGGGTCGGCGAACACCGACGCCGCCCGACGCCGCGCTCGGGCTGGCGGCCTGACGGTCGCGTCCGGGTCGGAGCGGGCACGGGGCCACTCCGGCCCGGGCAGCGGCCGGAATCAGTCGCGCCCGGCAATCGGCCGGTGGCGCCACGCGCGCCGTTCATCGATCTTGGAGTAGTGGCACGTCCGATACCAGGAGTAAACCGACACACCTTGGCGCCACTAGTCCAAGATCGGCGAAGTGGCCGGGGCGGACACGTCGCGGGCGACGACCCGGCTGCGTCCCCGGAACTCGGCCACCACCTCGTCGCCGCGTCGCACGGTGACGTCGTAGATGCCGCTGCGGCCGTGCCGGACCCGCTCGGTGGCGTACGCGTCCAGCACGTCGCCCGCGCGCACCGGGCGCAGGAAGGTGATCTCGCCCCCGGCGGCCACGGTGGCCGGACCGTGGCTGTTGCAGGCCAGCGCGAACGCGGTGTCGGCGAGCAGGAACACGAAACCGCCGTGGCCGATCGCATGCCCGTTGAGCATCGCCGGGGTGACCCGCATCCGGGCCACTGCCGCGCCGTCGCCGGCCGAGACGAGCTCGATGCCGAGCCCGGTCGAGGCGACGTCGGCGTCGAACATGTCGTGGGCCGCGGTACGCCCGCCGTCGTCCGTCATCTCAGTGCTCCCGCCGCTGGTCGACGATGCGGCGCATCTTGCCCATCGAGCGTTCCACCCCGTCCGGCTCGATCACCCGGACCGCCACGGAGACGCCGATGGTGTTCTTGACCTGCTCGACCAGGGCCACCCCGGCCCGCTCCGCGTCGGCCTCGGCGGCGCCGGCGCGGCGCTCGACGTGGACGGTGAGGGTGTCCAGCCGTCCCTGCCGGTCGAGTACGCACTGGAAGTGCGGCGACAGCGCGGGCGCCCGCAGGATCAGCTCCTCGATCTGGGTCGGGAAGACGTTCACCCCCCGGACGATCATCATGTCGTCGGTGCGTCCGGCGATCTTCTCGATCCGCCGCATGGGGCGGGCCGTGCCGGGCAGCAGCCGGGTGAGGTCACGGGTGCGGTAGCGGACCACCGGCATCGCCTCCTTGGTCAGCGACGTCAGCACCAGCTCGCCGCGTTCGCCGTCGGGCAGCACCGCGCCGGTGACCGGGTCGATGATCTCGGGGTAGAAGTGGTCCTCCCACAGGTGCAGGCCGTCCTTGGTCTCCACGCACTCGACCGCCACGCCGGGGCCCATCACCTCGGACAGGCCGTAGATGTCCAGCGCGTGCAGGTCCAGCCGCTGCTCCAACTCCCGGCGCATGTCCTCGGTCCACGGCTCGGCCCCGAAGATGCCCACCCGCAGCGAGGTGGCGCGCGGGTCGACGCCCTGGCGTTCCATCTCGTCCACGATGGCAAGCATGTAGCTGGGGGTGACCATGATGACCTCCGGTTCGAGGTCACGGATCAGCATGACCTGCCGCTCGGTCATGCCGCCGGAGACCGGGATGACGGTGCAACCCAACTCCTCGGCGCCGTAGTGCGCCCCCAGGCCGCCGGTGAACAGGCCGTAGCCGTACGCGACGTGCACCCGGTCGCCGCGCCGGCCGCCGGCGGCCCGGATCGAGCGCGCCATCAGGGTGGCCCAGGTGTCCAGGTCGGCGCGGGTGTAGCCGACCACGGTGGGGCGTCCGGTGGTGCCGGAGGAGGCGTGCAGCCGGGCGATCCGCTCCCGGGGCACGGCGAACATGCCGAACGGGTAGTTCTCCCGCAGCTCGGCCTTGGCGGTGAACGGGAAGCGGGCCAGGTCGGCCAGGTCGCGGACGTCGTCGGGGTGGGCGCCGGCGGCGTCGAACGCGCGCCGGTAGTGCGGCACGTGCGCGTACGCGTGCCGCAGCGAGTGGCGCAACCGGTCCAGTTGGAGCGCCCGCAGCTCGTCGACGCCGATCCGCTCGGCGGGATCCAGCTCGTCCGGACGAGGGGTGCGGTCCTGCACGGTTGCCTCCTGCGCGACGGGCCCGACGCCGCCGCGCCGGGCGGGAACCCGCTCACCGTACGCCCGTACGGCCCACCCTGCCAGGTCAACGCCATCTCCTCGCCGATCTTGCGGTTACCGCCCTTCGCCCGGACGGTTCGCGCCCTTCGTCGGGGCCGATACTGCAAGATCGACGAGGAGGCGCGGGGGGCCGGGCGGGGCGGGTTATGCTCGGTGAGCCGGCGGTGGGGCCCGCCGTCCCGGGAGACGGCGGGAGAACCGCGACCACGCCAACGGTCCCTGCCAGTGATGCCCGTCCTGGTGGGAGGCACCGTGAGACGACCGCCCGAGTCCCGCGTCGATCCGGACGTCGATCTCCGCGTACCCGCCGACCGGACGGAGCTGACCGCGCACCCGGCGGCGGTGCTCGGCGTGATCGCCGCCGGCGGCGTGCTCGGCGCACTGGCCCGCGCCGGCGCGCAGGCCGCCGCGCCGCACCCGCCCACCGGTCTCCCCTGGGCCACGTTCGGCGTCAACGTCACCGGGTGCCTGCTGATCGGCGTGCTGATGGCGGTCCTCACCGCCCGGCCGGCCGGGCCGCTGGTCCGGCCGTTCCTCGGCGTCGGCGTGCTCGGCGGGTTCACCACGTTCTCCGCGTACGCGGTCGACGCGCAACGTCTGGTGACCGCCGGCGCGCCGGGCACGGCACTGGGCTACCTGGCCATGACCGTGCTCGCCGCGCTGCTGGCGGTCGCCGTCGGGGACGTGGTGACCGGCCGGCTGCTGGCCGCCCGGCACGGGGAGGCCCGGTGACCGTCCTCTGGATCGCGCTCGGCGCGGCGCTCGGCGCTCCGCTGCGCTACCTCACCGACCGGGCGGTGCAGGCCCGGCACGACTCCGCGTTCCCGTGGGGCACGCTGACCGTCAACGTGGCCGGCTCGCTGCTGCTCGGCGCGGTGCTGGCGGTGCCGGCCGATCCCGCGGTGACCGCGCTGGTCGGCACCGGCTTCTGCGGCGCGCTGACCACCTGGTCCACGCTCAGCTACGAGACGCTGCGGCTGGCCCGCACCGGCGCGCGTCTCCACGCGTACGCGAATGTGCTGGTCAGTGTGGTCGCCGGGCTCGGCGCGGCCTTCGCCGGGTACGCGTCGGCCGCCGCGTTCACCGGCTGACGGGGCAGCCGGCGGGGGCGGGCGGCGATAGCATCCCGCCATGGAGCTGCGCCACCTGGCCGACCGGGTCTGGCTGTTCCCCGGCGACCCCGACCCGGGCGCGGTGCGGCCCACCGTGGCGGTGGTCGCCGACGATCGCGGCAGCGTGCTCGTCGACGCCGGCCACAGTCCCGCGCACGCCCGGGAGATCCGTGCCGGGATCGCCGCCGCCCGGCTGCCGGAGCCGCGCTGGCTGGTCTACACCCACCACCACTGGGACCACGTCTGGGGCGCCTGCGCCTGGCCGGGTGTGGAGATCGTCGGGCACGAGGCCGGAGTCGCGCCGTTGCGCGCCGAGGCGGCCCGCCCGTGGAGCCACCGTCACCTGCGGGAGCGGGTCCGCGCCGAGCCACGGCTCGGGCCCAGCTACCGGGCGCGGGCGCTCGCCGTGGACGACTGGGACGGTTTCGCGGTGCTGCCGCCGACCCGCACGTTCACCGACGAGCTGATGCTGCCCACCGGCGTGGTGCTGCGGCACGTCGGTGGCCGGCACGCCCCCGACTCGACGGTGGTGCTGGTGCCGGACTCCCGGGTGCTGCTGCTCGGCGACTGCTGGTACCCGCCCCCGCTGCACGAACGCGGCCCGACCGACGGGCCGGATCTGGCGCTGGCCCGGAGCCTGCTCTCCGAGCACGTCGAGTGGTACGTCTCCGCGCACGACGAGCCGCTGGGCCGGGACCAGGCCCGGGCCGCGCTCGGCGAGTGAGAGGCCGCCGGCACACCCCGCGACCGCGATGACCCGGCGCGGACCGGCCGGGCCGCAGGTCAGCGTGCGTGGCGTTCCGGGTGCGCCCGGTTCCAGGCCCGCATCCGCTCCGGGTAGCCGGTGCGGGCCGCCTCGTAGAGCGGCACCGCGTGCCGTTGGGCGATCTTGCCGGCGACCCGGGGCGAGCCGGTGCGGCGGCGGATCCACTCCCCGTCGTGGGCGATGGCGACCACCGTGGTGTCGGTGGCGGTGGTCTCCGGTTCCAGATAGAACTCGACCCCGCGCCGGCTGGCCACGAACGCCTCCAGCTGCGCCAGATCCTCCCGGTTCGCCTCGCGGTCGAGCTTCGTCGGCGTTGTCGGCTCGGCGGCCCGTCGGCTGAACCAGCCCATGCCCGCCTCCTCTCCTCGGCGTCGGAGTCCAGTGCAGCACGCGCGGCTGGCAGGGGCCTGGGAGCGTAGTGGGAGTCGGCTGAGCCGCTCAGCGGGCCGGTCGGTCCGCTCCGGCCGGCGCGCGCAGCACCGGCACCAGCGCAAGCGTGGGCAGCAGGAGCAGCGGCACCAGGCCGAGCGCGTTCAGCACGCCGAGGTGGTCGCCGAGGAAGCCGAGCAGCGGCGGCCCGGCGAGGAACGCGGTGTAGCCGATCACCGCGACCACGCTGACCCGGGCCGGGGCCCTCTCCTCGTCGTCGGCGGCGGCGCTCATCCCGACCGGGAAGCCGAGCGACGCGCCGATCCCCCACAACGCCACGCCGACCACTGCCAGCGGACCGGAGCCGGCCAGCACGGCCAGGGCGGCGCCGACGGCGGCGAGCCCGATGGTGCCGAACAGCACCGGCACCCGTCCCCAGCGGTCGATGGCGATCGTGCCGAGGGTCCGGCCCAGCGTCATACCGACCACGAACACGCCGAACACCGCGGCGCCGACCGCCTCGTCGACGCCGTAACCGTCGACGAACGCCACCGCCAGCCAGTCGTTGGCGCTGCCCTCGGTGAACGCCATGACCAGCACCAGCAGGCCGACCAGCAGGGTGCGCGGCTCCCGCCAGGCGGTCAGCAGCGCCCGCCGCCGGGCCGCCGGCTCGCCCGCGCCCGTCGACTCGGCCGGCGCGGACAGGAACGCCCGCGCCCCGAGCAGCGTGCCGGTCAGGATCAGCACCGCCAGGACCGGCAGGTGCACCTCGATCGGCACGTCGAGCCGGGCCGCCCCCGCGCCGAGCCCGGCCCCGGCCACCGAGCCGAGACTCCAGGCGGCGTGGAAGCGGGGCATGATCGTCCGGCCGATCCGCCTCTCCACGACCGCGCCCTCGACGTTCATCGCCACGTCGCACAGGCCGGAGCCGAAGCCGAACGCGGCGATCCCGAGCCCGACGCCTACCGCCCAACCAGCCAGGCCGGTGGCGAGACCGGCCACCGTCATGCCGAGCGCGACCAGCACGGTCGCCACGACCACCGTGCGGGCCGGGCCGATCCGCTGGGTGACCAGACCGGCGGCGGGCATGGCCAGCAGCGCGCCCACCGACATGCAGAGCAGCAGCAGGCCGAGCCGGCTCGGGCTGAGGCCGAGCGCCTCCCGGACCGCCGGCACCCGGGAGAACCAGCTCGCCACCGCGAGCCCGTTGAGGGCGAAGACGACGGCGACGCCGTTGCGGGCGGTCAGCACCGGCCGGAAGGCCGGTGGCCGTGACGCGGCCGGCGCGTCGAGGGCGTTGCTCACGGTGCGGTAGTCCCTTCCCCGGATGGTTCCCGACGACCATCGCACACCTGAGAGCGCTACCACCACAAGCGCTCCCACCCCTTACCATGCCCGGCCCGGACCGGGCATGATGCGCACATGGGTACGCCGACCGCACGACCCGCCACGCTCGACGACGTGGCCCGGGCCGCCGGGGTGTCCCGGGCCACCGCCTCGCGGGTGCTCGGTGGCTACGGGTTCGCCTCGACGCAGGCCCGAGCCCGGGTGGGCGCCGCCGCCGACCAGCTCGGCTACGTGCCGGACGTCACCGCCCGGGCGCTGGTGCGCGGCGCCGGCGTCCGGCTGGTGGTGGCCGTGGTGGGCCGGACCGACGCGGTCTTCGACGACCCGTACGTGCACCGGGTGGTGACCGCCGCGTCGCGGGTGTGCGCGCCGCACGGGATCGGGGTGGCGCTGGAGTGGCTGCCGCTCGACGACCCGTCCGGCCTGGGCCGGCTGGGCGCGGACCGGGGCGTCTGCGGGGTGATCCTGGTCAACACCACGCGGGCGGCGCTGGACGCGGTGCCGACCCGGCTGCGCGGCCGGGTCGTCTCGATCGGTCAGGGCTCGGCGACCGTGCCGTCGTTCGACGTGGACAACGCGGCCGGCGCCGGCGCGGTGCTGCGCCACCTGTACGCCACCGGCCGGCGCCGCATCGCCATGGTCACCGGCCCACGCTGGTTGACCTGCGCGGAGCGGTCGGTGACCGCGTACCGGGAGCTGATGCGGGAGGCGGGGTCGCCGGAGCGGCTGGTGACCGGCGACTTCACCGCGGCGGGGGGCGGCGCGGCGGCGCTGTCGGCGCTGCGCCGGTGGCCGGACCTGGACGCGGTCTTCGCGGCCAGCGACGCCACCGCGTTCGGGGTGATCGCCGCGTTGCGTGGGCACGGGTTGGGGGTGCCGCACGACGTGGCGGTCGGCGGTTTCGACGACCTGCCGTACGCGGCGATGAGCAGTCCGGCGCTGACCACCGCGACCCACCCGGTCGACCGGATCGCCACCGCCGCGGCCACCGCCGTGCTGACCCGGGCGCCGGTCGCGCCGAGCACCGCCTTCGCGTCCACGCTCGTCACCCGGGAGAGCGCCTGAGCGGCGACGGTCAGCGGCCGGTCTCGCCGCTCCGGGCCGCCCGCCGCCGGCGGCACCCTCAGCGCTCCGGCCCGGTGACCGCCGCGTCGACCCGGCTGAGCACCGTCGCGTCGTCGTCCACGCCCACGCCGCGCAGCAGGTCGATGGCGGTGGCCCGGACCGGCCCGATGACCAGCGCGAGCGGCAGCGTCGGACCGACGGCGAAGAGCCGGCCGACCGACCGTACCGCCGCCAGCGCCGCCGCGTCCGCCCGGGCGGCGTGCTCGTCGGCGGTCTCCTCCGCTCCGTTGAGGTCGGCGGCGAGCGCGTCACCGGCCGCGCGGACGGCGGCGGCCAGCGTGCGTACGGCGGTCCCCAGGTCGGTCGGGACGGGCGCGTCGCCGCGGGTGACCGTGACGGCGGCCCGGGCCAGCACGCGCACGTTGCGCACCGCGTAGTCGATCTGCCGGATCGAACCGGTCACGGAGCGTAGCCGGCCGAGGTGCCGGCGACGCCGGACGTTGAGCCGGAGCGCCTCGCCGGCGGCCTGGACCGCGTCCCGCAGTCGTTCCACCCCGGCGTCGGCGTGCCGGGCCCGGTCCAGTGCGGCCAGGGCGGCCTCGTCGTCGGCGTGGTCGAGCGCGTCGGCGATCTCGTCGAGCACGCCGGCCAGCTCCGCGAACGTGTGCCGGAACTCGGCCACCAGCGGGGCGAGCGGCCGGCGGGCGTCGACGAGCTGACTGGCGACCACCGCCACCGCGCCGCCGATCAGCGCGTCGACGAACCGGAACGGGATCAGCGACTCGGTCGGGGGCGAGACCACCACCAGGTAGAGCGCGGAGACCGCGGCCTGCACCACGGTGACCGAGCTGGCGCCGACCGCCACCGCCAGCGCGACGGTGAGCAGGATGACGGTGAACACGGTCCAGGTGGTGCGCGGGCCCAGCGCCTGGACCACCAGGTCGGCCACGAGCACGCCGGCGGCCACGCCGAGCACCACCTCCACCGCCCGGCGGATCCGCTGGCCCCGCGCCTGCCCGAGCACGATCAGCGCCGCGGCGGGCGCGAAGAACGGCTGCGGGTGCCCGACCAGCCGGGTGGCGAGCATCCAGGCGACGGTGGCGGCGAGCGTCGCCTCGACCACCGGCAGCCAGCCCCGCCGCAGCCGCCCGGCCGCCGCCCGTACCGCCGGGCCGACCCGCCGCCGGCCCTCGCGTACCCCGCTCATCCCGCCTCCCGTTCCACCCGGCCCTATCCTGCGGGACCGGCCCGCGCCCCGCCCGCGATCTTGCGTTCCGGCCCGCGCCTCGGGTCGTTCACCCGCTCCGCCGGGGCAGGAACCGCAAGATCGACGCGTCGGGTGCCGATCGGCACTGGTCGTCGCCGTCCGTGGCGGTCCTTTATGGAGATGGACGGAGTGGAAGGGGGCAGCTCACGCGTACGGGACTGTGGCGACGGCACGTGCGGCGGATGTACCGGGGCGGCCGGCCGAACCGGGTCGCCCGGGTGTGGAACCGGCTCGCGGCCCGGCAGCACGGCGCCGGGCTCGGCCCCCGGAACCGGGTGACGCTGGAGGTGCCCGGCCGGCGCACCGCGCTCGCGCCCGGGGCGCGCCCGCACGTGCCGGTGGACCGGCACGCCCCGCTCGCCGACTTCGCGCGGGTGGCCGCCGGCATTCCGGTCTTCCGGATCACGTCGGCGGAGCCGGCGCCGGGAAAGGCCGAGTGACAACCTTTCAGGATATCGATCGCGTACGTGCCCGGGGTCGTCCGAATGGGAGAGGCGGCCGGTAAGATCGGCGACAAAGCGGCGGCTGATCGCTGACTGCCGGCCACGGCGCGACCGCGCACACTGGGACCATGAATACGAGACTCCGCCGCAGCCGGGCATTCCGCCTCGCGGTGTGTCTCGCCCTTGTGGCGACGCTGAGCGGCTGCATGCAGCTCAACCTCGGGCTGACCCTGAACACCGACGACACGGTCTCCGGCCAGCTCCTGCTGACCGCCCAGAAGTCCGTGCTCAAGCAGCGCAACCCGGACGTCGCGGCGGCCTTCGCCGAACTCCGGCAGAACATTCCCACACTCCCCGTCGGCACCGAGAGCCGGTACGAGGACGCCACCTCCTACGGCATTCAGATCGCCTACCGAAAAACACCGCTGTCACAATTCACCAGCGAGAGTGTGAATCTTGTCCGGGATGGCGATCTCTATCGCTTCTCCCTTCCGCTGGACCCGAAGAAATACGGCGGAAAGGTGGCCGAACAAGATCCCCGGAATCAGCAGGCGTTCATGACCCTGATGGCGTTCGAGATCTCCGTGACGTTCCCCGGCCGGGTGCTCGACAGCAACGGGACGGTCAACGGGCGCTCGGTGAGCTGGCAGGTCGTCGCCAACCAGCCGAAGCCGGCCGAGTTGCGGGCCGTCGCCGAGGCGCCACCGACGCCATCCGCCAGCGCGGTCGCCGCCGTGACCGGGGGCGGCTCCTTCCCCTGGCTGCCGGTTGTCGGCGGGGCGGTCGGGCTGCTGGTGGTCGCCGCGGTGGTGGTGGTCGTCCTGCTGCGGCGCCGCTCCCGGGGCGGCCCGGCCGGGGCGCCGGCCGCGTCCCCGACGACCCCCACGCCGACCGCGACCCCCACGCCGACCGACCGGACCGCGCCGACGCCCCCGGCCGACCGGCCGATCTGAGTCCCACCGACCGCACCGGCCATCGACCGTCCGACCCCAGGTCACCCGGTCACCGACGCCCCGACCCCGGCCACCCGGCCTCTGCCCGACCCGGGCCGACGCCCCGGCCCTGCCCACAGCTTTCCGCCGTACCGGCGGCGACCCGCCGGTCCCCCACCGCGCAGCGGGCGCCACCCGTGGACGCCATCCTCGGGCCGCCGCACCACCGAACCCCGACCGCACCACCGCACCGTCGAAAAGGGGGATCGCCGTGAACGATCTCTTCACCTGGGCCGCCCTGGGCAGCCTGACCGGCGCCAGCGCCGCCACCCTGCTCGCCACCAACGTCATCGGCGGCCTGATCGGGCCGAGCGGCGACAAGGCGCGCAAGTGGATCGCGCTGGGCGTCGCGCTCCTGCTGTCGTACCTGACCGCCGCGTTCGCCGACGACGCCGGTCCGGAGAAGTGGATCATCGCGTTCTTCAACGGCCTGGTCATCTTCTCCGCCGCGCTCGGCATCAACCAGTTGCCCCCGGGCAACCGGCAGGCGACGCAGGCGTCGCCGACCCAGCTCGCCCAGGGGCACGAGCCCCGCTTCGTCCGCTCCTGGGTCTGAGGAGGTGCCCGCCATGGTCTTCGGCATTCTCAGCGCCGCCGCGCAGATCGTCTTCGGCGCGGTGCTCGGGCAGGCCGCCGCCGGCACCGTCGGCCTGCTGGTCGGCGCCGTCGTCGGGCTGCTCGTCGGCGCGCCGTTCGGCTGGGCGACCGCCTCGGCCGGCACCTACGACGCCGACGCGAAGGGCATCCTCCGCTTCGTGGTCGACCACACGTGGAGTCTGCTCAACACGTTCGCCGGCGCGCTCTACCTGGCCCTGCACCTCGTTGTCGGCCACCAGCTCGACCGGGTCGTCTCGGCCGGCAGCGGCCGGGTCAACGTGGTCGAGGGCGTCTCGCCCCGGTACGCCACCACCATCGGCACGGTCTGCGCCGGGTCCAGCCCCGGCATCCAACGGCACGAGGACGTGCACGTCCTCCAGGCCCGGCTGCTCGGCCCGCTCTACCTGCCGCTGGTCGCGCTCAACTACGTGCTGTTCACCGTCGCCCCGGTGTGGCTGCTCTGGCACGACCACACCAACGCGCCGATCAACAGGTTCACCCGCTACTTCGAGATCGGCGTCTACCCGCACGTCTGGAACGAGGCCATCGCGTACCGGATCCAGGGGACGCCGCCGCGATGACCGGCGCCATCGAGGCGGCCGTCGCGGACGTCGCGGCCTGGCTGACCGGGACGGTGGGTGAGCCCGTCCCGGTCGGCCCGCCCCGCGACGACCCGGCCGGCGGGCTCACGGTCTGGCCGCTGGAGCTGCGGCCGGCCCGGCAGACCGCGGCCGGCGGCGCGGCGCGCGAGCCGTACCGCTTCGTGGTCCGGCTCCTGGTCAGCGGCGGTGGGCCGGCGGCGGTGCCGGCGCTGGACCGGGTGCTCGCCGCCGCCACCGACGGGGGCGGCCGGGCGGAGCTGGTGCTGGCCGCCGGCGACCCGGCGCTGTGGCGGGCGTTCGGCGTGCCGCCCCGGCCGGCGCTGCTGCTCGACGTGCCGGCCCGGATCGACCGGCCGGCGCCGACCGCGCCGCCGGTGCGCCAGCCGCTGCGGCTGCGGCAGCTCGGCATGCGCACGCTCGACGGCCGGGTAATCGGGCCGCAGGACCAGCCGCTCGCCGCGATGCGGGTGGAGCTTGTCGGCACCGCGCAGGCCACCGAGACCGACGCCGCCGGCCGGTTCCGGCTGGTCGGCGTGCCGCACGACCCCGACGCCCCGGACCGTCCGGTACGGATCCGGCTGGTCGGTCGGGGGCGCGTGCACACCGCCGAGTTCGACCCGGCCGCCGACGGCCTGATCGTCGTGCCCGCCCCCGACTGACTCCCCGAGGAGGACCGATGCCCACCTACTTCTCCCCCGGCATCTACGTCGAGGAGGTGCCCTCCGGGGCCCGCCCCATCGGCCCGGTCGGCACCAGCACGGCCGCCTTCGTCGGGGTCGCGCCGGACCGCACCGCCCACGTCGACCGGCCGATGGCGGTCAACAGCTGGACCGAGTTCCTTCGCCTCTTCGCCGACGGCGAGCACCTGGAGAGCACCCCGCTGGCCCGGGCCGTCTTCGGCTTCCTGGACAACGGCGGCACCCGGTGCTGGGTGGTAAACGTCGGCGAGGGCGGCCAACTCACCGGCACCGGTGGGCGACGCGGCGGCCTGCAACTGCTGGAGGCGATCGACGAGATCGCCATCCTGGCCGCGCCCGGCTACCACGACCCGGTGTCGCACGAGGCGCTGATCAGCACCGCCGAGCGGCTGCGCACCATGGTGGCGATCTGCGACCCGCCGCCCGAGGTCACCGACGTCTCCCGGCTCACCCGGGTCGCCACACCCGGCAAGCCCACCACCGGCAAACCCGCCGAGGGTACGCCGAAGGACGGCGACGACGACGCGCCCGGCACCGGCGGCGACCGGCCCCGGCAGTCCGACTTCGCCGCGTTCTACTTCCCCTGGATCCGGGTCCGCGACCCGCTCGGCGGCGACCTGGTGCCCACCCCGCCGAGCGGGCACGTGGCCGGCATCTGGGCCCGCACCGACGCGTTGCGCGGCGTGCACAAGGCGCCGGCCAACGAGCCGGTACGCGGCGCGGTCGACCTGGCGTACCGGGTCACCCGGCCGGAACACGACGTACTCAATCCCAAGGGTGTCAACGTGATCCGGTTCTTCGCCGGGGAGGGCATCCGGCTCTGGGGCGCCCGGACGCTCGCCGCCGAGGCCAGCGAGTGGCGCTACCTGAACGTACGGCGCCTCGCCATCTCCATCGAGCAGGCCATCGCCAACGGCACCCGGTGGATGGTGTTCGAGCCGAACGACTTCACGCTGTGGCGCTCCATCCGGCGCGACGTCGGCGCGTTCCTGACCCGGGTGTGGCGCGACGGCGCGCTGCTCGGCCGTACGCCGGAGGAGGCGTTCTTCGTCAAGTGCGACGAGGAGACCAACCCGGCCGACGTGCGCGACGCCGGGATGGTGGTGGCGCACATCGGCATCGCGGTGGTCAAGCCCGCGGAGTTCGTGGTGTTCAAGCTGAGCCAGTGGGCCGGCGGCACCGAGACCGAGACGATCGGAGGCTGACATGCCGACCACGGCCACCCCGCAGCCGGGCGCGCCCGTCGACCCGTACCGGGCGTACCACTTCAAGCTGCTCATCAACGGCATCACCAACGGGCACTTCACCGAGGTCAGCGGCTTCGAGGTGGCGATCCCGTCGCTGGCGTACCGGGAGGCCGGCAACGAGCGCATCCGCGCCGTGCCCGGGCAGGTCGAGTACGCGCCGGTGACGCTCCACTTCGGCCTGACCAACGCCCGGGAGCTGTGGGACTGGGTGAACGCGGCGGCGAAGGGCACGGTCAACCGGCGCAACGTCTCGGTGGTGCTGCTCGACCCGGCCGGCACCGCCGAGGTGCTGCGCTGGAACATGATCAACGCCTGGCCGACCCGGTGGCGGGGCGCCCACCTGAACACCCTCTCCCAGGAGATCGCCATCGAGGCGCTGACCCTGGCGTACGAGGGGCTGGAGCTGGAGTCCGGCAGTGCGCCCGCCTCGGCGACCGCGTGACCGGCTGGCCCGCGCGTTGCGGGCCACCGCCGACCGTCTGACGTACCCGTCACCCGACGCCCACCGGCCTCCCGCCGTGCCGCCGGCAACCCTGCCGTCACGCCGCCCCGGCGAACCCCCCGAACACTGGCTCCGCCTGGTGGCCGCCCACGCCCCCGGCCTCCTCCTGGGCCTCCCCCACCCCCCGCCCTCCGTTGGTGATCAAGGAGTTGGCGTCGGCTCCGGCCGCGCGGCCGACACGAACTCCTTGATCACCGGACGATCCGCGAGGGCCGGCATGGGGTGGGGCTGGGCGGGACGGCTGTGGCGCGGGTGGCGGGCGGGTCCGACCGGCGCTGGCCGGCGACCCGGTTCGCCGAGATCTTGGTACGGAAGCGCCCTCCCGGGGGCCGGTTCCTACCAAGATCTCCGACAATTCCCGAGCACTGGGACGAGTGTCCCGTCCAGTGGCGGGGCTACGGGTGGTGGTGGGTGGTGGGGTCCGGGCGGGGCGGGTGCGGCGGTGATCGGCTCCGATCCGGAGGGCGGGACGGCGTGGATCGACGGGGAGTTGTTCCCCGATCCGGGGGAAGCGGGCACCGGGGCGGCGAGCGTGCCGACCGGACGGCGAACGGACGGCACGGAGCCGACAGGCCGGAGTACGCCGCCGGCCGGTGCCGACTCGACGTGGGCCACGCCCGGGGCGTTGCCCTCCGGACCCACGGCGGATGCCGGACCCCGCGCTACCGGATCCCGAGGAGCCAGATCGGTGACTCCCGACGCGGCGGCTTCCGGAGCCTCCGCGACATTCGGCGGCGGCGCCCCGATAGGCCACCGCGCGCCAAGGCGGGACGATGCCCCAGGACCGGCCGGCACGCGATGGCCGGCCGATACGCGGTGGTCGGCCGACACCTGGTGGTCGGCCGACACCTGGTGGGCGGGCGACGCAGGACGGTCGGGCGACGCCGATTGGCCGGGCGGCGCCCGTTGGCCGGGCGATGCCGGCTGGCCGGACGACGCGGTGGGTCCGGTCGGCGCATCGGGACGGAACAGCGCACCCGGTCACGAGAGCACGCCCGGTCAAGGCCGCACGACGGGTCACGGCGGCACACCTGGTCACAGCGGCACACCTGGTCACGGCAGGCCCGGTCACGACGGCACCCCCGGTCACGACGGCACGCCAGGGTCGAGCGTCGCGGCGGGGTCAGCCCGCGCGACGGGGTCGACGGGAGGTGGTCGATCGGGGCGGCATGCGCGGCGTGCGGAATGGCCCGAACAGGACGCGGACCAGGTGGCCGTACCCGGTGGTGCCTGGTCGGGGGCGCCGGGTCGACGCGCGGCGGACGGCTCCCGTCGTGACGGCCGGGAACGACGCCGGGCCGACGCCACCGGCAGGCCGACGCGCGCCGGTGCGGACGGTCGGCCGATTCGCGGGGCCGTGCTTCCGCTCTCGCTCGGCCCCGCGCCGCGCGGATCGGTCGACGGGCACGACCGGACCGCACACGACCGGACCGGCCACGACCGGGGCGAGCATGACCGGGGCGAGCGGGTGCGCGGCGAGCTTCCGGTGCCGCTGTCGTGGCGGCGCCCGCACCCGTCGACGCCGCCGACGGCGCACGACGCGGGCCTGCGCCGTCCGGTCGCCCCGTGGCCGGCCCTGCCGGACGAGACCGGCGCGGGCCGGGCCGGCGACGCCGGGCGACCGTCCGCGGTGGGACGGCCGACCGGCGCGAGCGGGACGGATGCCGGAGCGGCCGGGCGGGACCCGTGGCCGGCGCTGCCGGACGAGCCGTCGCCCCGGGCGTCGGCCGCGCGGGGCGCCCGGTTCCGGGACGCCCTGCTGGACCGGGAACAGGCGGGTGGCTGATGGAACGCGTCGCCTTCCTCGTGGACGAGTCGGGCACCCGGGTCGACTGCCTGCTCAATCCGGAGACCGTCCAGGTCACCCGGCTGGCCGGGATACGCCCGCGCGGCGGACCGGACGGGTCGCTCACCGGTGCCGGCCTCGCCGACGACCCGTTGGTCTTCACCGGCGGCGGGCGCACCGAACTGGTGCTGGACCTGCTCTTCGACATCGACTTCGTGGAGTCCCCGGCCCGCCCCGACGACGTCCGCGCGTTGACCCGTCCGCTGTGGATGCTCGCCGAGAACTCGGCCGTCGAGCACGGCTGGCCGCGTCCGCCGCTGGTCCGGCTGGTCTGGGGCAAGACCTGGAACGTGCCGGGCGTGATCGCGGCGATCGCGGAACGCTTCGACGCGTTCACGCTCACCGGCACGCCCCGGCGTTCCTGGCTGCGGCTACGGCTGGTCCGGGTGGCGGAGAGCGCCGAGGCGGCCCAGGCCGGGTTCGAGGCGGAGCTGGCCGCGGCGAGCACCCCGACCGTGACGCCCGGCTCGGCGGTGGTGGCCGCCGCGGACGGCGCGGCCGAGCCGGGCTGGTCGGGTGTGCGCTTCGACCTGCTCGCCCACGACGCGTTGGGTTCCCCGCTGCGCTGGCGGCTGCTCGCCGAACACAACCGGATCACCGACCCGCTCACGGTTCCGGCCGGCACCGCGCTGGCGGTGCCGGCGTCCGTCCTCGCCACGCCTCCGCTCGACGCCACCACCACGACGGGAGGTACGCCGTGACCGCGCCTGCGCCGGTGGCGCGTGGCAGCCGCGACGATCCCGGCCCCGGCCTGCCGGGGGCGCACCACGCGACGACCGGAGGCGTGCGGTGAACCGGGCGGCGGCGGTACGCGTGGACGGCCGGCCGCTGGCCGACCCGACGCGGCTGCGCGGGGTCCGGGTCGCCGCCCGGCTGGACCGGCCGACGCAGTGCGAGCTGGCGCTGGCCACCGCACCCGGCCCGGGTGCCCTCGACCCACCGGTACGCCCCGGCGCGGCGCTCGACGTCCGCCTCGACGGCCACCCGGACGCGTTGTTCACCGGCGAGGTGACCGCCGTCGAGGTGGAGTACGCGGGCGACGGCGTCGCGCTGCTGCGGATCCGGGCGTACGACCCGCTGCATCGGCTGCGCAAGCGGCAGGAGCTGCGGGTGTTCGAGTCGGTGACGGCCGCCGAGCTGGCCGGGGAGCTGTGCGCCGGGCTGGGGCTGGCGGTGGTCGCCGAAGTCGACGGGCCGCGCCTGGACCGGCTGCTCCAGCACCGGCACACCGACCTGGAGCTGCTGTGCGAGGTGGCCGGCCGGGCCGGGCTGCACCTGGGCGTGGACGGGGACCGACTGCGGCTGCTCACCCTCGACGGGCACGGCGAGCCGGTGCCGTTGACGCTCGGCGGGACCGTGCACGCGCTGCGGATCGTCGAGAACCTGGACCGGGCCGGGGCGGAGTGCGCGGCGCTGGGCTGGCACCCGCAGCGCGCCGAGCCGCTCGGGCAGCGGGCCGGTGAGGCGCGCAGCGGGCGGCGGATCCCGCTGCTCCCGGAGCCGGGCGACGTCGGCGCGGACGGGGTGCGTACCGCGGTGGACCAGCCGGGGCGCAGCGACGACGAGCTGGCCGCGCTGGCCCAGGCCGGGCTGGACGCGCGGGTCGCCGCGCTGGTCACGGTCGAGGGCACGGCCGAGGGTGACCCGGCGTTGCGGCCGGGCCGGCGGATCGCGTTGGCCGGCGTCCCGGATGAGGTGGCCGGCGTGTACGTGCTGACCGAGGTGGTGCACACGGTGGACGCGGACGGCCACCTGACCCGGTTCTCCACCGTCCCGCCCGAGCCGCCGCCGGTCGCGGCGCCGGCGGCGACCGTCACGCTCGGCACGGTCACCGCCGTCGACGACCCGGACGGGCTGGGCCGGGCCCGGGTGACGCTGCCGGCGTACGGGGACCTGGACGCCGGCTGGCTCGCCGTGCTCTGTCCGGGCGCGGGTCGGGGCAAGGGGATCGTCGCGCTGCCCGACCCGGAGGACACCGTGCTGGTGGCGTTGCCCGGCGGCGAGCCGGCCTCGGGCGTGGTGCTCGGCTCGCTGTTCGGCGCCGTCGAGCCGTACGACGCGGGGATCGTCTCCGGCCGGTCCCGCCGCTGGTCGATGCGGACCGGCACCGGCCAGTCCATCGTGATCGACGACGACGGGCGCACGCTGCGGCTGGCCACCGACGCGGGCAGCTTCGTCGAGCTGCGTCCCGAGCTGACCACCGTGCACGCGGCCGGTGACCTGGTGCTCTCCGCGCCGGGCCGGGCCATGGTGGTGCGCGCGAAGACCGTCGACTTCCTGCACGCCCCGGCGGTCGAGGACGCGCAGACCGCCGCCGCCCAGGCCCGTACGCTCGCCCGTTCCGCCGGAGGTGGCTGATGCGCTGGATCCACCGCGACTCGTTGATCACCTGCGGCCACGACGGGCGGGTGACGAACCGCCCGTCGCAGCACTGGGTCACCGTGCGGGGCGTGCCGGCGCTGGTGCGGCCCGACCCGGTGGGACGGGACGTCACCGCCTGCCCGAACTACGGCCCGACGGTCAAACCCTGCCTGCACACGATGACCGTGACGGTCGGCTACAGCGCCTGGGTGCGGGTGGACCGGCAGCCGGTGGTGCTGTCGCACCTGGACGGCCTCACCGACGGCACGCCGCCGGGCACCGTGCACCACCAGGTCCGCGACCCGCGGCAGATGTTCCTGGGGGCGGACCGATGAGGGCGTTCCGGTTCGTCGGCGCCGGGTTCGACGCCGGCCGCGCCGGCGGCCTGGCGTTGACCGCGGCCGGCGGGCTCGCCATGACCGAGGGCGACGAGACGGTACGCCAGGCGCTGTGCCTGCTGCTGTCCACCACGCCGGGCGAGCGGTTGATGCGTCCCGGGTACGGGTCGCGGCTGCACCGGTTGGTCTTCGCGCCGAACGACGACACCACCGCCGGGCTGGCCATCCACTATGTGCGGCAGGCGATCCGGCGCTGGGAGCCGCGGGTGGAGGTGCTCGACGTGGACGCCGGCCCGGACCCGGACGACCCGTGGCGCCTGGTGATCCGGCTGGACTACCGGGTACGGGCCAGCCTCTCCCCCGGCCAGCTCGTCTTCTCCGTCGACCTGCTGCCGCCCGACGACGAGCCCGACGACCCGGGCGACCGACCCGGCGGCGGCTCCGCCGACCGGCCCGGTGAGGAGGCCACGCCATGACGCTGCCGGTGCCGCACCTGGACGACCGCGCCTTCCTCGACCTGGTCACCGAGGCCCGGGAACGGATCCGCCGCTCCTGCCCGGACTGGACGGACCTGTCCGCGCACGACCCGGGGATGGCGTTGCTGGAGGCGTTCGCCTACCTGACCGAGGTGATGATCTACCGGCTGAACCAGTTGCCGGAGAAGGCGTACGTGGCGTTCCTGAACCTGCTCGGCGCGACCCGGCACCCGCCGGCGGCGGCCTGGGCGGACGTGCGCCTGACCCGCACCGGCCCCGACCGCGGTCCGGTGCGGGTGCCGGCCGGCACCCGGATCGCCGCGGCCCGCGGCGCCGACCCCCGGCCGGTGGTCTTCGTGACCACCGAACCGGCCCTGCTGCCCGCCGGTGAGACCGAGACGACGGTACGCGTGCACCACTGCGAGCCGGTCGACGCGGAGCTGCTGGGCACCGGCACCGGCCAGCCGGGTCAGACGTTCCGGGCCGCCCGCGCGCCGCTGACCCGCACCACCGAGGCGCTGGACCTGCTGCTCGGCGTGGAGGTGCCGGCCGGCTCGGTGGAGCTGGGCGCCGCGGCCCGCGAGCACGAGGGACGCACGTACGAGATCTGGCGGCCGGTAGACAGCTTCGCCGGCGTCGGCCCGCAGGCCAGGGTCTACCTGGTCGACCGCGCCTCCGGGGTGGTCACGTTCGCGCCCGCGCTGGACCTGCGCCCGGCCACCGGCGACGGGAGCGGGCCGGACGCCCGGAGCGACACCGGGAGCGCCCCGGCCGACGAGGGGACGGCCGGGGTGACCACGGTGGCGGCGGTGCCACCGGCCGGGCGGCAGGTGCGACTCTGGTACCGGTGCGGCGGCGGGCCGGCCGGGAACGTGGCCGCCGGCGTGCTGACCAGCCTGCGCGACCCGCTGCCGGGGCTGCGGGTGGCGAACCCGCTGCCGGCCACCGGTGGCCGGGAACTGGAGTCGCTGGAGTCGGTGCTGGCCCGCGGGCCGTACGAGTTCTTCGCCCAGCAGCGCGCGGTCACCGCCCGCGACTTCGAGGTCCTCGCCACCGGCTCCGGCGCGGTGGCGCGGGCGCGGGCGTTCACCCGGGCCGCCGTCTACAGCTTCGCCCGGCCGGGCGAGGTGGAGGTGGTGCTGGTGCCGTACGTGCCGGAGGCGGCCCGTCCCGGCGGCCGGCTGCCGGTGGCGGTGCTGCGCGAGCACGAGGTCGAGGAGGCGCGCCGCCGGGTCGAGGCCGACCTGGAACGCCGTCGCGCGCTGGGCACGGCGGTGCGGGCCGGCTGGGCCCGCTACAAGGCGGTCTCGGTCCGGGCCCGGGTGGTGGTGCGCCGCGAGGAGGACGTGGACGCGGTCCGCCGGCGCATCCACGACCGGCTGCACCAGACGCTCAGCCCGCTGCCCACGACGCTCAATCCGACCGGCTGGGCGTTCGGCGAGCCGCTGCGCGCGTCGAACGTCTACCGGATGTTGGAGCACGCCGAGCCGGGTGTGCGGTACGTCGAGTCGGCGCGGTTCGTGGTCGACGAGGCGCCGGACGCGCAGGTGCGGACCGTCGCGGTGGACCAGTACCAGCCGGACACCTGGTACGCCGGGCGCGGGCCGGTGCTGTTCCGCTCGACCGACGCGGGCGCGGGCTGGGAGCCGGCCGGCCGGTTCGACGACGAGACGGTGGTCCGGGTGGTGCCCGCGCCCGCCCCGACCCGCGCCGGCGTGGTGCCCCGGGCCGGTTCGGTGGCGGTGGTGACCGCCCGCGACGCCGGCGGCTCCCGGGTCCGGCTGAGCACCGACCTGGGCGAGACGTGGACGCTGCTCACCGACCTCGACTCCGGCGTGCGGGACCTGGCCTGGATCGACCGGGACGGCACCGGCGCGCTGCTGCTGGCCACCGACGCGGGCCTGTACGAGGTGCCGCTGCTGCCCGGCGCGGTGCCGTTGCAGATCCTGGTCGACCCGGCCGACGCCGACCGCGGGTTCTACGCGGTGCGGTCGTTCGTCTCCGAGCGCGGCGCGCCCGGCGTGGCGGTCGCCGCGCAGGCCGGCTTCGGCGTCTACCTGTCCGTCGCGGCCGGCCGCCCCGGCACGTTCAGCCACGTCGGCCTGGCCAACGTGGACAACCGGGTCCTCGCGGTGCAGTACGACGGCCCGGCCACGCTGCTGTGGTGCGGCGCGGGCGAGCCGGACCCGAAGAAACCCGGCCAGGGCGCGCACCGCACCCGGCTGTTCGAGTCCGACGTGCGGTGGCAGTCGATGGCCGCCGGCTGGATCGGCGGCACCTGCCGGGACCTGGCGTTCAGCGGGCCGCTGGCGCTGGCGGCCACGCAGAGCGGCGGCGTGGTCCGGCTGGACACCCTCGCCGGACAGCCGCAGTGGCGGCCGGTGATGGTCAACTGCGGGCTGCCGCTGCGGGACCGGACCCGGTTCTCGCCTGTCGACGCCATCGCCGCCACCGCGCCGACCGACCCGTCCGGTGCCGGTCGGCTGGTGCTGGCCGGCGGCGAGCGCGGCGTCTACCGCAGCGGCGACGGCGAGGACTGGACGGCCAGCGCCAACCAGGCCACCGCCGACGTGGTCACCGTCCCCGGCACCTGGCTGCTCTGCTCCGGCGAGCACGACATCGAGGTGGTGCGGCAGGATGCGCCGAACCGCGATTGAGCGGCTGCTGCCGGCCGCGTACCAGCGGGCCGCCGGCCCGGGCAGCGTGCTGGGCGCGCTGCTGGACGTGATGGAGGCGCTGCACGCCCCGGACGAGGCGGTGCTCGCCGACGTCGACGCGCTGTTCGGGCCGTACCGGACGCCGGACGGGTTCGTGGCGTACCTGACCCGCTGGGTGGCGATGGACCACGTGGTCGCCGCGCCGCGCGCCGACGCGCCGCCGCCGCTGCCGCTGGGCCGGCTGCGGGACCTGGTCGCGCACGGCGCGCTGCTGGCCCGCTGGCGCGGCACCCCGTACGGGATGCGCACCGCGCTGGAGCTGGCCACCGGGGTGACCGGGTTCGTGCTGGACGAACCGGCCGACCGGCCGTTCCACCTGGTGGTGCGCGTGCCGCCGGCCGCCGTGGACCGGCTGGCGCTGGTCGGCCGGATCGTCGAGGCGGAGAAACCGGCGGCGGTCACCGTCGAGGTGGTCGCCGCCCCGGCCGACCCGCCCCACGACCCACCCGCCGGTCCGGCCGACGACCCGGCCCCGCCCGGGCCGGTACGCGCGGTCGGCCGGGCGTCCGTGCCCCCACCCCACGAGCCGCCGGAGGAGCCGTCATGACCACCGAATGGACCGTCGTCGCCGCCGCCGAACAGTTCACCCTGGACGCCCGCAACGCCGGCGAGCTGACCTTCACGGTGTCCAACCCGGGCCCGGCGCCGGACACCGTGGTGTTCGACGTGGCGCCCGGCGAGGGCAGCCAGCGGGCCTGGTTCACGGTCACCGAGCCGCAGCGGGTGGTGCCCGGCCAGGGCTCGGTGTCGGTGCTGGTCCGGCTCGCCGTGCCGGCCGGCACCCCGCCCCGGCGGTACGACATGACCGGGTTCGCGTACTCGGCGAACACCGCCCCGGAGGAGAGTTCCCGCTCCAGCGGCCGGGTGACGTACGACGTGCGGGCGGTCGCGCCGCCGAAGCGTACGCCGTGGCCGTGGCTGGCCGCCGCGGCGGTGCTGCTGCTGGTGGTGACCGGCGTGGCGGTCTGGCTGGTGACCCGCCCGGAACAGACGTCGCCGCCGCGGCCGGCGGCGGTGACCGTGGAGGCGGAGACGCTGGTGGCCGCCGCCGAGGTCCGGTCCACCACGGCCGCGAAGGCCGAGGTGGTGGCGCAGGACAACTGCTGCGACGTGACGTGGTCCGGCGACGCGCAACTGTTCTTCCTGGGCCGGGCGGTCGGCGACCGGGTGACCGTGCCGGTGGACCTGCCGGCGGACGGCGCCTGGCGGTTCTCCACCGTGCGCACCACCTCGTTCGACTACGCGAACACCATCTGGCTGGTCGACGGCCGGCAGGTGGGCGACACGTTCCTCGGCTTCACGCCGACCGTGGTGCGCACCGACGACGTGGCGGTGGGCACGCTGGAGCTGACCCGGGGCACGCACCAGCTGACGCTGGTGGTGGTGAGCCGGACCCAGGGCACCGACCGCTACTTCGCCGGCGTCGACCAGATCCGGTTCACCCCGGTCGGCCAACCATGAGTGGTCGGCAGAAGCTGCTGGTGGTCGCGCTGGCCGGGCTGCTGGTGGTGCTCTACGTGGTGGCGGTGGCCGGGCGGCGCGACGGCCCCGGTGACCCGGCCGCCGGGCCGGGCCCACTGGCCCGGCTGGGACGCGGCGCCGGCACGGTGGACCCGGCGACGGTGGGCGTGGCGTGCGTGCCGCCGGCCACCGCCCCGACCGCCACCGCCGACGGGGTGGTGGTCGCGTTCGGCGCGACCTGCCGGCTGCGCGTCGCCGACCCGGGCGCGCTGCGCACGCTGGTGTTGCGCGGCGCGACGCCGTTCGAGGTGACCGCCCGCGCGCCCGGCGACGCGGACGTCACGGTCACCGACGAGGTCACGCCGGGGCCGGACGGGGCGACGGTGGCGAAGGTGGCGGTGGATCGGGAGACCGAGGTGCTCCTGCGGTGCGCGGGAGGTGGCGGGTGCACGGTCACGCTCGCCCGGTCCTGACCGGGCCCGACCGCCGGGAGGCGCGACATGGGTGAGCTGCGGAAGCCGTTCCTGCTGCTGGCGCTGCTGGCGGTGGCGCTGGTGGTGGGCGTGGAGCTGGGCGCGGCGGCGCTGACCGGCGGCGGGGACGCGGGCGCCGCGCTGCGGGACAGCGCCGGCGGGCTCGGCGTCGAGCTGGGCGACGTCGGCGCGGTGGCCGAGCCGTCCGGTCGGGGCACCGGCTACCTGGCGCTGATCGACGTGGTGGCGCTCTGGACCACCGGGCTGTTCGCGCTGAGCCTGGTGCTGCCCGACCGGGTCCAGGGCCGGGTGCAGGGCGCGGCCACGCTGGTCTTCTCGGTGGTGCTGCTGCTGGTGTCGCTGGTGCTGCTGGTCGTCGCGTTCGTCGAGCTGACGGTGATGGTCTCGCTGTTCCTGGCGGTCCCGTTCGGCACGCTGGCGTACCTCGCGGTGTGGGGGTTCTTCCCGGTCGGCGACGCGGCCGTGCTGCTCGGGCTGGCGCTGCTGCTCAAGCTGGTCTGGGCCGGGCTGCTGCTGGCCGCGCAGCCGCGTTTCCTGCGCAACAAGGGGCTGGTGCTGCTGGCGTCGACCACGCTGCTGTGCACCCTGGTGTTGCAGTTCCTGCACGGCCTGGTGCCGGTGATCCTGGTCAGCGTCGTCGACGACCTGGGCGCGGTGGTCTTCGCGGTGGTGGCGATCATCTGGGCGCTGGTGCTGCTGGTCGGCTCGATCCCGGCGATCGTCAAGGCGGTGCGGACCACCGCGACGACGTCCGGCCGCACCGTCAGCTGACCGGGTCGCCGGTGGCGAGCGCGGCCAGACGCGGGAGCTGCGCCGGGTCGGTGAGCGCCGAGCCGACCGCCACCACGCGTACGCCGGCGGCCAGGAAGTCGCCCGCGTTGCCGGCGTCGATGCCGCCGGTGGCCACGAACCGTGCCTCCGGCAACGGCCCGGCGACCGCCCGGAACCAGGCCGGGCCGAGACTGACCGCCGGGAACGCCTTGAGCCAGACCAGGCCGTGGTCGAGCGCCCGCTGCGCCTCGGTCGGGGTGGCCACGCCGGGCAGGTGCGGGATGCCGTAGCCGCGCGCCGTGTCCGCGACGGCCAGGTCCAGGCCGGGGGCGACGGTGAACGCCGCGCCGGCGCTCATCGCCTGGCGGACCTGCGCCGGGGTGCGGACCGTGCCGGCGCCGACGAGCCGGTCCCGACGACGTCCGGCGGTGACCGCGGCGCTCAGCGCGGGCACCGCCGCGGGAGTACGGATCGGGACCTCCACCACGTCGATGCCGAGATCCCAGGCCAGCTCCGCGAGCCGGACCGTCTCCTCCGGCGGCAGGTCGCGCAGGATCACCATGACCCGCCCGTCGCCGAACAGCGGTGCGAAGTCGTGCTCGGTCATGTGCCGCTCCCTTCGTCGCGCCGCCTCGCCGGCGCCGCCCATTCCCGGTCCGTCAGCGCCAGCGCCCGGGCGATCCCGGCCGGATCGGGCGGTGGCGCGGTGTCGCCCGGCGTGGCCAGCACCGGCGCGGCGGTGAGATGACCCATCCGCAGGCAGGCGCGCAGGTCGAGGTCGCGCAGCAGCCCGGCGAGGAAGCCGGCGGCGAACGCGTCCCCGGCGCCGACCGGCTCCACCACGTCCACCGGGGGCGTCGGCACGAAGACCGCCGGCCCGGTACGCGGCAGCGCGGTCGCGCCGACCGGCCCGTCCTTGACCACCACCAGCTCCGGCCCGGGCAGCAGGTCGCGGACGGCGGCCGGGTCGGCGCTGCCCCACAGCGTCGCCGCCTCGTCCAGCCCGACGAGCACCACGTCGGCGCGGTCGGCCAGGTCGCGCAGCACCGGTGCGGCCCGGTCGGCGGGCCAGAGCGCCGGCCGGTGGTTCACGTCGAACGTGGTACGGGCCCCGGGCAGCGCCCGCCCGGCCAGCGCGTGCGCGAGCAACTCCCGGCAGGAGTCGGAGAGCACGGCGGTGATCCCGGACAGGTGCAGCAGCCGCACCCCGGTCAGCCGGGGGTCGGCCAGGTCCGGCGCGCCGAGGCGGCTCGCCGCGGACCCGGCGCGGTGGTAGTGCACGCGGGTGCCGGCCGGGCCGGGGTCCTTGAGGTAGACGCCGGTCGGCGCGGCCGGGTCGACCGTGACCGTGCGGACGTCCACCCCGGCGGCGGCGATCTCGGCGACCACCCGGCGGCCGAACGGGTCGTCGCCGACCCGGCTGACCCAGGCGGCGCGGTGGCCGAGCCGGGCCAGGCCCATGGCCACGTTGGACTCCGCGCCGCCGACACCGACAGCCAACCGGTCGGCGTGCTCCAGCGGCCCGCCGTCGTCGGGCGCGAGCACCACCATGGTCTCCCCCACGCAGGCGACCTCCGGGCCGGTCATGGTGTGTCCTGTGTGCGCGACTGCGGGGCTCGCAACCCCGGCTCACTCCTCGCGCTCACGGTGCCCACCTTTGTGCGCGACTGCGGGGCTCGCAACCCCGGCTCACTCCTCGCGCTCACGGGAGCCGCCATCCGTTCCGCGACCTCGGCCCGGTCCAGGTGGCCGTCGACGACGAGCACCCGGTGCCGGTTGCGGCGCGGCCGGTCGGCGGCGACCACCGCCGGGCGGTCGAACGCGTACGCGACGCAGACGCCCGGGTACATGGCGGTGCGGACGAACCACCTGTCACCCGGCCCGAGCCCGCTGAACACCAGCGTGTACGCGGCGCCGCCGGGCGCGGTGCCGGACAGCGCCAGCCAGGGCGCGGCCGAGCCGTTGACCGCCTCCTCGCCGACCGCGTCCACGGTGCACACCCGGGGTTCCGGGCCGGCGACGGCCCGCCAGAAGAAACCGCCGTAGCCGGCGCCGCCGGGGCGGCCGTTGGTGGCCGGGCTGCCCAGGGGGACGTCGGCGCCGGTGGCGGACGTGAACGTGGCGGACAGGTCGAGCCACCAGGCGTCGTCGCCGGCCGGCGCGGCGGTGAGCCGGCGGTGCTCGCGCAGCAGCGTCCGGCCCTCGGCGTCCCGCCAGTCGAGGTCGTGGTCGAGCCGGTCGGCGGCTCGCTCCCGCCAGCCGGTGTGGGCGATGACGCCGTGGTCGTCCCGCCAGGTGTAGCCGGTGCCGCGCACGTACGTCCGGCCGCCCCAGAAGTTGGCGCCGGCCACGTCCGGCACGGTGAGGGACGCGCCGAGGTGCCAGAGGTGGTCGGCCGGGAGCGCGTCGGTGACCGGGGTGCCGGCGCGGGTGCGCACCGGATGCAGGTAGGGCCGGGGGCCGTGGCGCGGGTCGAGGTCGGGGCGGACCAGGTAGCGGGCCACCTCGACCCCGGCCACGACCAGCCGCTCCGCCCCGGGATCAGCGGTCACGACGCCTCCGGCCCGAGCGCGGCGGAGTGGGCGCGCGCCCGGCGTCGGGCGTCGACCGCGTGCAGCGCGGCGAGGGCGTACCCGCCGAGGATCGGCACCGCGACCGGGGTGACGAGCGCGGCGAGCAGCGCGGCGAGCCCGCCGATCCCGGCCGCGGCGGCCCAGCCGCCGGGGTGTCGGGCGCAGACGCGGGCCACCTCGCGGGCGGCGCGACGCCAGCCCCGGCCCCCGGTGCGCCCGACCGCGACGGCGACCAGGCCGGCGTACCCGAGCAGGGCCGCGACCACGACGGCGGTGACCGCCAGGGCGGGCCCGCCGCCGGGCACCCGGCCGGTGGCCAGCGCCAGCAGGTCGACGGCGAGCAGCGCGGCGACCGCGAGCACGACGGCGCTGACCGCCGTGCCGGCGGGCACCGCGCGGCCGAACCGGGTCAGGCTGGTCCGGGCCGGCGGCCAACTCCCGGTGCCGGACCGGTCGTGCAGCGCGGCGCAGGCGGTGGCGACGGCCGGGGCGAACGTGAGCACCGGCAGCGACGCCGCCGCCACGACGAGGCCGAGCAGCGCCAGGTCGGCCGCCTCGGCCACGGTGTCCCGCCAGTCCCGGCGGGGGGCCTCGGCGTTCATCCCTTCAACCCGCTGGTGTTGATGCCCTCGACCAGCATCCGCTGGAAGGCGAGGAAGAACAGGAACACCGGCAGCAGCGACAGCACCGACATGGCGAACATCGGGCCGACCGCGCTCTGGCTGGTCGAGTCGATGAACAGGGTCAGCGCCACCGGGACGGTGTAGTCCTCCAGCGTGGACAGGAAGACCAGTTGGCGGAAGAAGTCGTTCCAGGTCCAGATGAACGAGAAGATCGCGGTGGTGACCAGCGCGGGGCGGCTCAGCGGCAGGATCACGTGCCGGAAGACGCCGTACGGCGACGCGCCGTCGATCTTGGCGGCCTCGTCCAGCTCGCGGGGGATGCCGCGCATGAACTGCACCATGAGGAAGACGAAGAACGCCTCGGTGGCCAGGAAGTGCGGGATGAGCAGTGGTAGGTACGGCCAGTCGCCGCCGACCAGGCCGAGGCTGCGGAACAGGATGTACTGCGGCACGATCAGCACGTGCCCGGGCAGCAGCAGGGTGCCGATCATGACGGTGAACCACGCCTTGCGGAACCGGAACCGCAACCGCCCCAGGGCGTACGCGGCCAGCAGGCAGGACAGCGCGTTGCCGACCACGGTGAGCAGGCTGACCATGGCGCTGTTGAGGAAGAACCGACCGAAGCTGACGTCGAAGTTCGTCCAGCCCTCGGTGTAGTTGCCGGGGGTGAACTCCGCCGGCAGCAGGCCGATGTTGTTGACGATCTCGGCCGGCGACTTGACCGAGGTGCCGAGCATCCAGATCAGCGGGTAGAGCACCACCGCCACGATCGCCACGAGCACCACCAGGCGCAGCGCCTGCCGGTTGCGCGGGCGGCGGCGGCCGGCGACGGCGGTCACCGCGGTCATGAGTCGTCCCCTCCGTCCGAGTAGTGCACCCAGAACCGGCCGGTGCTGAAGAACACGGCCGTGATGAGCGCGATGGCCAGCAGGAACACCCAGGCCATCGCCGAGGCGTAGCCCATCTCCAGGTCGGTGAAGCCGGAGATGTAGAGCTTGAGCGTGTACATCAGGGTGGAGTCGACCGGGCCGCCGGTGCCGTTGCTGAGCACGAACGCGGCGGTGAAGCCCTGGAAGCCGTGGATGGTCTCCAGCACCAGGTTGAAGAAGATCACCGGGGAGAGCATGGGCAGGGTGACCGCGCGGAACCGTCGCCAGGTGCCGGCGCCGTCCACGGCCGCCGCCTCGTACAGCTCGACCGGGACCTGCTTGAGCCCGGCCAGGAAGATCACCATGGGCGCGCCGAACTGCCAGATCGCCAGCACCATCAGCGTCTGGAGCGCCCAGTCCGGGTCGGCGACCCAGGGCAGCCCCTCGATGCCGAAGAGCGCGAGGAACGAGTTGAACGCGCCGTCGCGGTTGAACATGTTGACCCAGACGATGGCCAGCGCGACGCTGCCGCCGAGCAGCGACGGCAGGTAGAACAGGCCGCGGAACAGCCCGACGCCACGCCAGGTGCGATTGAGCAGCAGCGCCACACCGAGCGCGGCGGCGAGCTTCAACGGCACGGCGACCAGCGCGAACGTCAGCGTCACCCGCACCGCGTGCCAGTACGACGGGTCGGCGGTGAACATCCGCTCGTAGTTGGCCAGCCCGACCCAGCGCACCTCGGACAGCGGGGTGAGGATGTCGTAGTCGGTGAAGCTCAGCCAGAGCGAGAGCAGCATGGGGATCGCCGTGATGCCCATCAGTCCGATGAGCCAGGGCGAGAGGAAGACGTACCCTGCCAGGCCCTCGCCGAGCCGGGCCCGGCCGGCCCCGCGCCGCGTGGGGCGGGGGCCGACCGGTCCGGTTCGCGGGCTCCGGCCGGGCGCCGTGGTGAGGGCCACGGGTCCGGTTCCTTTCCGTCGAGGGGTCAGGCGATCGCGGCTTTGCAGGCGGTGACGAACTGCTCCGCCGCCTGGGCCGGGGTGGCGCGGCCGTACTGGGCGTTCTCGGCGGCCTTGGTCAGCTCCGACTTGACCTTGCTGTGTCCCTTGATCGGGACCTGCGGGGACGGCCCGAACTTCTGCGCCAGCTCGGACTCGACCTGGATGGACTGCTTCATGGCCGGGTCGGTGGCGGTCTCACTGACCTTGGCCCGCAGGTCCATGTTGGAGGGCAGGCCGCGGTCGGTGCCGAGCAGCGCGACCGCCTCCGGGTCGTTGTTCAGGAAGTTGATCACGTCGACCGCGACGTCGCGGTGCTTGCTGCCCTTGAACACCGACCAGTACATGGAGGCGCGGGCCCACTGGGCGCTCGGGTCACCGGGGTAGGCGACCACGCCCAGCTCGTCCTTGGTGTTCTTCTTCAGGTCCGGCATCTGGTTGGCCCAGACCCAGGAGGTGGCCGCCTTGCCGGTGACCACGAGCTGCTTGGTGATGTCGGTGGCGTTGCCCTCGTGGATGACGTCCGCGGTCGGGGTGGCGCCCCGGTCCCGGGCGCCCTTCCACAGCTCGAACCACTTCGTCACGTCCTCGACCGTGAAGCCGAGTTCCTTGCCCCGGTACAGGTCCTTGCCCTGCTGGCGCAGCCAGACCCAGAGCGCCTTGTAGTCGGCGCTCGGGTCCTGGGTGCCGGGCACCTTCGTCTTCTTCGCCACCTGCTCCGCCCAGGCGATGTGCTCCTCCCAGCTCATCCCGGTGGTCGGCTCCGGCAGCCCGTTCTTCGTCAGCAGCGTCCTGTTGTAGACCAGGCCCTGGGTGTTCTCCCCGGCGGCCACCCCGGCGAGCTTGCCGTCGACGACGCCGTACTCCAGCAGGCTCTTCGGGAACTTCGACACGTCGAGCTTGCCGGAGTCGCGGTAGCTGCCCAGGTCGAGCGTGGTGCTGCGGCCGGCGTACTCGGCCAGGTAGTTGTCGTCGATCTGGAACAGGTCGGGCGGGTTGCCGCCGGCGGTCAGCGTGGCGAGCTTGTCGAAGTAGCCCTGGTTGGCCTGCCAGGTCTTCTCGAACGTCACGTCGGGGTGCTTCTTGGTGTAGAGGGCCAGGGCGTCCTCGGTGAGTTTGGCCCGGGCCTCGCCGCCCCACCAGAAGACGGAGAGCTTGACCGGGCCGCCGTCGCCGGCGGCGTCGTCGTCGCCGCAGCCGGCCGCGCCCAGCGCGAGCGGCGCGGCCAACGCGACGACGGCCAGGCCGCGGACGAATCGACGTCGGGACAGGGGGGTACGGTGATCCCGCCCGGCGGGTGCGCCGGCGGTGGGGGGCGTTGCGGCGTGCATCTGCGCTCACTCCTCGGCTGTGGGAGGCGACGACGTCACCGGCGGCCGTCCACGGGTCGCCCGGGTCCGCACCGCTATGCGGGCCCGGGCCACCTGCTCAGGCCCCGGTGCCGTCCCGACCGGGAACGGGCCCGGTCGAGTCGCGGACGACCAGTACGGTCTGGAGCATTACCTGTGCGGTGGTGCGACGGTCGCCGGCCGACGCGCCCCGGCCCCGCACGCCACGCGGCGCGTCGGAGTCGAGTTGCAGCAGCATGTCGACGGCCGTCCGGCCGGCGGCCGCGGTCGGCGTGGCCACCGTCGTCAACTTGGGGCGGGTGAGCCGGCTCAGCGCGATGTCGTCGACGCCGACCACGCTGACGTCCTGCGGCACCCGCAGCCCCAGCGCGTCCAGCCCTTCGATCAGGCCGATCGCCATCAGGTCGTTGTAGGCGAGCACGGCGGTGACGCCGCTGCGGCGTACCTGGTCGGCGAGCCCGCCGCCGCCGGTCTCGGTGGGTTGGTTGGGCCCGAGCAGGGTCAGCTCGGCGCCGCCGCCCCGGGCCGCCGCCGAGGCGGCCCGGCGCATCTCCCGGGCGGTCCAGGAGCCGCGCGGGCCGCCGAGCAACGCGATGCGCCGGTGACCGAGGCCGAGCAGGTGCTCGATCGCGGAGCGGGCGCCCTGCCCGACGTCCATCATCACGCAGGGCAGGCCGGTGACCTGGCGGTTTATCACCACCACCGGAACCTCGCGGCTGACCTGCTCGATCAGGCTGTTGCTCATCCGGGGGCTGCACAGCAGCACGCCGTCGACCTGCTTGGCGAGCGCGTGGACCAGGTCCTCCTCGGCGGCCACGTCCTCGTTGGTGTCGGCCACGAACACGTGGTAGTCGCGGTGCCGGGCCTGCCCCTCCGCCGCCTTGATCAGCGGCGGGAAGAACGGGTTGGCGATGTCGGCCACGATCAGGCCGATGTTGTGCGTCCGGCCGGTGATCAGGGCCCGGGCGGCCCGGTTGGGCCGGTAGCCGAGGTCCTCCGCACAGGCCAGCACGCGGACCCGGGTCTCCGGGTTGACCAGGTGCGGGGCCGAGAACGTGCGGGAGACGGTGGAGATGTGCACGCCGGAGGCCCGGGCGACGTCCCGGATGGTGGCTGGCACGGTGGGCTCCCTCGTCCGATGTGGTGGGGGTCACGGGGTGCCGCCAATTAATGCAAACGGTTGCGCCGGTGTCAACGGTCCATTGTTACGGCTCGATTGCGGTACCGCTCCCGTTGGCTGCACAAAAACGCACCAATGCGGATTCATAGGGCGGGATGTTCATCGACCGTTGACGACCTCTCGCCCGACGTGGTTTCTTCGGCTGCAAACCTTTGCAGAACTGCGGGAGGCCGACGTCATGTCACCACCGGCCCGGAAACGGGTCCGCCACGCCCTGGTCGGCGCCGGGGCGCGCGCCGAGATGTTCGTCCGCGCGCTCGCGCTCGACCACGCCGACACCGCCGAGCTGGTCGCCCTGGCCGACGTGAACCAGGCCCGGATGGACGCGCACAACCGCTGGCTCGCCGACCTCGGCCACCCGCCGGTGCCCACCTACGCCGCCGCCGACTTCGCCACCATGCTGGCGAGGGAGCGGGTCGACGTGGTGCTGGTGACAAGCGTCGACGTCACCCACGACGAGTACGTGACCGCCGCGCTGCGGGCCGGCTGCGACGTGGTCACCGAGAAGCCGATGACCGTCGACGCGCCCCGCTGCCGGCGCGTCCTGGACGCGGTCGCGGAGACCGGCCGGCAGGTCACCGTCGCGTTCAACTACCGCTACAACCCGTTGCACGAGCAGCTCCGCCGGCTGCTCGCCGACGGCGCGGTGGGCGAGATCGGCTCGGTGCACTTCGAGTGGCTGCTGGACGTGCGGCACGGCGCCGACTACTTCCGCCGCTGGCACCGGGACAAGGCCACCTCCGGCGGCCTGCTCGTGCACAAGGCCAGCCACCACTTCGACCTGGTCAACTGGTGGCTGGACGCCCGACCGGTCGAGGTGTACGCGGCCGGCCGGCTGTTCTTCTACGGCGAGACCGGCCGCCGGCACGGCTACGCCCGCGACTACGACCGGGCGCACGGCGCCCCCGCCGCCGCCGACGACCCGTTCGCGCTGCGACTGGCCGAGCACCCCCGGCTGCGCGAGTTGTACCTCGACGCCGAGGCCGAGGACGGCTACCACCGGGACCGCAACGTGTTCGCCCCCGGCGTGACCATCGAGGACGACCTCGCGGTGCTGGCCCGCTACTCCACCGGCGCGACCATGACCTACCACCTCACCGCGTACGCGCCCTGGGAGGGCTACCGGGTGATGGTGAACGGCAGCCGGGGCCGCCTCGAACTGGAGGTCACCGAGAGCGACCACGTCAGCCCCGGCGGCGCGTCCGCGCTCAAGGGGGCCGCGCTGCACGGCGACGAGGCCGCGGTGGAACGCGGCGCGGCCCGGCTCACGCTGCGCCCGTTCTGGGCGCCGCCGGTGGAGATCGGAGTGGAGGGCTGGACCCGGCGCGGGCACGGCGGCGCGGACGCCCGGATGACCCGGGTGCTGCTCGGCGGCGAACCCGACCCGCTCGGCCGTGCCGCCACCGCGTACGACGGCGCGCTCGCGCTGCTCACCGGCCTGGCCGCCAACCGTTCGCTGGAGACCGGCGCGCCCGTCCGGGTCGCCGACCTGCTCACCCTGCCCTGACCGAGGAGCCCGCCGTGCCGATCTCCCCCAGCGATCTGCTGCTGCCCGCCGAGCCCGGCCAACGCGCGTTGGCCCGCGAGCTGTACGCCCTGGCGGCCACGCAGCCGATCATCTCCCCGCACGGGCACGTCGACCCGGCGCTGCTGGCCGAGGACCGCCCGTTCCCCGACCCGGCCCGGCTGCTGATCGTGCCCGACCACTACCTGACCCGGATGCTGCTCAGTCAGGGGGTGCCGCCGGCCGACCTGGGCGTGCCGAGCGTCGACGGCAGCCCGGTCGAGACCGACGGGCGGACCATCTGGCGGCGCTTCGCCGCGCACTGGCACCTGTTCCGGGGCACGCCGTCGCGGCTGTGGCTGGAGCAGACGTTCCGGAACGTGTTCGACGTGGACACGCCGCTCTCCCCGGCCACCGCCGACCCGGTCTACGACGCGCTCGCCGCCCGCCTCGCCGAGCCGGCGTTCCGGCCCCGGGAGCTGTTCACCCGCTTCGGCATCGAGGTGCTCGCCACCACCGAGTCGCCCCTGGACGACCTGGGCCGGCACGCCAAGCTCGCCGCCGACGGCTGGGGCGGGCCGGGCGGGCGGGTGGTCACCACGTTCCGCCCGGACGACGTGGTGGACATGGAGTTCGACGGCTGGGCGGCCAACGTGGACCGGCTCGCCGACGTCTCCGGCGAGGACACCGGCACGTACGCCGGTTACCTGGCCGCGCTGCGGCAGCGCCGGGCGGCGTTCGTCGCGGCCGGCGCGACCTCCACCGACCACGGGCACCCGACCGCCCGTACCCTCGATCTCGACCCGGCGCAGGCGGCGGCGCTGTACGACAAGGGCCGGCGCGGCCTCGCCGACCCGGGCGACGCGGAGGCGTTCCGGGCGCACATGCTGCTGGAGTTCGCCCGGATGTCGCTCGACGACGGCCTGGTGATGCAGCTGCACCCGGGCGCGGTGCGCAACCACAACCGCTGGCTGCACGCCCGGCACGGCCGCGACGTCGGCGGCGACGTGCCGCAGGCCACCGACTACGTGCACGGGCTCGCCCCGCTGCTGGACGCGCACGGCAACGACCCGCGGCTGACCGTGGTGCTCTACACGCTCGACGAGGACACCTTCACCCGGGAACTGGCGCCGCTCGCGGGCGGCTACGCCGCGCTGCGGCTCGGCGCGCCCTGGTGGTTCCTCGACTCGCCCGAGGTGCTGCGCCGGTTCCGGGAGGCGGTCACCGAGACCGCCGGCTTCTACAACACCGCCGGGTTCGTCGACGACACCCGCGCGTTCTGCTCCATCCCGGTCCGCCACGACGTGGCCCGCCGGGTCGACGCCGGTTTCCTGGCCCGCCTGGTCGCCGAGCACCGCCTCGACGCCGACGAGGCCGCCGAGACCATCGTCGACCTGGCGTACCGGCTGCCCAAGCAGGTCTTCAAGTTCTCCGGAGGACGCTCATGACCAGGATCGTCGACGTCGAGGTGCACGACGTGCGCTTCCCCACCGCCGCCAGCGGCGACGGCTCGGACGCGATCAACCGGGGCGACTACTCGGCCACCTACGTGGAACTGACCACCGACGGCGGGCCGACCGGCACCGGGTTCACGTTCACCAACGGCCGGGGCAACGAGATCACCTGCGCGGCGGTCCGCGCGCTCGCCCACCACGTACGGGGGCGCACGGTCGCCGAGATCGCCGCCGAGCCGGTGGCGTTCTGGCGGTCGCTCACCGCCGACGTGCAACTGCGCTGGCTCGGGCCGGAGAAGGGAGTGATCCACATGGCCACCGGCGCGCTGGTCAACGCGGTCTGGGACCTGCGCGCCAAGCTGGCCGGCAAGCCGATGTGGCGGTTCCTCGCCGAGCTGCCCACCGACGAGCTGGTGGCCACCGTCGACTTCCACCACATCACCGACGCGCTCACCCCGGACGAGGCGGCGGCCATCCTGGACAAGGGCCGCGACGGGCTCGGCGAGCGGCTGGCCGGGCTGGAACGCGACGGCTTCCCGTCGTACACCACGTCGGTGGGCTGGCTCGGCTACCCGGACGAGCAGGTGCGCGCGCTGACCCGCGACGCGTACGCGGCGGGGTGGCGGGCGATGAAGATGAAGGTCGGCGGGCGGCTCGACGACGACCTGCGCCGGGGGCGGATCATCCGGGCCGAGATCGGCCCGGACGCGCTGCTGATGATGGACGCCAACCAGGTCTGGGACGTGGACGAGGCGATCGCCGCGATGGGCGTGCTGGTCGAGGTCGACCCGTACTGGATCGAGGAGCCCACCCACGCCGACGACGTGCTCGGGCACGCCCGGATCGCCCGCGCGGTGACCGAGCTGTCCGGCGGCCGGTGCCGGGTCGCCACCGGCGAGGTCGCGGCCAACCGGGTCATCTTCAAGCAGTTGCTCCAGGCCGAGGCGATCGGCGTGATGCAGGTCGACGCGTGCCGGGTCGGCGGCGTCGACGAGGTGCTCGCCGAGCTGCTGCTGGCCGCGAAGTTCGGGGTGCCGGTCTGCCCGCACGCCGGCGGCGTCGGGCTGTGTGAGTACGTGCAGCACCTCGCGGTCTTCGACCACCTGCGGGTGAGCACCGGCCTGGACGGCCGGATGGTCGAGTACGTGGACCACCTGCACGAGCACTTCGTCGACCCGGTCCGCACCCGCGGCGGACGCTACCTGCTGCCCACCGCGCCCGGCTACAGCGCCGCCATGCGGCCGGAGTCGATCGCGGAGTTCCGCTTCCCGGAGGGACCGGCATGGCGCTGACCGTCGACACCGACCGGCTCGGCCTGGCCACCCTGCGCCGGCTGCCCGAGGAGAGCCGGCCGCTGGTGCGCCCCGGCACCGTGCCGGCCGGCATCGTCCACCTGGGGCTCGGCGCGTTCCACCGCGCCCACCAGGCCGTGCACACCGAGGCGGCGGTCGGCGCGGCCGGCGGCGACTGGGGCATCGTCGGCGTCGCGCCGCGCAGCACCGACGTGGTCGAGGCGCTGGCCGCGCAGGACGCGCTGTTCAGCGTCACCACGCTCGCCGCCGACGGCGCGTCGACCCGGGTCGTCGGCGCGCTGGCCGGGGTGCGGCACGCCGCCAGTGACCCGGACGCGGTGGTGCGCCTGCTCGCCGACCCGGCGATCCGGGTGGTCACGCTGACCGTCACCGAGAAGGCGTACCAGCTCGACCCGGTGACCGGCGCGCTGGCCGCCGACGCGGAGCTGACCGCCGACCTGACCACCGACCGGCCGCCGCGCACCGTGCCCGGGCTGCTGGTCCGCGGGCTGCTCGCCCGCGCCGCCGCCGACGCCGGGCCGCTGGCGCTGGTGAGCTGCGACAACCTGCCGGCCAACGGGCGCCGGCTGCGCAGCCTGGTCGACCAGTGCCTGGCGCTGGCCCGGGTGCCCGACGCGACGCTGGACCGGGTGGCGGCGCAGGTCACCTGCCCCGGCACCATGGTCGACCGGATCGTGCCGGCCAGCACCGACGAGACCCGGGAGACCGCGCGGCGCGCGCTCGGCGTGACCGACCTGGCGGCGGTCGCGGCCGAACCGTGGTCGCAGTGGGTGATCGAGGACGACTTCCCGGGCGGCCGACCCGCCTGGGAGCGGGCCGGCGCGGTCCTCACCGACGACGCCGGCCCGTGGGAACGGCTGAAGCTGCGCGCGCTCAACGGCGTGCACTCCGCCACCGCGTACCTCGGGGCCCTCGCGGGCGCGGAGACGGTGCTCGACGCGCTGGCGCTGCCGCACCTGGACGCGGTGCTGCGCCGGCTGGTCGCCGAGGAGATCGCGCCGAGCTTCACCCCGCCGCCCGGCGTCTCGGTGCCGGACTACGGGGAGCGGGTGCTCGCCCGCTTCGCCAACCCGGCGATCCGCTACCGCACCGCGCAGGTCGCCTCGGACGGCTCGCAGAAGCTGCCGCAGCGGGTGCTGCACACGGCCGTCGACCTGCGCGCGGCCGGCCGGTCCGCGCGGTGGAGCGCGCTGGTGGTGGCCGCCTGGCTGCGGTTCCTGCACGGGCACGCCGACGACGGCCGGCCGCTGCCGCTCGACGACCCGCTCGCCGACCGGCTGCGCGCGGCGCTGGCCGGCAGCCGGCACACCCCGGCCGGCGTGGTCGACGCGGTGTTCGCGGTCCGCGAGGTCTTCCCCGCCGAGTTGGCCGCCGACGAGGAGTTCCGGACGGCCGTGGCCGGCTGGCTGACCGCGCTGGACCGGCACGGCGTCCGGGCCACCCTGGCCGGCGCCCGGTGACCGGCGGCACGCCGGCACGACCCGGCGACAGCGACGACCCGCGACCCGGCGACGACAGCGACGCGCGGCCCGATAGCGACGCCGGGCCGGGGGTGGACCGGTGAGCGGCGACCCGCCGCCGCGGGTGGCGCTGGTCGGGGCGAACGGGCACGGCCGCTGGCACCGGCGGGTGATCGCCGCGCTGCACGGCGCCGGCCGGCTGCGGCTGGTCGCGCTTGTCGACGTGCGGCCCCCGGAGGAGGAGCCGGACGCGCCGACACCGCCCGGCACCGGGATCTTCACCGACCACCGGGCGATGCTGGCCGCGTCCCACCCGGACGTGGTGGTGGTGTGCACGCCGCCGCACACCCACCTGCCGATCGCGCGCGACGTGCTCGCCGCCGGCGCGGACCTGCTGCTGGAGAAGCCACCCGTGCTCGACCTGGCCGAACACCGGGCGCTTGTCGACGCCGCCACCGCCGCCGGACGGGCGGTGCAGGTCAACTTCCAGGCGCTCGGCTCGGCGGCGCTGGCCGAGCTGACCGGCGCGCTGGCCGCCGGGCGGCTCGGCCCGGTCACCGGCATCGCCACCGTCGCGGCCTGGCAGCGTCCCGACGCCTACTACGCCCGTTCCCCGTGGGCCGGCCGGCGGTCGGTGGACGGCCGGCCGGCGCTGGACGGCGCACTGGCCAACCCCCTCGCGCACGCGCTGATGCAGTGCCTGGCGGTGGCCGAGGCGGTGGCCGGCGAGCCGGTGCGACCGGCCCGGATCGAGGTGGAGCGCTACCGGGTCCGCCCGATCGAGGTGGACGACACCACGGTGCTGCGGCTGATCCCGGACGTCGGGCCACCGGTGCTGGCCGCGCTCACGCTGGCCGCCGAGGAGCACGTGGCCGGCGACGTGCTGGTCACCGGCGAGCGGGGACGGGCGGTGCTGGAGTACCCGACCGACCGGCTGCGCCTGCCCGACGACGCCCGCCCGCGCGCCGTGCCGGGCCGGGTCGGGCTGCTGGCGAACCTGCTGGACCACCGCGCCGCCGGCGTGCCGCTGATCGCGCCGTTGGCGCGTACCGGGCCGTTCACCGAGGTGCTGGACGCGTTGCGGGACGCGCCCGAGCCGACGCTGCTCGACGGCGACCTGGTGCGCACCGTGGGCGACGGACCGGAGCGGGTCCGGGTGCTCCGGGGCGTCAACGCGGTGCTGCGGGACGCGGCGGAGACCGGCGCGCTGCCGTCCGAGGCGGGCGTGCCGTGGGCGGCCCGGCCGTACCTGGTGGACCTCGGCGTCGACATCCCCGACAGACAGGACGGAACACATCATGCGTAGACGAACGATCACCGCCGCGATCCTCGCCGCCGCGCTCGCGGCCACCACCGCGATCCCGGCGTCGGCCGCGCCGGCCGGCGGGTCGCCGTCGCGTGCGGCGGGCCTGCTCGGCCGCCCGGAACCGGCGGCGAAGCTGCTCGGCCGCCAGGCGCTGCCGGCGAACGACGGCTGGGCCGCCGAGGGCGTCGGCACCACCGGCGGCGGGGCCGCCACCGCGGACCGGGTACGCGTGGTGCGGACCCGCGCCGAGCTGGTCGCCGCGCTCGGCGGCGACAACGCCACGAACGCGGCCGACGCCACCCCCAAGATCGTGTACGTGGCCGGCCCGATCGACGGCTTCGAAGGGCCCGACGGCACGCCGCTGGGCTGCGCCGACCTGGCCGACCCGGAGTACGCGCTGCCGGCCTACCTGGCCGCGTACGATCCGGCGGTCTGGGGCCGGGTGGACCCGAGCGGCCCGCTGGAGGCGGCCCGGGTCCGGTCGGTGGCCGCCCAGACCCGGCAGACGCAGATCAACGTCGGTTCCAACACCACTATCGTCGGGCTGCGCGGCGCCCGGCTCACCGGGCTGACCCTGATGATCGACCGGGTCGCCAACGTGATCGTGCGCAACCTGGAACTGGCCGACGCCCGGGACTGCTTCCCGGCCTGGTCCCCCACCGACGGCGACGCCGGCAACTGGAACTCGCAGTACGACCAGATCTCGGTGCGGCGCAGCGAGCATGTCTGGGTGGACCACAACACGTTCACCGACGGCGACAACCCGGACCGCGCGCAGCCGAGCTACTTCGGCCGGCCCTACCAGGTGCACGACGGCTCGCTCGACGTCACCCACACCGCCAGCCTGGTCACCGCGTCCTGGAACCGGTTCGTCGGGCGGGACAAGCTGATGCTGATCGGCTCCTCCAACACGGTCGGCCCGGACGTCGACCGGCTGAAGGTCAGCGTGCACCACAACCTGTTCGACGGGGACCTCCAGCGGCTGCCCCGGGTGCGGTTCGGCCAGGTGGACGTGTACGAGAACCACTACCGGCTCGGCGGCCCCGGCTTCGAGTACGCGCTCGGCGTCGGCGTCCGGTCCGCCATCGTCGCGGAGCACAACTTCTTCACGCTCGCCGACGACGTCGACCCGGCGGACCTCATCCGCGACTGGGGCGGCACCGCGCTCACCGAGCGCGGGAGCTGGGTGCGGCAGGGCGACGGCCCGGCCCGGCCGGTGGACCTGCTGGCCGCGTACAACGCCGCGCACGACCCGGACCTCGGCGGCGACGCCGGCTGGACGCCCACGCTGCGCGCCGCGCCGCCGCTGCCGACGCCGCTGGTGCCGCTGGTCGTCGGCGCCTGGGCGGGAGCCGGCCGGCTTCCGCTCTGACGCTGACCCACCCGCGCTCCGGGCCGGCGTCCGCACCCGACGGACGCCGGCCCGGCGGCGTCCGTCGGGGTGTCTGCTGACACGCCGGCCCCGATGCGCGATGATCACCTTTGACGGACCCGCCGTCGGTGGCATGAATCGGCGGTCACCGGGGACAAGAGGGTGAGAACCGGGCGGTGACAGCGCGAGTGGATGCCCAGGCCCGGAGACGGGCACGGGACGGAGGCCGGACGTGACGGGTGGGACATCCGGCCGGGTCCTCACCATCGACCTGCCGGCCGACCCCGGCCGGCTCGCGCCCACCCGGGAGCGGCTGCGCGGCTGGCTGCACGCGCACGGCATCGGCGAGTGGGACGTCGAGACGGTGCTGATCGCCACCGGGGAGGCCTGCGCCAACGCGATCGAGCACGGCTACCGCTTCGCCCCCGACGGGATCACCACGCTCCGGGTCGAACTGCGCGACGACCAGCTGGAGATCGAGGTACGCGACCACGGCGCCTGGCGGCCGGCCGACGGCGGCGACGAGAGCGACCGCGGCCGGGGGCGGCTGATCATGGCGCGGGTGATGGACGAGGCGACCATCATCGGCACGCCGGAGGGCACCTGCGTACGCCTGGTCAAGCGGCTCACCCCGGCCGGCTGACGCCAACCGGCGTGCCTGTCGGCTGTCCCCGGCGAGCGAAGATCAGCTATAAGGGACGTATGGAGTTCCCCGCGTACCTCGCCACCATGCCGATGCACGCGATCACCGAGATCCACGGTGAACCCGGCCTGCTGGCCCGTTTCCGGCTGGAGGTCGCCGCGTTCGACGACGCGGCCCGCGACCGGTTGACCGAGGCGCTGGACCTCGCCGCCGAGCTGCACCGCGACGACCGGCGGGTCCGGGAGCCGTACCTGAACCACCTGTTGCGGGTGGCGATCCGGCTGATGCACCACTACCAGGTGCGGGACGTGGACGTGATCGTCGCGGGGCTGCTGCACGACGCGGTGGAGGACCATCCGGTCGAGCTGGCCGGACCAACCGTCGACGGGGACGTGACGACGGCGGTGCTGGCCACGCTCGCCGCGCGGTTCGGCCCGCGGGTGGCGCGGCTGGTCGCGGCGGTCACCAACCCGGAGTACGACCCGGACCGGGACCGGGACGCGCAGTACCGGGAGCACGTGGCGAGCAGTCTGGACCGGGAGCCCTGGGCGCGGGTGATCAAGGTGTCCGACTTCACCGACAACGGCGTCGGCGTGATCCACACGGTGGGCCCGAAGGTGGCCCGCGCGGCCACCAAGTACCGCCCGCTGGTGCCGGTCTTCCGCGAGCTGGTCGCCCGCCCGGACACGCCCCTGTCGGCACCGGTCAAGCGACACATCCTCGCCCAGCTCGACCTCGCCGAGGAGCGCTTCAGCGCCATCCTCGACCCCCACCCCTGACCCACCCCTCCACCCCAAACAGCCTCTTTCACGGAAAGCGTGGCTGTTCCAGGCGGATCAGCCACGCTTTCCGTGAAACAGCGGCCAGGGAGGGTGGGGCGCGGAGGGGCCGCGGGTGGTCAGGCGGGGTCGGGGGTGCCCAGGGCGGCGGCGACCCTGGCGCGCAGCGCGGGCAGCCGCTCCGGGTGCTCGCGCAGCACCACCCGCAGGGTGGCGTGTCCGCCGGCGGCTGCCGCGCCGAGCACGTCGAGCAGCGTGCCGAGCTGCGCCGGCGGCTCGTCGGCGAGCAGGTCCGCCGCGTCCCGCACGACGAGGGTGAGCGGCCCCTCCTCGATCCGGTCGTTGAGGACGTCGGCGAGCGCGTCCCAGTTACGGCCGTACCAGTCGGGCAGCGGCAGCGCCCCGGCCAGCGTCTCGTGCAGGGCCGCCCGGGTGCGGGTGGCCGGGCCGGGGACCGGCACGCCGGCCGGCTCGGGCGCCGAGTCGGCGTCGAGCGTGAGCCAGGCCGGCGGCTGCGGGGACGCTGCGCCCATGGGATCTGTCCTTTCCGACCGTCGGCGCCGGCCGGGGAGGCCGGCGCCGACGGAACTCAGAGCCGGTAGAAGTTGGCGTAGTGGTCGGGCGAGAACCAGGTCGTCCCGGTGCTCCTGTTCACCACGATCCGGTACGCGTCGCGGGCGGCGTTGCAGGCGCGCGGGTAGACGTCGTACTCGTAGTAGGTGGCGTTGGTGGGCAGTTGGCCCTCGCGGTTGTAGAACTGGCCACCGGCGAAGTTGCACTGGCCGCCGCTCCACGAGTACCAACCCCGGCTGGTCGGGAAGCTCTTCGCCGACCAGCCGGAGCGGGCGGTCCGGGCGTCCGCGCAGCGCGACAGCGTGCAGGAGCTGTAGACGGCGGCCTCGGCGGGCGCGGCGAGGCGGGTGGAGACCGTGGCGGGGGCCACGAGCGCGGCGGCGGCCACGGCGGTGACCAGGGCGGACGCGGCCAGGGCGCGGCGCACGCGGGTGACTACGGCGCGGAACGGGGTCAAGGGATCCTCCTTGAGCGAGCCGACAGAACATCGACCAACATCGTTGGCTGGTCGGCGCTCAGTCTGCCCAGGATCCTGCCCGGCGTACAGCCCTCACCCGGCGACCGGGCCCCGAATCCCGGGTGAACAGGCGGTGGCGGGTGCGGACGGACCGAGCCGCCCGCACCCGCCGGGTGCTCAGCGCGCGAACGCCTGGAACTCGGCGATCCGCACGTTCTGCGCCTGCGGGCTGGCCGTCGCGCAGTCGGTCGCCGCCCGCGGGTCGGCGTCCTGCTCACCGGCGTAGTCCGGCGCGCCGGTGCACTGGTTGGTCAGCACCTCGACGCGCAGGTGGGTGGCCCGGGTGCGGGGGATGTCGAACGAGCGCAGGATCAGCTCCGGCGCCCGGGGCCGCGGCGCCACCGCCGGGAACGCGTCCGGCCGGCTCGTGAACACCGGCCGGAAGTCGGCCGCGTCGGCGCAGCTCACCGTGCCGTCGGCGGTGCACGCCAGGACCCGGAACTGCCGCACCGCGGAGTACCGGCTCTGGGTGCCGGCGTCCGGGTCCCCGGTCACCGGCGGGCGCAGCATCGCGCTGACCTGCACCCGGCGTACCTGCTGGAGGCCGCCGGCCAGGTCGACGGTGACCTGCCGCCCGGCCACCGGCGCGCCGAGCGACGCCCAGTTGGTGGCCTCGTCGTCGTCCGCGACCGACGCCAGGTTGACGCCGTCACCGGCGACCGTCGCGCCCGCCGTCGTCGAGGCCAGGTTGGGCCGCAGCACCACCGGCAGCGCCCGGTCCTGGCCGGCCCGCACCGTCACCGGGCCGATCCGGGTGTGCCCGTACCCGGGCGCCCGGACCACGAACTCGTACGTGCCGGGCACCAGGTCCACCCGGTCGGTGCGCGGGGTGGCCGCGTCGGTGTCCGCGACCGGCACCGCCCGCGCCTGGTAGCGCCCGACGAACAGCTGCGCGCCGGCCACCGGTCCGCGGTCGCCGAGCGGCAGCAGCCGCAGCGAGCCCTCCTCCGCGTACGGGGAGGTGAAGCCCGGCGTCGGATCGGGGTCGGCGTTGCCGACGCTGGCCGCGGTCTCGCCGAGGCCCCGCGCGGCGAACGCGTTCCAGAGCAGGTCCTGGTTGGCCCCGCCGAAGCGGATCCGGTCGGCGGCGAGCATCGCGTCCCGGGCGTCGACCATGCTGACCTGGCTGACCGCCATCAGCAGGAACGAGTCGACGACGAGCTGGATCCAGCGCCGGTTGCCCGGGCAGGCCGTCACGTCGCGGGCCCCGGTCGCGCACGCCTTCTGCACGGCCGGCGTGCCGGCGCCCCAGCGGCGCATCATGGCCGCCCGGATGTCGGTGTTGGTGGCGCTCCACACCTCGCCGGACGCGTGCACCTGGAGGCCGGTCACGTCGTAGTCGACCGACGAGTAGTTGAGCGGACTGGCGCTCATGTTGTAGTTGCGGATGCCCGCGTTCGGGTCCTGGGTGGTGTACTCACCGATGGTGAAGCCACGCCGGCCGGGCGCGGCGTACCCGTGCTCGAACAGGTATTCCATGGCGAGCTGGTCCGACCAGCTCTCGCTCATGCCCTGCGGCGAGCTGACGCCCGCGCTCGGGCCGGCGATCATGCGGTTGGTGACCGCGTGGCCGTACTCGTGGGCGATCACCGACATGTCGAAGTCGCCGTCCACGCAGGGCGCGTAGAACGAGCCGGCGACCGGCTGCCACAGGTACATGTTGGTGGTCGGCGCGACGCCGTCCGGCGGGGTGATCTGGTTGGCGTTGTTGCGGGCCGGGAACGTCGGCGGGCCGCCGCTGACGCCGCCGGCCTGCGCGTTGCCCTGCTCGGCGTCGCCGCCGAGCCCGCCCCGGCCGAGGTTGTCCTGTTGCAGGTTCCAGGTCTCCTCGGTGAAGCCCAGGTGGTAGGTCCAGTCGTGCATCCGGTTGTGCATCCCGAACAGGTTCGCGCGGGCCGCGTCGATGTCGCCTGCCTGCGGCGAGGTGAACACCTCCGGGTCGCAGCGCCGCTCCTGCCACTGGTTCGTCCACGGGTACGCGTAGACGCGGTCCGGTCGCGGCGTGGCGGTCTCGGTGCCGACGCTGAACGGGTCGTTGCTGAACCAGTTCTGCACCGCGACCGCGTTGTTGCCCTTCGTGGTGGCGGTGGACGCCCCGGTGGCCGGGTCCACGTCCCACGCCGGGTGCCCCGGCACGCCGACCACCTCGCGGCAGCCGGCCGCCGGCGCGGCGCACCAACGCAGCCGGGTGTCGGCCGAGGACCTGTCGACCCGCGGCGAGTTCGGGAACACCTCCCAGGACGGGTTGTCCTCCGCGTGGTCGATCAGGTCCGCACGGACCAGCACGCCGCCGTCGCGGGCGTCCACGTAGGTCGAGTAGGCGGCCGGGTCCGCGCCGGTGGTGTCCGCGCCCAGCACCACCTCCCAGGCCGCGCGCGGCCCCCGGTCCGCGGTGGGCACCGCGACCAACGAGGTACGCAGGACCCGCGCGTCGGCCCGGCCGGCGTCCGCGACGGCTACCGTGCGGGCCTGCGCGGCGTCGATCGTGGCCGGCGCCGGCGTGCCGGCGTCCCGGGCCAGTGACGAGCTGACGTGCCAGACCGCCCCGTCGCGTACGCCGATCGCCAGCATGCCGTCGACGGCGGCCGGCAGGCCCCCGAAGCGCTGCCGGAACAGCACTGTCGCGCCCGGCCCCATCGGCGCCACGGTCAACTGCTCCAGCGCGGCGGCGCCCTCGGTGGTCAGCCCGAGCACGTCGGAGTTCGCCGTCACGTAGGCGCGCGCGGCGGCGGCCGGATCGGCGGGCAGCCCGGTGGCGAGCGGCTTCCCGGTCGAGGTGAGCGTGGCCGGCGTACCGAAGTCGGTCCAGCGGACCCGCGCGCCCAGCGCGGCGACCCGGTCCCGCTGCCGCGCGCTGGCGGCGACGCGGCCCTTGCGGTTGTCCTTGGCCCGGGTGTCGTGCCGGTCCCCCGGCAGGTGGTCGGGTACGGCCTGGGTGCGGGCCTGGCCCCGGGGTGCGGCCTGACCGCCGGCTCCGGCGGTCAGGACCATGCCGGCTGCCATGAGCAGCGCGGTGGTCCCCGTCAACGCACGGGATGGTGTGCGCACGGTCCCTCCTGTCATCGTCGAACGGCGATGTCCGTTCCGCCATCCGACCAGGATGATCGATCGGCCGACACCCGCCGAACATCCATTAATGACAGTGCGTCGATGCCCCGGGACGCCCGTCAGCGCGGCTGCTGGCCGATCAGGGCGCAGACCGCCAGGTACACCTCCCGACGGCGAATCTGGTCCTTCCGCTCGACCACGAACACGAGGTCACCCCGGCGGGTGCGCAACAGGACACCCGGGAGCATGTTGGACGCCCCCAGGAGGCGGCTCACCGGATGCCGGACGTTGCGGTCGGCGACGGCTCCCGCGAGACCCGTCATGTGGAACTCGTCCTCGCGCGCCGACAGGATGTCGCCGGCGGCGAGCCGGTCGGTCACCAGCCGTCCGCCGGCCATCAGGCTGCGCGTCACGACGAGGTGGTCGGCGAAGACCCGCATCACCGCGTGGATCCGGCTGGCGTCGGCGCGGGCGCCGAGGCCGGCGGTGAACCCCTCGAACGTCACGAGCGGCGTGGCGTCCCCACCCGTGGGGGCGGTGCGCAGTCTCCGCTTGCCGCGACGGGCCGCCATGACGCCGAGCAGGAGCGGAGCACCCCCGATCAGCAGACACAGCAGGAAGCCGAGCGCGGGACTGTTCCGGCTCATGGGTGTTTCCTTCCCTCGACGGCGGAGCGGACCTTGATCCGACCACGAGGGACGGTCGGCGGGATCGGTTGCCGAGCCGCAATCAACGGTGCGGACGCCCGTCACCGCGCCTGATCGGCCGAGTCGACCGACCTTGACGGCGACTCGGCCGGCCCGATCAGGCGGCCCTGACGACCGTGTCCGAGCGCTTGGGACCGTCAGGCAGACGGACGGGGTTGATCGTTGGAGTCTGCCGGCTGGCCCGGGTCTCGGCCCCGCGGGCTGCGGGGCGCCAAGGCCGCCGGCTCCGGCCGACCAGGCTTCGGGAGCAGGTGCCGCACCTGCTCCACCGAGCCCCCGCGAACACCGAGGCTGTTCCGGGCGGCCCGGTAGAACCGGTCACGCCCCACATCGGCACGGTGGATCATCCCGGTCACGTCCGTCGGCGGGCGAGGCAGATCACGGGCGGCCGATTCGATGTCGCGGACCGCGTGCCGCCACTCGGCGGCGGCCCGGACCGTCGCCTCGTCACCGAGCAGCAGCACCGACTCCCACGCCAACGTGTGCCGGACGTCGGCCTCGGCCAGTCGCGCCACTCCCTCGTGGTGGGCGAGCGCCGGCCGCCGCGCCCCGGGACGGTGCTCGCCGAGCATCTGGGTCGCCACCGCGTGGATCTCCTTGACCGCCTTCGTCAACTCCACGTACGCGTCGAGACGCCGCTCGTCCCACCGGACGGTCTGGCTCCGGCGCCACCGGGTCCGCTCGTTCAGGCCGGTGGCGAACATCGTGCCCACCGTCCCGATCAGGACGCCGAGCAGAGCCGGTAGTTGCGTCCCGAGGTTTCCCAGCACGCTCATCGACTCCACCTCACCCGTCCGTCCACGCGGTCACACGCTATCGCGCGCCAGGAAGGCGGTCACCGCGTGGCGGAAGCCCTGCGGATCCCCGACCCAGGGCAGGTGACCGGCCGTCCAGAGCGCGGCACCGCGCTACCATGTCGGCGTCCCGCAAATTCCGCTTCACTCTGGCGTTGATGTCCGGTTGCGGCCCTGGTTGACGCTCAGCGACGGTCCCCGTCGAGGCACGGGATGCTATACGCACCCTCCTGTCATTGCCGAACGGCAATGTCCCTCGCAACCGCCGACCAAGAATGACAGGGCCGTCGGCGCCTTGAACACCCGGTAGCGGTAGTACCTCGATGTGTCAGGCCGAGTCAGCCCAGGTGTGTCACGCGCACCGGCTCGCTGAGGATCGCCTCCGCGGCCGGGACGTCGGCGAGCCGGGTGGCCAGGGTCGCCACGGCAAGGCGGGGCGGTAGTGCGGCACTGAACTTCAGACCGTTGACGGCGGCGTCGTCGACGACCGGCAGGCACACCCGTCCGGCGGTCGCGGCGAGCCCGGAACGGAGTTCGTCCCGGCTCAGGCCGGCCCGCAGCCGGATCGACGCGTCGTTGGGGCGCTGGGTCGGATCCGTCAGCTCACTGAGTGTGGAGATCAGGGTGGCGTTGGCCCGGTAGCCCGCCCAGGTCCACCATCGCGCCTCGCCGTCACGATCTTGCACCACCAGCGTGCCGCCCGGATGGACCAGCGACGAGTGTTCCTCGCGCAGACCGGCCAGCCGGCTCGCGGCCCGCCCGGTCATGGCGACCGGCGGGTCGACGCCGAGCAGGACATCCCGCATGGCGCGCAGCATCGGGAACGATCGCCCCGTCGGGGTTCCGCCGGTCATCCACAGCGCCTTGCCCCCGCTCTCCGCCGGCTCCACGAAGCATCGATGACGTTTCCAGTCGATGTGGGTGACCCGCCAACTGCGTCCGGCGAGCAGCAACAGTCGTGGTCCCTGCACCCTCGCGGTCAGCAGCGCCGGATCCGTGCGGCCGATCTCGGAGCGTCCCGACATCACCGTGAACTGGGGCGGCGCCGTGAACACCGCCAGCATGTCCATGAAGTGCCGCCGACCGAAACGCCGTTCCGCCTCCGGACCGACGAAGAGCATCCCGGAGTCGGAGTCGAGGTATCCCTGGTCGACGAGGTGCCGCACGATGACCTCGGCGTTCCCGTCGAACGGGGGCAGGTCGTTCCATCCGTGCCGCCAGAGCCGGTCGCCGATCCGGTGCTCCTGCAACGCGAGCGCGAGCACCTGCTGGGCGACGATGTGTCGAGGCTCGGGCGGCGGGACGACCTCCTCGACCCACCCCTGGCCCCAGAGGTGGAGCAGCCCGGTCGCCTGAAGCAGCCCGTCGCCGTCGAGCGCCAGGAACAGGCAGTTCCGGTTGGTTCCCGGCCGGCGACCGGTCCGGCCGAGCCGTTGCAGGAAGGCGGCGACGCTGCGTGGCGCGTCGATCTGGACGACCCGGTCGAGGTCACCGACGTCGATGCCGAGTTCGAGTGTGCTGGTGGCGACGATGACGCAGTCGCGTTCCTGGGCGAACGCCTCCTCGGCGCGACGCCGCTCCTCCGCCGACAACGAGGCGTGCGACAGGAAGGTCCTCACCCCGAGCGCGCGGAGCCGCTGCCCGAACTCCTCGACCAACGCACGGGACTCACAGAACACCAAACGCTTCTCTCCCCGGTGCAACGCGGCCATCACCTTGGCCGCGTTGTGCACCGAGCCCACATAGTCCACCTCCACGTCGCCCGGTGGCTGGCCGGTGAGCCCGGCGGAGGCCGGCCGCACGTCGGGCGCGACGACGCGACCGGGCTGGCGGTCCCGGCCGGCCCCCTGCAACCAGGTCAGCAGGGTCTCGGGATTGCCGACCGTGGCGGAGAGGCCAACGCGCTGCACGGGTCGACCGGCAACGCGGCTGAGCCGTTCCAGCAGGGCCAGCAGGTGCCAGCCCCGGTCGTCGCCGGCGAACGCGTGCACCTCGTCCACCACGACCGCCCGAAGCCCTCGGAAGAACTCGTCGTGATCGACAGTAACGCTGACCAGCATCGACTCCAGTGACTCCGGAGTGGTCAGCAGGACGTCGGGCCGCTCCCGGAGGATCCTGCGTCGTCTTCCCGCGGTCACGTCACCGTGCCAGAGCGCGGCCCGACGCCCCAACCAGCCGGTGTAGGTCTCGATGCGAGGCAGCAGATTGTTGAGCAGGGCCTTGAGCGGGCAGACGTAGAGCACCGACGTGCCGGACCATTCCTCCCGCGCCATCCGGGACAGCAGCGGGAACATGGCCGCCTCCGTCTTGCCGCCGGCGGTGGGTGCGAGAAGCAGCGCATCCTCGCCGTCGAGAAGCGGTCGCACGGCTGCCTCCTGCATGGGTCGGAGGGCCGGCCACTGCAGCGAGTTCACCACGTGGTGCAGGACCACCGGGTGCAGCAGCTCGGCGTCCGTCGACATTCCGCTCCCTAGAGGTCCAGATCGACGTCGGCGGCGCTGGTGACGTTGCGTTCCACGTCGGTCATCTCCGTCGGCGACAGGGTCAGCGCGTAGTGGCGGCGCGGGTCGAACTCGGCGAACTGGTCCACCCGGTCGAGCACGTCGGCCACCAGTTTCTTGAGGAACAGCCGCGGCGCCACGCCCACCTTGCCGCCCAGCCCACCGGCGACGGCCCGGGCGAGGTCACCGAGGTAGGCGTCGTCCACACGGGTGCACAGCCGATCCGGCGCGGTCGACCCGTCCGCATACAGATCCCGCACGCGACCGCCCAGTTCGACCAGCGAGTCGACGGTGAAGCCGGGCAGCCGGACCTGGACCGCGCGCGGGTTGTCGAAGCGCGGGTCCGTGGTGAAGTCGACCGCGAGCCGCTGCGCAAGGGGTGCGAGCCGCTGGACTCCCTGCGGGCCCTCGTAGAAGGCCGGGGTTCCGGTGATCACCAGATACAGGCCGGGAAAGCGGCCTGAGTGCACCTCGTCGATGAGCTGACGCAGCGCGTTCAGGGCCTTGTCCCGCGCGTCCGATCGGACCCGCTGCAGCGTTTCGACCTCGTCCAGAACCAGGAGCAGACCCGGATGGCCGCTGTCGCGCAGCACGGTCAGCATCCCCTGAAGGAAGCTGAGCGCGGCGAAGTGGTCGAGATCGCCCCGGACACCAGCGACGCGGCGGGCCGACGCGGCGACGTGCGGCTGGCCACCGAGCCAGGCGAGCACCGCGTCAGCCGTGGCCGGGTCGTTGTCGAGACCGGCGCTGCGGTAGCCGCGTAGGGCGGCCGCGAAGGCGGGCGCGCTCCGGCTGACGGCGGCCAGTCGCTGCTCCAGCAGCGCCGTCACTGCCCGGTCGAACGCACCCCCGTCCTCCGGCGAGACCTCCCCGGTCGCGAGCACGTCCTCCTCGAGCGCGTAGAACCAGCTGTCGACCACCGGCCGCAGCGCGCTGGGCGGAAACGTAGCCGTGCTCAGGCGCTCGGTGAGCCGTCGGTAGACCGTCTCCAGCTTGTGCAGCGGTGTCTCGTTCTCGGAGATCTGCACTTCGGCAGCGGCCAGGTTGGCGCGTTTCGCCCGCTCGGCGATCCAGCGGGTGAAGAACGTCTTGCCGGAGCCGTACTCACCGCGGACCGCCTTGAACACCGACCCTCCGGCGGCGACCGTTTCCAGGTCCTCGCTCACCGAGGACAGGAAGCGGTCCAGGCCGACAGCCAGAAGGTCCAGGCCGGCCGACGGCACGGCGCCACGCCGCAGGGCGTCGATCACCTCCCGCCGCCGGGCCGGGCTGACCGTGGTCACGGCGCACCCGGCGGCAGGCCGAACTGTGTCCGCAGCAACGAGATGTCCAGGCGAACGGTGCGTCCTTCGTCGATCAGGGACAGCACGGGATAGTTGTCGATGTTGAAGATCCTCTGCAGAGTGGCGAGGAAGCCGGACGCCCGTGCGGGCAGTTCCCCCGCCCGCTGGGCCAGGACGGCCAGCGCCAGCACACCCCGGGCCTCCACGAGCGCCCGCAGTGCGGCTTCGATCTTGCGGAGGTCGAGCCTCCGTGGGGTCAGGCTGTGCTGCGCACGGAAAATGTCCGAGCCCAGGAGGACCGTCACCAGGTCACTCTCGACCGCCGGGGATGTCGGCGCCACCGCCGGCAGGTCGAACAGCGCGGGCTCGCCCGACCTCGCCTGCGGTTTGCGGCGAGGCTTGGACGCCCCCACCGGCGGCGGCTCGGTCTGCGCCACCTGTGGTTCGTGCGTCTCCCACCAGCGGGGCCGGTCCGCGGGCAGGGGCGCCCACCCGTCGGGGATCTCGCCGGCGTTGGGCAGCAGGAAGGTCAACAGCGGGATCGTCACCTCGCCCAGTGACGCTCCACCGTGGTAACCGGCCTTGGTGGGACGGTAGCGCCGCAGCGGATCCCAGAGCGCGATGATCCGGTTTCCCTCGGCCACGACCCGAGGGCCGGTGAGTTCCACCTCGCCGGCGCCGGCAGGCCGGTCACCCGTCCGGTGCCGGGCCGAGGCCGCATCATCGGCCTTGACCAGCTCGCCACCCCGCTCCAGCACGTGCCCGTGGTCGCTGGTCACCACGACGATCCGCCCGGACGACCGCGCGAGGTCGAGCAGGCCGCCGAGGAAGCCCAGATCACTGAGTTGCCAACCGGCCTCGTTTCCTTCCCTGCCATGGGACAGTGAATCGTCCACGGTATTGATCACCACGGCGACGAGGCGCGCGGTGCTCGCCAACGCGTCCGCCAGTTCGCCGGCGAGCACCTCTCCCGCGCCGCCACGAGCCGGCCCTTTGTGAAAGATCCGGGCGTCGTCCCCCCACCGGCCCTTGCCGAAGATCTGCTCCTCGGTGGACTGGGTGCCGGAACGAAGCGCGCCAGCGAACAAGGAGGTTCGGGACACTGCCGTCACGGTGGGCAACGCCGCCACCATGCCGCGCCGCCGGGCAGCACCGCTGCCGGCGAGGGCGTCGTATTCCACCCACTGGTGCGACAGCACGGCGGCGAGGTCGACCGAGACCGCCGCGCTCATGCCGTCGAGCACCACCAGGAGCACCTGCCGGTGCGCGCGAATCAGCGGATCGACGACCCGTGGCAGAAGGTTCTCGACCGTCAGGAGGTCACCGTCGTTGCTCGGGCCGGCGGTGGTCCACGCCGCGAGCCGACTCGCGAACGCCCGGTCGAGATCACGGCGACGCTGGTACGCGCGGTCATGGATGGCGCCGAACGCGCGTTGCAACTCCGGGTGGACGTCCTCGCCGGCCCAGACATGGTTCAGCGCCAGGTCGACCCAGCCCCACTCCGCGACCTGTCGCTGCACGCCGTCAGCGACACTGGCCGGCGGCTCGGCCGGAACGCTCAGCCATCGGACCAGCCGCTGAGCCATCCGCACCCGCCGGACACGTTCCGTCTCCTCCCCGGCCAACCGGTGCGTGGCGAGCCGGTCCACCTGAGCCTCCAGGTCAGGGGCATCGGCATTTCCGAGCGCGGAAAGAAGGGCCGCGGCGACGTCTTCGATCCGCCTGGACAAGCCGGTGCGGAGGATCTGACTGTGTCCGGCGCTGCCCACGGCGTTGAACTGGATGAGTAGCTGTTCGGCCCGGTCCAGGACGGCTTGCCCCTGCCGCCGCACCGCCGGGTCCCGATCGGTCAGCATGCCGCCGACCACACCGACGGTGGCGTCGGCGAACCCGCGGACCGTGGCATCGTCGTCGAGACCGCCGAAGTACTGCTCGATCCGTCCGCGCGCGCGGAGCGCCTCGGGCATGTCGACGGTCCACAGGGTGTCACACACCAGGCCCAGTGGAAGCGCGTCCGTGCCTCGCCCCACACCGACGAGGGCGAACAGCGCTCGGGCCGGTCGCCGGAACTCGTCGACCAACCAGCGGGTGAGGCCGTCCTGCTCGTCTTGCGTCAGCAGAGTGAACGCCTCCACCGCTGCGGGTTCGACGCTCCACCGCAGCAGGGTTCGCACGTCGAGCGCGTCCGGGTCGTCCCCTCGTCGGGGCAGGCCGAGCCGGACCGCCGCGAGGTGTCGCAACGCGATGTCCCGGCTGAGCACCTTCGTGGCGATTCGCGGCCACCCACCGGGCGGCATCGCGTCGAGCAACGCCGGCCCCGCCCACTCCTCCCGCTCCAGCGCGGAGTCAGGCACTCGGGCACCGAACGCGTCGACCACGAGGTCCCACGGCTCGACGGTGAGCACCCGCTGCCGGAACACACGGCTCAGGATGCCCGGGCCGAGCTTCGACTCAAGGGCGCCGGTGAGCAGCACCAGTACCTCCGGCCCGCGCTCGGCGACGAGCCGCTCCCAGATACCCAGCGGCGAGACGCACGGAACGACTCGGATCTGACGTCCGTCGGGCAGCGGCAACATGGGATGGTGCGGCCATTCCGGCTCCGCGGCCACCACCATGATTGGGTACGCGTCGCCGTTGCGGTGCCGGTCGAGTTCCTGCGCCACCTTCTGGGCGAGAGCCGCCGGGCTGATCCGCAGCACCTGGGGGGCAACGGTCGCCTGAGTCATCGCACGATTCTCCAGGTCACCTCGATGGTCGCCGCGGGGTGCGCGTCGGCGAACCGATGAAGATCGGCCAGTGCTCCATCAAGGCTGCTTGCCGGCACACGTCGGGCGCCGGACGCCGTGTCACCACCCGGGTGCCCCGGGGAGGTCCCGGTGGAGCCGCCTCCGCTGCTGGTGCCGGCTCCCGTGCCACCGCCGGTCCCGGCACCTGAGCCCGAGCCGACCGCAACCTCGCGGAGCAGCGCCGTGGCGTCGGTCTGCGCGCGACGCAGGGCCGGCGCCAACGGGGCGGTCAGCTCATCGGCCTGGGCGACCCGGCGAAGTTCGGTCAGAATCGCGGCCGCCTTCGTGGCGTGCCTGTCCGTCAGGCCGGCCACGATCTCGAAGTTGTCCCAGGGAGCCGAGCCCAGTGCCAGGGACACGTCACCCGCGCTGCGGATGCTCCTGCCCAGGCGGTCCGCCGGGCCGGCCAGCTCCGCCCGCGCCAGCCGTTCGACCGCCTCCTTGGCCGAACCGGCTCTCGACAGCGCGTCGACAAGATCAGCTGCTGCTCGAGCCGTGCGGAGACGGCCCGTCTCCCGGGGCAGCTTCAGCCAATTCGCCCACTCTTCCAGCCGACCCGCCAGCGCCCTGACGTCGTCGCCGTACCGAAGTGCCGCCGCCTTCAGGTCCCGGCCGAACAGCGCGACCAGGCGGCCCCGCCGCAGGGCGAGGGGCTGGAAGCCGAAGATCGCGGCGGACCGAGCGCGCGCCTGTTCCCAGTCCTCCTCGCTCGGGAGGCTCTCCTCGCGCAGGGAATGGTCGGCGGTGATCCGGCCGATCTCCGGCACCGGCATGACCTGGCTGCCGTGCAGATAGAACGCCCGGTCGGTCTGCTCGGCGAAGGCGGCCACCACGAGCTGCGCCACGATCGGGTCCAGGCCGCGTGGTTTCGGCTCGTCGATCCAGCGCAGCAGGTCGGCGACCCGAAGCTCGCCGGTGATGCCCTCGCTGGCGGCCTTCTGGTGGAAGTGCTGCGCCCACTCCCCCTCGGCGACGAAGGCGGCCTCGTGCATCGTGCCGAGCCGCAGCGGGTTGGCGATCCGCCGCACGGTCAGCCGGTGGGCACGCTCCACCTCTACCCGGCCTTCCGGGGACTCCACCGCCTGCTGGACGTAGCCGAACACGGTCCTGACCTCGGGAAGCCGCACCGGTTCGCCCTTGCGGTCCGGGTCGAAGTCCGGGTGCCCCGGATACTGCTGGCTGAGCATCTGGTCGCCGAGGCTGCGCAGGGCGTCGTTGAAGGTGGCGCCCATCGGCAACGTGGGTTCCAACGCCCGGGTCAACGACTGGAGATGGTCGTCGAAGCCGAGCTGGACGTCGGACGACTGCTTGGTGGCCAGCCCGTAGGCCTGGCGCAGCACGCCCTGCATCTTGGCCAGCAGCGCGCTGCGCTGGTTGGTCAGCGCGCCGTGCGCGCGGCGGCGGTCGTCGGGGTTGAGGTGCTCGGCGTGACTGTCGAATCGTTGCCCCTCGAGCAGCTTGTCGATGATGACGAGCTTGCCCAGCTCGTTGCGCCGTTCCACGGTGAGGGCCGCCGGGATCCAGCAGATCGTCCGCGCGGTGGTGCGACTGACCAGGTTCTGTACCCGCTGCCGATCGTCGGCCGGCCCGTGGGTGCCGTCGTCGAAGGGATAGTCGACGATCATCCGCCAGCCGGTCGGATCGTCCGGATGGAAGGCTTCGTCGCGGATGTCGTGGGGGTCGCGGACGTTGCCGTAGACCAGCTCGATCGCGCGCCGGCTGCCGCGCCAGGTCAGCCCGGCCTCGGCGAAGAAGGAGTCGGTCCAGGGCACCCCGAGTTGCGTCCAGAGCAGCCGCTGGACGATGTGCTTGCGCGCGCCCTCGTTGTCGTAGTGCTTGGCGGTGGCGAGCACGCTGTCGACGTCGACACCGACCAGCTCCAGCGACACCACCGGGTCGTCGCCCTCCCCGATGCGGATCTCGGGGAACTGGCCGGCCCAGTCGGCGACCTTCCGGTTGACCTGGGCCACCTCGCCGCCGGGGATGGGGCTGGTGATGCTGCCGTGGTTGAGCGCGGAGAGGCGCCGACCGGTGAGGTTGCGCAACGCCGGGACGCTCGGCGCGAGGGCGGCCAGCAGCAGCGTCTTGATCAGGCGGTCGTCGCCGGTGAAGGCCCGGATCCGCCCCGCGGCCTCGGGGCTCGGCCGGTCGCCGCGACGTGCGGCGTCGAGGTCCTCCTCGACGAGCCCGTGCTGGCCGAGCAGGTGTGGCCGCAGCTTCAGGTCGTAGAGCTTCTGGGCCATCTCGAACTCGGCCTTCAGCTTCTCGGTGAAGGGCTGGTCACCGCCGCCGCTGATCACGTCGTACAGGTCGCCGAGGGGCACGAGCTGCCCGAGCCGCAGCGTCTCGCGCCGGTCGACCAGGAGCTGCCGCATGAGCTTGAGTGCGGTACGGGAGCGCTGCAGGGCGCTGGAGACGTGCACCAGGGTGGAGAGGAAGGCGGGGCTGAACGGGTACGTCGACCGGAACGCGTCGATGTCGGCGCCGCTGCCGGAGTCGCTGCCGAGGAGGGTGTCGAACACCTCCCGGCGTACCTTCGTGGTGCTCTCGAAGGCGCGCGACATCGCCTCCCCGGCCTCGCTGGTGAGCGGTTTGAGCAGCCGGCGGCGGGCGATCTCCGGGAGGTTGCGGTCCTCGAGCTTGATGACGTCGAAACGGCCGCTGGCCAGGTTGAGGGTGTCCTGATAGCTCAGCTCGTTCGCGCCGACCACCTCCTCGCCCACCAGCTCGCGAAGGTCACGCTGCCGGGCGATGAAGCTGATCACCGGAATGGGCCGCCGGGTGTCGCCGCCCTCGACGAAGTTGGTGATCTTCTGGATCTCTCGAGAGACGAACTGCTGGTCACCGATGGAGTTGGCCAACCAGAGGATCAGCTCGTCGAGGAAGAGGATCAGGCCGTGGTAACCGAGTTCCTTGGCGTGCCGGCTGATCTCGGTGAGCCCTCGGTCCAGTGAGATGAAGGCCTCGGCGTCCTCCCGGGCGTTGCTGAAGAACCCGATGTTCCAACTGGTCAGCAAGTCGTTGACCAGCTTCCGGCGCAGGTCGTCGGGGTAGGCGCCGGCGAACGCCTGGTCCAGCCGCTCAGGCGTCCAGAACGCCTCGGTGTCACCCCACTCGTCCTCGACGTCGCCGCCGGGCAGGCCGGCGATGAACTGCGGGTCGCCGATCTTCTCCCGCAGCGAGGCGGCCTGCCCCAGCAGCGCGTCCGTGCGATGCACCGCGGGGATGGTTGCCTCCGGGTGCAGCGCGCGCACCTGGTCCACGTACCCGCCGAGGACCCGCTGCTCCAGCGACCGCGCGTCGAGCAGGTGGTACGGAACGAGCAGGAACTTCCGTCCGTCCAGCCAGACGCTGTGCTTGGCGACCAGGGGCGCCAACTCGTCCCGTCCGCGCGCGGCCGGCTCACCACGCAGCAGCGCGTGCAACACCGCCATGAAGTGCGACTTGCCGGAACCGAAGGAACCGTGCAGGTAGGCAGCCTTGGAGGCGTGGCCCTCGACGGCGGAGCGGATCAGCCCGAGCGCCTCGTCGAAGTTCGCCAGCAACCGTTCCGTGACGACGTAGTCGCGCAGGGTGGTATCGGCGTCGGCGACGCTGTCCGCCAGCTTGAGCACGAAGTCGCTTGTGCTCGTACGCTCCGGGATCTCGATGAACTCTCGAAGCAGCGGCACGGGCGTGGGCGAAGACATGCTGAACACCGTACCGATCACGGTCGGTTGCCTGAGCGTGGGCGCGCAGTGCCGGCAGCGACATGGACCGACGGCGGACCCAGGCGCAACCGGACAATCGTTCCGGGCGGCACAGGGCTGGGATAGAACGGCTGATCATGGGGTGGACACCCGAAACCAGACAGGGTAGGACATCAGTCGGGGCCGTTCCGTGCCGCCGCCGTCGGCGCCTCACCGTCGGAACGCGGCCTGTCTCGTTCAACGCCGCGGCAGCGGCCCTGGCTCGGCTTTCATCTTCTCGGCATGAAGAGGTTACTGACTGATGCACGTGGACAGGATCGAACGGTCCATCGGAAAGCTGATCGACGAGATCTCGAATGCCGAGATCCTGCTTCCCGAGATCCAGCGCGAATATGTCTGGAAGCCGACACAGGTGGCCAAGCTGATGGACTCCATCTATCGGGGCTATCCCTTCGGATCCCTGCTGTTCTGGGAGACCGACGAGCCGCCGGAGACCCGTGAGATGTTCATCAGCGGACCGGAGGCGGTCCCGAGCAAGCCGCCGCTCTTCCTTCTCGACGGCCAGCAACGCCTGACGTCGCTGCACCGGGTGTTCACCGACCATCTGGAAGCCCAGGTCGTCTTCCACGTGGAGAACCAGAAGTTCCAGAACCAGAGCGCCGCCACCCAACGCGACCCGAAGTGGGTCAAGGTGGCGGATGTGCTCGATCAGAAAGCCTCCATGATGCGCCTGGCCCAGCGGCTGCTCGACGCTGGATCGTCCCTCGAGGACCATCAGATTGAGGAGCGACTCAGCAAGATCAAGGAGCTGCGTAACCGCCGATTCGTCATGGAGGTGCTCAAGGGCTTTCCGTACGAGGAGGTCGCGGAGATCTTCGTCCGGGTCAACAGCGGTGGCCGCCGCCTCGGCACCCTCGACCTGGCGATGGCCACCCTGTCGACGCGGTGGAAGGGAGTGCTGGCCGAGCTGCAGAGCGAGTCGGAGCACTGGCTCCGCCACGGCTACGGGCACATCGACGTCAATTTCCTGTCCCGGGCGTTGGCGGGGGTGGTCCTGGGACGGGGCCTGTCGGTGTGGTCCCACAGCAAGCTCCGGCAGACCAGCGACGCGGAACTGGAGCGGGGTTGGGAGGTGGTCAAGCACGGCCTGCGGCGACTGATCCCGCTGCTCCGGTCGCACCTCGGGCTCACCCGATCCGACCCACTGCCGTCGATGATCGTCCTGATCCCGCTGGTCGTGCTCCTCGGCGAGCGCAGGGACGAGACCATCGATCCGGAAACCTCGAACGGCATCATCTACTGGTTGCTGCTGGCCACCATCCGCACCCGCTACAGCGGATCCACTGACACTCGCCTGAGCCAGGACATCCGCGCCGCCCGACAGCCTGATCCGGTCCGCTCCCTGCTTGAGGGACTCAACGTCGAGAACTCCCGGGCCGAGGTCACCGAACGAGCGCTTCGCGGACGGACGAAGGAGAGTCCCTACTTCTTCCTCAGCCTGCTGGTGGCGCTGGCCGGCAACGCCCACGACTGGTGGTACGGCGGCGAGATCCTCCCGGACGCCGCGAACGCGCCGAAGCTCGAGCACCACCATGTCCACCCGCCATCGACGCTTGACGACCCCCGGTTCGACAAGGGGATGATCAACGACCTGGCCAACCTGGTGTTCATCTCCAGCCAGGCCAACAAGAAGATCAACGGGCGGAGCCCGGCCGAGTACTTCCCGGATCTGAGCGATGACGAACTGCGGGCGCATCTTGTGCCCCTTCACGAGGCATTGCGGAGCCCCAAGGGTTACCAACGATTCCTCACCGCGCGTCGAGCCCTTCTCGTGGACGCCATGAACGCACTCCTGGACCGCTTCCGTCCATCGTTCCTCGACGAGGTGCCCCGCGAGAACGCCGACCCGAGTGCCGGCTATTCGCTCGACCTGGCGTTGTACGGCGGCATCCGCGACGGTGGCCGGATCGTGTTCACCGCCTCCGGGGACGGCATCGCCTGGACCGGGTCGGCAAGCATGGCCGAGTTGGACAGCGCGATCGAGTCGGCTCGGGTCGCCGGCATCGACAGCGATGTGACCATCTCGGGCGAGTCCGTGCCGGTCGAGATGATCGAGGATTCGCTGCAGGTGCCTATCGGACCGTTCCTGGTGACAGGCACCCCTGAGGAATGGCGGACCGTCTTCGATCGGGAGCTCGACACGTCGCTACCGCTCTCGACCCTGCCCGTCGTCGAGACGAAGCCCTGGGACGGAAGCTCGGTGAAGTTCCCGATCACCAGCACGGACTGACCGCGTACGCATTCACTCAGAGGAATCACTGATGGCACAAGCGTGGATCGTGCGGGCCGGCCGCGACGACAGCTACGACGCACTTGCCCTCGACAAGCACCTGATCGCGGTCGGTTGGTCCGCGGCGGGAGACCTGACCGACGCGGTGAGTCCCGGGGAGATCAAGGACCGCGTCCGTGCGGCCTACCCGGACGTTGAGCGGCGGGCGGTGGAGAACTACGCGATTCAGTTGATCGCGTTCCGGTCGCGGATGACCGAGGGCGACATCGTGCTGTTCCTCCGGGCGACGAGCCCCGATGTCGCCATCGGCAAGGTGGTGGGGCCGTACCAGTACCGGCCGGATCTGCCATCCGGGATCCGGCACGCGCGTGCGGTGCACTGGTCCCGTACCGACGTGCCGCGAGCGTCGGTGGAGCGAGAGGTGCTCGCCCTGCCGTCACTCACCACCGTCTACCGAATCAACCAGGCCGACAGCATCGCGCGCCTCGAACGACTCCGAGGCTCGGCGGCGCCGGTGGCGACCCTGCCCGATGAGCCCCTCCCCGCCGCCGATCTCGACCACGACGCCGCACCGTTCACCAACCTCAAACGCAACCTCAACTACGCCCGCAGTCTTGCCACCGCCGGGCAGCATCTCGCTCTGCTCAAGGTGGGCGCCTTCGAGGTGTCCGACGTGTTCCGGGCTGCCTGGGTACAGAGCGTGGCAGCGCTCGACCACTGGGTGCGCCAGGAGATTCGCGCGCGGATGCTCAAGCTGGCGGCGCAGCCCGCGATCCAGAAGCCCCGGGCTTTCGCCGCGTTCCAGATGTCGCTCGGGCTTGTCGAGCAGGTCCAGCTCGGCACGAAGACGCTGGTGGACGCGCTCGATCAACAATTGCGGGATCAGGGGCATCTCGTCTACCAGAACCCGGACAAGATCCGGGAAGGCTTCGCTCTCGTGCACGACACCAAGGGCTTCTGGGATCGCGTGGCACAGGTACTCACCCAGCAGGGTGGGGACGGGGTCTCGTTCACCGGCAAAGAGGTGCAGGAGCAGCTCCGGCAGATCGTGCAGCGCCGGCACAAGATCGCCCACGAGTACGACGACGACCCGGCCAACCCCACGGGGAAGCGACCCATCGACGGGGCCGAGACCACCCGGACCATCGACTACATCGAGCAGGTCGCTGCCGCGATCCTGGATGTCCTCAACAGCGCTTCCGATCACCCGACCGGGTGAGGCCATGACCGTCCTCGTCGGCGCGCGGGAGGGTCCTTGAGCCATGGTCGGCAGCGTGGCACTCTCCCCTCATGCCGGTGCCGATCATCGCCCGTGAGGCTCCGACATGACGCTGTTCCGGTCGCGGCGTCGTGTCAGTCGCGGGGAAAGCCTGGCGATCGTCTCGGCGGCCGCCTCGCTCTCCTCGATGTTCGGGGTCGCGTGGACGGTCGAGGATCGGGTCCCGCAGCGGAGCGTGACGGCGTGCGCCGAGGCTCTGCGTCCTGGTGGACGACGGGACGCCACGCTTCGCCTTCCACGGGAAGCTCGAGACTGGTTCGACCTGGATTTCGACGCCCCGGAGGCCGGCTACGCGTTGGCGTTCGTCCACGTCTGGTCGCTTGCCGTGGCCGATACGGCGGTCGAGCCGTCGGGTCGAGATCATGTGCGGGTGGCGATGTGGCACCTCACCCACCTGCTGCCGGCGTCGGAGCGCCGCATACTGCCGGACATCGAGGAAGCGCTGCGAAAAGCTGGTGGGCCGCCTCGACGCGCGGTCGCCGGCCTCAGGTGAGCCGGTCGGGGGCGTGACCCGACTGCCGGAGGGACCTCTCCAGGTGCATCAGGAGCAGGAACGGCCTCGCCCGCCGTACGGCCTTCCGCCAGGTCAGGGCACGTAATCCGTATTTGAGGACGACCGTCGACGGCACGGTGGCGCCGAGGACGTCCCAGACCACCTCCTGGGCCACCTGTCCGCCGACGCGCGGTCGAGCGAACTCGGCAACGGTCTCCCGGTATCGACGTGCCAGTTCACGAGCGGTCGCCTCCGGGGTCAGGACCGGGTCGTGGCCCCGTGCCACTGCCGACAGAGACTCGTCGAGCAGTGTTCGGAAGCCCGCGTTGTATCGCCTCGACTCGAGGATCTGGTCGACGTTGAGCTGGTCGAGCGTCCCGATCTGGAGTTGTGCGAGCACGTCCCGCACCACCGCGGCCTCGAAGCGTTCGGGTTGCGGCCGGCCGAGATGCCGGGTCAGTTCGGTCCGCACCGCGGGGTTGGACAGCATGCCGTCCTGCCCCAGTTCGGAGGAGATGACGAGGGAAGCCATGTGGTTGCGCAGGCTCACGATCTCCGCCGCACCCTGGCGTAGCGAACCACGGTCGCCGTCGTGGCGGCGGTACGCCTCCTCCCGGATCGCACGCATCACCTCGTCCATGCGGGTCAGGCTCGTGCGCATCTGCCCCTGCGGGATGACCAGGTCGGCACGTCGCCGCCGCCCCGAGGGCGGGCCGTAGCGCACCCGGCCGCCGTCATCGACCTCGTACTCGTGGCCCCACAGCCGCAGGAGCCCGGCCTCGTGCAGCTCGTCGACCCGACGGTTGATCTCGCCGGCACGCTCGCGGTAGGCGGACGCGACCTCGAAGGACGCGCGCAGGACGACACGGTCGGAGAAGAACACCACCGACTGCAGGACCCGGTCGATGGTGTGCGGGTCGACCAGGCCGCTGTCCAGCAGCGTGAGCGAGCGGGTCATGACGCGCCTGCGAGATGGGTGAGGTAGTCGACCTCGTAGATGTGGGCGCTCCACGCGTGGTAGCAGACCTTGGCGCCCTTCGCGCCGAGGGCGAGCGCGGCGTCGGCCGCCAACTGCGCGAAGGTCAGCATCTCGGGTACGAACCCGACCCACACGTCGACGCTGCGGGCGGTCAGGAAGAGCACGAGGTCGTCGCCGATGATCCGGAGCGCGCCGCCGACCGGTGAGACCGGGAAGCGGCCACCCAGATCCTCCTCCGGCCGCCACATCGAGAAGACCGCCGACCGGCTGTGTTCGTCCTGACGAAGCAGTTCCGTGGCTTGCGCGAGCTGGTCGATCGGTGCGCCGTCCGGGCCGATCCAGCCGCGCAGTCGCTGGTAGAGCAACGAGGACTCGCGCTGGTCGCCGAAGATCCGGTCCCGGTAGTCCTTGATGAGTTCCGGGTAGAGGTAGCCGGACGGCGGTGTCAGATCCGCCGCATTGCGCAGCCGGACCGTGAGGCCGGGAATGTCGAAACAGATGCCGTGCCGGGTAGTGACCCGGGCGGGGTCGGCACGGGCGAAGATCGACAGGACGTCCGCCCAGCCGGCCGCGACGGTGGTCATCTCAATCTCCACTGCTCAGCTCCCCCCACGGCGTGGTGTCGGTCGCCCGCCCGTCGCCGGCCGCCGCGCAGAAGCTCGGCATGGCGAGCGTCGGCAGATCGGCCGCCTCCGGCCATCTGACGGCGGACGATCGGGTCACGACGCACATGTCGGTGGCGAGCAGCGGTACGTCGACGTCCAACCCGTTCGCGGCAAGCGTTTCCCCCGATGTCACCAGTAACACGCCGGCACCGTGATTATCGACGCGAATGACGCCCTCGGTCGATCCGTGCAGCCGCACGATTCGCGACGGTCGCTGATCAGTCCGAGTGCCCAACCACGCCTCCGTGATGGCGGGGTATTCGGTGTAGATGGTCTCGACGTCCCGGCCCGCGACGGTGCAGTAGGTGACGAAGGAGGTCCGCGCCGCGGGCAGGGCACGCATGGCGAGTGGCGCACCGCTGGCGAGACTGTGCTCGACGCACACGTCGTATCCGGTGATGCCCACGTCAACGGCTCCCACCGCCACCAGCCCGGGGATGTCGAAGCCCCGACATCGTACGACCACGTCCGTGCCGGATCGCTGCCACAGTGACCGTGGATGCGATCCGTCAGGCCCGGTGAAGAGGTCACCGAACATGTCGGCCACCGGTGCGAACAGGCGGCTGGACGGTGCCGGGACAGCGATGATCACGGAGACGTCCTCGCCGTTCCGCCGGCTCGAATGCCGGCGTGGATCTCCTCGACCGGCACCACCGCGTCGACGAGTGCCCGCAGCGCGAACTCCGCGGGCTGCTCGGAAAACAGGATGGTCTTGCCCTGTCCAGCGGCGTAGCCGACCTCGATGCACACGCTCACTCCGGCGTATCCGCCATTGGCGACCACGAAGACGGCATCCGACTTGCTGATCTTCGCGAGGAACTCGTGGGTGAGCCGGAACTTGGCCGTCTCGTCGACCGTGACCAGTTGTTCGTTGTAGTCGTAACGCGGCGTGTGAACGATCAGCCCGAGGGCGCGGAAGGCTTCCTCCGCCCGGCGGGCTGTGTCGTAGAACTTCGAGCTGCTGCAGATCGTGACGGACGTGAGGTCTGGCATCGTTCCTCCTGAGAGCCGGCAGGTGAGGGGCTCGGGGTGAGCGGTATCAGATGTCGCGGCTCGGCAAGGTACCCGACACCGGCGCGCCGCCGGAGAATTCCTTCCCACGTGACCGAGGGGGTCTCCCCCGGCGTCGGCTGAGATAGCCGCCGGCGATCCGCCAGCGCCGGATAGTCGAGATGGAAGGGCCGTACCGCCAGCCGTCGCGGAAGCCCCGGGCTGATCCGGGTCAGCTCCGAGTAGAGCGAGTCGAGTTGCGTGGTGCTCCAGTCGTTGGCCCCGATCGCCGGGAACACGTCGAAGCCGATCTCAAGCGCCAGGGCGAGCCCATCGCGGATGGCCGACCACTCCCGGCTGTCGGGCGGGTGGTGCAGCGTGGTGTGGAGCTTGATGCCGCGCATCGCCGCCGAGTCACCCGCTCCGGGACGACCCCCGCTCCGGCGCCAGGCATAGGTCAGCGTGGACAGGTTCGACTCCACCTTGAGGACCACCGAGTCGAGCAGACCTCGCACGGCCAGGGCATGGTGGATCTCGAGGACGAGCGACGGCGCCAGCAGCGGCTCACCGCCGCTGACGCGCAACAGGCTGAGCCTTCGGCCGGTACGCCGGAGCGCCGCCCGCAGTGCGACGAACTCCGCCACGACGGCATCGGCGCTCACCACGAAGTGATCAGCGCCGGCCAGGTGCGCGTAGTCGACGTAGCAGTAGGAGCACCGGAAATTGCACGCGGCGACGTGGGTGATGGCCGCGAGGTTGTGGTCGGACCAGTGGCCGCCGAGCTGGGCGGCCACCGTCACCGGGCTGTCGGACAGGTTGGCCACGTGGCGGAGCTCGGTGAACTCCGGCAGCGAGGTGGGCAGCCGCATCCGGGGCCGGCTGACCGGCGTGAACAGGCGAAACTGCCGCGTCTGCACATTGCCGAGTGTGGTCCGGCGAAGGTCCGTGAAGGCGTAGTCACCGCCGCCTGCATTGACGATCTGATGCGCCCGGCGCAGGAGCGGCCGCGTCTCCGGAGTGGCGAGAGGAACCTCGTTGACCATACGACCTCCACTGCCTCGGCTGAGCCCTCGATGAATGTCATCGACATCATCAGATGGTCGCGTCGGCCCGAGAGCCGGGTCAAGGCATCGCGGAGACAGCCGATTCACCCGCCCTCATTGATGGGATTTTCACGCTGGATCCGTTCGCATACACCACCCGAAAGCCCAGGTGGCTGGCCAAAGGCGCCCAGCGGGACGAAGAGGCGAGTTACTCGGCGCTGTTGACCTTGCCACTGTTGACGAGCCGGTCCAGGAGCACCATCTCGAAGGCGGCCGACTCGATCCAATCCACCTGCTTGGTGAAGCCACATACCATCGACGCCCCCGTCTCGTACAGGAAGTCGGCGAGGTATGAGTCGGAGCCTCGCATCACCGAGCAGGCGCCGATGTAGATGCGCTTGCCCTGCCATCGGCCCGACATCCAGCCGGCTACCTCCTCAAGGCTGGTCGAGTGCGACTTGGAAAGCCACATATGCCTGGGCGACCCGTGTAATGCGAAAAAACCCACTTCGTAGGCCACGTATCGAGCTGTCGACCACTTTTCCAGCTGATACTTCAACTGCTCCTGAGTGACGGCGCTGCAATGGATGTGCCGGAGGCTTCCCAGACGTTCCAACATGTCCAGCGTCGGCAGCACCGAACGCCGCTTGGTCAGGTCGTGGTCCCACTCGCCCTCGACGCAGAACACTCCCTTGAGCTTCGGCACGCAAGACCTCCTCGAAGTGATGGAAGTCGCTACGCTACGAAACGAGGTCAGCGACCGCCATCCCGGAAAGGGCCTGAGATAGTTGGCCGAGAGTCGGTGCTTCCGGTGGCGTCAATCCCAGCAGCTCGGCCCACCTCGACGGCGGCTCATCACCGGCGAGCAGGACGACGCGGTTCTCCGCACAGATGTCTCGCCACACGGATACCGTTCCGCCGGACACGAGCAGCACCGCCTGGATCGGCAGGTCACGAGTGTCGAGGCGATGCCGATACTCCAGGACCTGACCGAGACCGAGCCGGAGCTGCTCCACGTCGTTGCCGCCCTTCACACTCTTGACTTCTGCGATGAACTGCCGCCCCTCGGCATCTCGCCATGCGAGGTCGACCGGTATTCCGCGCAGTCCGGCTCCGCACGGCACATCGATCGAGGCGAGATGGTCGAGCAGCCTGCGGCACAGCCGATCGTGTTCGTCGATGCCGGCTCGATAGCTCTCCGCGTCGAACGTGCGCTGCGGCGGCAGTGCGGTGGGCGCTACTGGCCGGCTGTAAGGCCGGTCGTAGCCCTGCGGGTCGGTCGTCGCGGCTCCGGTGTCGTCGACCGTCAACCACTCCGCCGCCTGCCACGCCTGGGCCACCACGTCGGCGCGGTATCGCCCCGCGAAGGAATACGGCCCGGCGGCCACCCAGCAGCCCAGCAGACGCAGACCGGCGATCACAGGTGGTTGCCGCAGCAGCCAGAGCGCGGTGTCCAGGTCGGGACAACGGACGAGTAGCTTCTCCTCGGCGAGGGTCGCCGTGCCGTCGTCGAGCATCTCGACGCCTCGCCGCTGCCACTCCTCCAGGTCGACGCTCCCGGTTTCCAGCGCGCGACCGATCGGCGCGGCGTGGAGGCGTAACCACATAGCTTCGCCAGACTCGTACAGGCCCAGGATCTCGAGCACTCCGACCGTCAGCCGGAGCACCGGTTTGCCGCCGTCGTCCAGGCGAGACAGGATCCAGTATCGACCCGCGGTGCGAGCCGCCTCGGGCACAACCGTGCGGGCGACCCAGCCCGCGACTGCCCAGGCGCGACGACTGGACTGGTCGAGACCCGCGGCCCAGTCCGCCTCGGCGTCCGCCGGTGCGGACTCCAGCGAGGCGGCGACCGGCTCGGCGAAGACCCAGGCAGCGAGATCCGTCGGGCGGAACATCTGCCAGAGGCGGGAGCGTCGAGATGCCAGCATCTCGGCCACATCGTCCACGTCTGCCGCCGTCCGCCAGGTCGTGAGATCGCCCGCAGTGGTCAAGACAGCCCCTCCTGTCACCCGTCGCGTTCATGCTCGCTCACCAGCGTTTTCCCCTTGGGAAGACCACCGCCTCTGTTCACGATCCTCGCGTCCCGGACAAGTTCCAGGTATTCCTGTTCCTTCTCCGGTGACGCCTGAGAGCCTCGGGGCAGGTTTCGCAGGTGTGGCAAGACCTTGTGGCGTCGTCGCTTCCCCCCGTGCTCAGGTGGTTCGTGCGGGGTCGTGGTCGGCTCCACCCGGGGAACGTAACGCAGCAGCGTCACGCGATGGTCGCCGGAGCGGGGCGGGTACCAAGGACGACCATCGACGTCAACGGAGCCTCCGACACGCCGGAGTGCACCACCGGCGATAAGACGCTTGACCGCGCGCGGAATGTCGCGGGCGCGACGCGGGGGAAGGCCCAACCTCAGGCAGTTGTGTATGAGCGCGTCCTCGGCGAGGATCGCCTCTCCGTCCTCGGTCAGGTAGCCGAGTTTCCGCAACGTGTGCATCACCCAGCTCATGTCGTTGAGGTCGGGCACCTGCCCCGGCCTGCCGGCTCCAGGAGCGTGCTCCCGAGTCACCATCCGCGCGTCGTATCGATGGGCGAAGAGAACGCCGTCGATACGCTCTGGCCTCGGCAACGGGATGCTGTTGATCGTCACCCGGTCGTTACCGTGGGACCAGGTGACGGTGACACGAGTGCCCGCCGGCCAATCGACCGGCCAGGGAATCCCGGCCAGCTCCCACTGGCCGCCCCGCGTCCGCAACGCCGTCTGACAGTCCAGGTTGGCGGAAGCACCTTGAAGCTGGTGGTGAATTCGCAGGTGGAGTCGGCGGGCCTGCGACATTGCGAGCTGCGCGCCGTCGGGCAACGGGCACCAACCGCCGTCGATGTGTGCCTGGCGGAGGGCAACCGACCAGGTCAGCTCGCGTCCGTCGGTACGCAGCCAGTTCGCCGCCGCGTCATCGTCCTCTGGCCCGGTCAGCCGGCTCCTGCCTGACGGCGGCTCTGGGGCGTCCATGTAGTCCAGCCGGAACCGCACCGCTTCCCCGATCGACGACACACAGCCGGCTTGGCGCTCGCAGTCACGCCGTCGCGGGCATCCTCTCCGGTGCTCCTCGATCGCTCGGTCGACCTGTCGTGCCAGTTCGGAGTCGCTCTTGCGGACCGCCAAGGCCGCCTCGGCCAGGCAGTCGGAATGAAGCTTCGGCATTCCGCGTGCCCGATGGATTCGGGTGGCCTGAGCTTGCAGGTCCTCCACCATTAGTTGGGCCTCGATGCAGCGCGCGCTGGCCCGCGCATGTGCCTCGCCAGCCCGTCGCAGACGTGCCGTGACCTCCTTGCCTCGCCTGCCGCTCGGGTCGGCCTGAAGTGACCGGTACACGCGCTCAGCCTCCGCCAGGATTTCGTCCGCGCAGGCTGCCCATTTTTCCGCTACGGCCGGGTGCGCCAGCGCTTCGTCGTACTGCCAGCGATTGATGTCAGCCACAGCTTCACGGGTGAAGTCCGCCTGGCTCAGTTTTCGCAGACGCTTCACCTCGGCAGGCACTTCCGGCGCGATTGCCTTCTCATGTAGGCGCAGCCACGCCCAGATGTCGGTAGCTGGCGGGTCAAAATCGACGAGACGTAGCCCTCGACGGCGAAGCGCCTGGGCGAGCGCCGCGTCGAACGTGCTGCCGGCGACGTCACGGACCACCTGCGTCGGCAAGGACGCCGGCCGCGAATCAGCGGAGGCTTGCTCGCCCCGGACATGCCGGCGAGAGGCACGGAAGCTCTCGGACGCTTCCACGCACCGAAGCGCCAACTCATCGCGGGTGCGGCTGAGCGTCTCGGCGGCCCGGCCGCCGGTCAGTTCTGCGATCCTGACCTCGATCTCGAGCAGCCCCTCCGCGTACCTGATGGCGGCGATGGAGGCGGGCTCACCGGCACGCCGGCGGTAGAGCTCCTGCTCGGATGAGGACATCTCCTTTCCTTCGGCGACGGAACGGTGCAGCGCGGCGAGCCACACCATGTCCCGGGGCAGCGGGCTGGCCGGCCGGTGCGTCTCAGGCTGCGCTCTCTCTGAGGCTCTGGCTGCCTTCGCCTGCGGGGCCACGCTCTTAGCGGATCCGACCGACCCGCCGTAACAACGCCCGCAGAGCAGATGGGACCAGTCCCCGCCGATCGTGACCACCGAGCTGGACATGTTGGTGCGCTGGCATCTCGAACAGCGGAAGGTCAGCGGCTTGTTGAGGGTGTACCGCTGCCGTTCTCCCAGCGTGGGGTGCACTTTCCTGATCTGGTACCCGGAGGGGGGCCGTGATGCCATGCTGCCTTCCACGACAACGAGACTTCTCATGTACGGGTGTCCCTGACCCCGTCCTCAAGAGCAGGGTGGGTCAGGGGCCAGGAGCCGGTGGCCCAGTTGTCAGGCCACCGCGATTGAGCGTGTTAGTCCTTCTCGTCGCGCTTCTCGTCATCCGCACGCCAGCGGAGCGCTCGCTCGGCGATCCGGCTGGAGAGCTTGCCCGTCGCCCATTTGGCCCGGCCGAGGGTCTCGTCTCCGAGGCGCACGGCGGCACCGACACCGTCTGCTCCTGTCTCAAGCGCCTTGTCCCGCATTTCCATGGCCGCGTCCGTCCATCGTCTCGCCTCCGATGACTGGCGTGCGCCCTCGATCCCGAGCCGCCCGTGGAAGTCGACGATGGCGATCGAGACATGGTTGCTCGACTTCACCACAGCCGGGGAGTCCATCGGATTCAGCAGCACCTTGGCGTTGGCCCTACCTGCGGCCGCTTCCATGCGGGCCAGCAGGCGCTCGGTGCACCGGGAGATGAGTTCGAGCCGGTTCTGTCGGGCAGCCCTCAGCCCGAGGCGATGCCCGTCCAGCTCCCCCGGTGACGCGTCCAGCACCCGGTCGAGTTCGAGCACGGCGATCGCGTCCTGCAGCTGGAAGCAGCGAGCCAGCACGACGAGCCACTCCTGTGCCGTGGACTCTGCTTCCCTGGCCGCCTTGGCGAGATCACCGATCGCAGTCTTGCGCTCCAGCTTCTCCGCGAGTGCGTCGAGTTGACGCAACGCGTATGCCTGGGTTTCCGCGATCGTCGCCGGCGCGCCCTGCACCTTCGACCACGTGACTTCGTCGACCCGACCCCTCGCCTCTCGGATGGTCATGGACTCCTCGATGACGAAGCCCACGCCGATCATGCGGGCCAACACGGCGTCCTTCTGGGCGCGGAGCACATCGTCGACCTTCTCGTCGATCGTGGCGAGATAGTCGGTGATCTCCTTCATGCTCTGCTGCATCGCAAACTGCGCCATGATCCCCGCAGCACCGCTCAGCAGCGCCGGGTTCGCTCCGTGCACCTTCGAGATCTGGAGCCATTTCTGGATCGAGCCTGGATCCCCCACCATCGCGTGGCTGACGCCTGGAGTCTTGGTCGGCATCAGACCGAACCTGTCGACAAGCTGCGCGGACTCCTTGGTCAGCTGCACCCAGCGGCCTGAGTGGGCGGCGATCTCGGAACCCGCCTGTGCCGCTGCCGCCCCAGCACTGAGGACAGACCCGAGCCGTGGCAGTCCGAGGTCCGACGACGGCAGTCCCTCAGCGACGAGAAAACGTTCGACGGCCGTCGGCTCTCCGATGACCGCCAGTCCATCGCCATCACTGATCAGTTGGATCTCGTTACCCATGGTCGGCTCCTGAGGTGCAGAAGGGGTGGACAGCGACGACCTGTGCTCTGTCACTACTTGGCTCTGCGCCCACGGACGGCCTTCGGCGGGCGCCACGAGGTGAGCGCCTCATCGGTGAGGTGCAGCCGGTTGGTGGTCTCGGCGAGGAAGCCGGCGTAGATGTCCGCCGGCGACGAACCCCACATCGGGTCGAACTCGCCGTGCCACTGGCGTACCCAGGGCAGGATCTCGCGCAACCCCGCGACCAGCGGCAACAGCCGGTCGGCGGCCCAGCCGTCCTCCTGCTCGCGAGCGACGACCAGGGTGGCGAGGGCCTGGGCCTGCTCGCGGTGGTCCCAGCCGGCCCAGCCGACCAGTAGCGACGGATCACCGTCGCGGCTGGCACCGGGGTACGAGACGAAGCGTTCCTTGGGTACATCGAGCTTGCCGCGGTGCTTCCAGTAGCTGCCCTTGAGGAAGTCCGCCGAGGTGTACTTCGGCGGCACCGGGATCCGCTTGCGGAACTCCCGCTTCGCCGCCTCGTCGGGCAGCGCGTCCTCCTGCCGTTGCAGGTCCCACACCTGCTCCCAGTCGGCCCGCTTGGCCAGCCCCGAATCCTTGTAACGCAGCGCGGCCAGGTGCGGCACGTGCTCGTCGGCGACCAGGTCGGCGATCACCTTGCCGAGATCCTGACCGGGCGCGTAGATGCCGGCGACGGTGAGCACGTCGTCGTCGCGGCGCAGCTCGTCGGCGAGCTGCGCGGTGGTCAACGGGCGCGGCTGCTCCAGACCGTCGACGTGGTGGTACCACAGCTCCCGCGCCTCGCACCGGTCCAGCAGCCAGTCGCGCAGCGCCTTGCGCTGCATCGCGTCCCAACCCTCGGTGGCCCACCGCCGCTTGCACTCCGGCCGCTCGATCAACCCGATGTTGCGGTTGCCCTCGATGACCGCGATCCGGCGCTCGACGACCGCCCGGTACTCAGGCGACCAGTCCACCGGCAGCTCAGTGATCGGCTCCGACCCGTGCCGGACGAACCACTGCGTCTCCAGGCCCTCGTCGCGCATCTTGCGGGCGAGCACGATCTCGAACGCCCGCTCCCCCAACTTCAACTCCGGCACCGAGCCGGCCGGGGCGGTCAGTTCCTCGTCCAGCAGCCCGTAGAGCGAGTAGACCTGCCAGTCCAACTCCTCCTGCAACGCGATCATCCGCGCCCGCACCGAGCGCCACTCCTCGGAAGCGACGGCCAGCCGCTCGCGGGTAGGCACACCAGAAGCCGCGACCGCCGCCGGGCTCACCGTGGCGAGCCGCTGCGCAAGCCGGTCGATACCTTGACTCAACTCTAGGGGGTACGTCGATGGCAACGGAAAATCCAGCAGGCGGGATCCACTTCTCTGGAGCATATGTTCCCAGGATTCAGTCGCAATTCCCCTCCCGTTTCCACCTCCCCCCTTGTCATGGCAGAACTGTCGGCACCAGAAATTGGCGGTCGAGCTGTTCAGCACTCCCACCAACTGAAGATGGTCGTCCGCAGTGGCATGCCCCTCCAGTTTGATAACCGGTGCAGTACGATTAATCACTGCGTCGCTCCGGCTCAGGACGAAGTGGCTATGAGTTGCAACCTCAGCAAAGATGAGCGACCAAGAATGACAATCGAGGTCTTTCGGAAGTTGATGCCACTCGTACCACTGGCGACCATCTGCAAAATATGTGCGACCAGAGAAGGTTGCCCGGCCGCCAAGATCAGTGCGATGCTGCCACATGCGGCGAACATGCCCAGGAAACTCTTCAACTGGAACCAGATTCTTTTTTTCATCGTATGGGAAAAATACGTGATCCCCTTCTTTGATCAACCAGTCGCGAACTTCGTCTCCGACGATAAGTCGCCGTCGAAAAGCGCGCTCCGATCGAACCCGGACGAATGCCTCTTCACTTGCAGCCATTGATTCATCGGCCCCCACCACGCCAAAGAATCCGACCCGGACAACTTTGGCACGCAGTGTCGCCCGCGTCGCTACTATCAAGTCCACCAACTCGGTGACACCGCCACCCCCAAACGTCCAAGGAAACGATTCAATAAGGGCTCGCGGCACGGGATTTACGCTGACCCAGCGGCTCTGCGAACCCGAATCCCACGCCTGCCGGACAATCGCCTTCCAGACTTCACCTTGGCTTGGGTCGGCAGGCTCTCGCTGCTCACCTTCGATAGGGGAAACAACCGTCACCGTCTCCGCTCCAGGTGTCCGCCTGCGAGCAACTAGGATGACCGTGGAGGTCGCGTGACCAGGGATGAAAGCCTTTGAACAGTCAACGACGAGCCGCATATCCACGGTCGGAAAGAATTCCTCGACCAGCCTCTTTCCAAATTCCCGGGTACCGAAGGAGGATGCGTTGATCTGCCCGACGTAGCCCGCCCCTCCAATGCGATCTCCTAGTTTCGCAAGCTCAAAGAATCGCTGCACAAAAGGCACAGATAAGGCGTACTTCATGTGACATGCACTGTAGATCTCACGATAAACGCCGTTAAGCGCCTTATCCTTAACCGTTACATATGGAGGGTTTCCAACTACAACGTGGTAACGGCCACGCTCAAGGATGCCGGCATACTCGTGGACATCCTCAGTGGCGTAATGGAAACCCGCCAACTCGTCGGAATCGCCAAACAGATCGAGTTGGCGTGCTTTGATGAGAGAGTCGCCGACCGCGAGGCGAAGAGGAAAGGTGTAGTCCTCAGTATCAATGAGTGTCTTGAACCCGCAGGCCCGCAGGGCGGCGACGAGGAGGCGGAAGCGAGCGATGGCGACCGCGAAGGGGTTGATGTCAACGCCGTGGACGGCGTCGAGGGCGAGCCGCACCCGCTCCTGCGGATCGCGGTTGGGGGCGTGCTGCTCCCACTCCTTCAACAGCCGGTGGAACGCGCCGAGGACGAAGTGGCCCGAGCCGCACGTCGGGTCGATCATCTTGACGACGTCGTGGCCGAACTCGGCGATCGCCGGGGTGAGCGTCAGGTCGAGGATGAACTCCTCGACGAACTCCGGCGTTTGGAGCAGCGCATAAGTCTTGCGGGCCGCCTCGGACAGGTCCTGGTAGAGGTCACCGAGGAAGCGGGTGTCCCACTCCAGGTCGGTGAAGTCGTGCACCAGCCCGCCGGCCTCGCCGCGCCGACGCCAGAACGCGATCAGGTTCTTCGCCTCGTCGTGCGAGAGCGGAATCTGGTAGAGCGGGTTGTGCCGCTCGTCGAACAGTGACTTGCCGGCCTGCGAGCTGGCGATCGCCGCGAAGCCCTGCTTCAGCCAGCCGCGAAGCGTCTCGTTCGGCTGGTCGCGGAAGAACTGCGCCTCTGCCTCCTCGGCGAGGACCAGCCGGTCCCCCGGGCCGGACAGGTAGGGGTCGGGCAGCAGGCCGTTGTCCTCGCAGAAGCGGACGAAAACGGTGCCGAGCACCCAGGCGACGGCGGCCTGCGTCACGCGCTCGTCGCGCCATGTCGCCCAGGTGGCGGCGGTACGCCCGACCTTGAACGCATGGTCGTACTCGCCACGCAGCTTGAGGCGCACCTCCTCGACCGACTCGGCCTGCTCCCGCAGGTCCTTTTCCAGGTTCTTGACCTGCTTCTGCAAGTCGGACAAAAGCTGCTTCCGGTCGATCACGCGAAGACTCTAGCCGTCCCGTGGACGGGACGGGGGTACCCGTAAGTACCGATCTGGTCGACAGGCCGCTACCGAGTCAGGTTCGGACGACGGCTCACGCCGTCGCGGCAAGGAAGGCGGTCACCGCTCGGCGGAAGTCGCGCGGATTCTCGACCCACGGCAGATGACCGGATCCGGCGATGCTCACCCGCTCGCAGTTCGGCAACGCCTGCTCCAGCGAGTCGACGCCCCAGCGGGGACGAATGTCCTCGGGCCCATCGACGATCAGCACCGGCAGGTCGAGCGTTCGGCACAGCGCGGCAAGGTCGGCGTCCTTCATCTCCCGTTTCACCTCGGCGTTGAGGGCCTGGTTGCAGTCCCGGTTGAGACCCAGCCACGGCGTGGCCATGCCCTCGGCGTGCCGCAGCGCGGTCTCCGGGTCGGCGAAGTCGGCCGACCATTGCAGGACCGCCCGTTCGCGCTCCACGGCCGGGTTGCGGGCTCGTTCGTCCAGCGCCTCCCACCGGTCCCGATGCGGCTCGAGCCGCCGCCGGAGATTCCGCTTGTAGTGCGGATGCCAGTCACGTTCGGGGTCGATGCCGGTGCCGGAGACGTAGATCAGGTGACTGACCCGCTCGGGGTGGTCGAGCGCGTACCGCAGCGCCAGGTGCGCGCCCCACGAGTGTCCCAGCAGCGCCGTTCGCGGTCCGGCCACGCGCTCGCGCACCGCGTCGAGGTCGACCACGAAGCGGTCGACCGTGTACGGCCCGCGCCGCTCGGAACGCCCACACCCACGCTGGTCCCACCGGATGACGCGGACGTGGTCGTCGACCAGCCGGGCGACCGGGCCGAGGTAGTCCCACATGCCCGGACCGCCGTGACACAACACCAGCGGCGACCCGGCGCCGGCCTGGTCGGCCCACAGGCGACAACCATCTTCGGTACGCACGTCCGCGGCCATCGCGACAGTATGGCGACTCGTGCGCCGGCCGGCGGGGCCTGCGGCGCGACGGTCGATGTGGCAGGTTTGGCGGATGAGCGCCGAGGAGATCCCGCTGACCGGCGGCAACGTGTCGGCGGGCGTGGTGCGGGTCGGAGACACCGTACGCCGGCAGGCCGGCCCCTGGACCCCGGCGGTGCACGCGCTGCTCGACCACCTCTGGTCGGTCGGCTTCCGGGGCGCGCCCCGGCCGCTCGGGATCGACCAGAAAGGGCGGGAGGTGCTCACCTACGCGGCCGGTGAGGTGCCCTGGCCGCACCGCTTCGATTTGCTCGAACCGCTCGACCAGTTCGCCCGGGTCGGGCGGCTGGCACGCGAGCTGCACGACGCGCTCGCGACGTTCACGCCGCCGCCGGACGCGCGGTGGAACGCCCTGATCCCGGCCGACCGGAACGAGATGATCGTGCACCACGACCTCGCGCCGTGGAACCTCGTAATCGGTGACCGTTGGATCGTCATCGACTGGGACAACGCCGGGCCGGGATCACGCCTGTGGGATCTCGCCTACGCGGCGCACGGCTTCGTCCCGCTGTCGGCGCATCCTGACTGGCAGCGCACCGACGCGGGACAGCGGCTGCGCGCACTCGTGGACGCGTACGGGCTGGACGAGCGGCAGCGCCGCGACCTGGTGCCGCTGCTGACCGTGCGGGCCCTGGCGATGCACGACTTCCTGCGCGACCAGGCCGCGCTCGGCGTCGAGCCCTGGACGACGCACTGGCGGACCGGGCACGGCGACGCGTGGCGAGCCGATGCCGAGTACACCGCGCACCGCACCGACCAGTGGTTGAAGGCCCTGCTCGGCTGACGCCGGTTACGGCTCTCTCATCCAGGTATTCGGGTCGGTCACGAAGACGCCCTTGCCCTGCTGCCGCCGGATCACCCGCAGCGCTTCCAGACGCGCATAGGCCATCTGGACCGTTCCGTGGCTGACGCGGTAGTTCTCGCGCAGCACGGCGATCGAGGGCAGCTTGTCCCCCGGCTTCAGCTTCTTCGACCTGACATCGGCGATCACATCATCGGCGATCACATCATCGGCGATCCGCCAGTAGTCCGGCACTTCTCGCATGGCACTCCTCGCGTGGCGATCCGATTCGATCACACCGCGACGCGCCTAACAAGCAGCGTTGACTCATCTGACATATCTAGTTATGTTGGAGCGGAGCCGGTCCTCGCGTGGCAACGAGTTCGGCTCTTTCCCCCGGTCGGGGCGGGTGCGCGTGCCCGTCCCGACCCACCGACGCGCTTCGCCTCCGTACCGCCGATCCGGGCTGCGGCGGCGGAGCGGGCGGGCCGTCCGCACGCCGGCGCGGACGGCCCGCCCTTCCAGTCCCACCGCACCGACCCTCCGCGCTTCCGCCTGCCCTCAGAAAGGACCGATGTGACCGAGGTGTATCGCTCCGGCCAGCTCTACGGGACCGGACTGCCGGCCCGGATGACCCCGCACGAGGCGCGGAGCCGCGCGTTCGACCCGCGCCGTCGAGGTGTCGACCAGGATCAGGTACGCGCGTTCCAGACCGAGGTCGCCGACGAGCTGACCGACCTGCACCGGCAGATCCGCCGGCTGACCGTGGAGAACGAGCGGCTGAAGCGGGCGGTGCGTGACTGGCAGACCATGCACGCCCGCGAGTGCCGACCACCGAACCAGGGTCACTGGTAGCGGTGCGTCCGCAACCGGGTGACCTGCTGCGAATCGACGGCCGCGCCTCAGTGCAGTTCGGCGGCGACCGCGCCCTCACGTTCCGGGTCGTCTCGATCGGCCCCGAGCTGACCCACCTCGGCTGGATCTGGCTGTCCGGCTACGTCCTCGACCGTCATGGCCTCGCCACCGCGAAGCGGGAAATCTTCGTCCAGCTCGCCGGCCTCCGCCCATCTGTCGACATCCCGACGCCGAGCCGGGCTCGCGTCACCCGCCCCTATGCTGCTCGGAATGACCAGGGTGACGGCGGAGCAGCTCGCGACGGCTCGGGGGTGCGTGCTCGGGCTCGTGCTCGGTGACGCGATCGGTGCGACCGACGGGACCGTGCCGGCCGGCGGGACGCTGCGGGCCACCAGCGCCGGGCAGCTCGCCTGCTTCACCATCGACGGCATCATCCGTGCCAACGTCCGGGGCGCGCACAAGGGCATCTGTCACCCACCCAGCGTGGTGTGGCACGCCTACACCCGGTGGGCGGCGGTGCAAGGCATCCCCGGCATCAAACGCTGGCAGGAGGAAGACTGGCCGGACGGCTGGCTCGCCCAGGTCCCCGCCCTCGGAGAACGGCGTGGATCCGCCCCGGCCACCGTGTCCGCGCTCCAGGCGCAGCCGAGTTTGGAGGAGGACGGTCGCACCTGGACCAGCACCGGAGCACACGGGCTCACCCGTACCCTGCCCACCGGGCTCATCCAGTGGTGGGAGCCGGAGCCCGGCCGCTTCGCCGCAGAGATCGCGGCTACCACGCACGGCCAAGAGGCGGCCGACGCCGCCGCGCTCGCCGCCACGCTGATCGGCAACATCGTCGCGGGCCAGAACGTCGAAGAGGCGACGGAACGGGCACAGCGGAGTTGCCAGTCCCTGGTCCAGGTCATGAGCGGACTGCCACTCTCCCCGGCGGTGCACGCGGCGCGGGACAATCCGCGCCAGAAGGCGGCCCTGAGACAGCTCTGCCCGGACGCCCGGGCTGCTTCGGCGCTGGCCGGAGCCGTCTACGTCGCGCTGTCCTTTCCTGACCGGGAGCAACTGGGCGACGCCCTGCTGTTCGCCGCGTCCGTTCCGCACGGCAGGCACGTGGCCGCCACCGTCGGCGCGTTTCTCGGCGCCGCGCACGGCGTCGAGGCGCTTCCGGTCACGTGGGTCTCCCGGCTGGAGCTGGCCTGGGTCGCAGACGTGCTGGCCCGCGACCTCGTCACCGAGTTCGTGGACGGACCGTCGGGCACCGAGTACACCGCCGCCACCGATCCCCACTGGTGGGACCGGTATCCCGGCTGGTGACCCATTCGCCGTCGCTCAACCCCCGCGTCGGTCCACCGAGCACTGCCGTGCACGGCTCGGAAGAGGTATGAAGGGTCCCATGGAACTAACCGTCGAGGTCCAGCCACCGGACAGCCCCGGGGCACTGTCGACGCGAGATGCCGCCGACGGCTCTCGGGTGGATGAACTCGCGACCGCGATAGCCCTGATCAGCGACAGGTTGGCTGCCCGGCTGGACGCCGGGCCCCATCCCCGTCAGGGTTGGACGCTCGACGGGCTCGAGGCGACATTCCAGCTCGATCTGCTGCCCGATGCCGGCGTCCTGCTCGTGCGGGACGACGAGCGTCACGCCGTCTCGGTGAAGTGCACCTACAAGCGCGTGTCCGGATCCTCCTAGGAGTCCGCGAACAGCACCGTGAAGCGGATACGTCTCTGGCTGGGGATGATCGGTCTTGTCACCACCAGCTACCTGATCTTCGACCCGGTCGAGCGCTTCGCACTCGCGTGGGCCACGCTCACTGAGTTCGGGCCATATGCCTTGACGGCTCTCGCCCTGGTGAACCTCGGACGAGCGCTGACCCGCTCGGCCGTCGCCTACATCGGCCCGGGCATCCTGGCCACGATCGCGGCCATCGTGGCACTGCGACCCACCGTAACCCTGGCCCAGGCAACCAACATCACCATCGCGGTGGTGTTCGTGGGCGCCGTCGCCCTGGCGGCGTCGGCCGTGCAGGACGAACACCCGTGGACCCGGGTGATGTGGACCGGACGCGTCGCCGCCCTGAACGCCCTGCGCGGGCAGCTACGTGCGGTCGTGGTCCTCGGCGAGATTCGAGTGGACATGCTCGGCTCGCAGCCTCAGGGACAGCCCGTTCTCACCGCGGTCACCTTCGGCGGGCGGGTGGTGGTCGACGTTCCCCGCGAGTGGCGGATCCTGGCCCGGCCGCCAGCCGGGCCACTACTTCTCGTCCGCGAGTCGGGTCCTCGCGAGCTGCCCGACACCGGAACCCACGACCTTGAGGTGCGGCTGATCGGCTTGGGCGGAGCACTGGAACTCCGCCGAAGCTAGTCGCCCCTCGGGTGCACGTAGAACAGTTTCAGCTCGTCCTTCGCGGCCGGCGGATTGGGCGTGCTGTCGCTGACCGCGAAGAAGAAGGACAACTGATTGTTCCGGGCCGCCTCGTTCTTCGGGGTCGCGGGAAGACCGAGATGAAGACTTTCGATGAGGTCGAAGCGGTGCAGATCGTAGGCGACCGACATCGCCAAGCCCTGATCGCCCGCTGCCGCGATTGCGGCTCGGTAGGCGGCGACAGCGAGCACCAGCAGAGCGGCGGGGACCAGCCGCATCCATCCATCGTTGGCGAAGGCCACAAACCCCAGCGCGGCCATGACCAGGAAGGTGACCGCCAGGTTGGCGGAGGCGTCCACGCCGTCGCTGTCCGCGTCGAACGCGTCCGCGACCTTCTTGCTGAGCAGCGGATAGAGGCGGGGCCAAGTCCTGAGCGTGTCCAACGCGTAGCGCTCACCCGCTACCCGTTCGTTCCGCCGAAGGGTGTTGCCGAGCATCGTGGGCAGCACCGGCTCCGCGGTCGGCGGGTACGACATGAGCTTCGCCGCGGCGCGCTCCGACCGGGCTTCGAGTTTCCGCGCTCGCCGCTGCGTTCGGACCTGCGCGGCGATCGGCATGCGGGCGAGTTCGGCATCGTTGACCTCCGGTTCGGCGAGGTTCGCCACTCGACGCAGCCTCTCCCGTCGCCGGCTGTGGACCGCGGTGGCGAGGCGAGTGGGAAAAGCTCCCAGCCAGCCAGCCCAATAGCCCTCGAGCATTCGGACGAGCCGAATCTGAAACGGCTGAATCACCACGGTCAACGTGACCACCAGGAGCACGAACACCAGCAGCCCGCCCGCGTCCGTCTTGAACCTGATCCGCGCAAGCGCCTCCGGAAACACCAACGGACCGGTGTTGGTGAAGGCACCGGTCGTCAGGAGAACCCAGACGTAGGCCACCAGGATGGCGTTCGGAAGCAGGCCGACGATCAACAGGCGACCGAAGTTCGCCGCAGTCGAGGTGAACAGGCTTCCCAACCACATGTCTCACACCTCACTGGGTACGCAGGGGCCGAGGGGCATGCTGGCCGGGGCCTACATGTCTGCTCTCATCGGCATCGAAGTCATGCGAATAGACCAGCGTCTGCGAGCAGCCGCCGCACGAATACAGCCTCACGTAGACCTTTTGCACTCCTACTCCCGGATGCTGCGCACACCTGACGCTGGCGTCGTCCACGCGCAGCAGGCGGCTGACCCAGGGACAGCCAGCGGCTTGGCAGAGATAGACGAACCGAGGACGTTCGTTCGGCAGGCCGCGAAGTTGCAGCCGGTATCCGAACCAGGTGAGCGGCAGCCGGGAGATGATGATCAACAGAAGCCATGATCTCACCCGGCTTCCTCCAGGAGTGAGGCTGTGGTGACAGCGAGTTTGCCACGACGTCTCAGCGAGAGGAACGCCCCGATCGGTTGACTGGGTGCCGCCGCCGGGACCGCCGTCGGACATCGAAGCGATGGACGACGCGCGGAGAGCTCGGACAGGACAGTCTCACGCGACTGCCGCGCTGCGGTGGGCGTTCACGACCCAGGCGTCCGGCAGGGCGATCCACTCGTTGTCGCCCACCCGCACCACCGAGCCGTCCAGCTTCGGCAGCAGCGCCGGGTCGTCCATCGGGCAGAGCACCCACACGCCGCCCGCCCCGGCACGCGCGGCGTCCGCCAGCTCGTGCAGCCGCTCCATCGCCCGGTAGCGGGCCAGCACCGCCGCGTCGTGCAGCAGCACCGGCCCGGCGTCCGCGCTCAACCGCGCGCGCAGGAGCGGCACGACGAGCTGCCACGCCTGCTCGACGTACTCGCCGAGCTTGATGGCGGCGCGCGAGTTCTCCGGCGCGTTGTCGGCCCCGACCACGGTCTCCCAGGTGGGTTTCGGTCGGGCGTCGACCAGACCGCGAAGCTCCCGCACGAACTCCTCGGCCACACTGACCGGGCGGGCGTCGAAGCGGCGGACCAGTTCCTCGCGGGCCAGCGCGTAGCGGTTGAGGCGTACCGTCAGGGCCCGGAACCCACCGGCGGACCTGGCCCCGCTCAGGCGTTCCTCGGCCCGCATCGCCTCGGCCAGCTCGGGTGACTCGGCTGCCCACCGGCTCGGCACGGTGCTGGCGGACGCCTGTCGCTGGATGATCGACATGGATGACGAGCCGGCGCGCGGCGGCGGCGGGAGGAACCGGTCGCGGTCCCGGCGCAGCTCGAAGCCCGCCTCGGCGAGCAGGCGATCCAGCCTCCGGTCGGTCGGCAGCGGGGCCAGCTCGGGGAAACGCGCCGACACACGCTGCTGCACCAGCTCCGGGCTCAGGGCTCGCTGGTTGTCCGACGCCGGGGGCACCACGCCGGCCTGGGCGAGCCGCAGCGCCCGTACCGGATCGAGATCGCGGGGGTAGAGCTCCAGCCGCGCGGTCGCGGCGGCACGCTCCGAGGCCACCGCGGCGAGCAGGACCCGCCGTCGCTCGTCGATGACGTCGGCCGCGCCGCCGGGCGCGGTCACCGTGGCGAGGGTACGCATCACCGTGGCGGCGCTGGGCAGCACCTCGCTGTCGGCGAGCCGGTCGGCGGCCTCGCCGAGCGCGTCGGCGTAGTCGAGCAGCGCCGGCGCGGCCGGCGTGTCCGGCGAGTCGTCCTCGCCGGACTCCAGCGCGACGAGCAGACGGTCGCCGCGCGGGTGCGGCTTGCCGGCGATGTCGGCGCGGGCGTGCCGGCGCAGCAGCAGGCGCGGCTCCTCCTCGAGCGCGTCGATCTCGACGGCCGCCCGCACGGCGGCGACCGCGACCGCGAGCCGCAGCGCGTCGCCGGTTCGCACCGAGCCGCGGCTGGTCAGCAGCGCCGCGGCCAGCTCGGCGACGCCCATCACCCGGCCGTCGTCGCGCAGCAGCTCGACGATCTGGGTACGCACGCTGCGCACCACCGGCAGCTCGTGCCAGCGCTTGCGCTGCTTGCCGAGGATCTGCGCGATCCGGCCGGGGGTCACCCCGACGGCGGTGGCGACCAGCGGCTGCCGCGGCCAGAGCGGCAGCGCGGGCAGCGCGCCGGTGTCGTCGGGTAGGTTCAGCAGCAGGCGCGTCGCCTCGGCCTCGGCGGTGTTCCGGCTGGTGCGGATGGGCACGAGCAGCGTGGCGATGGCGTCCAGACCGACGCGCACCGGGTCGGTGTCGCCGGCCGTGGTCTCGGTGGCGGCCTCGGCGCTGGCGGCCCGGCGGGCGGCCGATGAGGTCGGGATGGTTTCCCGCTCCCCCAGCCGGCTGCGCCACTCCTTGACCCGGCGCTGCAGCTCCTTGCGCGTCTTGGCACCCAGGCCGGGGAGCGTGGCGAAGGTGTTGTTGCCGACCGCGAGCAGCTCACCGACGGTGGTGGCGTCGACCCGGTGCGCGGCGGAGACCGCCCGTGGGGTGAGCCCGGCGGCTTCCAGCGCGGTCGCCCGGGTGGCCCGCGCCGCCGCGTCCTCGCGGATCTGCTCGGCGACCTGCTCGTCCGGCTCCTCGGCCTCGGTCTCCGGGTGCTCCGAGCCGACCGGCGTGCTGGCGTCGGACCGGCGGAAGATCTGCTGCCAGGCGTCGCGCATGTCCTTCAGCGAGCCGAAGCGCCGGCGGTGGTCGCGGTGTAGGGCCTGGTGGAGGAACTCGACCAGGCCGTCGCGCACCGCCGGGTCGAAGGCCTCCGCCGCCAACACCGGGGGCCCTTCGGTGAGCTGCGGTTCGGTGCCCCCGTCGCCCCAGACCGGCAGCTCGCCGGAGGCCATCTCGTGCAGCGTGACGGCGAGGGCGTACCACTCGGCGTGCTTGTCGTAGACCTGCCGGTTGGCGGTGCCGAGGAACGGGTCCAGGTAGCGGGGGGTGCCGGCGGCGAGTTCCTTGACCGAGACCCCGGCCAGCGAGAAGTCGAAGAGCACGAGCTGGCGTGTCCGGTTGGGCCGGACCCGGACGGCGATGTTGTCCGGCTTGATGTCGCGGTGGTAGACGCCCTCGCCCTCCAGGTAGTCGAGCGCGCCGAACAGGTAGTCGCTGTAGGTCTCCAGCTCGTCGACGGTGAGCCGGCCCTCGTCGCGGAGCTTGCGGGCCAGGGTCAGCTCGCCGGCGTGCTCCAGCACGACCACGGTGCGGTCGGCGATCCGCAGCGGCTCCGGCCTGGCCAGCCGGATGATCCGGGAGTCGGTGAGCGGGCGGAGCACCTTCGCCTCGTGGGCGAGCCGGGCGGCCTTCTCGTCGGAGAGGCCGACCTTGAGCACCTCGTCCCGGCCGGTGCGTTCGTTGTGGGCGAGGAACGCGCGGCAGGTCGAGCCGGTGCCCAGCCGCTTCCTGATCGTCCACTCCCCGACCCGGTCCCCGCCGCGCGCCTCCAGCGGATCGGTTTCCGCCGGCTCCGGCTCGTCCGGATGCTTCGACGGCGGCGGCGCGGTCAGCTCGTTCTCGACCTCTTCGAGCATCTCGACGAAGTCGGCGACCGTGGTGAGGCGCTGCGCGGGCACCGGGGCGGTGGCCGCCTGGATCAGGTCGTCGGCGAACTCGCTGATCCCGTCGGTCACGGACGAGGGACGCAGGCCGTTGTCGCGGGCCAGCCGGGACAGCAGCTCCTGCCGTTTCGCCGCGGGCGGCTGGCCGGTGAGGATCAGGTAGGCGAGCGCGCCCAGACCGAACACGTCCATGGCGATCGGGTCCGGTCGCGGCGCGGTCAGCTCGGGCGCGAGGTAGGCCTCTGCGGACAGCTCGATGTGCGCGGCGGCGTGCGAGGAGATGCTGACCGGGTCGCCGCTGCTGCCGCCGCTGGTGTCCACCGCCCGGGTGGCTGCCTGCCAGTCGCTGAGCTGCAACTGCGGCGTGAGCCATGCCTCCTCTTCGCTACCCCCGCGCCGCCTTCGGCCGGGCGTGACCAGCACGCTGCGGGCCGACAGCGCGCGGTGGTGGAGGTGACGCCGGTGCGCGTAGGCGACGGCGTCAGCGATTTGCCGGACCAGCGCCACCCGCGCCAGCGGGTCGAGCCGCTCGCCGTACTGGGCGACGTAGTGGTCGAGCCGCACGGCTCGGGGATCGTGCCGGAAGATCAGCGCCGGCCCCGCCTCGTGCGACTCCATCGAGTCGACCCGCACGATGCCGGGGTGGTTGATGCCGTGCAGCACCGTCATCTCGCGCCGGGCCGCCCGCTCGATGCTGGCCCGGTCGGCCTGCACGGCGTTGCGCTCCACCAGGTAGATGCGGATGCGGCGGTGCTCCCGCTCCAACTCGCGATGACGCGCGTGATGATCCTGCCAGGTGGGGCCGAGATCGTACGGCCGCGATTCCAGTTCCCACGCCCCGACCTGGTAGTGCTTCCGGCTGCGGGCCACCCCCACGGCTTCGAGCAGGCCGGGCAGGGCGGCAGAGACCTCCTTGCCGAGCCGCTGACGTTCGTCCTGCGGCGGCCGTTGCAGCAGCGAGCCGATCGCGGGCAACGGGCCGGGCTGGTGCCCAAGGGCCGGCTCGGGCCCGTAGACCCCGTGCAGGTGGTGCTCGGAAAGCTCGACGTGCAGGCCCGGCTTGGACAGGAAGACCGCCGCCTGCACGAACGGCACCCGGATCGGCGTGCCCCTCCGCCGAGCGGCGGCGGCCTGAAGCAGGCCCTTGAGCTTCTTCGCCTTCATGTCTGCGAGGTGCAGCGGGTTGTCGAACGTCCGGGTCCGACTCGGGCTGGTCTGGATCCAGTTGGAACCGCTCGAGGTCAGCCGGCCGGTCAAGCTCTTGATCTCGATCAGGTAGAGCCCGCCGGGGCCGGCGACCAGCAGGTCGACCTCGTAGGGATGCCCGGTCGGGGCGGTGAAGGTGAAGTTCGACCAGGCGCGGTAGGGCTCGGTGTCGGGCAGCAGCGCCTGGACGTACGCCAACGCCTCCCGTTCGTGCGCGAACTGCGACGGGGTGATCGTCGTCCAGCGGCCTTCCTGCATGCAGGAGATCCTAGGCCGCCAGCCGGCGGGCCCGGATCCGCCGGCTGACGGTGGCGAGCCTGCGGCCCCGGGCCCTGGGATCATCCGGTCAGTCCTGCGTGCAGGCGAACAGGGTCCACGCGTCGACCTCGGTCGGGTTGAGCGGCCGGGCCGCCGGGAGGTACGCGGACAGGTCCCGGAAGTCGGCCGCGGCGTTGTGGACGCTCACCGCGAGCGCGCCGTCGAGCAGGTCGCGTACGGCCTGCGCCTCGGGCGCTGTCACGTCCTCCAGCAGCGGACTCCACACGTCCAGCGTGAACACCACGTGGCAGGCGCTCTGGTCGGCCTTCACCACGCAGTAGTAGCGCCCGGTGTCGGCCAGCCGGTTGCGGATGTTCGCCCAGGTCATAGCGCCGGAGATGTCGGCGACGTCCGCGCCGGGCGCGCACGCCATCTGGAAGAACCAGCGGGTCGGGTCGCCCTGGACCACCGCGCCGTAGACCAGGACCAGCCCACCGTGGTGGTACACCACGAAACCCTGCACGTCGGGCGTGAGGGTGAGGAAGTCCGGGGTCCACACCCGGTCGTACTGCCGCTCCGCGAGCGACCTGAGGAATTCGATGGTCCGTCCGGCGGCCCGGCGAGCTTCCACGCCCATGCGTTCAGTCCCTCCCCGCGCCCGCCCGGCGGACGTCGGCTTGTCGGCATGCAACTGCGCCGCGACGGTCGTGACCGGCACGGCTCCGGCGATCAGCATTCGCCCCCCACGGGAATGACCGCGGCCATCGGTGGCGCCCCACCACCCGAGGGGTTTGCGGAAGCCCCACGCTACGAATCGCGACGTAGCGGAATCAAGACATCACCCTGAGATCAGCGTCCGGTCTGGACGGTAGGTCCCGTTGACGGGACCGACCGCACTGAGCACGTTAACAGACTTGGCGGCAAGTCCCGTCGATCGGACTACCCGACACGTCGTCCGATCGGACGAACACGAGCGACGGACCGTCCGCGCGGCTGCCCGCTCCGGGCGTACCCGGTTGTTAGGTTGACTCCGGGACACCCCTCACCCGACCGACCCGCCGCCCACGACGGCCGGGCGGCCGGCTGCCGTCCGGCGGAGAGGGGTGCGATGACGGCGATGCCACCGGATCCCGGCCCCACCGGCCGACGACCGGGGCCCGGCGCACCTGTCGACGGCCGGCGGCGACGCTGGGCCGGCCGGGCCCGGGCGCTCGGTGACGCGGCGCGCCGGCACGCCCGGCGGTTCTGGGCCGGCGCGCAGCCCGCGCTGCGGCGCCTGTGGTGGACCGAGGAGCCGGCGACGCCGGTGACCACCGTCGACCGGCGGCAACCGGAGCAGTTGGTGGTGCCGGCCCAGGGCCAGGTCTACGTGTTCGGCGTCCGGGCCACCTACACCTGGTCGTCGGAGACCGCCCGGCCGGAACTGTTCGGCTGGTACGTCGACTGTTTTCAGCCGCAGGCGGCGCAGCGACTGCACCGGCTGGCGGTCCGCTGCGCGGCGGAGGTGCCGCCGCACCGTCCGCGCGACCTGCTCGCCGCGCTGACCGCGGCGCTCGCCGAGCACGATCCACCACCCTGGGCGTACGCGCGGGGCGACGTGACGTTCACCTGCGAACCCGACGTGACGGTGCACCTGGACGAACGGGTCCGCCGACTGCTCCAGCCGTACTGGGAGCAGCGCATCGCGCTGGAGTGCGAACGCGACCTGGCCCGCCGACGCGCCGAGTACGCCGAGGAACGCCACCGGCGCGACCCGCCCCCACCCGACGCGACGGAGCCGGAGCGACCCCCCGGCAGCACAGGGCTCGCCGCGGCCCGACCCGCGCCGCCCCGACGCGGCCCGCGGCCGGACGCCCCGGCGGAGATGTTCATGCCGCTGAACCCCCTGCTGCCCCCACCCACCCCACCCCACCCCCCCGCCCCAAAAACCCACCCCTGACCTCACCCCCCGACCTCACCTCCAGCGATCTTGCACTTGCGGCCCGGGGAAAGTCGGACTTGACCTGATGTGGGAGGGCAGCAACTGCAAGATCAGCGAGGGTCAGGGGCGGGGACGGGGGCGGGGGCGGGGAGTGGGGTCAGCCGACCAGGGTGGCGTAGCGGCCCTGGTGGTCGAGCAGGGTGGTGTGGGTGCCGGACTCGACGATGCGGCCGTGGTCGAGCACGGCGATCCGGTCGGCGTCGCGCACGGTGGAGAGGCGGTGCGCGATGGTCACCACGGTCCGGCCCCGGGCCAGCTCGTCCAGGGCCCGCTGCACCGCGCGCTCGGTCTCGGTGTCCAGCGCGCTCGTCGCCTCGTCGAGCACCAGGATCCGCGGGTCGCGCAGCAGCGTCCGGGCGATGGCCAGGCGCTGCTGCTCGCCGCCGGAGAAGCGGTGGCCACGGGAGCCGACCATGGTGTCGTACCCGTCGGGCAGCGCGGCGATCAGGTCGTGGATCCGGGCGGCGCGGGCGGCGGCCTCGATCTCGGCGTCGGTGGCGTCCGGCCGGGCGTACCGCAGGTTGTCGCGCACGGTGGCGTGCAGCAGGTACGTCTCCTGGCTGACCACGCCCACGACGGCGGCCAGGTCGGCCAGGCGCAGGTCGCGCAGGTCGACGCCGTCGATGGTGATCCGGCCGGCGTCCGGGTCGTGCAGGCGGCTGATCAGGGCGGCGAGGGTGCTCTTGCCGGAGCCGGTCTCGCCGACCAGGGCCAGGCTGGTGCCGGCCGGCACGTCCAGGGTGACGCCGGCCAGCGCGGCGGTGTCGCTGCCCGGGTAGCTGAACGTGACGTCCTCGACGCGCAGGTGGCCGCGGACCGTGGCCGGGTCCAGCGGCGTCGGGCGGGCCGGCTCGGCGACCTCGACCGGCAGGTCGAGGTACTCGAAGATGCGGGCGAACAACGCGAGCGAGGCGGTCAGCGTGACGCCGACGTTGAGCAGGCCCATCAGCGGACGGAACAGGTTGCCCTGCAACGCGGTGAACGCGACGAGCGTGCCGATGGTGAGCGTGCCGGCGGTGCCGGGCAGGCCGGCGCCGAGGTAGATCACGGCGGGGATGGCGGCGAAGACCACCGTCATGGCGGCCATCCGCCAGCGGCCGGCCAGTTCGGAGCGCAGCTCCAGGTCGACCAGGCGGGCCGAGGAGGCGGTGAACCGGTCGACAAGCGCCGCGCCGGTGCCGAGCGTCTTGGCCAGCCGGACGCCGCTGACCGAGAGCCCTTCCTCGATGGTGACGGTGAGGTCGGCCAGCTCGCGCTGGCGCCGGGCGGTGATCTCCCGGCGCAGCCGGGCGACGCGGCGGGTGAGCCAGAGCGCGGGCGGCAGCACGATCACCGAGACGAGCGTGAGTCGCCAGCTCAGCGCCACCATGGCGACGGTGGTGGCGACGACCGTGGTGAGGTTGGCGGCGATGGAGGTGGCGGTGGAGGTGACCACCGACTGCATGCCGCCGATGTCGTTGGTGATGCGTGACTGCACCTCGCCGGTGCGGGTGCGCACGAAGAAGCCGATCGACTGCCGCTGGAGGTGGGCGAAGACGTCGGTGCGCAGCCGGTGCATGACCTCCTGGCCGACGCGGGTGGAGATCCAGGTCTGGACGACGCCGAGCACGGCGGTGACGGCGGCCACCGCGATCATGGCCGCGACCAGCCAGGCCAGCAGCGTCAGGTCGCGGTCGGGCAGGGCCCGGTCGATCACGGTACGCAGCAGGAACGGCGAGGCCATCGCGATGATCGACGACGCCACGATGATCGCCACCACGGCGGCGAGCGGGCCGCGGTGGGCGGTGAAGAGGCCGCCGATGCGGCGTAGCGACACGTCGCGGGCCTGGGCCTTCTCGGTGGGGGACACGGTTCGGCCGGCTCCGCGGCCGTCGGGGATGCGATCCAAGGGGGTGCTCCTTCGTCGGGGGTAATGCTGAGGTTACCTCATCATGAGGTAACAACAGGATCGGCTGCTACCGTATTCCGGGTGAGCGGCAGCGACGAGGAGAGCCCGGCCGAGACGTTCTGGGCGGTGGCCCGACGGCTGCGTCACCAGACCAAGCGCGCGCTGGAGCCGTGGGAGGTCAGCCCGGGACAGGCGCGGGCACTCGGCGTCCTGCTGCGGCACGGCGCGTTGCGCCCCGGCGCGCTCGCCGAGCAGTTGCACATCGCGCCCCGCTCGGCCACCGAGGTGGTCGACGGCCTCCAGGAGCGCGGCCTGGTCGAGCGGCGCCCCGACCCGGGCGACCGGCGGGCCACGCTCGTCGCGCCCACCGCCGAGGGCGAACGGGTCGGCGCCGCCATCCGGGCGGCCCGGGCCACCGAGGCGGAACGGTTCTTCGCCGCGCTCGACCCGGGCGACCGGGCGGAGCTGACCCGGATCCTGCGCCGGCTCCGCGACGAGTAGCACCGCCAGCCGGTCGAGGCCGATCGTCGCGCTGGCCGGCTAGCCGGCCAGCCGGTCCCGGCGGCGGCGCAGGAACGCCCGCTCCGCCTCGTTGCCGGTGCCGGCGATCGCCGCGTCGTACGCGGCCCGCGCCTCGGCCGGCCGGTCGAGGCGGCGCAGCAGGTCGGCCCGGACCACGTGCCACACGTGGTACCGGACCAGGTCGAGCCGGTCCACCTCGGCCAGGGCGACGGCCGGTCCGCGTACCTCGGCCAGCGCGACCGCCCGGTTGAGCGCCACCACCGGCCCCGGCGCGCAGGCCGCCAGCCGGTCGTAGAGCGCGAGGATCTGATCCCAGTCGGTGGCGGCGGCGGTGGCCGCGTCCGCGTGCACCGCGTTGATCGCGGCCTGGATCTGGTACGGGCCGGGCCGGTTCCGCCGCAGGCAGCGGCGCACCAGGTCCTGACCCTCGACGACAAGCGTCCGGTCCCAGCGGCTGCGGTCCTGTTCCGGCAGCGTCACCGGCACCCCGTCCGGGCCGGTCCGGGCGGCCCGCCGCGCCTCGGTGAGCAGCATCAACGCGAGCAGTCCGAGCGCCTCCGGCTCGTCCGGCATCAGGGTCACCAGCAGTCGGCCCAGCCGGATCGCCTCGGCGCCCAGCTCGACACGGCCCAGGCGCTCCCCCGCGCTGGCCGTGTGCCCCTCGTTGAAGATCAGGTAGACCACGGCCAGCACCGCGCGCAGCCGGTCCGGCAGGTCGACGTCGCGGGGCACCCGGTACGGGATCCCGGCGTCCCGGATCTTGGCCTTGGCCCGGACGAGGCGACCCGCCATGGTCGACTCCGGCACCAGGAAGGCCCGCGCGATCTCGGCGGTGCTCAGGCCGCCGAGCAGGCGCAACGTCAACGCCACCCGGGCGGCCGGGCCGAGCGCCGGGTGGCAGCAGGTGAAGATCAGACGCAGCCGGTCGTCGGTCACGGGCCCCTCCTCGGCGCGCGGGTCGGCGGCGTACAGCAGGGCGGCCTGGGCGTGCCGGGCGGCGCGGGTGGACTCGCGACGCAGCCGGTCGATCGCCCGGTTGCGGGCGGTGGTGACGATCCAGCCGGCCGGACTCGACGGCGGCCCGTCGACGGCCCAGCGGCGCACCGCGACGGCGAACGCCTCCTGGACCGCCTCCTCGGCGAGGTCGATGTCGCCGAGCAGGCGGACCAGGATGGCCACCACGCGGCCGTACTCGGCCCGGAAGACGCGTTCGACAGCGGTCATCCCTCGCCCTGGAACGGCCGGACCTCGATCGGCAGCGTGGTGGCGCGGGCGTAGCGGCGGCCCCAGTCCAGCGCCGCGTCCAGGTCGGGGGCACGGATGATGGTGACGCCGCCCAGGTACTCCTTGCCCTCGACGAACGGCCCGTCGGTGACCAGCACGTCGTCGCCGGCCGCCCGCAGCACGGTCGCGGTCTCCGGCGCGTGCAGGCCGTCGCCGAACACCCAGCAGTCGGCCTCCCGCAGCTCCCGGCCGATGGCCTCCACCTCGCGCATCACCCCGGCCAGGAACGCCGGGTCCGGCCGCTGCGCGCCGGCCGGCTGGTACATGCTGATCAGGTACTGCTTCACGGGTTCCTCCTCGGCACCTCGGGCGACCCCCTGCCGCCCCTCCACCCTTCACACGAACGGCGGACGCCGGTCTCGACACGCCGGGCGGGCGGGATTCCCGCCGGGATCCGGGTATGCCCGGCCGTGGGCGACGGCCGGGTGATCGTGGTGGGGGCGGGGTTCTCCGGGTTGGCCTGCGCGCTCGCGGTCGAGGCGGCCGGCGCGCGGTCGCTGCTGCTGGAGGCCCGGGACCGGGTGGGCGGCCGGACGCTGAGCCGACCGCTGCCCGGCGGTGGCTGGCTCGATCTCGGCGCGCAGTGGATCGGCCCCACCCAGGACCGGATGTACGCGCTGGTCGCCGCGTACGGCCTGGAGACGTTCCCCTCGCCGGCCCGGGGCGCGCCGACGCTGGTGCTCGACGGCGCGCCGGTGGCCGGGCCGCCGGCCGGGCTGGCCGGGCTGCTCGACACGCTGGACGCGCTGGCGGCCGGGGTCGACCCGGTCGCGCCGTGGCGGGCCGCCGGGGCGGCGGAGTGGGACCGGACCACGCTCGGCGGGTGGCTCGCCGCCACCGCGCCCGACCCGGTCACCGCCCGGTACGCCGGCCGGCTGCTGGCCGGTGGCCTGCTGGCCGCCTCGCCGGCCGAGGTGTCGCTGTTGCAGATGCTGTTCTACCTGCGCAGCGGCGGCGGCGTCGGATCGCTGCTCGGCATGGCCGGCGGCGCCCAGCAGGACCGGATGGTCGGCGGGCCGGCGGCGCTGGCGCAGCGGATGGCCGACGCGCTGCCGCCGGGTCGGCTACGCCTCGACACGCCGGTGGACGCGATCATTCAGGACGCCACCGGCGTCCGGGTCCTCGCCGGCGGTCAGGGGTACCACGGCGACGCGGTGGTGGTCGCGGTGGCCCCGGCGCTGGCCGGCCGGATCCGGTACGACCCGCCGCTGCCGGCGCTGCGCGACGGGCTGACCCAGCGGATGCCGATGGGCGCGGCGGTCAAGGTGCACGCGCGCTATCCGGAGCCGTTCTGGCGGGCCGACGGCCGCTCCGGGGTGGCCACCACGGACACCGGGCCACTCACCGAGACGGTGGACAACTCGCTGCCCGGCTCGCCGGGCGGCGTGCTCACCGCGTTCAGCTACGGCGCGCAGGCGCGGGCGCTGCGCCGGCTGTCGGACGGGGCGCGCCGGGCCGCGTTGCGGGACGCGCTGGCCACGCTGTTCGGCCCGGCCGCCGCCGACCCGGTGGACCTCGTCGAGTACGACTGGTCGGCCGACCCGTGGACCCGGGGCTGCTTCTGCGGCATGGTGTCGCCCGGCTCCTGGTGTGACTACGGCCCGGAGCTGCGCGCGCCGGTGGGCCGGGTGCACTGGGCCGGGACGGAGACCGCGACCCGGTGGAGCGGCTACCTGGAGGGCGCGGTGACCGCCGGCGAGCGCGCCGCCGCCGAGGCCCTCGGCAGCCTCGACTGACCCGAATTCAAAGAAAATCTTCGATGCGTCTCTTGAAAAGTTTCTCCACCCTATGACCTAATGTTGACAGTTCCTTTCGGTACTCCCGCCGCCGTGAGGCGGCAACCCCCAGGGAGGAAAAATGCACCGTCACCTGCGATCGGCGCTGCGCGCGGCCGGCGCCGCCCTGCTCGCCACCGTCACCGCCGCCGCCGCGGCCCTGGCCGGCGCCGCGCCCGCCCAGGCCGCCCCGGCCGGACTGCCCGGCATGGACGTCTCCAGCTACCAGGGCAACGTGAACTGGTCCGGCGCCTGGGCCAACGGCGCCCGGTTCGCGTACGTCAAGGCGACCGAGGGCACGTACTACACCAACGCCTACTTCGCCCAGCAGTACAACGGCTCCTACAACGTCGGGATGATCCGCGGGGCCTACCACTTCGCCCGCCCGGACACCACCACCGGCGCGACCCAGGCGAACTACTTCGTCGACCACGGCGGCGGCTGGTCGCGGGACGGTCGGACGCTGCCCGGCGCGCTCGACATCGAGTACAACCCGTACGGCGCCACCTGCTACGGGCTGAGCCAGGCGTCGATGCGGAGCTGGATCGCCTCGTTCGTCAACCAGTACTACGCCCGTACCGGCCGGTGGGCCACCATCTACACCACCACCGACTGGTGGAGCACCTGCACCGGCAACACGTCGCAGTTCGCGGCCAACAACCCGCTGTGGATCGCCCGGTACTCCAGCAGCGTCGGCACGCTGCCGGCCGGCTGGGGCACGTACTCGTTCTGGCAGTGGTCCTCCTCCGGCGTGTTCCCGGGTGACCAGAACGTCTGGAACGGCACGCTGGACCGGCTCCGCGTGCTGGCCTGCAACGGCACCTGCTGACCCCACCGGCGGGGCGGGTCGCTGCGGCCCGCCCCGCCGCCGTGTCCGAACCCGACGAGGAGGCCCCGATGTCCGTTCCTCTCCCCCGGCGGGCCGTGCTGCGCGGCGCGGTCCTGCTCGGCGCCGCCGCCGGCGCCGGCGCACTGACCCAGGCCGGCGCCGGCCGCGACGCCCGGGCCGCCGCCACCGGAGTCGACCAGCCGACCATCGCCAACTGCGCGACCTGGGGCGCCCGTCCCCCGTCGTCGCCGGTGAGCGTGGTGCAGAGCCGACCCAACAAGATCATCATTCATCACACCGCGTTCCCGAACACCACCGACTACAGCCTCGCCCAGGCGTACCGGAACTCCCGCGACATCCAGAACCTGCACATGGACAGCAACGGCTGGCTCGACTCCGGGCAGCACTTCACCAACAGCCGGGGCGGCTACCTGACCGAGGGCCGGCACGGCAGCCTGTACGGGCTGCTGCACGGGCAGAGCATGGTGCAGGGCGCCCACTGCGTCGGGCAGAACAGCCAGGCCATCGGCATCGAGAACGACGGCATCTACCTCGACGTGCAGCCGCCGCAGGCGCTCTGGGACAGCCTGGTCTGGTTCTGCGCGTTCACCTGCCAGCAGTACGGCATCGCGCCCACCGAGATCTACGGGCACAAGGACTTCAACTCCACGCAGTGTCCCGGCCTGTTGCACGACCGGCTGCCCGAGCTGCGGCGTACCGTCGCCGGCCGGATCGGCGCCTGACGGCCCCCCGCGGGACGCCCGGGCGCGACGGGCGTCCCGCGTCAGGGCACCGGCACCGGCGGCGTCCGCTCGCGGGCGCGGCGCCGGAGCGGTGCCCGGCGGCGCGCGAGAGGGCCAACACCCGCAGGTTCCTGCCGGGCGCCTTCTACACCCCTGAGGTAAGGCGGGGCCCCTTCTTAACGTATTCGGTAGAGGAAGGGCACCCGCTTGGCTCGACGGGCCGGAAAGCGGCGTGCGGAACGTCGGTGGGGGCAGGCAGGATGCGGGGCATGCCGATCCGATCCGTCGCCGACCTGACCGCCGCCCTCGACGCCGGCCAGTCGTTGAGATACCTGCACTTCTGGGGGCACCGGCCGCAACGGGACGGCAGCGTCGGCGCCGGCTGCCTGAGCCAGTGGTGGCCGGCGGCGTTCACCGTGGACGGTCGGGAGTTCGCCACCGCCGAGCACTGGATGATGTGGCACAAGGCCACCCTCTTCGACGACCACGCGACCGCCGAGCGGGTGCTCGCCGCCACCCACCCGCACCGGGCCAAGGCGCTCGGCCGGCAGGTGCGCGACTTCGACGAGGCCGTCTGGGTGGCCCGCCGCCGGGACGTCGTCGTGGCCGGCAGCGTGGCCAAGTTCGGCCAGCACGAGCCGTTGCGGCGGTTCCTGCTCGGCACCGGTGACCGGGTGCTGGTCGAGGCGAGTCCGTCGGACCGCGTCTGGGGCATCGGCCTGACCGCCGCCGATCCGCGCGCCGCCGACCCGGCGACGTGGCGGGGCGAGAACCTGCTCGGTTTCGCCCTCATGGAGGCGCGCGAGCAGTTGGCGGGCCGGGCGTGACGACGGCCGGCCCGGTCCCGGCACCGGGCTCCGCGCCGGGTGCGCCACCCGACGGGGCAACTCGGCGGCCGGTAAGCCGGGTAACGTGCGCGTCGTGACCGCCTACTCGCACTGTTCCTTCTGCGGCGCGGCCTACCCGGCGGACGCCGGGTGGCCCCGCGTCTGCCCGGCCTGCGGCGAGACGGTGTGGCGCAACCCGCTGCCGGTGGCGGTGGCGGTGCTGCCGGTCCGCACGCCCGACGGGCTCGGCGTGGTGGTCGTCCGCCGCGACATCGAGCCGGCCCGCGGCCAGCTCGCGCTGCCCGGCGGCTACATCGAGTTCGGTGAGGAGTGGGAAGAGGCGCTGGTGCGGGAGCTGCGCGAGGAGACCGGGCTGCTCGCCGAGGCCGGCGAGGCGCGGCTGTTCGCGGTGCACGGCACGCCGGCCGGCGGCACCATGATGGTCTTCGGAGTGCTGCCCGAGCGGCCGGCCGGCGACCTGCCGCCGTCCGCGCCGACCGAGGAGGCCACCGAGTGGCTGGTGCTCACCGAGCCGGTCGAGCTGGCGTTCTCCACGCACACCCGGGTGCTCGCCGACTTCCTGGCCGGCCGGCGCCAGCGCTGACCACTGTGGCGTCTCAGCCCCGGGCCGGCACCGGCCGGGGTGCAAACGGCACGCCGACCGACGCCTCGACGGCCGGCTCGCCGGCCGGGTGCCGCCACAGGCCACGCCGGCGCAGGATCGGCAGCACGCCCTCGCCGAACCAGTACGCCTCCTCCAGGTGCGGGTGGCCGGAGAGGATGAACTCGTCGATGCCGAGCGCGTGGTAGTCAGCGATCCGGTCGGCGATCTCGGTGTGGCTGCCGACGAGCGCGGTGCCTGCGCCGCCCCGGACCAGCCCCACCCCGGCCCACAGGTTGGGCGCGATCTCAAGCCGGTCGCGGGAGCCGCCGTGCAGGTCCAGCATCCGCCGCTGCCCCTCGGACTCGCTGCGCCGCAGCCCCTCCTGCACGGCCCGGATGTCGTCCTCGGCGATGCCGTCGAGCAGCCGGCGGGCCTGCGCCCACGCCTCGTCGGCGGTGTCCCGGCTGATCACGTGCAGCCGGATGCCGTAGCGCAGCTCGCGGCCGGCGGCGGTGGCTAGGCCACGGATCCGGTCCAGCTTGTCGGCCACCTGCGCGGGCGGCTCGCCCCAGGTCAGGTAGACGTCGCTGTGCCGGGCGGCCACCGGCCCGGCGGCGGCGGACGACCCGCCGAAGTAGACCGGCGGCACCGGGTCGGGCAGCCGGCCCAGCCGGGCGCCGGAGACGCGGAGGTGGGCGCCGTCGTGGTCGACCGTCTCGCCGCGCCACAACGCGCGCACCACGTGCAGGAACTCGTCGGTACGCGCGTACCGGGCGTCCTTGTCGAGGAAGTCGCCGTACGCCCGCTGTTCGGTGGACTCGCCGCCGGTGACCACGTTGAGCAGCAGCCGGCCGCCGGAGAGCCGCTGGAAGGTGGACGCCATCTGCGCGGCGAGCGTGGGTGAGAGCAGGCCGGGCCGGAACGCCACCAGGAACCTCAGCCGCTCGGTCACCTGGCTGAGCATGGCGGTGGTCAGCCAGGCGTCCTCGCACCAGGCGCCGGTGGGGGTCAGCGCGCCGACGAAGCCGAGCTGTTCGGCGCTGCGGGCGATCTGGCCGAGGTAGGCCACGTCGGCCGGGCGGGCGCCCCCGGCGGTGCCCACCGGCACACCGTGCCCGCCGCCCACGATGTCCCGGCTGTCGCCGTACGTCGGCAGGAACCAGTGGAAGGTGAGCGACATGGGGGCCTCCGGCGCGGGTCGGGCGGGCCGCCTCCTGAGGGGTGGGACGACCGCGCCGACAGACTACCCATAAAACCTATCGGGTTGGTAGGTTGCTGACGCCCGCCGACGTGCCGGGCCCCACCCCTTCCGAGGAGTCGTCATGCGTACCCCGTCGAGACCCCGCCGCCGGGTGACCGCGCTGCTCACCACGCTCGTGCTGCTCGCCGCCGCGACGCTGACCGGCTGTGGCGGCGAGGCCGCCGACGCCCGCGACGGCGACGGTGGACCGCTGCGGGTCGGCTACCAACGCTTCGGCGGGCTCAGCCTGGTCAAGGCGCGCGGCACCGCGAAGAACGTCACCTGGTCGCTGTTCGAGAGCGGCCCCGCGCTCACCGAGGCGCTCAAGGCCGGCTCCATCGACATCGGACAGGTCGGCGAGGCCCCACCGGTCTTCGCCGCCGCCGGGAAGATCCCGTTCTCCGTGATCGGCACGTCCGAGCCCATCCCGCAGGGCGAGGCGGTGCTGGTCAGGGCGGACAGCCCGTACCGGAGCTTCGCCGACCTGCGCGGGCGGACGGTCGCGCTGAACAAGGGCTCCAACGTGCACTGGCTGCTGGTGAAGCTGCTGGAGGCGAACCGGATGACGCTCGCCGACCTCAACGTGAAGTACCTCAAGCCGGCCGAGGGACGACCCGCGTTCGACAACGGTCAGGTCGACGCGTGGATCATCTGGGACCCCTACTTCGCGCTGGCCGAGCGGCCCGGCGTGCGGGTGCTCGCCGACGCCACCGGCCTGGCCGGCAACCGGGAGTACGTGCTGGCCGCCCCCGGCGCGGTGAAGAACCGCACCGACGACGTCCGGGCCTTCCTGGACACCTACCGCGAGACCACCGACTGGGGCATCGCCCACCCGGCGGAACGGGCCGCCGTGCTCGCCCCGGAGCTGAAGATCCCGCTGGACGTGACCACCCGGGCGCTGGCCCGCAGCGCCAAGCCGCTCGCCCCGGTCACCCCGGACATCGGCCGCGAGTTGCAGGCCATCGCGGACAGCTTCGTGGCGCTGAAGCTGGTGCCGGGACCGGTGGACATCGCCGGCCGGGTGGACGACAGGTTCACCGAGGCGTTCCGGTGACCGGCCCGACGCTGGCCGAGGCGCCCGCCCCGGTCGTACCGTCGCCGGCGCCCCGACGACCACGGGCCCGCACCGGCCGGCGGTGGTGGCGGCTGGTCAGCCCGGTCGCGCTGGTGGTCGCCTGGGAGGCCGCCGCGCGGGCCGGCCTGCTCTCCGCGGAGAAGCTGCCGGCGCCGAGCACGGTGCTGGCCACCGGCGCGCGGCTGGCCGCCGACGGCACGCTCGGCACGCACCTGCTCGACTCGCTCACCCGCGCCGCGCTCGGCCTGCTCGTCGGCGGCGGCCTGGCGCTGGCGCTCGGCGCCGCGGCCGGGCTGCTGCGCCTCGGCGACGACCTGGTCGACCCGCCGGTGCAGATGGCCCGGATGCTGCCGCACCTGGGCCTGGTCCCGTTGCTCATCATCTGGGTCGGCATCGGCGAGTCGCTGAAGGTCACGCTTGTCGCGCTCGGCGCGTTCTTCCCGATCTACTTCAACCTGTACGCTGGCATCCGCGACATCGACGAGCGTCTCGTCGAGGCGGCCCGCACCTGCGGACTCGGCGCGGCGGCCCGGCTGCGGCACGTGGTGCTGCCGGGCGCGCTGCCCGCGCTCTTCCTCGGGCTGCGGCTGGCCATCGGCGCGGCCTGGCTGAGCCTGGTCGTCGGCGAGCAGGTCAACGCCCAGACCGGCGTCGGTTTCCTGATGATGGAGGCCCGCGAGTTCAGCCAGACCGACGTGGTGGTGCTCGGCCTGCTCGTCTACGCGCTGCTGGGCCTGGCCTCGGACCTGCTCATCCGGTACGCGGAACGGAGGACGCTGACGTGGCGACGCGGACTGCGCGCGACCTGACCGGGCCGGTGCTCACCGCACGCGCGGTGACCCGGTCCTTCGGCCCCGCCGTGGTGCTGGCCGGGGTCGATCTCACCGTCGCCGCCGGGGAGACGGTGGCGCTGCTCGGCGGCAGCGGCTCCGGCAAGAGCACGCTGCTGCGGGTGCTGGCCGGGCTGGACGACGACGCGGGCGGCGAGCACGCGGTGCACGGCACCGCCGCGGTGGTGTTCCAGGAGCACCGGCTGCTGCCCTGGAAGCGGGTGGCCGACAACGTGGCGCTCGGCCTCCCCGGGCCAGGTGTGGGCGACCGGGTCGGCCGCGCGCTGGCCGAGGTCGGGCTCGCCGACCGGGGCCGGGCCTGGCCGGCCGAGCTGTCCGGCGGGCAGGCGCAGCGCGTCGCGGTGGCGCGCGCGCTGGTCCGGGAGCCGGACCTGCTGCTGCTCGACGAGCCGTTCGGCGCGCTGGACGCGCTGACCCGGCTGCGCATGCAGGGGCTGCTGCGCCGGCTGCGCGCCCAGCACGGCTTCGCCGCACTGCTGGTCACCCACGACGTGGAGGAGGCGCTGCTGCTCGCCGACCGCGTCCTGCTGCTCGACGGAGGCGTCATCGCCGAGGAGGTCCCGGTGGGCCTCGGCCCCGCCCCGAGCCCCGACGACCCGGCCCTCGGCACGCTGCGCCGCCGGCTGCTCGACCGCCTCGGCGTACCCACCTCGTGACCATGATGGAGCACCGATGACCCGCTGGACCCCGGACCCGACGTTCTACCCCTCCCCCACGCTGGCCGCCGCCGCGCCGGCCGAGAAGCTGGCGTACGTGGCCGCGTTCGACCGCGCCGGGCGGCAGCCGGACGCGATCGCGGTGCTGGACACCGACCCGGACTCCGACACGTACGGCCGGGTGGTGGGCTGGACCGAGCTGCCGCACACCGGCGACGAGCTGCACCACTTCGGCTGGAACGCGTGCAGCAGCGCGCTCTGCCCGACCGCGCCGCACCCGCACGTGGAACGCCGCTACCTGATCGTGCCCGGCCTGCGCTCGTCGCGCATCCACGTGCTGGACACCAAACCGGACCCGCGCCGGCCCGAGCTGGTGAAGGTGATCGAGGCGAAGGAGCTGGGCGAGCGCGCCGGGTACTCCCGTCCGCACACCGTGCACTGCGGGCCGGACGGCATCTACGTCTCCGCGCTCGGCGGCGCCGACGGCGAGGAGGGGCCGGGCGGCATCGCGGTGCTCGACCACACCACGTTCGAGGTACGCGGCGCGTGGGAGGCCGACCGGGGACCGCAGTTCCTGGCGTACGACTTCTGGTGGCACTACACGCAGGACGTGCTGGTCACCAGCGAGTGGGGCACCCCGTCGATGATCGAGGACGGCATCGTCGGCGAGCTGCTGCTCGGTCGCCGCTACGGGCACGCGCTGCACTTCTGGGATCTGGCGAGGCGTCGGCACGTGCAACGCGTCGACCTCGGCGACGCGTACCAGATGGCGCTGGAGCTGCGCCCCGCGCACGACCCGACGAAGTCGTACGGCTTCGTCGGCGTGGTGATCAGCGTCGAGGACCTGTCCGCCTCGGTCTGGCTGTGGCACCGCGACGGCGACGCCTGGGCGGTGACCAGGGTGATCGACATCCCGGCCGAGCCGGCCGACGCGGCGGACCTGCCCGAGCTGCTCAAACCGTTCGGGGCGGTGCCGCCGCTGGTCACCGACATCGACCTGTCGGTGGACGACAGGTTCCTGCACGTCTCCTGCTGGGGCACCGGCGAACTGATCCGCTACGACGTCAGCGACCCGTTCCACCCGGTGCGGGTCGGCTCGGTGCGCCTGGGTGGCATCGTCGCCCGCACCCCACACCCGGCGTACCCCGACGAGCCCCTCGCCGGCGGGCCGCAGATGGTGGAGATCAGCCGCGACGGCCGCCGCGTCTACGTCAGCAACTCGCTCTACGGCGCGTGGGACGACCAGTTCTATCCCGACGGCGTGGGCGCCTGGGTGGCGAAGCTGGACGTCGACGAGGAGCACGGTGGCCTCGTGCCGGACCCGCGCTTCTTCCCGCGCGGGGACGAGTTCCGCGGCCGGCGGGTGCACCAGACCCGGTTGCAGGGCGGCGACGCCTCGTCCGACTCGTACTGCTTCCCGTGACCGGCGCGACCTGGGCGGCGCTTGTCGGCCTCGGCGCGTTCCACGGCCTGAACCCGGCGATGGGCTGGCTGTTCGCGGTGGCCCGGGGCCTCCAGGAACGCCGCCGGGCCGCGCTGCTGGCCGCCCTGCCGCCGATCGCGGCCGGGCACCTGGCGTCGGTGGCGGTGGTCGCCGCGCTGGTCAGCGCCACCCGCTCGGTGACGGCCGGCACGGCGGTCGCGGTCGGCGGCGGGGTGCTGCTTGTCGGGTTCGGGCTGTGGCGGCTGCTGTCCGACCGGCACTTCCGCTGGGCCGGGATGCGGCTGTCGGCGGCCCAGCTCACCGCCTGGTCGTTCCTGATGTCGGCGGCGCACGGCGCGGGTCTGATGCTGCTGCCGGTGCTGCTCGCCGAGCCGGCGGTCGGCGCCGGGCCGCACGCCGGGCACCTGGCCGCCGCGCCGGCCGGCGCACTGACCGGCCTCGCCGCGGCGGCCGTGCACACCGGGGCCATGCTCGGTGTCGCGCTGGCGGTCGCGCTCCTGGTGTACGAGGTGCTCGGCGTCGGCGTGCTGCGCCGGGCCTGGTTCAACGTGGACCGACTGTGGGCCGGCGTCCTGGTGGCCGCCGGTGTGGTGACCCTGCTCGGCGCCACCTGAGGGTCGCCCGGCCGTACCGTCAGCGCAGCAGTGCCATCCGGTCGATGACGGAGTCGCGCAACTCCGGGGGCCACGGGAACAGCGGCGCCGCCACCCGGAGCTGCGCGTACCCGTGCAGACCCACCCAGAGCGCCGTCGCGTCGCCGAAGGGGTCCACGCTGGCCGACCGGCCCGCCGCGACGCAGTCGGCGAGCGTACGCCGGAAGACCTCGAAGGCTCCCATGCCGAGAACGGCGAGTTCGTCCGCCATGGCCGGGGACCGGTCGAGGGCCTGACCGGCGTTCCAGACGGCACCGAACATCACGCGGTACTGCTGGGGCCGGCGTTCGGCGAACGTGAGGTAGGCCGCGCAGATCGCGCGCAGGCGCTCGGCCGGGTCCGGGTCGTCCGGTGCGCCGAGTTCCTGTTCCAGGATGCCGAACGCGCGTTGCGCGACCGCGAGCAGGATCGAGTCCAGGTCCGGGAAGTGCGGATAGATCGACGGCGCGGAGATGCCGGCCTGCCGGGCGACCCCCCGGAGGGTCATGTTCTGCGGCGCGCCGTCCTCCAGCAGCGCCGTCGCGGCGTCGACGATCTCGTCGCGTAGCTGCGCACCTTCGCCGCGTCTGTTGCGCGCACGTGTTGGTGGTGTGGTCACCCCTTGACTTTACATGCGTTAGGCGAGCGGCTAAGCTTACAGCTGTAAGTTTACGTTCGTTTCCGAAGAAGGAGCTTCCCATGACCGCCGCGACCGTCGACCGCATCGACATCTCCGCCCCCACCCGCCGCGCGGACCTCGCCGGCCGCGCCCTGGCGGCCCTCGCCTCCCTCGCCACCGGCGTCGCGTTCGTCAACGGTGTGCTGCTGACCATCGACGCCAGCGACGATCGCCTGTTCATCGAAGGCTGGCGGGTCTCCAGCTTCGGCATCTTCGCCGCGCTCTTCGCCCTGCTCGCGGTCAGGCCGCGGCAAGCGGCCGGCGTCTGGGAGATCGTGCTCGTCGGCAAGGCCGCTCTCGTGGTGTTCGGCGCGCTGATCGGGGACGTCCCCGAGGCACGCCTGTCGGCCGTCATCGACCTCGGGCTCGTCGCCGTCGTCGCGACCGCCTACGTGCTGTGCCGCGGCTGGCTGGCGTGGCGTCCCGCCGCCAACGACCCGACCCGATGACAGGACCCGCCGGGTCCTCGACCGCGCTTCCCCGTGCCCGGGAGGACGACGCCGCCCGGCGCTCGGACCGAACCGCCGTCCTCTCGATCCGCGCGGGAGCGGGAGCGCCGGATCGCCCGTCGCCGTCATCCGACGGTGGCGGGCGATCCGGTGTTCAGCGGCGCGGGAACGCGGCACGCACCGCGTCGCGGCGTACGACCCGGTCAGCGGCCCGGCAGGCCGGCCAGCACCAGGTTGGGGTCGACACCGGTGGTGTACGCGGCACTGAGCACCGCGACGGTACGACCCCGCACGGCCACCGAGGTCGGGTTCTGGAGCCCGTCGGCGGCGGTCAGCAGCGTTCGTGACCGGCCGGCCGCGTCGATGCCCACCACCGTGTTCGGCCCGTTCAACGCGGCGACGACCTGCCGGTCACCGGCACCGACGAACGCGAAGTCGTCGATGCCGACCAGACCGGTGGCCACCACCCGGACCGGGCCGGGCCGGCCGTGCCGCACCGGAATGCGCAGGAGCGTGCCCTGGTCGAGGTTGGTCGCCCACACCGCGCCGGCGCGCACCTTGATGCCGTTGGCGCCGAGGAAACCCGTCGCGGCCAGCTCGGGCGCCGAGGACCAGACCTCGACCCGGCCGCCGTCCAGCGCGACCGTCGAGATCGTGCCGAGCACCGAGTCGGTGAGGTAGAAGCGCTTCGCCGTCGCGTCGAACGCCAGGCCGTTGGGCAGTCCGTCGCCCGGCAGGGCCGCGATGCGGTGCGGGACGACCTGGCCCGGGCGTAGCCGGTACAGACCGGTCGAGGCGGCGTCGCCACTCGCGTACAGGAAGAAGAGCGTGCCGTCGGCCGTTCGGACGATGCCCGTGGTCAGCGCGAACGAGAGCACCGGCGTGCGGACGCCCCCGTCGGCGGGGGCCGGCAGGGTCGCCAGGATCCGCGTCCCACCGGAGGGGGTGACCGCGGCGACCTGTCGGGAGGCCGCGAACGTGACGTAGGCCGTGCCGTCCGGGCCCATCGCGACGTTCTCCGGCATCTGCCCCTTCGTCAGGTCGAAGTGGACCGCGATCCGCGAGGTCACCGGCGAGTCGGCCGGTCGGTCCGACCCGACGGTCAGGGTCCTTGCGGTGGCGGCCGGTGCGGCGTTCGGCGGCACGGCGGTCACGACGCCGATCCCCGCCGCGGCGAGCGCGACGGCGAGGGTCATCATTCTCTTGCGCATTCTTGTTCCTCACTGACGGTCTGCGTGGTGGGCGTGAAACGGGCGCGACGGGTCCGGCGCTCCTCGCGGAGCACCTCGCGTCGCACGATCGGGGTGGTGCTACTCGCGCCGGACAGGCGGGCGCGCAGCGCCGGCACGGACGGTGGTGACGCTGTGCACGAGCAACGTCATCGCCGCGTGCGATGCCGAGCCGGGTTCGGTGGTGGCGACGACGACGGTCTGACCGTCCTCGGTCCGCAGGACCTGCTGCGTCACGTCCATGGCACCGACCAGCGGGTGACGCATCCGGTGGACGGTGTCGCCGCCGGCCTTCACCCGGTGGTCGGCCCACATGGCGGCGAACTCCGGGCTCCGCAGGGTCAACTCGCCGACCAGCGCGGCCATCAGCGGGTCGTCCGGATCCTGCCCGGAGGCCATCCGCAGCGTCGCCACCACCGCGCGGGCCTTGGTGGGCCAGTCCGCGTACAGGTCGCGGGTGTGCGCGTCCAGGAACACCAGCCGGGCCATGTTCGGGGGCCGGTCCGGCCGCTCCGGGATCGCCGGAGTCAGGTGGCCGGCGAACAGCGCGTGCCCCGGGGTGTTCCACGCCAGCACGTCGGCGCGGCGACCGAGCACCACCACCGGCACGTCACCGAGCGTCGCGACGAGCTGGCGGACCGCCGGGCTCACCCGCTCCGGGGCCGGGCGGCGCACGGCGGGCCGCCGACGGGTCCCGGCCGCCAACTCGGTCAGGTGGCGGCGTTCCGCGTCGTCGAGCCGCAGTGCCCGGGCGAGCGCGTCGAGCACCTCGGGTGACGCGTTCCCGGCCTGCCCCTGCTCCAACCGGGAGTAGTACGACGCGCTCACCCCGGCCAGCAGGGCGAGTTCCTCGCGGCGCAGGCCGCGAACCCGGCGCCGCTCCCCGTACGTCGGCACGCCGGTGTCTTCCGGCCGTAGCTGGGAGCGCCGGGCCCGGAGGAAGTCACCGAGCTGTCCTCTCGCGTTCATGACTCGAAGTATCGCCAGCCCCGCCCTGCGCCAACCACTCCCTGTCAGGGATAGGCGCCGCGGCGCGAGGAAGGCCCACGTCGACGACAGTCAACTCCTACTGATTCAATAGGAAAGGCAGTGTCGCCGAGCCCGGAGGTCCCCGTGAGCCTGTCCCCCACCGAAGCCGCCCACGACGCCGAACGGAGCCGGCAGTGGCTCGCCGGTGCGGCACGCGGCGACGGCGTCGACCGTGACGCGTTGCGGGAGCTGGGCGCCGCCATGGCCGCGGTCACCGCCGCCGCCGCGGAACGCGAGCCGGTCGCGGTGACCGCCGTCCCGGTCGGCGTCGACCCGCCGATCGCCAAGCCGCTGCCACCGGAGCTGCTGCGTCGGTTGGACACCAACGCCGAGATGCACTGGTCGGCGATGGCCGGTCAGGGGTACGTGGTCCCGACCGACCGCTTCTTCGTCCGCAACCACACCGTCACCCCGCGACTCGACCCGGCCACCTGGCGACTGTCGTTGTTCGGCGACGGGCTGCACGGCGCGCCGACCCGGACCGCGCCGGTGGAGTTCAGCCTCGACGAGCTGCGCCGGCTGCCGGCCGAGGAGAGCACCGCGCTGGTCGAGTGTGCCGGCAACGGGCGGCGGTTCTTCGCCGCGCAGCAGGGCGAGCCGGCCCCGGGCGTGGCCTGGGGGCTGGGCGGTGTGGGCGTGGCCCACTGGCGCGGCGTCCGGCTCGGCACCGTGCTGCGCCGGGCCGGCCTGCGCGACGACGCGGTCGACGTGATGCCCGAGGGCCTGGACCCGCACTACGTCACCGGCGGGATCGACCTGGGCCGGGTCCGCCGGCCGCTGCCGGTCGCCAAGGCGCTCGACGACGTGCTGCTGGCGTACGAGATGAACGGCGCGCCGCTGCCGGCCGACCACGGCTTCCCGGTGCGGGTGGTGGTGCCCGGCTGGATCGGCATCTCCTCGATCAAGTGGGTGGGGCCGGTGGAGGTCTCCACCACGCCGCTGTTCTCACCCTGGAACACCCGGTTCTACCGGCTGTTCGGCCCCGGTCACCCGGACGGCGGCGCGGTGCTCGACGCGCAGCCGGTGAAGAGCGCGTTCGAGCTGGCCTGGGACGCGCGGGTGCCGGCCGGCGAGGAGCTGCTGCTGCGCGGCCGGTCCTGGTCCGGCACCGGCCCGATCGAACGGGTCGAGGTGGACACCGGCGACGGGTGGCGCGCGGCCGACCTGGTGGCCGCCGACCGGGGCGGCTCCTGGCAGCGCTGGACCGCGCGCTGGCGCCCACCGGTCGCCGGCCGGCACACGCTGCGGGCCCGCGCCACCGACCGCACCGGCGCCGGCCAGCCCGACCGGGCCGAGCCGAACACGCTGGCCTACGCCTTCGACGCCGTGGTGGCGCACCCGGTCACGGCGTGCTGACGGTCAGGTAGCCGGGCGGGACGGTGTCGGTCAGCCACACCCCGTTCGCCGACCGGTAGAACAGGTAGCCGTGGTCGGCCATGGTGGCGGCGTCGACCGCGAGCACGACCACCGCGCCGGAGCGCCGCGCGCCGACCCGCCGGGCCGTCGCCACGTCCGGCGACAGGTGTACGTGGTGCCGGCGTCCCCGCCGCAGCCCTTCGGTCCGGATCGCGTCCAGCACCTCGTCGGCGGTGCCGTGGTAGAGCCGGCCGGGCGGCGTCGCCGGCGTCAGACCGAGGTCGACCGGGACCGAGTGGCCCTGGTTGGCGCGGATCCGGTCGCCCCCGTCCGGGCCGGGCTCCACCGCGAAGCGTTGCTTGTCGTTGCCGGCGACCACGGCGTCCAGCTCGACGCGGCTGATCCGCATCGCGGCGAGCAGGTCGGTGACCGGCACCCAGCCGGCCCGGTCGAGCGTCAGGCCGAACCGGTCGGGGCGGTGCCGCAACGCCAGCGACATCCGTCTGCTCACCCGGACCAGGTCACGGTGTTCCATCCGGACAGTGTGGGCGCTCCGCCGGGCCGCGTCGACCGGGTTCGGTGGACGGCGGGGTTCAGCGGACGGCGGCCGACTTCGGGTCGGCCATCAGGCCGGCGGCGTCCACCACCTCGAAGTCGCTGCCGCGCAGGCGGCCCAGCGCGTGCAACGCGTCGTTGTCCCAGCGGGGATCCGGTGCGCCGGAGACGAACCAGGCCGAGCCGTGGTCGGCCACGATCAGCCCGTGGCGGCGCATCGCCTCGGCCACGATCAGGGCCTGCCGGGGCAGCCCGGACAGGTCGACCGAGCGTTTGAGCCGCAGCCGCTGACCGAGCTGCGGCAGGGCGGGGTCGGTGGCCGACGAGGCGGAGTGACCGGCCGGCCACGTCCAACCGATCCGGGTACGCGGCACGGTCACCCGGATCGCGTGGTCGATCCGACCGGCGGCCACCTCCTCGTAGCGGACCAGCCCGGCGAGCACGGACAGCCCGGCGGCGTCGGCGGAGGTCCAGCCGGCCGGCCGCATCCGATTCGCCCGCAGGTCGAAGACCGCGCCCGAGCCGGCCCGCCAGCCGGCGCCGGAGCGGTGCGCGTCGAACAGCTCGTACGCGCGGCAGGCGGCCCGGTCCCAGACGATCACGTGCCGGTCGCCGGTGCCGGCCGGGCCGCCCTCGACCTTCGCGTCGGGCGGGACCGGGTACGGCCCCGGGTCACTCTCGTCGGCGTACCCGAAGGTGACCGGGACCTTCCGCTGCCCGGCCGCGACGACGGTGACCGGGATGCCGATCGGCGCGCCCGCCCACTGCCCGGAGCCGAAGTCGGCGTGCACGGTCGCGCCGGCCCCGATCGCGCCGATCATCGCGCTGGACCGGGCGTGCACGGGCAGCCGGGAGACGTCGGCGTGCCAGACGTTGTCGGCCGGGAACACGGTGCACGGGCGGGCCGCGGCGCTCGGCCGGGCGCCGATCCCGGCCCGGGCGGCCGGCACGGGCGACGGCGCTGTCGAGGCGGACGGCGCACCCGGCGACACGCCGGCGGACCCGGGCGCGGCGGTGGACGCGGCGGGATCGGCCCCGGACGCGGAGCAGCCGGCGGTCAACAGGGCCAACACGACGACGGCGGCTCGGCGGGGGCGGGGCATCCCGGCGATCCTGCCCCACGTGTGAGCTGGCGGTCAACGCTCGGCGGCCGGCTCGCCGGCGCCGGCCAGGTAACCAGCCGCCTGTAGTTCGAACAGCTGCCGGTACGGGCCGTCGGCGGCCATCAGCGTGTCGTGGTCGCCCTGCTGGACGAGGCGACCGTGGTCCAGCACGAAGATCCGGTCGGCGTGCCGCACGTTGGCCAGCCGGTGGGTGATCAGCACGACGGCCCGTTCCGGGTGCCGCCGCAGGTGCGCGAAGAGGGCGTGCTCGGCGCGCGCGTCCAGCGCGGCGGAGGGCTCGTCGCAGATCAGCAGCCGGGCGTCGCGGTAGAGGCTGCGGGCGGCCACCAGCCGCTGCCACTGCCCGCCCGACAGGTCCTGACCGTCCTTGAACTGCCGGTCCAGCAGCGTGTCGTACCCGAACGGCAGCTCGCTGAGCATGTCGTGCGCGGCGGCGGCCCGGGCGGCGGCCTCCACCGTGGGACCGGGCCGCCCGCCCCGGTCGTGGCGACCGACCCGGATGTTCTGCCGGGCGGTGAACGGGAACTTCCACCAGTCCTGGCTCATCACCGCGACCTGGGCGGCGACCTGGCGCGGGTCCAGCTCGGCGACGTCCACCCCGTCCCAGCGGATCGTGCCGTCGGTGGGCCGGTAGAGGCCGGCGATCAGCTTGGCCAGCGTGGTCTTGCCGGAGCCGTTCTCCCCCACCAGCGCGACCACCTCGCCGCGCCGGACCGTGAGGCTCACCTCGTCGACGGCGGCACCCTCGGTGTCCGGGTACCGCAGGCTGACCCGGTCGAGCTCCAGGCGGTCGAACCCGTCGACCGGCCGCTCGCCACCGGCCGGGACCCGCCGGTCGGCCCGGTCGAGGAAGTCCCGGTAGTCCTGGTAGTAGAGGGCGTCCTCGTAGAGCGAGTTGGTGGCGAAGATCGCGGTGCGCAGGCTGCCACGCGCGGACTGGAGGGCGAGCAGCGCGGTGGCCGCCGCCGCGAGCGCCACCACGCCTCCCACGAGCAACGCGCCCAGCACCAGGTAGAGCCCGAAGGTGGCGATTCCGGTGACGGACAGGCCGACACCCCGAGTGATCGTCTGAGCCCGGGCCAGGCGCAGCTCGGCCCGGGTCTCCAGACGCGTCATCAGGCGGTACTCCGAGAGCAGGAAGTCGCGCATCTGGTAGGCGCGGATCTCGGCCGCGGTGTGCCGGTTGGCCATCAGGTCGCCCAGCATCCACTTGCGGCGGCGCCGGGTGATCCGGGCGAGCCAGTCGACGTGCTGCCGGCGGGCCATCCGCACCGCCGTCACCGCCTCCGGCACGGCGGCGACGAGCAGACAGGGCAGCAGCAACGGGTGGATGACGGCCACCGCGACGGCGGTGGCCACCACCCCCACCACGCCGGTGACCAGGTTGACCGTGTCGTCGACCAGGGACCCGGCCTCGGCCAGGCCGCGGTCGCGGGCCCGGTCCATCTCCTCGGCGAACCCCGGGTCGTCGAAGGCGGCCAGCTCGACCGCCGAGGTGGTCTCGAACAGCCGGCGCTCCACCGCGTAGTTGATCTGCGGGATGAGCCGGGCCTGCGCCCACCCGGCCGCGACGATCAGCGCGCCACGCGCGGCGACGGCCGCCGCGGCAAGCACCAGGGCGGGCAGCGCCGCCCGGATCCGGGCCGGCGTCGGACCGGCCGCGAAGAGCTGCTGGAGCACACCGGTGGTGGCGAGCAGGCCGAGCGTGGTGAGCACCCCGGCGGCCACGTTGAGGCCGAGCGACGCCGCGGTGTCCCGGCGGCTGGTCGCCCACGCCAGGCCGACCGCCTCGCGGACCAGCGCGGGCAGCCGACGGGCCACCGACCAGAAGCCGGTGTGGGCCAGCTCGGTGGCCCGGTGCATCCAGTGCGGATCGACCAGCTCCGGCAGCGCCGACTCGTCGGCCGGCCCGTCCGGATCGGACGGGGGACGAGGGTGGACCACTCGGGCCATGGCACCTCCCACACGGGGACCGGGCAGCAGGATATTACGTTCGGCGATCGACAGGTGTCAGCCAGTGACCGGCGTGTCGAACGGACGTGCCGGGTTCGTGTCGGGTTCGACGCCGCGTGGGAGGCGCCCACCAGGTGGGGCGATGCCGGGTCGCGTCGCGGTGACCGGCCCCGGATGGCAGGCTGGTGGGGTCGCCGGCGAAGGCCCGCCGACCGCCCCGTCGTGAAGGAGAAGATCGACCCGATGGCTGTGGACGTCACCACCACCGACGAATGGCAGGCGCTGCGCAAGCACGCCGAGGCGATGCGCGCCACCCACCTGCGCGACCTCTTCGCCGCCGACGGGCAGCGGGGCGAGCGGCTCACCGGCGAGGTCGCCGACCTGCACGTGGACTACAGCAAGAACCTGGTCACCGACGAGACGGTCGCGCTGCTCACCGCGCTCGCCGAGCGGGTCGGCCTCGCCGAGCGGATCGCGGCCATGTTCGCCGGCCGGCACATCAACGTCACCGAGGACCGCGCCGTGCTGCACACCGCGCTGCGCCTGCCCCGGGACGCCACGCTGCACGTGGACGGCCAGGACGTCGTCGCCGACGTGCACGCCGTGCTGGACCGGATGTCGGCGTTCGCCGACCGGGTGCGCTCCGGCGGGTGGCGCGGCCACACCGGTGAGCGGATCACCACCGTCGTCAACATCGGCATCGGCGGCTCCGACCTGGGTCCGGTGATGGCGTACGAGGCGTTGAAGGCGTACCGGGACGCGGGGATCTCCTGCCGGTTCGTGTCCAACATCGACCCGACCGACATCCACGACAAGACCGCCGACCTGGATCCGGCGCGCACGCTGTTCGTGGTGGTCTCGAAGACGTTCTCCACCCAGGAGACGCTGGCCAACGCCGACCAGGCACGACGCTGGCTGCTCGCCGGGCTGGACGCGGACGACGACGCGGTCGCCCGGCACTTCGTCGCGGTCAGCACCAACGAGCAGCGGGTGCGTGACTTCGGCATCGATCCGGAGAACATGTTCGGCTTCTGGGACTGGGTGGGCGGGCGGTACTCGCTGCCCTCGGCGGTCGGGTTGTCGGTGATGCTGGCGATCGGCCCGGACCGGTTCCGCGAGATGCTGGCCGGTTACCACGCCGTCGACGAGCACTTCCGCTCGACTCCGGTGGAGCGCAACGTGCCGGCGCTGCTCGGGCTGCTCAACGTGTGGTATTCGGACTTCCTCGGCGCGGAGACCCACGCCGTGCTTCCCTACGCGCAGTACCTGCACCGGTTCCCGGCCTACCTCCAGCAGCTCACCATGGAGAGCAACGGCAAGTCGGTACGCGTCGACGGCTCCCCGGTGACGTACCCGACCGGGGAGATCTTCTGGGGTGAGCCCGGCACCAACGGTCAGCACGCCTTCTACCAGCTCATCCACCAGGGCACCCGGCTGATCCCGGCGGACTTCATCGCGTTCAGCCGGCCCAACCACGACCTGGGCGACATGCACGACCTGTTCATGTCGAACTTCTTCGCCCAGACCGCCGCGCTGGCGTTCGGGCGCACCCGGGAGCAGGTGGAGGCCGAGGGCACCGCGGCCGACGTGGTGCCGCACCGGGTGATGGCGGGCAACCACCCGACCACCTCGATCCTGGCCCCGAAGCTCACCCCGGCGACCCTGGGCCAGCTCATCGCGCTCTACGAGCACATCGTCTTCACCGAGGCCGCGGTCTGGGACATCAACGCCTTCGACCAGTGGGGCGTGGAACTGGGCAAGGTGATGGCCAACCAGCTCGCCCCGAAGCTCACCGGATCGGCGCCGGATCTGGCCGAGGTGGACACCTCGACCGCGGAGCTGATCCGCCGTTACCGCGCCGAACGCGGCCGGGACTGACCACCGCCGACGACGCCCGGGTGGCCCGACCGCCCGGGCGTCGTCGTGACCTGCGACGACGTGAGCCCGCCATTCGGTTGCACGAATTGCTCGACTGCTTACTCCCCGACAGTCGCCACATTTATCCGCGCCTCACCTTGACCCCTCGCGTCGGCCGCCGCAACCATGGATGAGCCGACGTCGATTCGCATTTCGACGACGGCGCGGCGGACCACCTGAGCAGTGGGGCGCCGGTTCGCAACGGGGGCTCGACGGGGAAACGACTTTCCGCACGTCACCGATCCGGACGGCATTCCGGACGTGCTGGCGCGCGCCCATTTTCCCGCACCGTGATCCGTTGCGGAAACGGCATTGCCGCCGCCATTCGACAACGGATCACGACGGGGGAAATCGTGGATCAGATCCTGTACTGGAACGAGGTGGCCCTGGAGGCGAACCGGGTCACCCACACCACCGGCGACGTCACCGAGGCGCACTCGCAGGGACCGGTGGGCAGCGCCCGCGCGCTGGCCATCGTCCACCTGGCCATGCACGACGCGTACGTCGGTCTCACCGGGGCGTACGAGCCGTGGCTGGGCGACCGGCTGCCGGAGCCACCCGCCGACGCGGACCCGGACAGCGCCGTGGCGGCCGCGGCCCGGACCACGCTGGCCGTCCTGCACCCGGCACAGCGGGCGTTCTTCGAGGCCCGGCACCTCGCCGCGGGCCTGGTCGCCGGCAAGCACGACGCGGCCGGGCACGCCTACGGCCGACGGGTCGCCGAGGAGGTGCTGCGGCTGCGGGCCGGCGACCCCCGTCTCGGCGACGACGGCTACGTGCCGTCCCTGGCGCGCCCGCACCACCGCGTGGACCCGGACAACCCGGGGCAGGGCTACCACGCGCCCTTCTACGGCGCGCGGTCACGCTGCTTCGCGGTGACCACCCGGCACCAACTCGACGCACCGCCGCGCCCGGGCGACCGGGCGTACGAGCGGGCGCTGCGCCAGGTGCGGGGCAAGGGCGTCGCGCCGCACCTGGCCGGCACGCTGCCGGACCGGCTGCCGCGCCGGACCGCCGCCGAGACCGCCGTCGGGCTGTTCTGGGCCTACGACGGCGCGCGCGGCATCGGCACCCCGCCCCGGTTCTACAACCAGATCGTCCGGGCCGTGGCTCGGGCCCAGGGCCACGACACGGCCCGCAACGCGCGGCTCTTCGCGCTCGTCAACGCCGCGATGGCCGACGCCGGCATCCTCTGCTGGGCGGAGAAGTACCGCCACGACCTGTGGCGACCGGTGCTCGGCATCCGGGAGCACGACAGCTCGTTGGGGCCGACCGGCACCGGTGACGCCGCGCTCGACCCGGCCGGCGACATCGGCTGGCTGCCGTTGGGCGCACCGAACACCAACAGCGTCGGGCAGAAGAACCGGACGCCGAACTTCCCGGCGTACCCCTCCGGCCACGCCACGTTCGGCGCGGCGGCGTTGCAGACGGTGCGCCAGTTCCACGGGCGCGGCGGGCGCGGCCCGGACGACCTCGCCGACGGGCTGGAGTTCGTCTCCGACGAGCTGAACGGCGTCAGCGTGGACAACGCCGGCACGGTCCGGCCGCGCTGGGCCCGCCGCTTCCCGGACGGGTTGTGGCAGATGATCGAGGAGAACGGCCTGAGCCGCGTCTATCTGGGCGTGCACTGGTCGTTCGACGCGTTCGCGCTCGACGACGACGGCCGGGTCGACCTCGGGCAGAACGTCGGCGGGGTGCGCCTCGGCCTGGAGGTGGCCGACGACCTGGCCGCGCACGGTTTGCGCGCCGACGCCGCCGCCGGCCCGGTCGAGCCCTGAACGGCAGCGGCCGGGTCGAGCCGGGAACGGCGGCGGCCGGGACGCGCCCGGAAGCGGCGGCGGTCACTCGGGCCGCCGCTCGGACGGCCGTCGTGCCGCGCGCCACGGGGGTGCGCGCGGCGCGGCGGCGCCGGCCGGGTCGGGCCGGGCGGCTCCCGGGTCGGGCGCGTGGTGCGGACGACCCGGGCGACGGGACCGGTGGCGCCTGACCCTCGGGCGAGGCACGGGCGGCGCTTGCCGCCGGGCGTCGGTCGGCCCGGCCGGTCAGGAGCGCAGCAGGTCGGCGTGGGCGGCGCGGAGCCGGGTGAGGGCCGCGTCGCCGGCCGGCGCGCGCCGGTCCAGCTCGGCCCACGCCTCGGCGAGCGCGTCGGTGAGGGCCCGCAGCTCGGCGGCGTGCCGCCGGCTGGACTGCCGGTGCAGCTCCTCCAGGCGGCGGGCCCAGCCGGCGCTGATCGCGGCGATCCGCTCCGCGTCGGCCCGGGCCTGGGCCCCGGTGCGGGCGGCCGGGGCGGGCACGATCGCGGCGATCGGCCGGGGATCGCCGTCACGCGTGACGACGGTGACGGTGTCGGTCAGCTCGGCGAGGGAGACGAGTTGGGTGAGCCGGGTGCGGACCTCGCGCAGCGGCAGGGCGCGCGGCTGGGGGGACCGGTCGGCCAGTGCGGGGACAGCCATGGACACATGTTGACGTCCGGGTACGACAAGAACCGTTCTCAGGCCGTCCATTCCGGCGCCAGCACCGACCAGACCTCCATGTCCGCCCGGCCCTCCGGCACCGGCGCGGCGTCCCGGAGCACCCCGTCGCGACGCATGCCGAGCCGGCGGGCGACCGCGATGCTGCGCTCGTTGCCGGCCCGGGTCACCCACTCGACGCGGTGGATGCCGCGCTCCCGGACCGCCCAGTCGATGACCACCCGGGCGGCCCGGGTGACCAGGCCCTGGCCCTCCGCGTCCGCCTCCAGCCAGCAGCCGGCCTCGCAGACGCCGCGCGCCGTGCTCAGCGACACCAGCAGCACGCCACCGACGAGCGTGCCGCGCTGCCAGATGCCCCAGATCCCGCCGTCGTCGCGGGCCCACCGGTCCGCGTACGCCTGGAGGACCCGGCGGGCCGACTCGGCGTCGGTGGCCACGAAGGACGCGCCGACCCAGGGCGCGATGTGCTCCCGGCAGCGGTCGAGGTTGGCGAGGAACTCGTCGGCGTGCCAGGGCTGCAACGGTCGCAGCTCGGCGTCGTCGGTCAGGGCAAGCGCGAACATTCGTGCAACCTACCGGCCCACCGCGCGGTCCCGCCCGCCGATTTCGCCGTTCACTGTCGCATCTCGTACGCGCCGGCCAGGTCGGCCACCCGCTGCCACGTCCGGGCGCTGCGATCGGCGTCGACCACCGGGCGGCGGATGTGGGCGAGCGCCCAGGCGGCCTGCTCGTCGGTGGTGGCGGGCTTGCCGTGCAGCTCGGTGGCGTAGCCGGAGAAGTCCCGGACCAGCAGGTCGAAGATCTCGTCGAGCAGGTCCGGGTCGAGACCGGTCAGCTCCGCCTGCTCCAGGACGAGCTGACCGTAGACCACCAGCGCGAAGAGCTGGCCAATGGTGAGCAGGAAGTCCAGGTCGCGCTGCTGCGTCTCGTCCGGCGCGTGCGCGGCGAGCAGCGTGACCAGCCCGTCGGCCTGTTCCCGGAACCGGGCCACGTTGGGCAGGTGGGCGTGCGCGTCGTAGGCGGCGCGCCAGTCGTGGAACCGGATCGCGCCGAGGCCGCGCGCCGGGCCCTGCCGGAACAGGAACGCGTCGTCGGCCGCGTCCCGCCGGGTCGGCACCGCCGGGTGGTCGGTGGGCCGGAACAGGTAGTTCGGCATGAACTTGAGGATCAGCGCCAGGTTGACGTGGACGGTGCCCTCCAGCTTCGGCAGGCCACGGATGTCCTTGGCGGCCTTGTCGAAGTAGGTGTCGGCCTCGAAGCCCTTGGCGGCGATGACGTCCCAGAGCAGGTCGATCACCTTCTCGCCCTCGGTGGTGACCTTCATCTTGGTCATCGGGTTGAACAACAGGTAGCGGCGGTCGTCCGGGCCGGCCGAGCGGAAGTAGTCGACCGCCCGGTCGCTGAACAGCTTCATCGCCACCAGCCGGGCGTACGCGTCGGTCAGCTCGCGGCGCACGTGCGGGAAGTCGGTGACCCGCCGGCCGTACAGCACCCGGCCGTGGGCGTGGCTGACCGCCTCGTACATGGCGTGCTCGCAGATGCCGACGGACGCGGTGCAGAGGTTGAACTTGCCGACGTTGACCGTGTTCAGCGCGGCGTCGAACGCGGCCGGCCCGGTGTGCAGCACGTCCTCGGCGCGCACCGGGTAGTCCTCCAGCCGGAACTCGGAGACGTACATCTGGGCGGCGACCACGTTGCGGACCAGCCGGTACGCCGGGTGCCGGCTGTCGGCGGCGAAGAACACGTACCCCTCGGGGCCCTCGACGTCGGCGCGCCGGCCGAAGACCGAGACCAGCCCGGCGACGTTGCCGTTGCCGATGTAGTACTTGCCGCCGGTGGCCCGGAAACCACCCGCGCCGTCGGGGGTGAGCAGCATGTCGGTGGCGTAGATGTCGGCGCCGTGCGGACGCTCGGAGAGGCCGAAGGCCATCACGTGCCCCTGGTCGAGCAGCTCGGCGGCGCGGGCCCGGGCGGCGGCGTTGCCGCTCTGCCACACCGGCCCGAGGCCGAGCACGGTGACCTGCCAGGTGTACCAGTAGCCGAGCCCGTAGAAGCCGAGGATCTCGCTGAGCGCGGCGTTGCGGGCGGTGTCCCAGCGCTTGTCGGCGTCGCCGCCGCCGTCGGCGGACGGGGTGAGGAACGTGGCGAAGAGGCGTTCCCGGGCGGCGAAGTCGAGGAAGTCGGCGTACCACTCGCGGGCGTGGTAGCTGTCGACCAGGGCGCGCTTGCCCCGGGTCTCGAACCAGTCGATGGTGGCGCGCAGCAGCCGCCGCGAGGTCTCGTCGAGGTCGGCGGGGGCGTAGTGGTGCGGGTGGAACAGCAGCGGGTCGCTCACGCGGGGGGCCTTTCCGGGTCGAGGTCGCGGAGGGTGGCCAGGACGTCGTCCAGCCAGGCCAGCACCATCCGCTCGTACGCGATGCCGCCGCGCAGCACCACGTGCTGCAACGCCGCCCGGGCGTCGGGTGCGGCGGAGCCGAAGTCGCGGCGCTCGCCGGCCAGGTAGCCGGCGAGGACGGTCTGGTGGTCGGCGCGGTAGCGCTCGACCTCGGCGACCAGGAGCGCGCGCCCGGCCGCGTCGTCGAACGCGGCGCCCCGGATCTTGACGGCCAGTTCGTGCCGGACCGCCTCCGGCCGCACCGGGGCGTGCAGCCAGCCGACCAGCGCGGCCCGGCCGGTCGGGGTGACCGACCAGAGCTTCTTGTCCGGCAGGCTCTCCTGACCGATCTCCTCACCGGTGATCCGGTCGTCCTCGGCGAGCTGCTTGAGGACCCGGTAGATCTGCTGGTGCGTGGCGGTCCAGAAGCGCCCGATCGAGCGGTCGAAGCGACGCGCCAGCTCGTAGCCGGAGGCGGGTTGCTCCAGCAGCGAGACGAGGATGGCGTGCTCCAGCGACATGCCGGCCATCTTGCTATGCACTTTGTTGCATAGCAAGAGCTAGTCCGGCAGGTACTCCCGCACGGCGGCGAACTGCGCGACGGTCAGGTAGGACGGGTTCGCCGCCTGCGGCTGCCGGAAGACCTCCGCGCCGGCCAGCCGGGGGTCGGCGCGCAGCACGGCACGGCGCACCCGCAGCGGCTCGTCGAGGACGGTCAGGTCCAGCGGCAGCGTCCACGGCCCGCCCGGCTCCCCCGGCCGCGGGTCGCCGGCCACCCGGCCCAGGCCCCACACGCCGTACCGGAGTCGGCCCCGGCTGCCGCTGGCCCAGAACACCACCGGCTGACCGGCGCGCATCAGGCGGATCCGGTAGCCGGGACGCACGCACCAGCCGGCCACCCGCGGATCGGCGGCGAAGCGGGCGGCCAGGTCCGTCTGCTCCGCGTTGCCCTTGATCAGCCAGGCGCCGAGATCGTCGAGGGTCACCCGCGGGGAGGTCATCCGGCCATTCTGCGTCCCGGCGGCCGGAGCCGCCCGGTAAGGCACGGCCGTGAGGGTGGTCATAACGGCTGGACGACCGGCGCACCGGTGCTGCTAGCCTTTCGGCAGGTCATGAGCGCCAGCGTCAAGCCCCGGCTCGCTGGCCGGCAACCCTCCGCCACGGTGGGGTGCTCCGGGTGAGGACCAGGCGCCGGCCGCAGCCGGCGCAAGCGTGGCCTGGCACCCAGGTCAGCACCGACGGACCAGGGAGACCCATGTTCGCACCACCCCCCATCCGGGTCGGCCTCGCGCTGGTCAGGCGTCGCCACGTCGACCTGATGCGGGTGTGCAGCGACCGCTGTCGCGACGCGCGCTGAGCGACCGCTCCACCCTTCCCCGATCCACCCTTCCGGCTCCGCCGTGCCCGGCGGCGCCGGCACCGGCACGCGTCCCGCGTGTCCGTCCACTCTGGAGAGACATCGTGCGTATCCGTACCGCCCTGACCCGCGTCGCCGCGCTCGGCGCCGCCGCCGTGCTCGCCGCCACCGCGCTGACCGCCTGCGGCGGATCGGCCGGCGACGCGGCCGACAACCCGTACGGCCTGCTGCAACCCGGCGTGATCCGGGCCGGCACGCTCACCGACGCCCCGCCGAACGTCTTCCTCAAGGACGGCGAGTTCACCGGCTTCGACAACGACCTGCTGCGGGCCGTCGCCGGCAAGGTCGGTCTGAGGGTGGAGTTCGTCGGCACCGACTTCTCCGCGCTGCTCGCCCAGGTCGACAACCGCAAGTTCGACGTGGGCAGCTCCTCGATCACGGTCACCGAGGCGCGGAAGAAGACCGTCGACTTCGGCAACGGCTACGACTTCGGCTACTTCGGCCTGGACGTGCCGGCCGGCTCCGCGATCACCGGCTTCGACCAGCTCGCCGGCAAGCGCGTGGTGGTGGTCCAGGGCACCGTGCAGGACGACTTCGCCACGAGGGAGAAGCTGAACCCGGTGCGGGTGCCCGACTACAACGGCGCGGTCAACCAGCTCAAGGCCGGCACCGCCGACGCCTGGATCGCACCGGCCGAGATCGGCGACAAGTCCGCGGCCGACAGCACCGGCAAGATCAAGGTCGCGGCGAAGCAGCTCAGCCCCGCGCCGACGGCGTACGCGGTGGCGAAGGGCAACGACAGGCTGCGCGAGGCGTTGGACAAGGGCCTCGACCAGGTGATCGCCGACGGCACCTGGAGCCGCCTCCAGGAGCGGTACTACCCGGGCCGGCCGATCCCGGCCGACTTCACCCCCGGCAGCGGATCGGTCGCCGTGCCGTCGCCGTCGGTGGCCTCTGCGAACCGGTAACCGGGCACGAGCGGGACGGACGGAGCGGACATGGATCCACTGAGCACCCTCTGGGAGACGTTCTTCGACTGGGGGTCGATGCGCGAGGCGCTGCCCGAGATGCTGACCGTCGGGCTGCCGAACACGCTGATCCTGGCCGCCTCCGCCGCCCTGCTCGGCTCGGTGCTGGGCATGCTGCTGGCCGTCGCCGGCATCTCGCGTACCCGCTGGTTGCGGTGGCCGGCCCGGGTCTACACCGACGTGTTCCGCGGCCTGCCGGCCGCGGCCACCATCCTGCTCATCGGCGTCGGCCTGGCGCCGCTGGGCATGGAGGTCTGGGGGCCGAACCCCTACCCGCTGGGCGTGCTGGCGCTGTCGCTCATCGCCGCCGCCTACCTCGGCGAGATCTTCCGGGCCGGCATCCTGAGCGTGGAGGCCGCCCAGTTGGAGGGCGCCCGGGCGCTCGGCTTCTCCTGGGCCGAGTCGATGCGGCTGGTGATCATCCCGCAGGGCGTACGCCGGGTGCTGCCCGCCTGGGTCAACCAGCTCATCGCGTTGATCAAGGACTCCAGCCTGGTCTACTTCCTCGGCCTGCTGGCCAGTCAGCGGGAGCTGTTCCGGATCGGCCAGGACTACGCGGCGAACACCGGCAACCAGTCCGCGCTGCTGCTGGCCGGCCTGTGCTACCTACTGCTGACCGTGCCGCTGACGCACGCGGTCAACTGGCTGGACCGGCGGCTGCGCCAGGGCCGCCCGGCCGCCCCGCCACCCGAGCCCGACACCGACCTGACGCCGGCCGGCGTCACCCCGACCGGAAGGGACCCGCGATGACCACCGGCACCGCCACCTCGGTCAGCCTCGCCGTCCGCGACGTGCACCTGGCGTTCGGCGCGCACCGGGTGCTGCGCGGCGCGGACCTGGACGTGGCCCGGGGCGGCACCGCCTGCGTGATCGGACCGTCCGGCTCCGGAAAGTCCACGCTGCTGCGCACGATCAACCGGCTGATCGAGCCGGACCGGGGCGACGTGCTGTTGGACGGGCGCAGCGTGCTGCACGACGACCCGGACGCGCTGCGGCAACGCGTCGGCATGGTGTTCCAGCAGTTCAACCTGTTCCCGCACCTGAGCGTGCTGCGCAACGTCACGCTCGCGCTGCGGAAGCTGAAGGAGCTCGACCGGGACGAGGCGGAGGCGGTGGCCCGCGCCCAGCTCGACCTGGTCGGGCTCGCCGCGAAGGCCGACGCCCGGCCGGCGCAGCTCTCCGGCGGCCAGCAGCAACGCGTCGCCATCGCCCGCGCGCTCGCGCTGCGCCCGCAGGTGATGCTCTTCGACGAGGCCACCTCGGCGCTGGACCCGGAGCTGGTCAAGGGCGTGCTCGCGGTGATGGCCGACCTCGCCGCCGCCGGCATGACCATGGTGGTGGTCACGCACGAGATGGGCTTCGCCCGCACCGTCGCCGACACGGTCGCGTTCATGGACGCCGGCAGGGTGTTGGAGGCCGGGCCGCCGGCCGCCGTGTTCGAGGCCCCCGAACACCCCCGGTTGCGGCGGTTCCTGTCCCAGGTGCTCTGATCAGCCCTTGACGGCCCCGATCAGCACCCCCTTGATGAAGTGCCGCTGGATGAACGGGTAGACCGCGACGATCGGCGCGACGGTCAGCACCACCACCGCCATCTTGATCGCCTCGGTCGGCGGCATGGTCACCCCGCTGGCCGCGCCGGAGGTGTGCGGCGCCTGCCCGGCCAACAGGTAGCTCTGCAACACCCGCTGGATCGGGTACATGTCGTTGCGGTCGATGAACAGCAGCGCGTCGAACCAGACGTTCCAGTAGCTGACCGCGTAGAAGAGACCGACCACGGCGATCACCGCGCGGGACAACGGCAGCACGATGCGGCCCAGCGTCCGGAAGTCGCTGGCACCGTCGATGCGCGCGCTGTCCAGCAGTTCCTGCGGGATGCCCTGGAAGAAGCCGCGCACCACCACCAGGTTGAACACGCTGATCGCGGACGGCAGCACCAGCGCCCAGATGGTGTCCTTGAGCCCGAGCCCGGTGACCACCAGGTAGCGGGGCACGAGCGGGGGGTAGACCAGGAACGGGATCAGGAAGTACGCCAGCAGCCAGCGGTGCCCCACCGTGCCCGGCCGGGACAACCCGTACGCGGCCAGCACGGTGACGGTCAGCGCGATCGCGGTGCCGCAGACGGTGACCAGCGTGCTGATCCACAGCGCCCGGGTGACCGCGCCGCCGGCGAAGATGGTGGCGTAGGCCGAGGTGTCGATGCCCTTCGGCACCACCACCAGGCCGCCCGCGTCGGCGATCGTCCGGCGCGACGAGAGGCTGGTCACCAGCACCACCCAGAGCGGGAAGAGGACGCCGAGCACCAGCAGGGTGAGCAGGGTGGCCTTGAGCGCCTGACCGACGCGGGTGGGGGGTTCCTCCCACACCGGGCGGTGGGGCCGCGCGCGCGGCGGCCGTCGGATGATCACGGTCATGACTTCGAGTAGATCCCTCGTTCGCCGAGCAGGTGCGCCACCCGGTTCGCGGCCAGGATCAGCACCAGGCCGACGACGGCCTTGAACAGGCCGGCCGCCGCGCCGTAGCCGTAGTTCCCGGTGGCGATGGAGAAGTGGTAGACGAAGGTGTCGAGCACCTCGGCGGCCTGCCGGCCGACCGCGTCGCGTTGCAGCAGGAACTGTTCGAAGCCGACCGAGAGCGCGTCACCGAGGCGCAGGATCAGCAGCAGCACGATCACCGGACGCAGGCCGGGCAGCGTGATGTGCCAGAGTCGCCGCCACCGGCCGGCGCCGTCCGCCGCGGCGGCCTCGTAGAGGCTCTGGTCGATGGTGGACAGCGCGGCGAGGAACACGATGGTGCCCCAGCCCACGTCCTTCCAGACCGCTTCGGCGGTGACCAGGACGATGAACGTGTCCGGGTTGGTCATCACGTTCCACGGCTGCATGCCGGCGTCGCGCATGGTCTGGGCCAGCAGCCCCGCGCCGCCGAGCATGGCGACGAAGAAGCTGATCACCAGCACCCAACTGAAGAAGTGCGGCAGGTAGACGATGGTCTGGACGAGACCGCGCAGCCGGCTGGAGAGCAGGTTGTGCAGCATCACCGCGAGCAGGATCGGCAGCGGGAAGAAGAACACGAGCTGGAACGCGGTGATGGCGAGCGTGTTGCGGAACGCGTCCCAGAACGCCGGGTCGTCGAAGAGGAGCTGGAACTGGCCGAAGCCGATCCAGTTGCTGTGCGTGAACGCCTGCCAGGGATTGTCGCCCAGGTACGGGTTGTAGTCCTGGAACGCGATGACGTTGCCGGCGATCGGCAGGTAGCTGAAGACCAGCAGCACCAGGAAGCCGGGCGCCACCATGGCCAGCAACTGCCAGTCGCGGCGCAGCCGGCTGCGCAGCGGCACCCGGCGACGGCGGGGCGGTCGGCGGCGGGCCGGTGGGGCCGGCTCGTCGGGTCGGACCCGCTCGGGCCCGACCGCGACGGCCGGCTCGCTCACTTGGCCGCCTTGGGCAGCGAGTCGGCGAGCAGCTTGCGGGCTTCCTCCCCGCCGTTGGCCTTCCACTCGGCGACGATGGCGTCCGCGTCGCTCAGTGGACGCCGGCCGCGCAGGACGTCGGTGAACTTGTCCTCGGTCGGCACCTGGTTGGCCTTGTAGGCGGCCGGCATCTCCAGCTTCACCCCGGCCCAGGGGTTCTTCTCCAGGAACTTGACCATCTGGTTGGAGTAGTTCAGCACGTCCGGCACGTAGCGGGGGGTGTCCGGGTACGGCCCGATGGTGGGGTTACGACCGCTGATGAAGAAATACTGGTTGGCGATCTCCTTGAACGCCAGGTCGGTCTTGACCGGCCCGTTCGGCGACGTGGTGTGGTGCTTGCCCTCGACACCGAAGTCCCGGAGCTGGGCCTCCTGGCTGCCCAGCGGCGCGGAGCACCAGTTGATGACGCGCAGCAGTTCCTGGACCCGGTCCTTGCCGAGGCCCTTCCTGACGAAGGTGAACGAGATCGGCTTGTCCTCGCCCCAGACCAACGGGTCGCCGCCGGTGGCGGAGAAGATCGGCACCGGCTGGATGTTCAACGTCGGGTTGGTCTTCTGGTGCTCGGCCTGGGCGCCCTGCCAGAAGCCGATGCCGTCCTGCTTGAACACGATGGCGCCGTTCTTGGCGAACAACTGCTTCGCGTCCGCGCCGCGGCTGGCCACGATGTCCGGGTGGACCAGGCCGTCCTTGTAGATCTTGGCCATCACCTCGAGCGCCTGGCGGAACTCCGGCGTCTCGTACTTGAACTCCGGCGTCCCGTCGGAGCGCAGCCGCCACCCCTGGTTGGCGCCGGGCACCCGGTGGAACATCTGGATCATGGCGAAGACGTCGTCGAACGCCCACACCTTGCGCGCCGGGTCGGTGACCTGCCGGGCCGCGGTCAGCAGTTCGTCGAGGTTGGTCGGCACCCCCAGGCCGCGCGCGTCAAGGAGGTCCTTGCGGGCGAACAGCGCCCAGGGGAACGGCCCGTCCGTGGGATTGGGCACGGACATCAGCCGCTCGTTCCACACCGCCTGGCGCCAGGCGCCGGTCGGGAAGCTGGCCAGCATCGGGTACGCGTTCGCGGCGTCGCCCCGGAGGTGGTCGGTGAGGTCCTCGAAGAGCGCCTTGATCGCCTCGGCGAAGCGCGGGATCTTCTCCACCTCCCAGCTCGGCACGCAGAGCAGCTCCGGCACGTCGCGGGCGCTGAGCATGGCGTTGAGCTTGTCGGCGTAGGTGACGCCGTCCTGGATGGTGAAGTTGACAGGCGTGCCCAGCTCGGCGTTGACGGCCTGGAGGTAGGCGCTCTGCGCGATGCCGGGCGGCGCCGGCCCCCAGGCGGGCGTCATCGCGGTGATCTGCTTGCCGCTGGTGCCGGGTTTGTCGGTGATGGCGTCGACCAGCGTCGCCGGGTAGCTGGTGTAGCCGTCGGGCACCGGGCGGGTGCCGACGATGTCGGGCTTGACGGCGCCGGGCAGGTCCTTTCGCGTCGGCAGCAGGCCGGAGACGGCGTCGAGCTGCTGGGAGGCGCCGGAGCCGGCGGGCTTCTCGGAGCATCCGGCGAGCAGCGGGCCGCCGGCGGTGGCGGCCACGCCGAGGCCGACCAGGCCGAGGAAACGGCGACGGGAGGCGCCCGGATCGGGGTGGTGCACGCTCATCGATACCCCTTCGGGAGGGATGCATTCGTATGGATGAGCAACAAACTAATCTCGACCGTGAGCTTGCACAAGAGCGAACCGGAGCGGCGTTGGTCAGGCCCGGCAGCGGTCGGAGAGCGCGTAGCGCGTCAGCACCACGTCGCCGATCTGGCGCACCTCGACCACCCGGGCCCGGCGACCCGGGTGCCACGGGAAGCGGCCCTCCCCGACGAACCGGGGGGCCCGGCCGTCCCCCACGAAGAACGGCGCGACCACCAGGTGCAGCTCGTCGGCGAGCCCGGCGGTGAGGAACTGGCGGTGCATGGTGCCGCCGCCCTCCACCATCAACCGGCCGACCCCGCGCCCGGCCAGGTCGGCGACGACCGCCTCCGGGGTGACCGGCTCGCCGGCGTCCACCACGGTGGCCACCGCGCCGACCTGCTCCCGGGCCTTGTCCACCACCCCGCTCGGGCAGTAGACCAGCTTGACGCCGTCGCCGACGGTGAAGAAGCGGGCCACCGGGTCGAGGTCGCCGCTGCCGGTGACCGTCACCTTCACCGGGGACGGGGGCAGGCCCCGGGCCACCCGCTCGGCACGCCGCCGATCGCTGCGCACCAGCAACCGGGGGTCGTCGCGGCGGACCGTGGCCGCGCCCACCATGATCGCGTCGCACCCGGCCCGCGTCGCGTCGACCCGGTCCAGGTCGTCGTCGTTGGAGAGCAGCAGCCGCTCGGTGGTCGCGTCGTCGATGTAACCGTCGATCGACATCGCGCAGCTCAGCAGCACGTACGGGCGGGTGGTCACGGCACGAACGGCAGGTCGAGGGCGTGGTCGGCGCGGGTGACCTTGGCCGCCAGGTAGTCGGCGTTCGCCGGGGACAGGTGCACGCCGGTGACCACCCGGTCGGCCACCGCGACGCCCAGCCCTTCGAGCTGTGCCGCCTTGTCCGGGTTGTTGCTCAGCAGGGCCACCCGGTCCACGCCCAGCGCGGTGAGCATCTGCGCGGCCACCGTGTAGTCCCGCTCGTCGGCGCCCCGGCCGAGCGCCAGGTTCGCCTCGTACGTGTCCAGGCCGTCGTCCTGGAGGGCGTACGCGTCGAGCTTGGCGTACAGGCCGATGCCCCGCCCCTCCTGACGCAGGTAGAGCAGGTAGCCGCCGGCCTCGGCGATCCGCTCGACCGCCTCGCGCAACTGCGGGCCGCAGTCGCAGCGCTGACTGCCGAACACGTCACCGGTCAGGCACTCGCTGTGCGGGCGGACCAGCGGCGGGTCGGCGTCGGCGTACCCGCCGAGCCCGAACGCCAGGTGCTCCCGGCCGTCCACCAGGCCGTGGAACGTGTGCACCAGGGCGGTGGTGGAGTATCCGTCGGGGAACCGAAGCGGGACCGTGACCCGGGTCCGGACCGTCGCGCTGGGCAGGGATTCGTCCATGGTTCTCCTCCGTCCGGTCGCCGGGCTGACCGACGACTCACACCTCGCACCCTCACCGTATGCGGGATCACCGACAGTTGCCGGTCGGGCGCAACAGCAGCACCACGGCACCGGGCAGGCTGGCCACCAGGACCAGCGCGCCGTAGACGGTGCCGGTGGCGACGCCCTGGGCCGCGGTCAGACCGGCCGCCGCGAACGCCCAGGCGGCGACGCCCTCGCGCGGCCCGAAGCCGCCCACGTTGAGCGGCAGGGCCATGGCCAGCAGGGCGAGCAGGGTCAGCGGCAGCAGGCGGGACAGCGGCGCGTCGGCCCCGGCGGTGCGGGCGGCCACCACGAACGTGGCCAGGTGGCCGGCGAACACCACGGTCGAGGCGATCACCACGCCGGCCCAGGTCCGCCGCGCCAGCAGCCCGGCGCGGACGTCGGTCAGCGCGGTACGCGCCAACCGGGCGAGACGGGACGCCCCGGAACGCGGCACCGCACGGGCCACCAGCACCAGCGCCACCACGGTCACCGCCCCGACAGCGGCCAGCGCCGGCAGGTACCGGCGGACCGGGGACGGGAACGCGGCCAGCACCGCCACCGCGATGACCACCTGCACCACCTGGCCGGCGGCACGCTCCCAGACCACCGCGCGGACCCCCCGGGCCACGTCCCCGGCGTCCCGGCCGTGCCGGACCGCCCGGTGCACGTCGCCGAGCACGCCGCCGGGCAGCGTGGAGTTGAGGAAGATCGCCCGGTAGCAGTGCGCCACCGCGGCGCGCATCGGCAGACGTACGCCCAGCCCGCCGGCCACCAGCGACCAGCGCCAGGCGCCGCTCACGGTGGTGACCACGCCGATGCCGAGCGCGGCGGCCAGCGCCGGCGCGTCGATCAGCCGCAGCCCGGCCAGGAACGGACCGGTGCCGACGAAGGCGACAAGCGCGGCGAGCACGGCCAGCCCGGCGGCCGGCCGCCACCAGGCCCGGCGGCTCCAGGCCCAACGCACCCGGGCCGGGCGCGGCCGGACCGGTACGGGCACGGGCGCGGCGACGGCGACATGTGACAAACGGTCCTCCCTCGTTCCCACCGGATGTCACGTGTCGGCGGGCCGTTCGGTTCAGCCGGCGAGCAGGTCGGCGTGGTGCAGCACCACCTCGACCCGGCCGGCGGCGGCCTCGGCGAGCCGCCACTCGGTATACGTCCGCGCGGGGCCGTTCAGATGCGGTCGCTCCTCGACGGCCGCGTCCACCCAGCCGGTCAGCCACTCGGCGGTCAGCGCGGCCTGCTCCGGCCCGAGCCGCCACGGGGTGGACCGCACCGCCACCTCGACGCCGTGCCGGCCGAACGCGGCCACCGTGGCGTCCACCGCGTCCGGCCCGAGCAGGGCCCGCCCGTCGACGGTCCGCCGCTGGTGGGCGTTGAACGCGTCGGCCAGCTCGGCGTCGAGCGGATCCGCCGGGGTGAACTCCGCACGGCCGGACACGGTGAGCGCGAACAGCGTCGGGTGACCGGCGCAGGCGGCCACCATCCGGTCGACCTCCTCGGCGGTGAGCATGTCCAGCAGCGCCGACGCGGTGACCAGGTGGGCGTCGGCCAGGTCGGCGCGGGTCAGCCGGGTGATGTCCGAGCCGCGGGTGGTCACCGTGACCGGCGCGCCGTGGGCGGCGGTGAGCCCGCCGGCGGTGGCCAGCGCCAGCAGGTGCCTGTCACGTTCGTGCAGCACCCAGCGCTGCGGGCCGGGCAGCCGGGGGGCGAGCCAGCGGGCCATCGACCCGGTGCCGCTGCCCAGGTCGTGCACCACCAGCGGGCGTCCGGCGGGCAGCCGGTCGCGGACCGCGTCGGCCAGCTCGACCGAGCGGGCGGCCGCGTCGGCGGGCTCGCGCAGTCGCAGCCAGTCCGCGAAGTCGGGCGGGAGTGAGGTGGTCATGCCGCGGTCGCCTCCTTGAGCGCCGTGGCCAGCCGGTCCACGGTGACCGGCCAGCCGGTGAGGGTGTGCCGCCGCTGCCGGGCGGCGCGGCGCAGCCGGTCCCGCAGGGCGGGGTCGGTGAGCCAGCGGCGCAGCGCGTCGGCGGTCGGACCCGGGTCGTCCGGTGGCACCAGCAGGCCGGGCCGGTCGCCGCCGGGGGCGTGCCCGAGCGTGGCCGGCAGGCCGCCGGTGTCGCTGGCCAGCACCGGTACGCCCCGGGCCAGCGCCTCGGTCACCACCATGCCGTACGTCTCCCGCCGGGAGGGCTGGACCAGCAGATCGGCGGCGGCGTACGCGGCGGCCAGCTCCGTCGCGGTGCGCGGGCCGGTCAGCCGGACCCGGTCGGCCAGCCCGGCCCCGGTGAGCCACCGGCGCAGCCGGGCCACGAACGCCGGGTCCCGGTCCAGCGGGCCGATCCAGTCGCAGGTCCAGTCCAGGTCGGCGACCCCGGCGAGCGCGGCGGCCAGCACGTCGTGGCCCTTGACCGGGGTGACCGCCGCGACGCAGAGCAGACGACCGCCGCCGGGCGTGCCGGGGGCGACCGGGGCCGGCTCGACGCCGGGCGGCGCGACCGTCAGCCGAGCGGGGTCGAGCGGGTAGCGGTCGAGCAGCCGAAGGCGGGTCCACTCGCTGGTGGCGACCACCCCGGTCGCCGCGCCGAGGGCCCGCCGTTCGGCCTCGTCCTCGATCGGCAGGTGCACCAGCACCACCAGGCGCAGTCGCGCGGCGTGCGGGGCGAGCACGTCCGGCACGGTTGAGGCGACCAGGCCGTCGAGCAGCACGATCGCGCCGCCGGGCAGCCCGGCGAGCAGCCCGGCCAGCGCGTATCGTTCCCGGTCCCCCGGGTGCGGCCAGCGGCCCGGCACCTGGTGCTCGCGCACGGTCCAGCCGAGCGCCGCCAGCCCGCGGCAGACGTGCCGGTCGTAGGCATTGCCGCCGCTGGGGTTCGCCGGGTCGTCGATGTCGCCCGGCAGCACCACGTGGACGGCGGTCATCCGGTCACAGCGGCCGTTCGTAGCTCGCCCAGGCGACGTGCGACTCGTGCAGCGTGACGGTGATCCCGGCCAGACCCCGGGCCCCCTCCCCCAGCCGGCCGGCGTGCACCGCGTCGGCGAGCCGGTCGGCGACGGCGCGGGCCAGCACCTCGGTGGTGGTGTTCACCCCGGCGAAGGCCGGCTCGTCGTCCAGGTTGCGGTAGGTCAGCTCGCCGAGCACGGCCTTGAGCTGCTCGGTGGCCAGACCGATGTCGACCACGATCCCGTCGGCGTCCAGCTCCGCCCGGCGGAACGTGGCGTCGACGACGAAGGTGGCGCCGTGCAGCCGCTGGGCCGGGCCGAACACCTCGCCGCGGAAACTGTGGGCGACCATCATGTGGTCCCGGACGGTCACGCTGAACACGTTCACTCCTCGCCGTAGGTGATGAGATGACAGAGCGCCGGGAGCCGGCCCGAGGCGAGCCGGTCCAGCACGTCGGGCAGGTCGGTGAAGCGGGACCGGCCGGTGAGCAGCGCGTCGAAGGCCGGGTCGGTCAGCAGGTCCAGGGCGACGGCGAGCCGGTCGGCGTAGCTGCGGTCGGCCCGCCGGGGCGAGACGGTGCCGACCTGGCTGCTGCGGATGGCGAGCCGCCGGGAGTGGAACGCGCCGCCGAGGGCGAGGGTGACCGGGCGGTCGCCGTACCAGCTCAGCTCCAGCACGGTGCCCTCCGGGCGGAGCAGCTCCAGGCCGCGTTGCAGCCCGTCGGCGCTGGCGCTGGCGTGCACCACCAGGTCGCGCCCGCCGGTCGCGTCGGCGGGCAGGGCGAAGTCGACCCCGAGCGCCTCGGCGACCCCGGCCCGGCCCGGGTCGGCGTCGACCAGCTCGACCCGGACGCCCGGGAAGCGGGCCAGCAGCGCGGTCACGCTGCACCCGACCATGCCACCGCCGATCACGGTGACCCGGTCGCCGACCAGCGGCGCGGCGTCCCAGAGCGCGTTCACCGCGGTCTCCACGGTGCCGGCCAGCACCGCCCGGGCCGCCGGCACGCCGTCCGGCACGACCACCACCGACCCGGCCGGGACGACGTACGCGCTCTGGTGCGGGTACAGGCAGAACACGGTACGCCCGCGCAGCTCCGCCGGGCCGGCCTCGACCGTGCCGACGTTGAGGTAGCCGTACTTGACCGGCGCCGGGAAGTCGCCCTCCTGGAACGGCGCGCGCATGGCGGCGTGCTGGTCGGTGGGGACCCGGCCGGTGAAGACCAGCGTCTCGGTGCCCCGGCTGACGCCGGTGAACCGGGTGCGGACCAGCACCTCACCGTCGCCGGGCGGGTCGAGGCGGACCGGCCGGATCTCGCCCTCGCCGGGCGCGCGGAGCCAGAACGCGTGGGCGTCGACGGTCACGAATCCTCCTCGTCCTCCGCATTCCGGCCGGGTTGTCGATCATAGACACGGAAGCGGGACGACCCGGGTTCGAACCGCCCGGCCCACCGGCCGTTCAGGCGGCCCGCCGCCGCTCCCCGGCCGGCCGGCTCTCCGACTCGGCGCGGCGGCCGGCGTCCCCGGCCAGGCGCATCGCCCGGCGGGCGGCGTCCAGCGGCTCACAGGGTGCCGGCGCGCCGGCGCAGAGCAGGCTGGCGCACCGACCGGCGGCGTCCGGCCGGTGCGCGGCGGCCACGTCGTACGCGCTGCGCCACAGCAACGGGTCGGTGACGCCCCGTGGCAGGGCAGCGTCCTGACTGGACCTGGTCCGGATCGTGTCGGGCACCGGTGTTCCCCTTCCCTCGTCACTCCCGGTGTCAGTGACCCGGTGAGTCGACCTCAAACCTCTCACCCGTGCGCAGGTGCCGGCCAGCAATACATCTCACGTCCCGCTCGGCGCGAGCCGGACCCGGCGTAGCAGTTGGGCGTTGAGCGCCACCACGATGGTGGAGGCGGACATCAGCACCGCGCCGAGCGCCGGGCTGAGCGCGACCCCGGCTCCGGCCAGCACACCGGCGGCGAGTGGAATGGCGACCACGTTGTAGCCGGCCGCCCAGGCCAGGTTCTGCCGCATCTTGCGGTACGACGCCCGGGACAGCCGGATCACCCCGCCGACGCCGCGCGGGTCGGAGCCGGCGAGCACCACCCCGGCGGACTCGATCGCCACGTCGGTGCCGGCGCCGATGGCCACCCCGACGTCGGCGCGGGCCAGGGCCGGGGCGTCGTTGACGCCGTCGCCGACCATGGCCACGGTCAGCCCGCGCGCCTGCAGGTCGGCGACCGCCTTGTCCTTGTCGGCCGGCAGCACCTCGGCGAAGACCTCGTCGACGCCGGGCCGGAAGCCGAGGTCGGCGGCGACCGCCCCGGCCACCGGGCGGGCATCGCCGGTGATCATCACGATCTTGCGTACGCCCAGCTCACGCAGCTCGGCCACGGCGGCCCGCGCCTCCGGTCGGACGCGGTCCTCAAGCGCGAACGCGGCGGTCACCTCGGGGCCGTGCCCGGCCGGCAGCCGGACCAGGTGCAGCACCGCCGCGCCCCGCCGGGACCAGTCCGCCGCGGCCCGGGCCAGGTCGTCGGGCACCGCGGCGTCCAGCTCGCGCAGCAGCGCCGGACCGCCCACCGCCCAGTCGACGCCGTCCACCGTGGCCCGCACGCCGCGACCGGCGAGCGCGCGGAAGCCGTGCGCGGCCGGGCGCCCCGGACCCGGATCGCCGGCGCCCGGACCGGGCGGGCCCGCGTCGGCGGCGGCCGGATCCGGCCCGCCCGCGTCGGCGGCGGCCGGGCGGGTGGACCGCGCGTCGGCGGCGGCGACGAGCGCCCGGGCGAGCGGGTGCTCGCTGTCGGCCTCCACCGCGCCGGCGAGGCCCAGCGCGCCGTCGCGGTCCAGACCGCCGGTGGCGACCACCCCGGTGACGGTGTGCCGACCGGTGGTGAGCGTGCCGGTCTTGTCGAACAGGACGGTGTCGACGGTGCGCATCCGCTCCAGCGCAAGCCGGTCCTTCACCAGGATGCCGGCGCGCGCGGAGAGCGCGGTGGAGAGCGCCACCACCAGCGGAATGGCCAGCCCGAGGGCGTGCGGGCAGGCGATCACCAGCACGGTCACGGTCCGCACCACGGCCTGGTCGGTGTCGCCGAGCAGGAGCCAGACCACGAAGGTGACCAGGCCGGCGGTCGCCGCCAGGTAGAACAGCAGCGCGGCGAACCGGTCGGCGAGCACCTGCGCGCGCCCGCCGGAGGACTGCGCCTCGGCGACCAGCCGGCCGATGCCGGCCAGCGCGGTGTCCGCGCCGACCGCGTCGACGCGTACCCGCAGGGTGGCGTCGGTGGCCACGGTGCCGGCGACCACCCGGTCCCCGGCGGCGCGGGGCACCGGCCGGGACTCCCCCGTGATCATCGACTCGTCCAGCTCGGCCGCGCCCTCGACGATCCGGCCGTCGGCCGGCACCCGACCGCCGGGGCGGACCAGCACCAGGTCACCCACCCGCAGGTCGGCGACGGGCACCGGCTGCGGCCGGCCGGTCCCGTCCAGGCGCTCGGCGTCGTCGGGCAGCAGGGCGGCCAGCGCGCCCAGCGCGCCGCGCGCCTGCCCCACCGCCCGCATCTCCTGCCAGTGGCCGAGCAGCATGATGGTGACAAGCGCGGCCAGCTCCCACCAGAAGTCCAGGTCGAACACGCCGAGGCTGGTGGCCACCGAGGCGAGGTACGCCACCACGATCGCCATGGAGATCAGCAGCATCATGCCGGGCGCGCGGTCGCGCAGCTCGCGCAGACCGCCGGCCAGGAACGGCCAGCCGCCGTAGCCGAAGACGACCGTGCCGAGCACCGGGCCCACCCAGCGCACGCCCGGGACGGCCAGCGAGTAGCCGAACCAGTCCATCACCATGTGGCTGGTGAGGACGATCGGCACGGTCAACGCCAGGCTCAGCCAGAACCGGCGGCGGAACTGCTCCGGGTCGTGTCCGGCGTGGTGCGCGTGGCCCATCAGTCGGCACCCGCCTGCCCGGCCCGCGGGAGCTTGCCCTGCCAGGGCCAGCGGCCGTCCAGCTCCACCTCCAGCGAGAAGCTGAGGAACGTCCGGACCGCCACGATCAACGCCAGCACGCCCACGCTGGTGAAGGTGGGCGACACCGCGACCGTACGGATGATGTCGCCGCCGACCAGGAACTCCAGGCCGAGCAGGATGGCCCGGCCGACCCCCTGCCGGTACGCCCGGTAGTGCGCGACCACCTGCCGGGTACGACCGCAGCGCGCCGCGAACACCACCGTGGCGACCGTGACGCCCACCGCGATGACCAGCACCCCGGTCAGGTCCAGCAACGCGCCGATGTGCTGGATGATCTCCTTGGTCGGCACCCGACACCTCCGTCCGCCTCAGCCTGGCGTATCCGGCGGGGGCGGCGAGCGGGTTTGCGCGACCCGGCAGCCGGTGGGGGACGTCCGGCCGGGGCGGCGGGCCCGGTGGACCGCACCGCCCCGGCCGGCGGCCTCACTGGCCGATGGCGGCCTGCGGTCCGGCGTAGGTCCGGACGAGGTTCGGGACCTGGTCGGCGGCGTCGAGCCGGTAGCTGTAGAAGCTCGACGGGGTGAAGGCGGACCCACCGGTCTCCCGCTGGCCGGTGCAGCTCACGCAGACGCTGCCGGTCTGGCGCAGCTCGGCGGTGTCGTCGCGGTAGTAGGGGTCCTTGACGGTGTCGTAGTACGTGTTCTCGATGACCATCCTGGTGGCGCCGCGGGAGTAGTTGCCGTAGCCGCGGACGTTCTGCAGGTAGTTGTTGTAGAGGTGGGCGTACTGCACGTTGTCGGTGCTGGGGTTGCGCACGTTGGTGTCGTGGATCCAGTTGTGGTGGATGGTGATGCGCGCGGTGACGTTGGTGGTCCAGCCGATGCCGAACGCCTTGTTGCCCTCGGCGATGACGTTCCAGGACACGGTCAGGTTGGTGGTGTCCTTACGACTGTCGATGAGACCGTCGTTCATCCGCACGATCTGGTTGTGGTCGATCCAGATCCGGTTGGCGGTGTCCATCTGGATGCCGTCGTAGTCGAAGTCCTTGTCGTCCGGGTCGTCGGAGGTCATCCGGGTGTCGCGGATGGTCAGGTTCCGGATGATGACGTTGCTGGTGCCGGTGCCGAGGTTGAAGCCGCCGTTGACGATCTGGCCGCTGCGGCCGACGCCGACGATGGTCTTGTCGGACCTGACCGGGATCTCCCTGCCGTACGGGCTGACCGTGATGGCCGCGCCGACCCGGATCATGTACGGGGTGCTGGCGGCGGCGTACCGTTCCAGGTCGGCCTGGTTGGTGACGGTGACCGTGGTGCCACCGGCCCCGCCGGTCGTGCCGGCGGCCCCGGCGAACCCGTCCGGCGCGTTCGGGTACGGCCCGCTCGACGGCGGTGTGGTCGACGGCGGCGTGGTGGGGGTCGGGCCGGGCGCGCCGGTCGTCGGGGTGACCCCGCCGGTGCAGGCGGTGTCGTTGAGCGTGAACGCCGTCGGCGCCGGGTTGGTGGCCCCGCGCGTGCCGGTGAAGCCGAACGAGACGCTGCCGCCGGTCGGCACCGCGGCGTTGTAGCCGACATCGGTCGCGGTGACGCTCGACGTACCGGTCGGGATCGTCGCGCTCCACGCCTGGCTCACCTGCTGGCCGGCGGGGAACGTCCAGGCCAGCCGCCAGCCGGTGAGCGCGTCGCCCAGGTTGGTGACCGTCACGTCGGCGTTGAAGCCGCCGCTCCACTCGCTGGACACCCGGTAGTCGACCCGGCAGCCGGCCGCCGCCTGCGCGGTGACCGCGGTGACCGCGCCGGCCACGGCGAGCGCCGCGGTGGCGCCCAGCACCAGGGCGGTACGCCAGGACCGGCGCGGCGTCGGGTGCGTCGTGTCCCTCTCCCGGGTGGGGCTCACAGCGGGTTCCAGCCGTCGGCGCCGGCCAGGTACCGCTGCGGGGTGTAGTTCGCCGCCTGGGCGTCGCTGAGCTGGGGGCGGTTGCTGTTGACGGTCGCGCCGGCGCCGGTGTTGCGGTATTCGGAGAAGCGGGCGTTCTGCCAGGTGGCGTCGCCCATGTTGGTCCACGGCTGGCTGATCTTGATGGTGTTGCTGAGCGTGGACTCGCGGTAGAGGACCTGGGCGCCCTGGCCCCAGGGGCGGCCGAGCGTGGTGTTGTCGGTGCCGGTGCCGGTGACGGTGGACCGGTAGATCAGGAAGCCGTAGGTCTTGGCGGGGTCGGTTCGGGCGGCGGTGATGGCGCTGCCGGTGGAGCGCTTCTCGTGGATGGTGGAGGCGTTGATGACGACGGTGCCGTCGCCGAAGATGAAGTCGGTGGTGCCCTCGATGTAGGAGCTGACCACGTAGGCGCGGGCGCGCGCGTTGACCAGGAAGGTGTCCTGGTCGCCGAGGAGCCGCACGTGGCGCAGCACGGCCCGGTCGGCGTTGAGGTGCAACGCGACGGCCTGCTGGTTGACGGTCGTGGAGTTCTCGTCGTAGTCGTTGGCGATGGTCAGGTTCTCCGCGACGAAGTTCGCGCCGTCGACGAACATGCTGGCGCTGGCGAAGGTGCCGTTGCTGGCGGCCGAGTTGTGGTAGACGATCGTGGTGTTCGACGGGGACGAGCCGAGCCCCTGGAAGGTGATGTTCGGCTTGTTCGCCGGCACGCGTACCACCTGCCGGTAGGTGCCGGGCTTGATGGTGATGACCCGGCGGGTGGTGTTGTTCGCTGGCACCGCGTCCACCGCCTCCTGCACGGTGCGGTACGTGCCGCTGCCGTCCGCGGCCACCGTCGGCGGGGTGGTCGGCGGCGGGGTGGTCGGCGGCGGGGTGGTCGGCGGCGGGGTGGTCGGCCCGGAGGTCGGCGTCGGGGTCGGGGTCGGTGTCGGCGTGGGGGCGGACGGGCCGCCACAGGCGACACCGTTGAGCGTGAACGCGGTCGGGCTCGGGTTGGTGGTGCCGGTCGAGGCGCCGTTGAAGCCGACCTCGACGCTCGCGCCGGCGGCGATGGTCGCGTTCCAGTCGACGTTGGTGGCGACGACGGCCGCGCCGGACGAACCGGCGGTGAAGCCCCACGCCTGCGTGACGGTCTGCCCGGCCGGGAACGTCCAGCCGAGACGCCAGCCGGTGAGCGTGTCACCGAGGTTACGGATGGTGATGGCCGCGCTGAAGCCGCCGGACCACTGCGCGGTGACCCGGTAGTCGACCTGGCAGCCCGCGGCGGCCTGGGACGGGCCGGCGGTGGCGACGCCCACGGCGGCGATGGCGGTGGTGACGAGCACGGCGAGCACGGTGGCCGTCCGTCGTCGGAGGAGGATTCTCACGGTTCTCCCGGGGTTCGGTGCGGATGCGGTGTGGTCTCCCCGACCGTCACCGCCAGCGCTGGCGGCGGCCCGCACGGCAGGGAGCGGTGCCCGGAACGGGTGCTGCCCGGCGACCCCGTCAGCACACAGACGGGCCGGCACGACCGCGGCAACGGTTTTCCGGCGGATTTCTCAGAAGGCGGTCAGGTCGGCGCCGATGCCGGTACCGGTGCTGAGGTAGCGGGTGGCCGGCAGCCTCCCGTCCGGCCGGCGCGGTCCCTCGGCCACACCCGGGTCGGTCGACCGCAGCCGTACGGCGGTCCCGCCGTCCCAGGAGTTGCCGGCGGTGTCCGCGGCGCCCCGCGCCGGTGCGGCGTTCCCCACGGCCACGTTCCGGCGCGCGGTGGTCTCGCCGTCGGCCAGGTCGAAGCCGACACCGCCGTTGCGGAAGGCGGTGTTGCCGGTGAGGTCGATCGGCCCGGTGTTGGCCTCCACGCCGAACCCGTGTCCCCGGTTGTCCCAGGCCGCGTTCCCCCGCACCCGGTGCCCGGCCGGGAGCGACTCACCGCCGCCGAGGGAGAAGCCACCCCCGTTGCTGTCCCAGTCGGCCACCTCCCAGCGGTCCTGCCCGTTGCCGTAGGACCAGTTCCGCTCCACCGTCACCGGGTCGGCGAACCCGCCCAGGTCGACGCCGTCGTCGGCGTTGTGGAAGGCCCGGTTGCCGCGCAGCACGTTCCCGACGCCGGCCCCGAACTTGACCGCCAGCCCGATCCCGGAGCCGCCCGGGTCCGCCGGGTCGTAGCTGCGGAAGAAGTCGCTGTCGAGCACCTGGTTGTCGACCGTCCCCGGGTCGCGCAGCGTCAGGCCGGAGCGGACGTTGTCGTGCATGGAGAGCCGGCGGAACACGGTGTGGGCGCAGGACCGGCAGACCCAGGCGTGGCTGCGGGAGCCGCGTACCTCGAGATCCTGCACGGTCCACCACGCGGTCCGCTGGGTGACCGCCCATCTGTCCGCGGGAATCGCGGCGGCGTCGAGCACCGGCTGTTCCGCCCGGTAGGCGCCGAGCACGATGCGCCGGTCCGCGGTGCCGTCGGTGGTGATGGTCACCGGCTCGGTCATCCGGTAGGTGCCGCCGCGCAGCGCGATGGTCTGGCCGGGCCGGACCGCTTCGACCGCCCGGCCCAGCGTGGCGAACGGACGGCGGAGACTGCCGTCGCCGTCGTCGTGGCCGTCCGGGGCGACGACGATGTCGGCGTCGGTGACGCCGGTGAGCGCCCGCGACGGCCGAGGCGTCGGGGTGCCGCCCGGCGGTCCCGACGGCGCGGGCGGGGCCGACGGGCCGCCGTACCCCGGGATCGTCGGCGCGGCGGCCACCACGCCGTCGCGCCCGTCCGGGGTGTGGCGCACGGCGGGCACGAGGCCACCGACCGCCAGGATCGCGACCGTGCCCGCCGCGACCGCGGCCTTGTGCGACAGCACGCCCCGCAGGCCGCCCGTCACGCCGGACACGGCGGCCGACGCCGTCGGCGCGACCACCCGGGCCTCGACCGCCAGGCGCAGCCCGGCCGGCACCGCCAGCCCGGCCAGCACGGGCAGCACCTGCTCCGGCGTGGTCCGACGGCCGCCGGCCGCGAGGCACGCCGGGCAGGCGAACACGTGCCGGCCCAGCCGCTTGCGCCACAGCGGGACGAGCCCCCCGTCCCAGCCCCGCGCGGTGCGGGCCAGGTCGGGACAGCGCGGCCGGGCCCGCCACGCGGCCAGCACCGTGTACGCCTGCGCGAGCCGGGTGCGCATCCGCTGGATCCGGACCGCCGCGTGTGCCGGGCCGACCGCCAGCGCCTCGGCCAGGTCGGCCCGGCTCAGCTCGCCGTTGAGCTCCTGCCACCACAGCGTGAGCACCTCGCGGTCGTCGGTGTCGAGCCAGGCGACAGCGGCGAGCACGTCCCGCCGCTCGGCGTCCCGCTCCGCCCCGGCCAGCACCTCGCCGGCCACGTCCACGGCCGGGTCCGGCACGTCCGCGTACGGGTCCAGCGGCACCTGCCGGGCGGCGACCCGCCGGCGGGCGTGCTCCCGCACCTGGCGGATGGCGATGGTGACCAGCCAGGCCCGGAAGCGTTCCGGTTCGCGCAGCGCGGGCAGCCGCTCGACCACCCGCAGCATGACCTCCTGCACCACGTCGTCGACGTCGGCGTGCCCCGCCAACGCACGGCCGACCACGTTGTAGACGAGCGGCAGGTGGGCGGCGAGCAACGCGGTGAGCGCGCCCCGGTCACCGCGACGCGCGGCCGTCACCAGGCCGACGTCCGCCTCCGCGGTCACCGCGCACCGCCCTCCGGCCCCCGCGGGATCCCGACCACCGGCGATCGTGGGAGCGCGCCCAAGAGGCTGGCACAGCGTTACCGGCTTGTAAACTCCGTCCCGGCTCAGTCCTGCGCGCGCCAGCGGTAGAAGACGGTGGCCACCTGGTCCTGCGGGCCGTGGCAGAGGTCCGGCCGGTACGGCTCGACGTACGGGCCGAGCTCCCGCCGCACCCTGTCGAACGTCGGCGTGTCGGCGTGCTGGTCGCGGGTGGCCTCGGCGGCCGAGGACTCCTGCTCCAACAGGTGCACGTAGACGTCGTCGATCGAGTAGAGCCAGCGCCCGGTGACGCCCAGCTCGGCCGGGAGCGACCCGGCGTCGGACTCGGCGAACACCCGGGCCACGTCCGGCTCGGCGCCCGGCTTGATCCGTCCGACGATCACGGTCAGCGTGGTGTCGTCCGGCGGCTCCCCCTCCGGCGCCCAGTGGTAGAACTCCTTGGCCACCGAGTCCGACGGGTTCTTCCAGTACCGCGGGTACGGCGTCACGTACGGGCCGATCTCCTCGGCGATCTTCTGGAACGCGGGCAGCCCACGGGTCTGCCCGGAGATCCTCGGGTCCTGCTCACGCTCGATCACGTGCAGGTACAGGTCGTGGTGCGACAGCAGGTACCGGCCGATGACGCCGAGATCCTGCGGTCGGGTGATCTGGTCGTAGTGGCCGAAGACGTTGCCGACGATCTCGTCGCTGCCGGGGACCATGTGGCAGACGATCACGTTCCGGAAGACCATGACGTGCTCCTTGGCTGGCTGGCTGAATGGGCGGGCTAGGCGGAGAAGGTGACCGGCAGTTCCAGCAGGCCACGGAAGGGCGAGGCGGCGGGCAGTCGGCGTACCTCGGTGAGCGGCACGGCGAGCCGCAACCCGGGCAGCCGGCGCAGCAGGGCGGAGAGCGCGAGCAGCGCCTCCATCCGGGCCAACGAGACGCCCAGGCAGTAGTGCACGCCGTGGCCGAAGCCGAGGTGCGGCCCCCGGACCCGGCGCAGGTCGAGCCGGTCCGGGTCGGCGAAGTGGGCCGGGTCGTGGTTCGCCGCGTTGATCGCCACCCCGACGATCGAGCCGCGCGGGATGCGTACCCCCTGGTACTCGACGTCCTCGGTGGTGATGCGCGGGCTGGCCACCGGCAGCGGGCCGTCGAACCGCAGCAGCTCCTCGATCGCGGTGGGCAGCAGGCGCGGCGTGCTGCGCAGCAGCGCCAACTGCTCCGGGTGGGTGAGCAGGGCCAGCACCGCGTTGCCGAGGAAGTCGGCGGTGGTCTGGTGGCCGGCGAACAGCAGCAGGAACGTGGTGGTCACCAGCTCCGCCTCGGACAGCGTCCGGTCCTGGTCGACGGCCCGCACCAGCGCGCCGATGATGTCGTCGGCCGGGTCGCCCCGCTTGGCCCGGACCAGCTCGGTCAGGTAGTCGTGCAGCCGCGCCTGGGCCTCCTGCACCGCCGCGCGTTCCTCCTCCGGCGGCCGGCGGGTCGAGCCGGAGGTACGGATGACCTGCGTCCAGTCGAGCACTTGGTCGTGGTCGGCCGGCGGCACGCCGAGCAGCTCGCAGATGACCGTCATCGGCAGCGGGATGGCGAAGTCCCGCATGAGGTCCGCCTCGCCGTGCGGCACGATCTTGTCGAGCAGGGAGTCGACGACGGTGGCCACCCGGGGTCGCAGCGCCTCGATCCGCCGGGGCGCGAACGCCTGTGACACCACGCGGCGCAGCCGGGTGTGCTCGGGCGGGTCGGAGTTGAGCATGTTGCGGTTCAGCCCCTCCGAGTTCGGGCCGAAGATCCGCAGGAAGTGCCGGTCCGGGCCGTAGAGGTCCTTGGAGAGCCGCGGGTCGGTCAACGCCGCGCGCGCGTCGTCGAAGCGGGTGATCAACCAGGAGTCGAAGCGCGGCGATCCCACCGGGCAGACCGGCCGCTGCGCGCGCAGCCGGGCGAAGGTGGGATAGGGGTCGGCCGCGAACGCGTCCGTGTACAGCTCGCCGGCGGGTACCACGTCGTCGGTCATCGGGCCTCCCCCGGCTCGCCGGCCACACTGTGCAGCACCTGGTAGGTGTGCCGTTCCGCGGACTCGCGCAGCTCCCGGACCACGCGCAGCAGCCGGTCCCGGTGCGCGCTGCGGCCGAACGCGTCCAGCCGCTCCCGGTCGGCCCAGTCGCTGATCACCAGATAGACCCGCGGGTCGTCGGCGTCGCGGACCAGGTCCTGGTGCAGGCAGCCGTCGAGCGTGCGGATCTCCTCGGCGGCGGTCCGCCACTCCGCCTCGAACCGTTCCTCGCAGCCCTCCCGGGTGCGCATCGCCAGCACCGTCCGGACCCGGCTCACCGGACACCGCCGAACACCAGGCACAGGTGCTTGCGGAGCGCGTCGGCGTCGACCGGGGCGCCCCGGAACCCGACGTGCCCGTCCGGGCGGATCAGGTAGAGCCCGGTGCCGGCCAGGCCGTATCCGGCGCGGAACCGCCGGTCGGCGTCGCGCAGCACCGGCGGGTCGGCCAGGTGCGGCTCGGCGACGTCCGGGTCGAGCAGCAGGTACGCGTCCAGCTCCCCGCCGGCCTGCCGCCGCGCGTCGGCGCACAGGTCGGTGAGCCCGGCCAGCTCCGCCGCGTCGGCCGTGGCATCGGCGTAGAGCAGCAGCGTGTGCCCGGTGCCGCGGGTCAGGTCCCGCAACCGCAGCGGGTGCCCGACGCCGCGCCGCCGCAGTCCCTCGACGTCCGGCGCGCGGTCGCCGGGGCGGGGCGCGTCACCGAGCGCGGCCGGGTCGGCGACGGTCTCCCCGACCAGCGGGCTGCCGGCGTAGCTGAGCAGCAGGGACATCTCCTGGAGGAACTGCCGTTCCAGGTCGGCGCGGTCCACCTCCTCGGTGCCCGCCAACCGCACCGCGCGACCGACGATCTCCTCGCCCTCCGGCCGCCGCTCGGCCTCGTAGCTGTCCAGCAGCCCGGGGGCGGCGCGCCCGCGTACCGCCAGGGCCAGCTTCCAGGCCAGGTTCCAGGCGTCCTGGATGCCGGTGTTCATGCCCTGGCCGCCGGCCGGTGGGTGCAGGTGGGCGGCGTCGCCGGCGACGAAGACCCGACCCTGCCGGTAGCGGTCGACGATGCCGTGACTGATCCGGAACACCGACGACCAGCGCAGGTTCGACGCCCGGGTGCCGGGCGGGGCGAGCCGGTCGAGGGCGGCCTGCACGTCGTCGAGCGTCGGCGAGGCGAGTTCCTCGCTGAACCCGGGCGGGGCGTCCCGGCCGCCGGTCTGCGCGAAGAACCGGGGCGGGGCGAGGGTGGCGATCCGGTACCGGCGCTCGCCGCGTAGCGGGACGCAGACCAGCATTCCGTCCATCTGGCCGTCGGTGGTGTGCAGGAACCGCAGCAGGTGCCCGTCCGGCATGTCCCAGTCCACGTCGACGTCGACGAGCATGAACAGTTGCGGGAAGCGGCCGAGCCCGCCGGTGAAGGTGAGGCCGAGCCGTTCCCGGACGCGGCTGTGCGCGCCGTCGCAACCGATCAGGTACGCCGCGCGGACGGTCTCGGTGCCGCCGTCGGCGGTACGGACGGTGGCGGTGACGCCGTCCGAGTCCTGGGTGAAGTCGACAAGTTCGGCGCCGCGCCGGGGGCGCACCCCGAGCGTGGCCAGCCGCTCGGTGAGGATCCGTTCGGTCTCGTACTGCGGCAGGCCGAGGTGGGCGTACGGCAGGCCGGGCAGCTCCCAGCTCATCCGGTGCGTCTGCACGCCGTTGACGAAGACCATGTTGCCGGTGAGCCAGATGCCGGCGTCCATCGCCTCCCGGACGACGCCCTGCTCCTCCCAGATCTCCATGGTGCGGCAGTGCACGCCGATCGCCTTGTCGGCCTGGTCGGGCGGGGTCGCCAGCCGGTCGATCACCCGGCAGTCGACGCCGCGCCGGGCCAGCTCGACGGCGGCGGTGAGCCCGGTGGGGCCCGCCCCGACCACCAGTACGTCAGTTGTCCTCTGCACATCGGCCTCCCTGCCCGTGGTGTGGTGTCGCCGGTCGTCCACGTCGGGCACGACGTGGAAGAGACGGCGTCGGATGTCGAGGAGGAACGGGGCGATCGGCCCGGCCTGCGCCGAGGCGTGCGCCGGGTCGGCGATCCAGTCGAGGAACTCGGCCGCGCCGTCCCATTCGGCGAAGATGTGGTGCACGTCCGACCCGGGTTCGCGGAGCAGCCGTTCCCGCCGGTAGCCCGGCACGGCCGCCATCCGCCGCACCACCTCGGGGTAGCCCCGGTGGAACTCGGCGAGGCGGGCGCTCGGCACGATCAGCTCCACGTCGACGTAGACCGGCCCGGCCCCGTCGACGTCCTCGGTCATCGTCGGGTAGTCGGGCGGGCCGGCCGGCTCGGTCAGCGGCCGGAGCAGCTCGGCCAGGCGCGCCGCCACCGGCCCGTCCCGGTACGCGCGCAGCGCCGCCTGGTCGACCCACTCGGTGACCACGACGAAGCCGTACGGGTCCAGGGCGTCGCGCAGCAGCTCGCGCCGGAGGCTGCCGGGCGCTGCGCTGACCTGGCCGGCGACGGTCTCCCAGGCCGGCCCGACGGCGGGTTCGCAGCCGGGGCGCGCTCGCCTGAAGAGCATCGTCCTGACCATGCCGCCCCCTCGCGCCGTGCCGCCTCGTGCCGCGACCCTGCCGGAGTCCGCGTCACCCGGTCGTCACCGGCGCACCGGGCGGCTTCTCCGTGCGGTGACGCCGTCGGGACGCCACCCTTCCCGGCTTGTGGCGAACCTTGGCGACAAGCCTCGACAAGCGGCGGGCCTGTAACTGTCGCCCTGGTCATGACGCCTTACGAATTCGACGTCCGCGCCGGGCCGCGGCGACGCCGACGCGGCCGTGGCCGCGCTGCGCTGAGCCGCTCGTCCGCGCCGGGCCGGGCTCAGGGCCCGGCGCGTGGCCGCGACGAGGGCGACCAGGTCACGTCGTACCGGTCGGTGGCGACCGCCTCGGCGAACGCCGCCGCCGCCGGCGAACCAGCGATCCGCCAGTCCTGTTCCTTGTCCACCTCGAACCAGATCAACCCGATCAGGTTCGGGTAGCGCGGCAGCGCGGCGAACGTCTCCCGGATCCACCGGGCCTTGTGCCCGCTGCTCTCGGCGGCAGCGGTCTCGGTGACGACGAGCGGCTTGCCGGTCATCGCGCGGATCTCCGCGACGGTGGGCCCGAAGATCTGGTCGAAGGACGAGTAGGTCTTCGTGAAGGCGCCCATGCCGTAGTAGCCGGTGACGCCCACCCAGTCGACGTAGTCGTCGCCGGGGTAGAGACCGGTCAGCCCGGCGGTCGTCTTGTCCCACCTGGCGTTCGGGCTCCACACCCAGGTGACGTTCGTGGCGCCGGCCGCGGCGAAGACGTCGTGCACGTGCCGCCAGGCGCGCACGTAGTCGCCCCGGTGGTTGCCGTTGGCCCGCTCGCTCCACGGGTACCAGTCGCCGTTCATCTCGTGCGCGAACCGGATGGCGATCGGGTAGCCCAGCGTTCGTACCCCCTCGGCCCAGGAGCGCAGATAGCCGTCGAAGTCGCCGGCGGTGATGCGGGCCAGCCGGTAGTCCGGTTGGCTGGACCGCAGCCGGTCGACCTGGCGGGCCGGCAGGCCGGTGTCCCGGGCCGCCTCGTCGACGGCGTGGTCCCACGGCTCCCAGCCCAGCATCGGCATCATGCCCCGGTCGGCGATCCGGTCGAACAGGGCGCGGTCGAACGTGGCCGACGCCCAGGACGCGCCGAAGAGCATCACCTGCGGCGCCCGACCGGCGGCGGCGGCGAACCGGTCCACGGCGCCCAGGTCGTAGGGGCCGGTGTCGGTCATCACCCCGACGAACGCCCGGCCGGCCGGCGGAAACGCGACGGGGGCGACGGCCGCCGGGGGGTCCGCGGTCGCCAGTGCCCCCGGCGCCGCCGGCCGCGCCGGGTGGCCCGGATCCGGAGCGCGCCACACGCCTGGCGCCACCACGAAGGCGTACGCCAGCAGCAGCACGCCGGCCAGCGCCAGGCCGACCCGGGGCACGGTCACCCTCAGCACGGCGCTCCCTCGCCGACCGGCCTCGCCCGCTCGGGCGCGGGCGCCGGCTCGTCCCGGCGGGCGCGCGCGTTCTCCGCCCAGGCGATCAGCGGCGGTGCGAGCCCGGTGACCAGCGTCAACGCCGGCCAGACCCGCAGCAGCGGGTGGTCGTGGTCCAGCACGAAGCTGGCCCCGAGCAGGCCGGCGGCGCCCGCCGCCCAGCAGAGGTGCAGCCGGAAGGTACGCGGTGACTCGGCGGTGCGCAGTGCCCCCTTGGCGGTCACCACGAAGCCGAGCCGACGGCGCAGCACCGTGCCCACCGCCGCGGCCAGGTAGACCGGCCCGGCGAACAACGCGAGCGCCATCCCGACCATGCCCACCTCCTCCCGCTCGTGCGGGGCGATGTTGAAGCGGCGCAGCCAGAGCCAGAGGAGGAACCAGGTGCCGATCGTCGAACCCCACAGCGTGCCCCACACCTGCGGGTCGAGCCGGCCCGCGTCGACGCCGGTGAGGAGGTACAGCGCGGTGGCCGCGTTGCCCAGCAGCAGGCTGACCGCCACGCTCGGGTAGTAGAACTGGAGCAGGCGGTACTGCCAGCGGCGGCGTGACGGCAGCTCGCGCGGCGCGCGCAGCTCGCGGCGGAGCAGGATCTCGCAGATGCCGGCCGCCCAGCGGCGCTGCTGGTTGAAGTAGTCGGCCCAGGAGGTCGGCCCCTCCCCCAGCGCCACCACGTCCGGGGTGTAGACCCCCTTCCACCGACGGCCGGTGGTCGGGTTGACGGCGGCGTGGATCCGGATGCTGGTGAGGTGGTCCTCGATGATCGAGTCCTGGTAGCCGCCGATGGTCCGCCACGCCGCCGGCCGGTAGAGGTGCCCGGTGCCGGTGAGCAGCGGCGCGTCCAGCCCGTTGCCGCCCCGGGCGATCAGGCCGTTGTAGAGGTACTGCTGCACCGACGCGCCGTGGGCGACGAAGTTCTGGTGCGTGTTGCCGTACACCTGGGGGGTCACCACGAACGCGACGTCGGGGTCGCGGAAGTAGCCGAGCGTCCGTTCCAGGAAGTGCGGCAGCGGCACGTGGTCCGGGTCCACGTTGGCCACCACGTCGTAGCGGTGCTCGTGCTCGGCCCGCCAGGCGTTGTGGTTGCCGGACTTGGTCCGGGCCCGGAACTCGCCACGCGGCTGGTTGTACTCCGGCCGCCCCCGGCGGGTGAAGTGCCGGACGCCCAGCCGCGCCGCCATCGCCCGTACCGCCGGGTCGTCGCCCTCGTCGAGGATCCACACGTCGACCCGCCCGCAGTAGACGATCTCCCGGAGCCGGCGCAGCGTCCGCTCCGCGACGTCGAGCGGCTCCTTGCTCGGCACGATCGTGGTGAGCAGCGCCACCCGCAGGCCGACCGGCGGATCGACCGGCACCGGATCCTTGGCGTGGAAGGCGAACACCCACACCACCACGTTCTGCGCCAGCCGGATCAGCTCGACGCCGACGACCACGCAGAACGCGAGCCGGGCGGCGAGCGTCGACCAGCCGCCCGGCCCGATGACCCCCGGCCCGGGCACGTGCTGCGGCAGCAGCAGCCAGCCGACGAGGAGCAGTCCGGCGGCGCTGTTGACGAGCACCAGCAGGGTGAGCACCGCCCGCGCGGCGACCGAGGCGGCGGGACGGAGTTCGACGGGCGCGTCGGGTGCCCGGGGTGGGCGCAGCGGGCCGGCGGTGGCGCCGCAGCGCGCGTACGCCAGGCGGGCCCGGATGTTGCGCTGCCGGCGGTCGGCCCCCGGCGGGACGGGCCGACCGGGCGGGGCGCCCGGCCGAGCGCGGTCACCCGACGGCGCCGGCCGGGTGGCGCGGGACAGGCGTGTATCGGCGGCGACGGCCACATTTCCCCCATGGTCTGCATCGGGCTCGCCAGGAACCCGAACCGATGCTAAGCGGACAACCAGGCGGTAAAGGCGCGAATCAGGGCGATGTCCGTCGTTGGTCGGTCAGCAGGACCACCGTGAACCCGGCCGGCCGCCAGACCCGCGCCGGCCGGTACCCGGCCCGCAGGGCCCGCGCCGCCACGCCGTCGACGGCCCCGGGCGCCCACCCGCCGGCCGGGTGACCGGGCTGGATCAGCCACAGCCGGCGCGGGGGCACGTCGCACCCGCCGCAGTCGGGCCCCGGCCGGGTGGTGAACACGTCGACCGACCCGGTGGCGAGCACCTCGACCGGGCGGCGGTCGGCGAGCACGTACCGGGCCACCAGCGTCCGCGCCGCCGGGTCACCGTAGAGCACGCCGTCCCCGCGCCGCCCCAGCCCGTCGACGATCGCCGCGACCCGGCGGGGGTCCTGGCCGTGCCCGTCCGGCCCCCGCACGGCCACCTGGGCCGGCGCGCCCACCAACGCGACCGCCGCCAGCCCGGCGACCGCCCCGTGGGCCCGCAGCCGGGACAGCGCCACCGCGGCGAGCACCGCCCAGGCCGGCACCGTGAAGAGCAGGCCGGCCGGCGACCAGACCGGGAGCACCCGCGCCACCAGCAGCAGCCCGAGCGCCGGGACCAACGCCCACGCGGTGCAGATCGCGGCGGCGTACCGGAGCGGGAGACTGAACAGCGCCAACCCGGCCAGCACCGCGCCCAGCGCGGCGACGCCGAACAGCTCCCGGGGCGTGGCCACCAGCCCGCCCGGATCGACGCGGACGCCGGGCGGAAGCAGCCCGCCGTCGTCCCGCACGCCGGACCGGAGCAACGCCGCGACGACGAGCAGGCCCGGCAGCGCGGCGGCCAGCCATCGACCGGCCGTCGCGCGCCGGAACGCCAGCACCACCCACCCGTGGCCGGCGAGCAGCAGCAGCGCCCCGGGCTGACACAGGCCGAGCAGGACCACCGCGCCGGCGTACGCCGCGAGCCGCCGCGGGGTCGGCCGGTCCAGGACCGGCAGCAGCAGCCAGGTGGCGAGCACGGCGGCGAACAGCGCCGACGCGTGCGGTTGGGCCTCCTGCGCGTACCGGGTCGCGGACGGCAGCACCGCGAACAGCGCGCCGGCCAGCACCCCCGTGCCGGGCGTGAACATCCGCGCGGCCAGCGCGCCGACCAGCGCCGCGGCCGCGGTCATCGCCAGCAGCGACGGTACGCGCAGCGCGACGTCGCCCGCGCCGAACAGCTCCGCCCAGCCGCGCACCAACAGGTGGTACGGCGCCAGCGTCCGGTCCCCGGCCCACACGTCGCGCCACGGGGAGGTGGCGGCGCGCCAGGTGGCCAACTCCTCGGTCCGCAGCCCCGGCGTCCCGAGCCCGGCCACGCCGAGCCCACCGGTCAGCAGCGCCGGCAGCAGCCAGGCGGCGATCCGCCACCGGCTGGCGCCGGCCGCGACGCGGGCGGCGGCCCGGCGCGGGCGCGGTGACCGCTCCTCTCCCCACGGGTCCTCGACGCCGACGTCGGCCGGTCCGAGCCGGGGCAGGACCATGGTGTCCGCGTCCATCATCGTGACTCACGCATCCCCTGCGGCCCGGCACCAGGAGCCCACCTTGCGAGGGCTGAACGACGTCCGGAGCCTACGGAGTGGAAACCCGACGTCGGGCTGTTTTCCGGCGAATTACCCACTGCGGGGACGTGCGGTGGGCCGGGCCGCCGGTCGTCCCCCGTGGACGACCGGCGGCCCGGAGGTCAGCTCAGTTCCGTGGTCGTCCAGCGCGCGGACGCGTTGGTCACCGGGACCGTGGGCCCGGTGAGCGTGGTGGACGCCTCCGCGTCCCGCCGCACGCTCGTGCCGACCCACACCTCGACCTCACCGGGCTCCACCACCCGGGTGAGCGTGCGGTCGGAGAATGCCAGGCGGGTGGTGGGCACCGTCAACGCGACGGTGACCGACTCGCCCGGCTCCAGACGGACCCGCCGGTAGCCCAGCAACTGCGCCACCGGCCGGGTCACCGAGGCCACCACGTCGTGGCCGTAGAGCTGGACCACGTCGTCGCCGGCGACCGCGCCGGTGTTGGTCACCCGCACCGTGACGCGCAGCGCGCCGTCGGTCGGCACGGTGGCCGGCACCGCGAGATCGGTGTACGCGAACGTGGTGTACGACAGGCCGTGCCCGAACGGCGCCACCGGCGTCGCCGGCAGGTTGGTGCCGTTGCTGCCCTCGCCCAGCGTCGGGTGCAGATAGGAGTACGGCTGCGCGCCGGCCGAGCCGGGCAGGCTGACCGGGAGCCGGCCCGACGGGTTGACCCGCCCGGAGAGCACGGCGGCGATCGCGCCGGCGCCCTCCTCGCCGGGGAAGAACGCCTGCACCACGGCCGCGCAGCGGGACAGCGCCCAGCCGACCGCGTACGGCCGGCCGGTGAGCAGCACCAGGACCACCGGCGTCCCGGTCGCCAGGACCGCCTCGACCAGTTCCCGCTGGACGCCGGGCAGCTCCAGGTCGTCCCGGTCGCAGCCCTCTCCGACCGTGCCGCGCCCGAAGAGACCGGCGTGGTCGCCGACGACCAGGACGGCGACGTCGGCCGCGGACGCGGTGGCGACCGCCTCGTCGAAACCGGACCGGTCGTCGCTGTCCACGTCACAACCCCCGGCCCAGGTGACGAGGTCCGGGCCGAACTCGCCGCGCACCGCGTCGAGGACGGTCGGCACCTCGATGCCGGTCTCCACGCCGGCATGCTGGACGAGCACGTGGTTGAGGAAGGAGTAACACCCGAAGAGCGCGCCCTCCCGGTCCGCGTTCGGGCCCACGACCGCCACCCGCCGGCCCGGAGCCAACGGAAGCACGCCCTGGTTGGCGACCAGGACGACCGACTCCTCGGCGAGTCGGCGGGCGATCGACCGGTGCTCCGGCGGATCGAGGTCGATCACGCGGGGCGGCTCGTCGTCGAACGTCGCGTCGAGCAGCCCGAGGTCCCGCTTCTGGCGCAGGACGCGCAGCACCGCACGGTCGACGAGCGCCTCGTCGACGGCGCCGGCCCGCACCGACTCCCGCAGCGTCAGGTAGGCGTCGCCGGTGGGCAGCTCGATGTCGAGGCCGGCGGCGAGCGCCTGGGCGGCCGCGTCCGCGTTGTCGGCCGCCACGTGGTGCAGCAGGTTCAGGAAGGCGACCGCGTAGTAGTCGGCGACCACGGTGCCGTCGAAGCCCCAGCGGTCCCGCAGCACGCCGGTCAGCATCGTCGGATCGGCGGCCACCGGCACGCCGTCGATCTCGGTGTACGAGTGCATGACGCTGCGCGCGTCGCCGTCGAGGATCGCCATCTCGAACGGCGGCAGCAGCACGTCGGCCAGCTCCCGGGGGCCGGCGTGCACCGGCGCGAAGTTCCGCCCGGCGCGCGACGCGGAATAGCCGGCGAAGTGCTTCAACGTGGCGTGCACGCCCTGCGACTGCAACCCCCGCACGTACGACGTGCCGATGGTGCCGACCAGGTAGGGGTCCTCGGCGATGCACTCGTCGACCCGCCCCCACCGCGGGTCCCGGATCACGTCCAGCACCGGGGACAGGCCCTGGTGGATGCCGAGCGCCCGCATCGAGGCCCCGATCGCCGCCGCCATCTCGGCCACGAGATCGGGATCGCACGCGGCGCCCCAGGCCAGCGGCGTCGGGAAGGTCGCCGCCTTCCACGCCGCCAGGCCGGTGAGGCACTCCTCGTGCACCAGCGCCGGGATGCCCAGCCGGGTGCCGGTCACCAGGTCCCGCTGGAACTTCCACAGCCAGGCCGCGCGGGCCGCCGCGTCGACCGGGCGGGTGCCGTAGGCGCGGGTGAGGTGACCCAACCCGTGCCGGGAGAAGTCCTCCAGCCGGCCGGTGTCGGCGAACTCGCCCTGCAGGGGCGCGACCGCCTCGCCGTCCTCCTTCTCCCAGAACCCGACGAGCTGCGCGATCTTCTCGTCGAGCGTCATCCGGCCGAGCAGCTCGCGTACGCGTGTCTCGCCGGCGTGCCCGTCCCGGCGCTGCTGGGCCGGCGCCGGCCCGTCCACCACCGCGTGGACCTCTGTCATGGTGTGCCCTTCCCTCGGTTGTGCTCGTACCGCTGCCGCTCAGCCCTTGACCGCACCCTGCAGGCCACCGACGATCTGCTTCTCGGCGAGCGTGAAGAAGAGCAGTGCCGGCAGCATCGCCAGCGAGGTGAAGGCGAGGACGCCCGCGGTGTCGGTGGTGTACTGGCTGGAGAAGTTCTGCACCCCCAGCGGCAGGGTGTGCAGGCTGACGTCGCCGAGGACGAGCAGCGGCAGCAGGAACGCGTTCCAACTCGCGACGAACGCGAGGATCCCGACGGTGACGAGCGCGGGCCGCGACAACGGCAGCACGATGCGCCAGAGGAAGCCGAGCCGGTCCGCGCCGTCGATCGCCGCCGCGTCCTCCAACTCCCGGGGGATGGCCGCCAGGAAGGGCCGCAGGATGACGATCGTGATCGGCAGCGAGAAGGCGACCTGCGGGAGGATCACCGCGTAGTACGAGTTGATCAGGTTCAGGTCCCGCAGCATCAGGTAGAGCGGCAGGATGGCCGCGCCGGCCGGGAAGAGCAGGCCGAGCGTGAAGAACGTGTTGAGCGCCTCCCGGCCGCGGAACGTGTAACGGGCGATCACGAACGCGGCGCACAGGCCGAGCACCACCACGCCGAGCGTGGTGCCGAACGCGATCACCGCGCTGTTGAACGCCTGCCGCCAGAAGTCGCTCTGGGTCAGCACCCGCGTGTAGTTGTCCCACACCCACGGGTCGGGCAACCCGGCCGGGTCGGCGACGATCTGCGGCGTGGTGCGGAAGCCGCCGACGATGACGTACACGATCGGGGCGATCGACACGGCCGCGACCGCGAGCGCGAGCGCGTACGTCAGCGGCGTGCCCCAGGAGATCGGCCGGCGCCCGGCGGACGGGGGCAGGACGGAGTTCGCGGTCACGGTCAGTTCGCCCTTCTGGTGATGGCGCCCTCGATGTCGCGGCGGAGCAGGAAGCGCTGGAACAGCAGCGCCGCCACGAAGGAGATGACGAAAAGGATCACGGCCACCGCGTTGCCGTAGCCCCACAGCCGGGCGAAGAAGCCGTTGTCCACCATGTAGGTGGCCATGGTGGCCGACGCGCCGAGGGAGCGCACCGCGGGCACCGAGGTCACCCAGACCACGTCGAAGACCTGGAGCGAGCCGATCACCGACAGGAACATCCAGATCCGGATCGTCGGGCCGAGCAGCGGCAGCGTGATGTGGCGTTGGGTCTGCCACCAGCTCGCGCCGTCGATCGCGGCGGCCTCGGTCAGCTCCTCCGGCACGTTGGACAGGCCGGCGAGCAGCAGGATGATGGCGAAGCCGACGTACTTCCAGGTGAGGACGAACAGCAGGGTCCAGATGACCACGTCCAGGTCGGCGAGCCACGCCTGGACCAGGCCGCCCAGGCCCAGTGCCCGCAGCAGTTCGTCGGCCGTGCCGTCGCCGGTCAGGATCAGCTTCCACATGATGCCGACGGTGACCTCGGCGAGCACGTACGGCACGAACGCCAGCAGGCGGAACGCGCCGCGCCCGCGGAAGCGGCGGTTGAGCAGCAGCGCGACGCCGAGCGCGAGCGGACCCTGGACCAGCAGCGACCCGAACACGACGATCGCGTTGTTGCGCAGCGCGTCGAGGAAGATCGGGTCCTGGAAGGCGAGGACGTAGTTCTTGAAGCCGACGAACTCGGTGGGTGGACCCACCCCGCGCCACCGGAACAGGCTGTAGTAGAACGCGAAGCCCATCGGCACCAGCACGAACGTCACGTAGACGACGAGCGCCGGCGTGGTGAGCCCGACGATCTCGTACCACTTGCGGCGGGTCTCGGCCCCACGGGAGGAGGCGCGTCCGGTGGGCCGGGAGCCCGCCGGCGGCGCGGTGACGCCGCCGGCGGGGAACCGGGTCTGGTCGGTGGAGGTCACTTGCTCGCGGCCGCCTTCATGGCGGAGACGACCTTCTCCGGCGTGCCGTTGCCGGCGAAGATGGCGACGATGGCGTCGTTCATCGCGCTGCCGACGGTGCTGCCGTAGGCGGTGTCCAGCCAGAGCTGCACGTAGGTGGCCTCGGACGTGGCCGTCAGGATGGACTTCAGCGCGGGGTCGGTCACGCCGTCCGCCGCGCCCTTGGCGACCGGGAGGCCGGTGCCGGTGGCGGCGTAGCCCTTCTGCACCTCGGGGCTCACGAGGTACTTGAGGAACTCGACGCACTCCGCCGGAGCCTGCTTGGCGCAGGCGAAGCCGTCACCTCCGCCGAGGGCCGCCTTCGGGTCACCGGCGGACCCGGAGATCGCCGGCACCGGGAACCAGCCGAGGAACTTGCCGAGCTTCGCCTTGTCGGTGGCGACCGTGTCCAGCGTGCCCCGGTTCCAGTCGCCCATCAGCTCCATCGCGGCCTTGCCGTTGGCGAGCAGGCCGTTGGCGCTGGTCGGGTCGTTCTGACCGGGCGTGGCGATGAAGTTGTTCTGGAACGGCTTGGTGTCGATGAAGGTCTTGAGGTCCTGGCCGGCCTTCACGAAGCACGGGTCGTCGAAGTTCCGGTCGGTGGACGCCTTCTTCAGCGTGTCCACGGAACAGGCGCGCAGCGCGAAGTTGTACCACCAGTGCGCGGCCGGCCACTTGTCACCCGCGCCGAGGGCGATCGGGACGACGTTGATCGCCTTGAGCTTGGTGACCGCGGCGTTGAGTTCCTCGAAGGTGGTCGGCGGCGCCGAGATGCCCGCCCTCGCGAACATGTCCTTGTTGTACCAGACGCCCTCGATGCCCATCCGGTACGGCAGGCCGTACTGCTTGCCGTTGACCTGCCAGATCTCGGCCGCGGAGCCGATGTCGGCGACCTCGGTCTTGACCTGGTCGGTGATGTCCTTGAGGTAGTCGGCCTCCACCTGCTCCCGCATCTCGCCGCCGCCCCAGGCCTGGAAGACGTCCGGCGGGTCGTTGCTCAGCAGCGCGGCCGGGAGCCGGGTGCGCTGGAGCTGGTTGGTCTCGATCGCCTCGATCTCGATCTTGACGGTCGGGTGGGCGGTGGAGAAGTCCTTGGCGACCTTCTCCCAGTACGTCTTGCCGGGGCCGTCCTGGGAGGCGTTGTGCCACCAGGTCAGGGTCACCGGGTTCTTGTACAGCTCGCTCTCCGGAGCCGCCTTGTCGTCATCGCCACCGCCGCTGCATCCGGCGGCGACAAGGGCGCTGGTCATCAACAGTGCCAGCACGGCACCGGCGCGGCGTTTCATCGCCATTAGATGTCTCCTCGACCACTCAGTCGGGTTGCCTGTCGGGGAGTGTTACAGCCACGTAACTCGATGTCAATCGGTATCGATAACGTTTTCGAACCGTCGCGCCAGAGCCCCACGAGACCTCTATCATCGTCGTCGTGACCTTCCCGCAGCGCGTCAAGATGTCGGACGTGGCCCGTACCGCCGGCGTCTCGGTGGCGACCGTATCAAAGGTCGTCAATGGGAGGTACGGCGTCGCGCAGGCCACCGTCGAGCGCGTGCGACAGGTCATCCACGACCTCGGGTACGAGGCCGACCTGGGCGCGCAGAGCCTGCGCAGCCACCGGACGAACGTGCTGGGCATCCTGGTCGCCGAGTTCGAGCCGTTCTCGACCGAGCTGCTCAAGGGCGCCTCCCGCGAGGTGGCCGGCAGCGGCTACCAGTTGCTGGCCTACTCCAGCGGTGACGGCGAGGGCGCCGCCATCGGGTGGGAGCGTCGGTCGCTGGCCCGACTGTCCGGGACGCTCATCGACGGCGCGGTGATCGTGACGCCGACCGTGGTCGAGACCAAGCACGGCTTCCACGTCGTGGCCGTCGACCCGCACACCGGCCCGTCCGGGCTGCCCACCGTCGACTCGGACAACTTCGCCGGCGCGGTGCTCGCGACCAACTACCTGCTGTCGCTGGGCCACCGCCGGATCGGGCACATCAGCGGTCGGCCCGACCTGGAGTCGGCGCGCCTGCGGGAGGCCGGGTTCCGCCAGGCCATGGCCGACGCCGGCGTGGCGGTGGACGAGCGGCTGGTCCGCGTCGGCGGCTTCCGGATCGAGGGCGCGGCCGGCACGGCGGCGGAACTGCTCGCGCTCCCCGACCGGCCGACCGCGATCTTCGCCGGCAACGACCTCTCGGCGATCTCCACCCTGGACGTGGCCCGGAGCATGGGCATTCCGGTGCCGGACGACCTGTCGGTGATCGGCTTCGACAACGTCCCCGAGTCGGCGCTCGTCGACCCGCCGCTGACCACGATCCGGCAGCCGCTGCAACGGATGGGCGCGGAGTCGCTGCGCCTGCTGATCGACCTGATCGCCGGCGTCGAACGCGACGCGCACATCCGGCTGCCCACCGAGCTGGTGGTGCGGGCCTCCTGCCGCCCGCTCGACTAGACCACCGTCAGACGGGCGTGCGCGACCACTGCTGGTTGGCGCCGGTGTTGCACGGATACTGCTTGAGGACCACGCCGTCCGCGGTCGACAGGGCCGGCACGTCCACGCACTTGCCGCTGTGTCGGGCCCGGAGCTGGAACCAGGTGCCGTTGGCCACCATCTGGAACTGCTGGTTCGCGCCGCTGCCGCAGGTGTACTGGATGAGTTCCGCGCCGTCGGCGGTCGACGCGCCCGTCACGTCGAGGCACTTGCCGCTGTGCCGGCTGACGAGGCGCCACCAGCCGCTGCCGGCGTCGACGAACTGCCACTGCTGCCACGCGTTGCCGCCGTACGTGTACTGGCCGACGCGCGCGCCGTTGTCGGTGTTCGGCGCCTGGACGTCCATCGCCTTGCCGCTGTGGCGCACGGTGACCCGGTAGAACGTCCCGGTCGGCGGGGGCGGCGTGGTGGGCCCGCCGCCGACCGTGTCGCCCCACCCGTAGCGGATCCGGTCCGCGCCGGAGGGGTTGCGGACGGTCAGGTCGAGGCTCGTGCCGCTGCCGCTGAGCGAGAACATCGAGTACCAGTCGTACCCGATGGTGCCGGGCTTGCCGCCGAGGGCCGGCCAGTAGGTGCCGCCCATCCGGTTGTCGCGCATGACCTGGGCCATGGCGCGGATGTGACGGACGAAGTTGTCGGTGCTGCCGGCGTCGGCGTAGTCGCGGCCGTCGTTCATCGGCGCGCCGAACTCGGTGGCCACCGCGCGGGAGGCGCAGTTGCCGAGGCGGGTCTGGATGTGGCTCCGGAAGGCGTCGTAGCTCATCGCCTCGTAGAAGAACGCGTAGTGGTGGAAGGAGAACAGCGTCGCGGCGAAGCGGGAATCGTTGCAGACGTCACGCAGGTCCTGGCTGAAGCCGGTGCCGCCGACGAGCACCCGGCCGGGCACCGCCGAGTAGTGGTAGCTGAGCCAGTTGGCCGCGACGTCGCGCCACTCCGCCGAGCTGTAGCCGTGCGGCTCGTTCATCGGCTCGAAGTAGACGTTGGGGTTCGCGCCGTACGTGTTGGTCACCGTGGACCACATCGCGTTCCAGGCGGCGAGGTTCGTGATCCGGCCGCCGGAGGCGGCGCCGTCCTCCCAGTAGGCGAGGATGACCTTGAAGCCCCGCGCGGTGGCGGCGTCGATCGCGCCCCGGTACGCCTCCCACCACGCCGTGCCCACGGTGTGCGTGTTGATCGGCAGCCGGACGGTGTTGACGCCCATGGTGGCCGCCATGTCGTCGTAGAGGGCGTTGGCCTTGGCCCGCACGGTCGCGTTGCTGTCGGACATGCTCAGGCCCTGCACGACGAGCGGGCCGGTGCTGAAGTTGTCCCCCAGGACCGCCCAGTTCATGCCCCGGAACCCGTCGGTGGCGGCGGCGGCCGGCGTCGGGGCGACCGCCACGCCACCCACCAGCGCGATCAGCGCGCCCACCAGCGCGATCAGGAACCGATTACGCCGCACCTCGTTCACGCCAAGACCTCCCTATACAGACAACCATCTATGTTCACGTTCACAACGGCGGGTGTCAAGACACCGGCGCACCAGGCGATTGACGACGCCACATCGACGGCCGTAATGTTCCGGCCGAGTTTCGGAAAAGTTCCCGGAAGTTTCGCCCGCTGCCGGAAGGACACCTGTGAAGCCGAGCCGTTGGATCGCCGCCGGCCTGGTCGCCGTCGCGACCGCCGCCGCCCTCAACGCCGTACCCGCCACCGCCGGACGCCCCTACGACCCGACCGCGCAGAGCCTGCGTGCCCTGGCCCAACGACACGGCCTGTACGTGGGCACCGCGGTCGACATGGCCGCGCTCGACAACGCCGCCGAACCCCGCTACCGCGAGCTGGTCGGGTCCGAGTTCTCCACCGTCACCGCCGAGAACGTGATGAAGTGGGAGAGCCTGGAGCCCACCCGCGGCACCTACGACTGGGGGCCGGCCGACGAGCTGGTCGCGTTCGCCCGCCAGCACCACCAGCGGGTCCGCGGTCACGTGCTGGTCTGGCACAACCAGTTGCCGGCGTGGCTGACCAGCGGCGTCGAGGACGGCTCCATCGACACCGCCGAACTGCGCCGCATCCTGCGTGACCACATCACCGCCGTGGTCCGCCACTTCAAGGGCCAGATCTGGCAGTGGGACGTGGTGAACGAGGCGGTCAGCGACCCCTGGGACACCCCGTCCACGCTGCACTACAAGGGCTTCTGGGCCGAGCACCTCGGCCCCGGCTACATCGCCGACGCGTTCCGCTGGGCACGCGCCGCCGACCCGAACGCGCTGCTGTTCTACAACGACTACAACATCGAGGCGTTCGGCTCCGGCAACCCGGCCGACGACAAGACGCAGTTCGTCTACGAGATGGCGCGGGACCTGCGGGCCCGGGGCGTGCCGATCGACGGCGTCGGCAGCCAGGGCCACCTGGGCACCCAGTACGGCAACTACGACACGCTCCAGGTCGCCGCCGCGCTGCGGAGGTTCGCCGGCCTGGGCCTGGCCACCGCGTTCACCGAGGTGGACGTGCGCAGCCAGCTCACCGCCGGGGTGCAGGCCGGCGACTCCGCCGAGATCAACCCCCGGTTGCAGGCGTCCGCGGCCAACTTCAGCACTCTGCTGCGCGCCTGCCTGGCCGAGCGGCACTGCCTGTCGTTCACGCTCTGGGGCTTCACCGACAAGCACTCCTGGGTGCCGGGCGCGTTCTCGGACCCGCCGGAGGGCCTGGCCACCGTGTACGACGAGAACTACCAGCCGAAGCGGTCGTACCAGGAGCTGAAGGCCGACCTCATCTTCTCCGGACCGCCGTTCGTGCTGCCCCGCGTCCCGCAGCAGCCGCGCCGGTAGTCGGTGCTCACGCGGTCCGGCGGCGGAGTTCCGACTCCAGCCGCCGGATCAGCGTGCTGCGGGCCTTGCCGCCGCGTTCCCTACGCAACGCCGCGTCGAGCTGGCGCTTGTCGAGGTCGCGCACCAGCTTCGCCGCCTCCGCCACCGGCAGCTCGTTCACCTGCTCGGCCGCGGTCGCGTCCCGGCGGGCCCGCTTGGCCGGGCCGGTGTTCGGGACGTACTGCCGGCCGGTGCGGGACGCGCGCCGCTTGCGACGGTCGGTTTCCCGCCGGTCCTGCTCCGACAGCTCCTCCCAGGCCTGTTTCGGCAGGTAACGCTCGGTTTCACCGTTGTGCCGGGCACGGGTCTCACCGGACCGGGTCTGCCACTGCTCGCCGCCCCAGCGTTGCAGGGAACGCTGCCGCGCGTCCTTCGGGCCCGCGAAGCCCCCGCCGCGCTTCTTGTACTCGTTGGTCAGCAACTGCGACTTGCGGGCCGACCACTGCCCCGGCCGGCCACCCTTGTCGGAGGCCTTGATCTCCTCCTTCAGCCGCTCCCGCAGTTCCGGCTTCGTGTACTTCGCCATGACCCGGCGTTACCCGGACCGGACCGGCCCATGCCCCGCGGCCGGGGCACGAACCCGTCGCCGACCCCGGCCTCAGCCGGCGGCCCGGTAGCCGAGATCCAGCGTGTCGGACCGGCCGGACCAGGCCAGCCGCAGGTGCCAGCAGCCGGCCGCCGGCAGGTCGACGATGGACGGTCCCGGACCGCCGGCCACCTCCCGGGTGACCGCGGTGCCGACGCCGTCCAGCGTCGCGGTGATCACCAGCGTGGTCGACGCCGTCGGGTCGGGCGAGGCGGACGTCGGGCGACCCACCCAGAGGATCTTGTTGGTCGGCCCCTCGCTCCGGGCGTACGTCAGCGGGTGCCCGAACAGGATCGCGACGATCTCCCCCCGGTCGCCGAGGACGTGCGGCATCCGGGTGTCGCCGTGGAACCCGGCGTCCGCCCAGTCCGGCAACCGGCCGGTCGTCACCGCCGCGCGGCACCCCGTCGCGGCGGGCGCGGCGGCGGTCGTACCGGCCGGGCCGGCGTCCGGCGGCGGCGGGGCCGGGCGGCCCGCGCTCGTGCAGCCGGCCACCAGCAGCACCGGCACCAGCAGAACCATGCCCGGACGGGACATCCGACACCCCCGATCGACGACGTACGCTCCACCAGCAGGACACCGCCCGCGCCGGCCGGGTTCCCGGCTCAGTCCAGCGAGCCCGCGACGTCGAGCGCCTCGTCCCGGGTCAGGTCGCCCTCCAGCCGGTAGCTCACGCCGCCCTCCTGCCAGATCAGCGTCGCCGCGCTCAGACGCGCGGTGGCCACCCGCACGCTCCCCCGCCGGTCGACGTACGCCAGCGCGTGCGGGCCGCCGACCCAGATCGCGAAGTTGCCGTGCACCGACGTGAACGTCACGTCCGCGCCGGCCGCCTGCTTGTGGAACACGGTGTCGAGCGCGCCGTCGAACGCGTCCAGTCGCAGCGTCCCGCCCCGGTAGAGCAGGCTGGCGACCCGGTGCGCGCCCATGCCGTCCGGGTCGGCGACCAGCACCCGCTCGGGGGCGCCGAGCCGGGCCGGCATCCGGATCGGGAAGCGGACCTGCCGCTGGGCCTCGACGAGCGCGACCGGACGCTGCGCCGGCAACGGCGACGGGGTGCCGGTGGGCGGCGCGGGCGCGGGTGAGGTGTCGATGACGACGCCGGAGAACCGCAGCAGCCCGGTCACCGCGTCGGCGAGCGCGGCCCGGCCCGGCGGCAACGCCGCCACCAGCAGGGCCGCGAGCGCGGCGGCCAGCCAGTAGCGCCACCGTCGACGCGGCGGCGCGGCGAGGCGGGCACGGACCCGGGCGGTCACGTCCGGCGGCCCGGCCGGCTCCAGCCAGGCGCCCAGGTCGCGTAGTTCCCGCTCCAGGTCATCCACGGCGCACCGCCTCGTGGTCGAGCAGGCCGCGCAGCTTGGCCAGGGCGCGGTGGGCCCGCGACTTCACGGTGCCCCGGGGCAGCCCCAGCACGGTGCCGGTCTCGTCCTCGGTGAGGTCGAGCAGGTACCGGCAGGCGAGCACGTCACGGTCCCGGTCCGGCAACCGGCGCAGCGCCCCGACCAACGCCGCGCGGCGTTCGGCGGCGAGGACCGCGTCGAGCCCGTCCCCGGCGGTCGCCTCCGTCAGCGGGTCGGCCGCCGCCGCCCGCAGCGCCAGCCCGTCCCGCCGGCCCCGTGAGCGGTGCAGGTTCCGGCTCTCGTTCGCCACGATGGCCAGCAGCCAGGACCGGAACGACGCCTCACCCCGGTACCGGGACACCTTCCGGTACGCCTTCACGAACGCCTCCTGAATGACGTCCTCCGCGTCCGGCCCGGCGCCGAGCAGCAGCGCCGTCCGGTACGCGGACGCGGTGTGCCGGGCGACCAGGAGGTCGTACGCCTCCCGGTCACCGGCGCGTACGCGGGTGACGATCTCGTCGTCGTCCAGGACAACCTCCAGCTCGGTCCACTTCCCTGACACCGCTCGCGCCGCTCGGGTTCCCGCCCGAGTTTGATCGGCCGCCCGGGCGGAAAGAGTGGCGGGATGAGCTGGGCCAGAAGAGCCGTACCCGCCGCCGTCGCCGCCGTCGCCGCGCTCGCCGCACGGGACCTGCTGCAACGTGACCACGCGCTGCGCCGCAACTTTCCCGTCCTCGGCCGCGCCCGCTACCTGATCGAGTCGATCGGGCCCGAGCTGCGCCAGTACGTGGTGGCCGGCAACGACGAGGAGCGGCCGTTCACCCGCGACCAGCGGCGCTGGGTGTACGCCTCGGCGAAGCAGGAGAACAACTACTTCGGGTTCGGCACCGACAACGACATCGAGCACACCCGCGGCTACCCGATCATCAAGCACCGCACGTTCGGGCGGGCCGTGCCGCCGTCCGCGCCGGGCGCCGGGCACGACGTGGCGTTGCCCTGCGCCAAGGTGCTGGGCGCGGCGCGCGGGCGGGCGCGGGCGTTCCGGCCGGAGTCGGTGGTCAACATCTCCGGGATGAGCTTCGGCTCGCTCTCCGGCAACGCGATCGAGGCGTTGAACCGGGGCGCCGCGCTGGCCGGCTGCCTCCAGAACACCGGTGAGGGCGGCCTGTCGCCGTACCACCGCAAGGGCGGTGAGCTGGTCTTCCAGCTCGGCACCGCGTACTTCGGCTGCCGCGACGCCCACGGCCGGTTCAGCCTGGACCGGCTCAAGGAGCTGGTGGCGGGCGCGCCGGTGCGGGCGTTGGAGATCAAACTCAGCCAGGGCGCCAAGCCCAGCCTGGGCGGTCTGCTGCCGGCGGCGAAGGTCTCCGCCGAGATCGCCGCCACCCGGGGCATCCCGGCCGGGCAGGACTGCGTCAGCCCGTCGCGGCACGCCGAGTTCTCCGACTGCGACAGCCTGCTGGACTGGGTGGAGCTGCTCGCGGCCGAGACCGGCCTGCCGGTCGGCATCAAGTCGGCGGTCGGCGACCTGGGCTTCTGGGAGGACCTCGCCACGCTGATGCGGGACACCGGCCGGGGCGTCGACTTCGTCACCGTCGACGGCGGTGAGGGCGGCACCGGCGCCGCCCCGCTCATCTTCAGCGACTCGGTGTCGCTGCCGTTCCAGCAGGGCTTTTCCCGCGTCTACCGGACGTTCGCCGAGCGCGGCCTGCACGAGCAGGTGGTCTTCGTCGGCGCGGGCAAGCTCGGCCTGCCGGACAACGCGGTGGTCGCGTTCGCGCTCGGCGCCGACATGGTCAACGTCGGCCGGGAGGCGATGCTGGCGATCGGCTGCATCCAGGCGCAGAAGTGCCACACCGACACCTGCCCGACCGGCGTCGCGACCCAGAACGCCTGGCTGGCCCGGGGCCTGGACCCGGCCCGCAAGTCGGTGCGGGCCGCCAACTACGTGCGGACGCTGCGCCGGGACCTGGTCAAGGTCGCGGAGGCGTGCGGCGTGGAGCATCCCGGCCTGATCGGCACCGACTCGGTCGAGATCGTCGACGGCCGGACCGCCGCCACCCCGCTGGATGAGGTGTACGGCTACCGGCCGGAGTGGGGGCTGCCGTCGGAGGCCGACCGGGCGGAGATCATCCGGCTGATGACGGCCGAGGCGCCGCGCGGCGGCAGCGCGCCGCCGTCGGCCACCGCGGTCGGCTGACCCGGCGTCGCCGGCTCAGAGCGCGTCGGCGAGCCGCCCCCGCCAGCCCCCGAGGACCGCCCCGGCATCGGTGTCCAGCACCCGCTCCAACAGCGTGGCGTAGACGTCCCGGAAGTCGGTGGTGAACTTCAGGTCGCCGTCGTCGAGGTCGGTGAGGCTGGGCGGCTCGCCGTACAGGCCGCCGTCGACCGGCGCGCCCAGCAGCAGCACGTTCGAGGCGGTGCCGTGATCGGTGCCGTCGGAGGCGTTGGCCCGGACCCGGCGGCCGAACTCCGAGTAGACCGCCACCACCACCTGGCGGCCGGCCGCGGTGCGCGACATCCGGTCGGTGAAGCGGCTCAACGCGCCGTCGAGCTGCCCGAGCAGCACCTCCTGGAGCTGCTTCTCGTCGGCGTGCGTGTCGAAGCCGCCGAGCGAGACGGAGAAGACCCGGGTGACGACCCCCGCCTCGACACAGCGGGCGACCAGGTCGAGTTGCGCGTCCAGGGAGGCCCGGGCGCCGCCGGTCGCGGTGGCCGGCGCGGTCTCCCCGTCGTCCTCGGCGTCCTCCCCCGCCGGCGTGGCCCGGACCTGCCGAACCATCGCGTCCACCGCGCCCAGGTCGGCGAAGCAGGCCGCCGCGCGGGCCCGGGCCGGTGAGTCGTCCGGCGCGACGGCCGCGAGCGCGGTGAGCGTCTCGGCGGCGAGCCGGGGTGGGCCCTCCCGCTCGGTCACCGGCACCGACGCCCCCGCCCCCCGTTCCCCGGCCAGCAGTGGCGGCAGCGCAGGCTCGAACGACACCGCCAGCCGGGGGTCCGCGCCGGCCCGGTCGAGCCAGCGGCCCAGCCAACCCGTGGTGCCGGGCCGGTCCGGCTGGGCGGTGTGCCAGATGTCCATGGACCGGAAGTGGCTCCGGTCCGGCTTCGGGTAGCCGACGCCGCGCACCACCGCGAGCCGTCCCGCGCCGTACGCGCGGTGCAGCCCGCCGAGCGCCGGGTTGAGGCCGGTGCCGTCGTCGAGCCGCAGCACCTCCTCGGCCGAGTACGCCAGGTCGGGCCGGGCGTTCCGGTAGGCGGGGTCGGCGTGGGGCACGACGGTGTTCAGGCCGTCGTTGCCGCCGTACAGCGTGACCAGGACCAGCGTGCGGGCCTGCGGGTCCCGGTCACCGGCGGTGGCGAGCAGGTCGTTCAGGCGGTACGCGGCGGCGCCGCCGGCCAGGGCGCTCGCGCCGACCACGCCACTGGCCACCAGGAACCGCCGTCGGGTCAGGACGTCCACGGATCGCTCCTCTCAACTGACCGCGTACTCGGGGCTGACCAGGCCGGCGACCAGCAGCCGGCGGGGTTGTCCGGCCAGTGGGGCCAGGGCGGCCCGGGTGCGGTCGCTCCACCGGTCCACGACCAGCAGCCGCGCCAACGCGTCGGGCCGACCCGCCGGTGGCGCGGCGGCGAGCCGGGCCAGCACCGCCGGATCGGCCACGCCGGCCACCTGGTCGGCGACCCTCATCCGGGCCTGCAACGACGAGGTGGTCAGCCAGGCCGTGCCGGCCGGCCAGCCGCCGACGCTCGGTGGCCGCAACGGCACCTGGTCGAGGGCGTTGAGCCCGGCCAGCAGCCGGCGCCGGCCCGCCTCCGACAACGCCGCCGGGCGCACTCCGAGCTGCCGGGCCGCGCCGACCAGCCATTCGACGGGCTGTTTGACGAGCGTGTCGCGGGTCTGCGCGAACGCCGGCGCGGTGAAGATCCGGCGCAGCGTGCCGACGGTGTCCGGGCCGGCGAGGTCCGCCGGCGGCGGCACCTGCGCGCCGGCGTAGCGGAACCACAGCCGGCCGGCGACGAACCGGGCGGTCTCCGGGCGGCCGGCGAGCAGCGTCGCGTACGAGCCGGCGTCGAACGCGGCACGGCTGCCGAGGATCGTCTTCGGCCCGGGATCGTGCCGCCGGGCCACGAACCGGGCGACGCCGGTACGCCGGTCCACCGTCCAGCCGGTGAGCGCCCGCGCGCCCTCCTTGACGTCGGCCTCGCCATAGCCGCCGCCGATGCCGAGCGTGAACAGTTCCAGCAGCTCACGGGCCAGGTTCTCGTTCGGTGCCCGCCGGGTGTTCTGCTGGCCGTCGAGCCAGAGGATGAGCGCCGGGTCCCGGACCATGGCGTCGACCAGCGGCGCCAGCGGGCCCCGGCCGAACCGTCGAAGCGTCTCCAACTGACGCAGCATCAGCGGCGCCGACCGGACCTTGCGCACGCTCGTGGCCCAGTGCCCGTGCCAGAAGAACAGCAGCTTCTCGTCGCCCTGGTGCTCGGCCGCGATCATCCGCGCCAGCCACCAGGCGGTCAGCGTGCTCACCTGCTCACGACGTTCGCGGTTGACCTGTTGGCGCTGCTCACGGGTGGCGCCCTGGCCGAGCGCCGCCGCCGGGTCGGGGCCGAGCGGGGGCGTCGGGGTGGCCGCCGCGCCCCGGTCCGGCCCGGCGGGGTCGAGCAGCCGGTCGAGGGTGGCGGCGAGCCCGGCCCGCTCGGCGTCGTCCACCTCGTCGGCGGTCGGCCCGAACGTCGCCCGGCGCAACAGGTGCGCCACCGCTTCCCGTTCCCTCATGCCGCCGACGTTAGCGGCGTGGTGTTCGAGGACGGTAAGAATCACGTCCGAGGCGGGTTTGTCACCGGTAGGGCGTACCGTGCGCCGCATGGCTGTCGACACCAGGCCGGCGGTGCGCGCCGGCCGCTTCCGGCTGCTTCCGCTGGCCCTGCTGTTCCTGACCGTCGGCACCTCCGTCTCCGTGGTGATGCCCTTCCTGTCGCTGTTCCTCGACACCGAGGTGCGGGCCGATCCGGTGCGGGTCACCGTGTTCCTGGTCGTCACGCCGCTGTCCGGGGTGGCGGTGGCGGTGCTGGTGGGGCGGCTGTCGGACCGGTGGCCGATCCGGCGTCGGCTGCTGATCGGCGCGTCGCTGGCCGGGATGGTGGGCGCCGGCCTGATCGCGTTCGTCCGCGACTACTGGGTCCTGATGGTGCTGACCGCGACCGTCATGGCGCTGGCCAACTCGCTGTTCCCGCAGTCGTTCGCCTACACCCGCCAACTGCTCGACCGGGACAGTCCCGGGCGGGCCGCGCTCGGCGTCAGCGTGATGCGTACCGTCTTCTCGCTGTCCTGGGTGGCCGGGCCGCCGCTGGCCGCGGTCCTGCTCTCCGTCGGCGGCTTCCGGCTGGTCTACGGCGCGGCCGCGGTCATGTACGCGCTGGCCGCGCTGATCGCCGTGCTCCGGCTGGAGGAGCTGCCGGTGCCGCCGCGGCCGGCCCCGGACGAGCCGGCCGCCGGCCCGCCGGGCGCGTCGCGCTGGCGGTTGGCGCTGACGGTGGCCGCCTTCACCATGTTGCAGTGCCCGCTGACGCTCGGCGTGCAGGTGCTGCCGCTGTTCATCGGCCGGGTGCTGCGCGGCGACCCGGCGGACGCGGGCCTCGTGCTGGGCCTCTGCGCCGCACTGGAGATCCCGCTCATGCTGGGGCTGGGCGCGCTCACCGCGCGGGTCCGGCTCCGGCCGTTGATCCTGGTCGGGGCCGGCTGCGGCATCGCCTACTACGCGGTCGCCGCCGGGGCGACGAGCGTGCCGGTGCTGCTCGTCGCGCAGCCGGTCAACGCGCTGTTCATCGCCGCGGTCTCCGGGGTCGGCATCTCGTACGTGCAGGATCTGCTGCCCGGTCAGCCCGGCCGGGCCACCACGCTGTTCACCAACACGTTCCCGATCGGCGCGGTGCTCGCCGGCCCGCTGCTGGGGCTCTCCGCGCAGGTCGGCTTCCGCTGGGCGTACGCCATGGCGGCGGCGTTGTGCGCGGCCGGCACGCTGGTGCTGCTGTTGACCCGGCCCGGGGCCGACGGTCAGCGGCGGTGGGCCAGGACCACGTGGTCGACCAGCTCTCCCGGGTGACCGTCGGGGCCGGTGGCGGTGCGGCGTGCCGCGCCGAGGCGCTCGATCCGCCAGCCGTTCGGGTCGAGGTCGATCGCGGCGAGGATCCGCTCCGGGCTGGCGAACCGCGGGTCGTCGGCGTCGAGCCCGGACCACGGCGGCGGCGCGCCGTGCTCGACGACGAGCAGCCGGCCGCCGGGCGCCACCGCCCCGGCCGCCCGGGGCAGCACCTGTTCCCGGGGCAGCACCAGCGGGGACTGGAAGAACTGCGCCGACACCAGGTCGAAGCGACCGGCCGGGAAGTTCCGGTTCACGTCGTGCCGGGCGGTGGTGATCCGGTCCGCCACGCCGGCGCGCGCGGCCTCGACCGCGAGCCGCTCCAGCGCCACGGTCGAGATGTCCACGGCGGTGACGTGCCAGCCCCGGGTCGCCAGCCAGACCGCGTCGCCGCCCTCCCCGCTGCCCAGGTCGAGCGCGGTGCCCGGGGGCAGGTCGGCGGCCACCTCGGCGAGCACCGGGTTGACCCGGCCGCTCCAGATCCGCTCCGCCTGTCCGTACCGCTCGTCCCAGAACCGGGCCGGGTCGGTGTCCGCCGGCGGGTTCTGGTGGTGCTGGTGGTGGTGCCCGGTCATGCCTGCCTCCTTCGCCGCCGGGCACGTCGGCGGCCCGGCTCCGCCATCGTGCGCGGCGGCCGGGCCGGCGGCAAGGATCCTTGCCGTTCCGGCAAAAGCGGCCGGAAGGGGCCGCCGGTTTCCCGACGACCCCTTCCGGTACGCGGACGCGATCAGGCGATGCTCACGCCGTAGACGCTGAGCGCCTCGGTCACCGGCTGGAAGTAGGTGGTCCCGCCGGAGGAGCAGTCACCGTTGCCGCCGGAGGTCAGGCCGATGGCGCTGCTGCCGCTGAACAGCGAGCCGCCGCTGTCGCCCGGCTCGGCGCAGACGTTCGTGCGGATCAGGCCGGAGACGCTGCCCTCGGCGTAGTTCACCGTGGCGTCGAGCGCCTCGACCGTGCCGCCGTGCAGGCCGGTGGTGCTGCCGGAGCGCTGCACCGACTGCCCGACGAACGCGTCGGCCGCGCCGGTGATGGCCTGCGTGCTGCCGTTGTAGAGCGAGACGCTGCTCTCCGCCGCGCCGGCGTTCGTGTGCTGCACGATGCCGTAGTCGTTGCCGGGGAAGCTGCCGGTGCCACCGGCGCCGAGCTGGCTGCTCTGCCCGGAGTCGGCGTACCAGTTGGCGGCGATCGCGGTGCAGTGCCCGGCGGTCAGGAAGTAGTAGGTGCTGCCGCTGCGCACGTTGAAGCCGAGCGAGCAGCGGCCGCCGCCCTGGGCGTAGATGGCCTCGCCGCCGGCCGTCCGGGTGCCGAGTGTGCCGGCTTCGCGCTCGATCCGGATCGTGCCGTCGAGCTGCTTCGCGACGGCCTTGACCCGGTCCAGCTTCGCGCCGGTGACGGTGCTGTCGACCGAGACGACCACCTGGTTGGTCGCCGGGTCGGTCCACCAGGCGGTGCCCGGGATGCGGGCGGACTTGTCGAGCGCCGAGGTGGCGCGGGCGAGGTCGTCCGCGCCCCGGGTGACGAGCTTGGGGGTGGCGCCGGCCGCGCGGACCTTCTGGGCGGCGGCGTCGTCGGTCACCGTGACGACCATGGTGCCGGCGGCGTCGGCGTACGTCCCGGCGGAGCGGTCGCCGAGTGCGGCGGCGAGCGCGGTGGCTTTCTCGGGGGTGGCGGACGTCTCGGGTGCGGCGTTTGCGGGAGCGCCGGCCAGTGAGCCGACGATCAGCGCGCCGGCCACGGTGAGGGCGGTGGCGGTACGCCGCGATGACCCGGAGAGTCGCATATGGATACCTCCTGGAGCTGAGCACGGGCGGCCTTTCGGCAGCCCCGGGCAGCCGTTCGGCCGGTGAGGCTCGGCCGATCGGGCTTCGTCGAAGTTGTCACACGTTTGTCATTGATGGCAAGAGTTCCGCTTGCGGCGACTGGCCCCGATCTCAGCACTTGGGTCGGGTAGGACCGATCGACGGCGACTCGGGCGGTTGGCGGCATTCACGCGCGTCCTTACTGGTCAGTAACACGTTTTCGCACCACCCCACCGGACTCCCGACCCGGCTCCCCGACCAGATGCCGGGACGAGATCGAAACCCACAAAATCGCGCCGCCCCCGCGCGCACCCACCCACCACCCGACGCCTGTTTCACGGAAAGAGTGGCCATTCTGGCGGGAATGGCCACTCTTTCCGTGAATCTGCGCGCGGCGGGGGTGGGAGTGAGGGGGCGGGAGGGGCGGGAGGATTAGGGGGGCGGGGGTGGGGGCAGACATTCGTCATCGACCACGGATTCGAGGGAGCTGACGACATGGCGAAGGGTGACATCGACACCTACCAGCAGGACGGGCAGTGGAAGAACCGCCCGGAGGGCAACGAGCGCGCCAGCAGCCGGCACGACACGAAGGCCGAGGCGGAGGCCGCCGGCCGGGAGATGGCGGCCGAGCGTGGCACCGAGCACGTGATCAAGAAGCAGGACGGCACGATCGGAGAGAAGAACACCTACCCGCGCAGCCGCGACCCGCGCGAGATCCCGGGCTGAACCGCCCACGTCACCGCTGGACAGCGCCGGCCCCGCTCGGGGACGGCGCTGTCCAGCGTATTGGCATAAAAACTTTTGTGTGGTTCCTACAACGGTCGCCGCTCAGGGTTCGGCGATTACGACATGGCGCGGCCCGCTGGCAGACGGCAGGGTGAGGCAAGCCGGGGGCACCGCCGCCACCCGGCGCAACACCGTGGGTCTACCGAAGGGGACGGTCACGTGTTCACCCGTGTCGCCATCGTCAACCGTGGTGAGGCCGCCATGCGGCTCATCCACGCGGTCCGGGAACTGGCCGCGGAGACCGGCAGCCGGATCGAGACCGTCGCGCTGTACACCGACGTCGACCGCACCGCCACCTTCGTCCGCGAGGCGGACGTCGCGTACGACCTCGGGCCCGCGTCCGCCCGCCCGTACCTCGACCTCAAGGCGCTGGAACGCGCGCTGGTGGAGACCCGCGCCGACGCCGCGTGGGTGGGTTGGGGCTTCGTGGCCGAGGACCCGGCCTTCGCCGAGCTGTGCGAGAAGGTCGGTGTCACGTTCGTCGGGCCGAGCGCGGACGCGATGCGCAAGCTCGGCGACAAGATCGGCGCCAAGCTGATCGCCGAGGAGGTCGGCGTGCCGGTCGCGCCGTGGAGCCGCGGCGCGGTGGAGAGCCTGGAGGCGGCGGTGGCCGCGGCGGCGCAGATCGGCTACCCGCTGATGCTGAAGGCGACCGCCGGCGGCGGCGGGCGCGGCATCCGGGTGGTCCGCAGCGACGCGGAGCTGGCCGACGCGTACGAGCGCACCAGCCAGGAGGCGGCCCGGGCGTTCGGCAGCGGCGTGGTGTTCCTGGAGCGCCTGGTCACCGGCGCCCGCCACGTCGAGGTGCAGGTGATCGCGGACGGGCAGGGCACCGCGTGGGCGCTCGGCGTCCGGGACTGCTCGGTGCAGCGGCGCAACCAGAAGGTGATCGAGGAGTCGGCCTCGCCGCTGCTCGACCCGGCGCAGGTCGCCGAGCTGAAGACGTCGGCGGAACGGCTGGCGGTCGCGGTCGGCTACCGCGGCGCGGCCACGGTGGAGTTCCTCTACCACCCCGGCGACCGGATCTTCGCCTTCCTGGAGGTGAACACCCGGCTCCAGGTCGAACACCCGATCACCGAGTCGACCACCGGCTTCGACCTGGTCAAGGCGCAGCTGCACGTGGCCGGCGGGGGCCGGCTCACCGGCGCGCCGCCGGCCGAGCGCGGGCACGCCATCGAGGCGCGGCTCAACGCGGAGGACCCGGACCGGGACTTCGCCCCCTCCCCCGGGCGGATCACCCGCCTGGATCTCCCGGCCGGCCCCGGCATCCGGGTGGACACCGGGGTCAGCGAGGGCGACACCATCCCCGCCGACTTCGACTCCATGATCGCCAAGATCATCGCGTACGGCCGGGACCGGGACGAGGCGCTCGGCCGGCTGCGCCGCGCCATGGCGGACACCACCGTGGTCATCGAGGGCGGGGCGACAAACAAGAGCTTCGTGCTCGACCTGCTCGACCAGCCCGAGGTGATCGACGCCAGCGCGGACACCGGCTGGATCGACCGGGTCCGCGGCGAGGGCCGGCTGGTCGGGCACCGGCACTCCGCGGTGGCGCTGGCCGCCGCCGCGATCGAGGCGTACGAGGAGGACGAGAGCGCCGAGCGGCAGCGGCTGCTCTCCACCGCGGCCGGCGGGCGGCCCCAGGTGCAGCACCGCAGCGGCCGGCCGCTGGACCTGAAGCTGCGCGGCGCGAGCTACCGGATGCGGGTGGCCCGGGTCGGCGCGCACCGGTTCCGGGTCGGCATCGAGGCCGGCGGCGACGCGCGTACCGCCGACGTCGAGCTGGACCGCTTCGACCGGCACACCGGGCAGATCGCCGTCAACGGCGTCCGCTACCGCCTGCTCACCGGCACCCACGGGCCGGTCCACCTGGTCGAGGTGGACGGCGTCACGCACCGGATCAGCCGCGACGAGGGCGGCGTGCTGCGCTCCCCGATGCCGGCGCTCGTCGTCGCCACGCCGCTGGAGGTCGGCGCGGAGGTCGAGGCCGGCGCGCCGGTGCTGGTGCTGGAGGCGATGAAGATGGAGACGGTGCTGCGGGCGCCGTTCCGGGCCCGCCTGAAGGAGTGCGCCGTCGCGGTCGGCACCCAGGTGGAGGCCGGCGCGCCGCTGCTGCGCCTGGAACCGGTCGCCGAGGAGGGCGCCGAGGCCGCCGCCCCGGCCGAGGAGGCCGTGGAGCTGGACCTGCCGGACGCGCCCGCGGACGTCCCGGCGCGGACCCGGGTCGAGCGTGGCCAGGAGGACCTGCGCGGGCTGCTGCTCGGCTTCGACGTGGACCCGCACGACGAGCGCCGTGTCCTCGACGACTACCTCGACGCGCGGCGGGCGGCCACCGAGGCCGGGCACCGGCCGCTGGCCGAGGAGCTGGAACTGGTCGACGTCTTCGCCGACCTGGCCGAGCTGAGCCGCAACCGGCCGGGCGGGGACGACGGTCCCGGCGGGCACCTGCACAGCGCCCGCGAGCACTTCCACATCTACCTCCAGAGCCTCGACGTGGAGCGGGCCGGTTCGCCGGAGGCGTTCCGGGCCCGCCTGGCCAAGGCGCTCGGTCACTACGGCGTGCGCGAGCTGGACCGCTCCCCCGCGCTCGAGGCCGCGGTGTTCCGGATCTTCCTGGCCCAGCAGCGGGCCACCGTCGACGCCGCCGTGATCGCCGCGCTGCTCCGCTCCTGGCTGCGGGAGCTGCCGCCGGACGAGGCGCTGCGCGAGCCGGCCGGCCTCGCGTTGGAGCGGCTGATCGCGGCCACCCAGGTCCGCTTCCCGGTCGTCGCGGACCTGGCCCGGGGCGTGGTGTTCGCCTGGTTCGCCCAGCCACTGCTGCGCCGCAACCGGGCCCGGGTGTACGCGCGGGTCCGGTCGCACCTGCGTCACCTCGACCGCCAGCCGGACGCGCCGGACCGCGACGAGCGGGTCGCCGAGATGGTCCGCAGCACCGAGCCGCTGGTCCGGTTGCTCGGTCAGCGGCTGGTCCGGGACAACCTGGACAACGCGACCATGCTGGAGGTGCTGACCCGCCGCTACTACGGCAACAAGGCGCTCACCGGCGTCCGCACCCGTACGGCCGGGGGTTGCGTGTTCGTGGTGGCCGACCGCGCCGAGTCGAGCGTGGTGTCGGCCGCGGTGCGGTTCGACGCGCTCGGCGACGCGCTGCGCGGGCTGGCCGAGGTCGCCGCGGACTGCGCGGCCGTCGACGCGGACGTCTACCTGGCCTGGGAGAACCAGCCCGAGGAGTTCGACGCCACCGCCGCCGCGCTGCTCGACGTGATCAACGCGCATCCGCTGCCGGACCGGGTGCGCCGGCTCACCACCACGGTGGCCGGGCGCGGCGGCGCGGTGATGCACCACCACTTCACGTTCCGTCCGGACGGGACCGCGATGGTCGAGGAGCGACTGATCCGGGGCCTGCACCCGTACATCGCGCAGCGGATGCAGTTGGAGCGGCTGCACCGGTTCGACCTGACCCGCCTGCCGTCGCTGGACGAGGAGGTCTACCTCTTCCAGGCGGTCGCCCAGGAGAACCCGACGGACCAGCGGCTCGTCGCGTTCGCCCAGGTCCGGGACCTGACCGAGCTGCGCGAGCAGGACGGCCGGCTGGTGGCGCTGCCGACCACCGAGGACGCGGTCACCGCCTGCATCGACTCGATCCGCCGGGCGCAGTCCCGGCGACCGTCGAAGGTCCGGTTCCCGACCAACCGGATCGTCATCTACGTCTGGCCGCCGAGCGAGCTGACCCGCGAGGAGATGGAGCGGATCGCGGCCCGGGTGCGCCCGACCACGGTCGGCGCGGATCTGGAGGAGATCCTGTTCATCGGGCGGCAGCGGGACCGCCGGACCGGGGAGCTGACCAAGGTCGGCGTGCGGATCGCGTTCGACGTCACCGGGCAGGCCCGGCTCTTCGTCGGGGAGCCGCCGACCGAGCCGGTCGAGCCGCTCGACGACTACCGGCTCAAGGTGCTGCGGGCGGCCAGCCGCAACACGGTCTACCCGTACGAGCTGACCGGGCTGCTCGGCGAGTTCACCGAGCACGACCTGGACGCCGGGCACACGCTGGTGCCGGTGGACCGGCCGAAGGGGCGCAACACCGCCGCGATCGTGGCCGGCGTGGTCCGTACGCCGACGCCACGACACCCGGACGGGGTGACGCGGGTGGTGCTGCTGGGCGACCCGACGAAGTCGCTCGGCGCGCTCTCCGAGCCGGAGTGCCGGCGGGTGATCGCCGCGCTGGACCTGGCGCAGCGGATGGGCGTGCCGTTGGAGTGGTACGCGCTCTCCGCCGGCGCCCGGATCTCGATGACCTCGGGCACCGAGAACATGGACTGGGTGGCCGCCGCGCTCAAGCGGATCGTCGAGTTCACCCAGGACGGCGGCGAGATCAACATCGTGGTGGCGGGCATCACCGTCGGCGCCCAGCCGTACTGGAACGCCGAGGCGACGATGCTCATGCACACCAAGGGTGTGCTGGTGATGACGCCGGACTCGGCGATGGTGCTGACCGGCAAGCAGTCGCTGGACTTCTCCGGTGGCGTGTCCGCCGAGGACAACTTCGGCATCGGCGGCTACGACCGGGTGATGGGCCCGAACGGGCAGGCGCAGTACTGGGCGCCGAGCCTGCCGGCCGCGCACGAGGTGCTGATGGCGCACTACGACCACACGTACGTGGCGCCGGGTGAGGACGCGCCGCGCCGGGCCACCACCACCGACCCGGTGGACCGGGACGTGTCGACGTTCCCGCACACGGTGGCCGGCAGCGACTTCACCACGGTCGGGGAGATCTTCTCCGCCACCGCGAACCCGGACCGGAAGAAGCCGTTCGACATCCGTACCGTGATGCGGGCCCTCGCGGACCAGGACCACCCGGTGCTGGAGCGGTGGGCGGGCATGGCCGACGCGGAGACCGCGGTGGTGCAGGACGTGCACCTCGGCGGCATCCCGGTGTGCCTGCTCGGCATCGAGTCCCGGTCGGTGCCCCGGCACGGCTTCCCGCCCACCGACGGCCCGGACACCTACACCGCCGGCACGCTGTTCCCCCGGTCGTCGAAGAAGGCCGCGCGGGCGATCAACGCGGCCAGCGGCAACCGGCCCCTCGTCGTGCTGGCCAACCTGTCCGGCTTCGACGGCTCGCCGGAGTCGATGCGCAAGCTGCAACTGGAGTACGGCGCGGAGATCGGCCGGGCGATCGTGAACTTCCGCGGCCCGATCGTGTTCTGCGTGATCTCGCGCTACCACGGCGGCGCGTTCGTGGTGTTCTCCAAGGCGCTCAACCCGGCCATGACGGTGCTGGCGATCGAGGGCTCGTTCGCCTCGGTGCTCGGTGGCGCGCCGGCCGCCGCCGTGGTCTTCGCCGGCGAGGTCGCCGCGCGCACCGCCGCCGACTCCCGGGTACGCGAGCTGGAGAGCCGGGTCGGGGCCGCCACCGGCACCGAGCGCGCGACGCTCACCGGGGAGCTGGACGAGCTGCGGTCGTCGGTGCGGGCCGAGAAGCTGGGCGAGGTGGCCACCGAGTTCGACCGGGTGCACAGCATCCAGCGTGCCGTCGAGGTCGGTTCCGTGGACACGGTGATCCGCGCCGCCGAGCTGCGGCCCCGGATCATCGAGGCGATCGAGGCGCGCCTGGGCTGACCCCAGGACGCGTCGACGGCGGCGGACGGGCCACGGGGCCCGTCCGCCGCTTCGCGTGTGGCGGTGCTTGACCGGTGGTGACCCGCCGTGATGTGCTCACCACGTCAGCTTTATGGAAACGATTGTCGTTTCCGGAAGTGGAGGAGACATGTCGCTCACCGTGCCGCCCGCCCTGCTCCGCGCCGCCGAGTCCGGCCCCGTCGACGAGGAGGCGTTCGTCGCCTGCGTCCGCGACTCCCTGCCGTACGCCTGGGAGACCGTCAGCCGGGTGGTCGCCGACCTGGCGACGTCCGACGCCGACTTCACCGACAACGTCGTCCCGCCGCCGGGCGAGACCGAGCGCGGGCAACTGCTGCGCGCGCTGGCCAGCGACGCGATCCGCGCCGGTCTGGAACGTCACTTCGGGGTGCGGCTGGCGTTCCAGAACTGTCACCGGGTGGCCGCGTTCCGGCCGTCCGCCGCCGGCTCCGAGGCGTACCGCCGGTTCACCTCCAGCCGGGGCCAACTGCTGAACCAGTCCCCGACGCTGCGCAACTGCTGACCCACGCGCCGCGCGACGGGTCGGCGCGTGACGCCGGCCCGCCGCCGGCCACCCCCGGTGGGGACAGCGCCGGGTCAGCCGTGGCCGCGCACCAGGGGCAGGAACACCTCGTCCACGATCTCGACAAGCACCTCGTCGGGGACCGAGGGGATGCCGCGCATCGCGTACTCGGCGCGGAGCAGCATCATCGGCGCCGTCGCCACCCGGGGCCGGGCGGCCGCCGCCGGCGCCTCGCCCCGGGCCGCGGCCCGTTCCAGCATCCCGAGCCACGCGCGGTCCATGGTGTCCGCCCCGGACCGCTCCCGCATCAGGGTGAGCAGCTCCGGGTCGTCGGCCGCGGCGGCGAGCAGGCCGCGCAGGATCGTCCCGTGCGGCGAGGACCACGTCTCGTTGGCCCGCCGGAGCATCTCCAGCGCGTCGCCGCGCAACGTCCCGGTGTCCGGGCTCGGCATGGCGGCGTCGGACAGGTGGCGGTACGCCGCGATGCCCAGCGCCGCCCGGTGCGGCCACCGGCGGTAGATGGCGTTCTTGTTGGTGCCGGCACGGGCGGCGACCCGGTCCATCGTCATCCCCGAGTATCCGGATTCGCGCAGTTCCGCCGCGGCGGCGTGCAGGATCGCCCGCTCCAGTTCCTCGCCCCGGCGCCTCGTACCCATGGCTTGCAGGGTACTCGACGTACCCTGTAGGGTACGCGGCGTACCTTACGAACGGGGAGGAACGCGAGATGCGCGTCTTCGGCATGAACTACGACACCGGCTTCGTCAGCGCCGGGTCCACCACCCACGAACCCTTCGACCCGGAGACCGTACGGCGCGACCTGCGGGTCATCCGGGACGAGCTGCACTGCGACGCGGTGCGGATCACCGGCGGCGTCCAGGACCGACTGGAGCTGACCGCGCGCCTGGCGGCCGAGACGGGACTGGAGGTGTGGTACTGCCCGTTCACCAACGGCCTGGACCGCGCCGGGCTCATGGCGTTCCTGCTCGACGGCGCCGAACGGGCCGAACGGCTGCGACGCGAGGGCGCCACCGTCGTCTACCTCACCGGCTCCGAGATCTCCATGTTCACCGAGGGCTTCCTGCCCGGCCGCGACCTGACCGAGCGACTGGCGCTGTTCACCGATCCGATGCGGATGCGGGAGGCGGTCCCGGCCGCGCGGGCCGCCGTGCGCGACTTCTTCGCCGACGCGGTTCCGGCGGTGCGCGAGCGGTTCGGCGGCCCGGTCGGATACGCCTCGATCCCGCTCGAAGGCGTCGACTGGACGCCGTTCGACATCATCGCGAGCGACGCCGGCTATCGCGACGCCACGAACGCGGCGGCGTTTCCGCAGAGCCTCGCGGCGGCGGTGGGCCAGGGCAAGCCGTACGCCGCCACGGAGTTCGGCTGCTGCACGTACCGGGGCGCCGCCGACGTCGCGGGCGCGACGGAACCGGTGACCTACGACGAGCACGGCCGGGCGGCGAAGCTCACCGCGACGCTGGAGCGCGACGAGGAGGGCCAGGCCCGCTACCTCGTCGACCTGCTGCGCGACTACGAGGCGGGCGGGGTGGAGGCGGCGTTCGTCTACACGTTCGCGAACCGGCACCTGCCCACCACCGGGGACCCGGAGCACGACTTCGACCTGGCGGCCCGGGGCATCGTGCGCGTGCTGCCGGACGGCTCGTGGACACCCAAGGCCGCCTTCCACGCCCTCGCCGGGTACGGCCGCGCCCGCGCGTCGAGCCGGTCGGCCGGCTAGGCGTCATCCGGCCCCGACGGCGGGCCCCCGCCGCCGGGGCCGAACTGGCACTGTGGACGGATGACGGACATCGACGCCCGCCTGCCCCACCCCTTCTACCAGGACGCCGACGGCGTCAACCGGCCGCCCGGCCCGCGCAAGCACCCCGACTACGCCCGGTTCGCCGCCGGCTCTCCGGTGGTGCCCATCGTCCGCCGGGTCGGCGGCGAACCGGTTCCGGCGCTGCTGATCTGCCGGTACGCCGACGTGCGCGAGGTGCTGCGCCGGCAGGACGTCTTCTCCCGGGCCGCCGCCGCGTACGCCGACGAGGTCGACGTGTCCGGCACCATGCTCGGCATGGACGGGGCCGAGCACGCCCGGGTGCGCGGCACCGTGAAGGACGCGTTCACCCGGCCGGCCGTCGACGGGCTGCGCGACGCGGTCCGGACCGCGGCGCAGGAGCGGCTCACCGCGATGGTGGGCCGGGGCGCTCCGGCGGACCTGGTCCGCGACTTCGCCGTCCCGTTCGCGCTGGACGTGATCTGCGACCTGCTCGGCCTGCCGGCCCACGACCGGATGCGGTTCCGCCGGTGGGGCGACATGTTCCTCGGCGCCGGCGACCTGAGCCGCGAGGAGGCGGCCCGGTCCGCCGAGGAGATGGGCGGCTACCTGTGGGAGCAGCTCGAGCAGCGACGCGGCCGACCCGGCGACGACCTGCTCGGCCGGATCGCGACCGCCGCCGCCGACCAGCCGGTGGACGTCCAGATCAAGCTGCCGATCTCTCTCGTGGTGGGTGGCTGGGAGACCACGGCCAGCTCGATCGCCACGTTCGTCCACGTGCTCCAGACCGAGCCGTACGGGCCGGCCGGCACCGGCTGGGCGTATCTCGTCGCGCACCCCGAGCGGCTGGACGCGGCGGTCGCCGAGTTGGAGCGGCTGCACTCCACCGCGAACGGCGACGAGATGCCGCGGCGGGTGATGGCGGACGTGACGCTGCCCAGCGGCGCCCGACTGGCGGCGGGCGACATCGTGGTCCCCTCGCACGACGCCGCCAACCGCGACCCGGCGGTGTTCCCGGACCCGGAACGGATGGACTTCGACCGCGCGCCCACGCCGCACCTGTCCTTCGGGCACGGCGCGCACTACTGCATCGGGGCCCACCTGGGCGCGCTGGAGGTCCGCACCGCGCTCGCCCTGCTGCTGCGGGAACTGCCCGGCCTGCGCCTCGCGGTGCCGCCGGACGAGGTGCCGTGGAAGCCGGGGCACGCCATCCTCGGCCCGATCGGGCTGCCGGTCACCTGGTAGGCGCGGCACCCGGCCGTCGACCAGGGCATGCGCTTGCATCTATACACCCGGTATATATACTGAGTGAATAAAGCTGCCGAGGAGGATCACCGATGACCGAGACATCCGTCCCCGAACACGGCATGACCCGCCGCACCCTGGTCCGGGCAGCGTTGGCGGTGGGAGCCGGCGCGTCGGTCGGCGTCGCCGGCCGCGCGCCGGCGGCCACGGCCCAACCGGGCCCGACCCGGCTCACCCTGCCCACACCCACCGGACCCCACCCGGTCGGCACCGTTGCGCTGCACCTGGTCGACCGGTCGCAACCGGAGCCCCTCGCCGGGCCGGGACGGTATCGGGAGCTGATGGTCAACGTCTGGTATCCGGCCCGGGACGTGTGGCGGCACCCCCGCGCCGAGTGGATGACCGCCGCGTCGCTACGTGCGCTGCTGGGGTCCACCGGGTTCGACCCCGACGCGGTGCTGGCGCCGCTGACCGCCGGTCACGAGGGCGCGCCGGTGCGACGCGCCGCCCGTCGACTGCCGGTGGTGGTCTACTCGCACGGCGCGGGCAGCCACCGATCGGACACCACCATCGTGGTCCAGGAACTCGCCAGCCACGGATACGCGGTGGTCACGGTGGACCACACGTACGACGGGCCCAGCGAGTTCCCGGACGGCCGGGTGACCGTCCGGGAGGACGACTACGACGCGACGCCCTGGACCTACACCCGCGACGTGCGGTTCGTGCTGGACCAGATCGCCGTCCTCGCCGCCGGCGGCAACCCGGACGTCGACCGTCGGCCGCTCCCGACCGGGCTGTGCACGGCGCTGGACCCGCACCGGATCGGCATGTTCGGCTGGTCGAAGGGGGGCACCGCGACCGCGCTCACCATGGGCACCGACCAGCGGGTACGCGCCGGGCTGAGCCTAGACGGCCCGATGCTGTCCCAGCCGCGGCCCACCGGCCTGGACCGGCCGTTCATGCTGATGACGGCGGAGTACACCCGCGTCGCGGAGCCCGCCGTCGCCGAGTTCTGGTCGCACCTGCACGGCTGGCGGCTCAACGTCCAGGCCGCCGGCGCGCTCCACCAGTCGTACGGCGACAACCAGTGGCTGGTGCCGCAACTGGCCCGGGTGATCGGGATGAGCGACGCGGAGCTGACCGGCTGGATCGGCACCCTCGACCCCGCCCGCGCGGTACGCATCCAACAGGCGTACCCGTTGGCCTTCTTCGACCTGCACCTGCGGCACCGGGGTCACCTGCTGCGCGGCCCGAGCCGCTCCTTCCCCGAGGTGTCCTTCGTGGCCTGAGCCGATCGGTGGGCGGCTGTGTTAGGCGGGGCCCCCTCCTCTACCGGAGGCGTTAACAAGGGGCCCCGCCTTCACCCCCAGAGGTGAGATGCAGGCGACACGCCCGACGCGACATCTGGTGTTGCCTACCGGGCATAACCGCCATATATGGTGTCCCCGCAGCTGGTTCGGCGGCGTCTGGAAGGCGCGGCCGAGGCAAGAGGGAACCCGGTGGAAGTCCGGGACTGCCCCGCAGCGGTGAGTGGGAACGACCGCCGTCATCAGCACTGGGCCACCGGCCTGGGAAGCGACGGCCAGTAGGCGACCTCGTGTCACGCCCGCGAGTCCGAAGACCTGCCAGCGCGCCGTGCGCCGCCGCGCGCGGCGGTCGACGGTCGCGCGGGACGACCGACGCCAGCAGCCGGGCCGGTCCTGCGTGCCGTGCCCGTTGGCGTTCTCCCGCCGGCCGAGACCATCGGTGACAGCGAGGGAGAGGTCATGACGGTCGTGCGGGAGAGTAGGCGGTCCGGTGCCACCGGGCCGGAGCAGCGCCGGCTGGCGATGCGGGTCCGCAAGCGGGACGGCGACACCGAGCCGGTCGACGTCAACCGGATCGTCCGGGCGGTCGAGCGCTGGGGCGCCGACCTGGACGAGGTCGATCCGCTGCGGGTCGCCACCCGGACCATCAGCGGGCTCTACGACGGGGCGAGCACCGCGGAGCTGGACCGGTTGTCGATCCAGACCGCGGCGGAGCTGATCGGCGAGGAGCCGCAGTACTCCCGGTTGGCGGCCCGGCTGCTGGCCGCGTACGTGGACGAGGAGGTCCGTGGGCAGCAGGTGACGCGCTTCAGCGAGTCGATCGGGTACGCGCACGGGCTGGGGCTGGTCGGTGACGACACCGCCGCGTTCGTGGCCCGCCACGCCGACGAGCTGGACGACGCCGTGGACCCGGCCGGTGACCTGCGGTTCGAGTACTTCGGACTGCGTACGGTGGCGGACCGTTACCTGTTGCGGCACCCGGAGTCGCGGCTGGTGGTGGAGACGCCGCAGTACTGGCTGCTGCGGGTGGCCTGCGGGCTGTCGCACACCCCGGCCGAGGCGGTCGGTCTCTACCGGCTGATGTCCAGCCTGGCCTACCTGCCCAGCTCCCCCACGCTGTTCAACTCGGGCACCCGGCACACCCAGATGTCGTCGTGCTTCCTGGTGGACTCGCCCCGCGACGAGTTGGACTCCATCTACGAGCGCTACCACCAGGTCGCTAAGCTGTCGAAGTTCTCCGGCGGCATCGGCATCTCCTGGTCCCGGGTGCGCGGCCGGGGCGCGCTGATCCGGGGCACGAACGGGCGGTCGAACGGCATCGTGCCGTTCCTCAAGACGCTCGACGCCGGGGTGGCGGCGGTGAACCAGGGCGGCCGGCGCAAGGGCGCGGCCTGCGTCTACCTGGAGCCGTGGCACCCGGACGTGGAGGAGTTCCTGGAGCTGCGGGACAACACCGGCGAGGAGTCCCGGCGGACCCACAACCTCAACCTGGCCAACTGGATCCCGGACGAGTTCATGCGCCGGGTCGAGGCGGACGAGGACTGGTCGCTGATCGACCCGTCCGACGCGCCGGAACTGCCCGACCTGTACGGCGAGGCGTTCGACGCCGCGTACCGGGCGGCCGAGAAGAAGGCGGTCCGTACGGTCCGGGCCCGTGACCTGTACGGGCGGATGATGCGCACGCTCGCGCAGACCGGCAACGGGTGGATGACGTTCAAGGACGCCGCGAACCGGCTGTCCAACCAGACCGGCGAGCCGGGCAACGTCATCCACCTGTCCAACCTGTGCACCGAGATCCTGGAGGTCAACGACGACGCCGAGACCGCGGTGTGCAACCTCGGTTCGGTGAACCTCGGCGCGCACGTCACCGCCGACGGGGTCGACTGGGAGAAGCTGCGGGCCACCGTGCGCACCGCGGTGGTGTTCCTGGACCGGGTGATCGACATCAACTACTACCCGGCCGCGCAGGCGGCGGCGTCGAATCCGCGCTGGCGGCCGGTCGGGCTCGGGCTGATGGGCCTCCAGGACGCGTTGTTCACGCTGCGCCTGCCGTTCGACTCACCGGCGGCGCGGGAGCTGTCCACCCGGGTGCAGGAGGAGATCCTGCTGACCGCGCTGGAGACCTCCGCCGGGCTGGCCGAACGGTTCGGGCCGCATCCGGCGTACCCACGGACCCGGGCCGCGAAGGGCGACCTGCATCCGGACCTGTGGGGCGCGACGCCGACCCAGGTCGACAGGTGGGCGGCGGTGCGGGCCCGGATCGCCGCGTACGGGCTGCGCAACTCGCTGCTGGTGGCCATCGCGCCGACGGCCACCATCGCCTCGATCGCCGGCTGCTACGAGTGCGTCGAGCCGCAGGTGTCGAACCTGTTCAAGCGGGAGACCATGTCCGGCGAGTTCCTCCAGGTCAACACGTACCTGGTGCGGGAGCTGAAGGCGCGTGGGCTGTGGACGGCGCAGGTCCGCGACCGGATCAAGCGGGCCGAGGGCTCGGTGCAGGGCGTCACCGAGCTGCCCGCCGAGGTGCGGGAGCTGTTCCGGACCGCGTGGGAGCTGCCGCAGCGGGCGCTGATCGACCTGGCCGCCGCGCGGGCGCCCTACGTCGACCAGTCGCAGTCGCTGAACCTGTTCATGGGCGCGCCGACCATCGGCAAGCTCTCCTCGATGTACCGGTACGCCTGGCGGTCCGGTTTGAAGACCACCTACTACCTGCGGTCGCGTCCGGCGACCCGGATCCAGCAGGCCACCGTGGCGCCGGTGCTCACCCCGGTGCCCGCCCGCGACGACGAGGCGCTCGCCTGCTCCCTGGAGAACCCCGAGAGCTGCGAGGCCTGCCAGTGACCACGATGCCCGAGACCCGCCCGATGCTGCTCGACCCGGGCATGGACCTGACCCTGCGGCCGATGCGCTACCCGCACTTCTTCGACCGGTTCCGCGACGCCATCCGCAACACCTGGACCGTCGAGGAGGTGGACCTGCACGCCGACCTGGCCGACCTGGAGCGGCTCTCGCCGGCCGAGCGGCACCTGGTGTCCCGGCTGGTCGCGTTCTTCGCCACCGGCGACACCATCGTCGCCAACAACCTGGTGCTCAACCTCTACCAGCACGTCAACTCGCCGGAGGGGCGGCTCTACCTGTCCCGCCAGCTCTTCGAGGAGGCGGTGCACGTCCAGTTCTACCTGAACCTGCTGGACACGTACGTGCCTGACGAACGGGAGCGGTTCGCCGCGTTCGCGGCGGTGGAGAACATCCCGTCGATCGCCCGCAAGGCGGAGTTCTGCTTCCGCTGGATCGACTCGATCCACGAGCTGCGGGAGCTGCGCACCCGCTCCGACCGGCGGGCGTTCCTGCTCAACCTCATCTGCTTCGCCGCGTGCATCGAGGGGCTGTTCTTCTACGGCGCGTTCGCCTACGTCTACTTCCTGCGGTCCCGGGGGCTGCTCAACGGGTTGGCCTCCGGCACCAACTGGGTGTTCCGGGACGAGTCGATGCACATGGCGTTCGCGTTCGACGTGGTGGAGACCGTCCGCGCCGAGGAGCCGGAGCTGTTCGACGCCGAGTTGGAACGGCAGGTCCGGGACATGCTCGCCGAGGCGGTGGAGTGCGAGGCGCAGTTCGCCGAGGATCTGCTCGACCAGGGCGTCTCCGGGATGTCGCCGGCCGACATGCGGCAGTACCTGCAACACGTGGCGGACCGGCGGCTGGCGGCGCTGGGCCTCGCGCCGACGTACGGCAGCGGCAACCCGTTCGCGTTCATGGAGTTGCAGGACGTGCAGGAGCTGTCGAACTTCTTCGAGCGGCGGGTGTCGGCGTACCAGGTCGGGGTGACCGGCAGCGTCACGTTCGACGACGACTTCTGACCCCGCGACCCGTCCCGGCCGCCGTCCACGGCCGGGACGGGACCGTCCCGGATACGCGCATGCGCGTATCGCCCGCGGCGCCCCCGATCCGCACAGTTGTCTGCGCCGATCCCCACCCGGGGCGTCGGCGGACGAGGGGGAACCGCACCATGAAACGGATACGTCGACGGCTGCGGCCGTTGCTGGCCGCGGCACTGGCCACGGTGGTCGGAGTGGCGTTCGCCGCCGCGCTGCCGGCCGCGCCGGCCGCGGCGAGTTACGGCTCCACGGTCACCGTCACGGCCGACGAGATGCACACCACGGAGTGCCTGGACCGGGTCTGGCTGGTCGTCTGCGACCCGCCGGAGCTGTTCGGCGTCGCGATCATCACGCAGGACGACGGCCAGCAGCAACGCTGTGAGATGGCGCTGCCGGCGACCGCCGGCACGGACATCGTCGGCGCCCGCACGGTCTGCGCCGGGCGGTCGGTCACCGGCAACTTCCGGGTCAACTTCGAGCTGTGGGAGGACGACTCCACCGAGGGCGGCAGCCGCGAGCAGGCCGACCTCAACCCGGGCACGGCGAAGGACTGGGCCACCACGAACCTGCTCGGCGGCCGGGCCGGGGTGTCCCGGTGGACCACCAGCGGCGGGCCGTCCCGGGCGATCTTCACGGTGACGGTCGCGGCCCGACCGACGAGCATCGCCATCTCGTCGCCGTCGCCGACCGGCACGCCGCGCGAGTTCGACCCGCGGCTCGGCGAGCGGCTGATGATCAGCGGATCGCTGTCGGTGCCGTCGGCGCTGCGGTTCACCGTCACCTCGCAGGCGACCGGGGCGTCGATCGTGCTGGCCGAGGCGCCGTTCTACGGCGGCGCGTTCAACATCGACTGGGACGGCCGCTGGTCCGACGGGTCGTACGCGGCCGTGGGCGGGTACACGATCACGGTGGTCGATCCGGTCGACGCCGGCTCGGCACGGACCACCCAGGCCCGGGTCATCCAGCGGGTCGGGCTGGCGTTCACCGGCATGACCAGCCAGCCGGCCATGAACTGGCAGTACCGTAGCGGCCCGATCGTGGTGAGCGCGGTGGCGACGGCCGCCGGCACGTTCCGGATGCGGGTGCTGCGCGGCGGCGTCGAGGTGTTCCGCAGCGCCGACCAGCGCCGCGCCGCCGGCCCGATCTCGTTCTCCTGGACCGGCCGGCACGCCGACGGCTCCTGGGCCACGCCCGGCAGCTACGTGTTCACGCTGGAGGGCACCGCCGACGACGGGCGGGCGTTCCCGGCCACCTCCCGTACCGTGCCGGTCAGCGACCCGCCGCCCGGCCTGGAGGTGTACGCGCTGGCCGAGCCGGGCGTCCCGGCGGTCAACCCGCAGGCGGTGCCCGGCACGTCGATCCGCGCCAAGGTGGTCGCCACCGACCACACCGCCCGGCCGGCGGCCCGGATCACCGTGGAGATGAGCCCGGCCGGCTGGATCGGACGCCCGGTGACGCTCGCGCCCCGCGTGGTGAGGACCTGCGAGCAGACCGACGAGTGCCAGGCGGTGATCCCGGCGGACATCCTGGCCGGCGCGGCGGTCGCCTACCGGGTCACCGCCAGCGAGGCGGACGGGGTGCCGGAGGCACGCACCGCGACGGCGGACTGGCGGATCACCGACCTGAACCCGCCGGCGCCGTCGCAGACGCCGGAGGTGACCCTGGTGCCGCTGTGGCGGGCCAGCGTGCCGGCGGTGGTGGACGGGACCGGGCGGGTGAACACCCGGCCGCTGAACCAGAGCATCGACGTGGCGTACGCGCCGGGCACCGGCTACGACACCACCACGCTGGACGGCGCGCGGCAGTTCGGCAACGCGGTGGACGACAACGCGTGGCAGTTGCTGGGCATCCGGTCGCGGGTGTTCCCCAGCTCGATCGGCACGCACTGGTCGCAGGTGGGGATCTGGGTGCAGAACGTGCCGGTCGAGGTGACGGTCAGCCCGGACGGCGACGCGTTGTGCCGGCGCGGCGCGTTCAGCCCGGTCAGCTTCGCCGAGACCAACGGCGTGCTGCACACCGTCAACTGCCGGGACAACGCCTCCGGCTCGGTGTTCAGCGCCGACTCACCGATCGTGGGCTGGCACGAGCTGCACCACAGCGCCTACCACGAGGGCGACGAGTACTGCTGCGACGGCGGCTACTGGTACGGCGAGGGCAAGAACACCTACCACTCGTTGACGGACTGCCGGCGGGGCGGGTCGGACGCGGGCACCTGCAACGAGATCACCGACGGCGTGACCCCGACCGGCTGGTGGCGCAGCGACGGCCCGATGGCCGACGTCATGATCGACAACTCGGTCGAGCGGGCCGACGACATCCGGGCCGCCGAGGCGACCTTCGCACGATGCGGGAGAGGGCAATGCTGAACCGACGTCTCCGTACCCTGGTGGTGGCCGCGCTGGCGCTGCCGTTCCTGGGCGCCGTGGCGGTCGCCTCGCAGGCCGCGCCGACGGCGGCCGGCGCGGCGCCGGTGGTGCCGGCGCCGACCGTCGACCCGGCGAACCCGACCACCGGCACCCACCTGCGGCTCGGGCTGCGCGTGTCGGCGCGGGCCGCCACCCCGACCCTGCTGGAGATCGACCGGGGCTTCCCCTCGTCGCTGCGCGACTCCGGCGGGCCGTTCCAGCTCGTGGTGCGCGACGCCGCCGGGTCGGTGCTGGACACGCTGGCGCTCGACGACCCGCTCGCGGTCCGGGTGTACGACAGCAAGCGCAACGCGCACGACACGCCCCGGGTCAAGGAGGCGGACGTGGTCGTGGACCTGCCGGTCGCCGACACCGCGGCCGTGGTGGACGTGATCCTGGCCGACCGGCGGGTCGGCCAGATCGAGATCGGGTCGCTGATCCGGGCCTGCCAGGGCGCGCCGCTGCCCTGCGCCACCATCTAGGACCGCCGGCCGGGCACCTCCAGGATGCCGAGTTCGACCGCCTTCATGACGGTGGCGACCGGCCCGGAGGTGCCCAGCTTGCGGTGCACGTGTTCCAGGTGCTTGCGGACCGTGCCGGCGGCCAGGCCCAGTCGGCGGGCGGTGGCCGGCACGGTCAGCCCGTCGGCGACGCCGCGGAGCACCTCCACCTCCCGCCCGGTGAGCGTCGCGCCGCCGGGGAGGGCGACGCCGGCGGGCAGGCAGGCCCGCCGGTGCACCGGGATCAGCGCCGGTTGCAGGCGGGTGAGCAGGTCCATCTCGCGCGCGTCGAAGGCGCGGTCGCGGTTGAACTGGTACCAGCTCAGCACCGGGGTGGGCGCGACCACCAGGGTGACGGTGTGCGCGCCGATGCCACGCGGGGCGAGCACCTCGCGGTAGAGCGCGTGCTGCCGCCACTGCCGCTCCGACAGCACGTCGGTCACCTGCGCCGGCTCCCCCGGGTACCGGTGCGAGCGGCGGACCGTCGGCGCGAACAGCGGATGGTCGGTCACCTGGTGGTGCATCCGGTGGACCAGCGCCCGGTCCACCGGACGGTCGGCGGCGAGGTCGGGCAGGCGCAGCGTGGCCAGGTCGAGTTCGGCGTAGGTGGACAGCTCGCTGTCGAGCCGGCGGGCGACGGCGGCCAGCACGGTGTCGACGAGCGCGGCGCCGCGCAGCGCCCCGATCCCGGTCGCCATCTCGCGTATCCACGCCTGGTCCGCCGCGGCGGTGGGAAGCGTCACGAGCGGCACCCTAGGAGCCGGCCCGCCATCCTCACGTCGCCAACCCGACACCCGTCACCTTCCCAACAGGAAAGGAGGGGGCCCCGCTCAACGCCTGCTGCGTAAGCGGGGCCCCCGGTTAACACCTGCCTACTTGAGGAAGCGGTCGAGCGCCGCCTCCATGGTGCCGCTGTCCGGCGCCGCGTACGACCTCATCGTCACCTTGTTGTAGGAGATGAAGCTCGGGCAGCGGGCGGCCGGCGCGGTCACGGTGCCGCCGTCGCCGATCTTCTCGCCGGTCTTGGCCGCGTGGAACGTCAGCGTGTACCGCGAGGAGATGTAGTCGACCGTGACGGCCTTGCCGTCGCTGGCCTTGTACTGGCACTTCTTCGGCGTGCCCTCGCTGCCGTCGACCATCTTGAGGCAGCCGATCACCGACACGGTGGCGAAGTCCGCCGACTTGGCGTAGTACGGCTTCTCCGAGCTGAAGGACTTCTGCGACCAGTACGACGGCCGGTCCGGGGAGTTCGAGAAGACGTACGCCTTCGCGTTCGCCGGGGTGGTGTACGGGGCGGCGTTGAGGATCGCCCCGCCGTCGCAGACCGCGGACATCTCGCTGGAGTAGCGGGCGGTCAGCGCGTCGTTGTTGGACGGCTCGTCCGGCCCGGTCGACTCCGGCCCGGACTGGCTCGGGACGGGCGTCGAGGCGCCGGGCCCGGGAGTCGCGCTGCCGGACGCGATCGGCGTCGGGTCGTCCTTGTCGTCCCCACCGAACGCGACGTAGGCGAGCCCACCGCCGCAGCACAGCAGCGTGAGCGTCACCGCGCCGGCGGCGAGGCCGACGATCAGCCCCTTCTTCGACTTGGCCGGCGGCGGGACCGGCGCGAACGGCGCCGGCGGGGGATAGCCGGGCTGCCCCTGGTACGGCGCACCCGGCTGGGCGCCGAACGGCGCACCGGAGGCCGGCTGCGTGCCGTAGGGCGCGCCGGACGCGGGCGGCGTGCCGTACGGGGCACCCGACGCCGGCTGCTGGCCGTAGGGCGCGCCGGAGGCCGGCTGCTGGCCGTAGGGCGCGTTGGGGTCGGGCTGGTTGCCCCACGCTCCGGCGTTCGGGTCCGGATAACCTCCGTAGGGAGGGTGATTGTCACTCATCTGAGGTTCTTCCACCTGTCGTCCGTGGTTCCGGCGATCAACCACCCCGCAGCGTAATGACGGGTGCAAATCCGCGATCACCGAAATTCGATCGGTCTTCACCACCGGTGCCGGGTCGATTCCGGTGCGTGCCCGGCGCGGCGCGTGATGCGTCCGGTGACCGTACCCCACCAGGCCGGATCCGTTGCGGCACAACGGATGTCGGCATCGGGGCCGGTCACCGGAGGTATACAAAAATGTGACACACGCTACATCGGTAAAGCGCTCAGTGTGGGACGGGCACCGTGTCCCGGGCCAACGCCAGCGCGCCGTACAACGCCGAGTCGTCGGCGAAGCGGGAACGCACCACGTCGGGCGGGTGCGGCAGCGCCTCGGTCAGCCGGTCGACGAGCATCCGCCGGATCACCGCGCTGCGCGTCACGCCGCCGACCAGCACGATCCGCTGCGGATCGAGCAGCAGGCAGCAGGTCACCAGCGTCCGGGCCGCCTCGTCGACGCGGGCGGCCAGCGCGTCGCGCGCCGCGCCCGGCGCCTCGGCAGCGGCGGTGAGGCCGGCCGCCCCGTCCGGCACGCCGAGGTCGGCGGCGAGCCGGTCCAGCGCCCGGCCGGAGAAGTCCAGCTCCAGCATCGTCCCCGGCCAGGGCGCGCCGGCCACCGCGTACCCGATCTCGCCGGCCGCGCCGCGATGGCCCGGCAGCACCGCGCCGCCGACCGTCACGGCCGCCGCGATCCCGGTGCCGATGCCCACCACCAGCCCGGGGTCGACGCCGCGCAGCGCGCCCAGCCGCAGCTCGGCCAGCGCGGCGGCGTTCAGGTCGTTGTCCACCGCGACCCGGGGCACGTCCAGCGCGTCGCGGACCGCGTCGGCCAGCCGCAGCCGTTCCCAGCCGGGCACGTTGGGCGCCAGGTCGATGCCGTCCGGGCGGACCACGCCGGGCGACGCCACGCCCGCGGCGGCGAGTGGGCCGCCGACCTCGCCGACCAGGTCACCGGCGAGCTTCAGCGCCCGGGACAGCGCCTGGGGCGCGCCCTGCTCGGCGTGCGTGGGCACCCGCCGGTGGGCCAGCAGCCGGCCGTCGGCGTCGGACACCCCGACCGCCATCTTCGTGCCGCCGAAGTCGATGCCGAGCAGCAGCCCCGCCGTGCGCGTGCCGGTGACGGACGGATCGGACAGTCGCACGGTCACCGCGCCCCCAGCTCGGCGGCCACGGCGTCCAGGATGTCGTCCGCCTGGCGCAGCAAACCCCGTACGGCGCTCAGCCGGTCGGCGACCGGGTCGAGCGCGGCGGAGAGCACCCCCACCTGGGTACGGACCGCGCGGGCGCCCGGCCCGTCGGCCTGCGCCCGCTGGAGCACCAGCTCCGGCCGGACCGCGGCGGCGATGAGGTCGGCGACCGCGGCGTCGTCGAGCGCACCGGTGATCCCGTCGGCGGCGGCGCGGACACCGTCCGGGGTCCAGGTGTCCGGTCCGCCGTCGCGCACCAGCCGGCCGACGAGCGAGTGCGCGGCCCGGAACGGCACGCCGTGGCGGGTCAACGCGTCCGCCGCCGCGGTGGTGGTCGCGCCGGAGGCGACGATCTCCGCCCGGCTGGGCGGGCTCAGCGGGGCGATCTCGGCGAGGAAGCCGCCGACCAGCGTGAAGAACCGCTCGGCCCGGTCGTTGCTCTCCCAGAGCCGCACCTGCACGTCGGTGGTGGCGTTGTTGGAGTCCTCCCACCAGGCGGCGCCCACGTTGTTGAGCACCGACGCGGCGTCCGCCGCGGCCTGCCCGGCGTACGAGACGAGGTGCTCCAGCACCACCGGGTTGCGCTTCTGCGGCATGATGCTGCTGCCCTGGGTGAAGTCCCCCGGCGTGGTGACCCACTGCCAGCTCAGCCAGTCCATCAGCGTGCGGGCCAGCCGGGCGCCGCTGGCCAGCGCCCGCGCGTTGAGCGTGCCGACCCGGACCAGGTGGTCGGCGCCGGCCACGGCCTCGTACGAGTTGGTGACCAGGCCGGCGAAGCCGAGCAGCTCGGCCACCCGGGCCGGGTCGATGTCCAGGTCGGTGCCGGCGAACGCGCAGGAGCCCAGCGGCGAGACGTTGAGCTGGTCGATCACGTCGGCGTACGCGGCGGCCTGGTTGACCAGCGCCTCGGCGTAGCCGGCCAGCGCGTGCCCGATGGTGGTGGGCTGGGCCGGCCGGCGGTGGGTGTAGCCGGTGATGACCACGTCGGCGTACCGGTCGGCCTGGGCCAGCGCGGTGCGACCGGTGTCCAGCACCCGCTGGAGCACCTCGACGAGCTGGTCGCGCAGCAGCATCCGGAACACGCCGGCGTCCAGGTCGTTGCGGCTGCGGGCGAGCTGCACGTCCAGCTCGGAGGTGGGGATGCCGCACGCCGCCGCGAGCCGCTTCTCCAGCAGGTAGTAGGTGTCCTCGAAGCTGCCGTCGTACGCCGGCAGGGCGGTGGTGTCGGCGCGCAGCTCGGCCAGGCCGCGCAGCAGCCGGGCCCCCCGGTCGGCGGGGATCAGCCGCTGCTCGGTCAGCATCACCACGTGCGCCTGGCTGGCGCGCACCATGGCCGGGTAGAGGTGCCCGACGTGGTGGTCGTAGGTCGGGGCCAGGTGGTGGCGCTGGTAGGTGGTCAGCGTGCTCATCGGGTTTCCTTCCGGTTCGCGGTCAGGCCGAGCAGCCGCTCGGCGTTCCCGGCGAAGATCGCGCGCAGGTGGTCCTCGGGCAGGCCCAGCTCGTGGCAGACGCGGAGCTGGTCGTCGAGGTAGCGGGTGACGTAGCCGCGCGGGAACCAGGACGAGTCGCTGCCGTAGACGATGCGCTGCGGGCCGATCGTCTCGTAGCAGCGGCGGAACAGGTCCTCCAGCGTGAGCCGGTACGGCATCCAGCGCACCCACTGGTTCGAGCCGGACGTGTCGATGGAGATGTTGGGGCAGCCCCAGGCGGCGAAGAACAGCTCCTGCACGTGCTGGACGCCGAAGTGCGGCACCACCACGTTCAGCTCGGGGAACCGGCGGGCCATCCGGACCAGCTCGTCCGGGCCGCCGTACCGGCCGACGGACAGACCGCCGGCGCTGCCGTAGTGACCGATGTGGATCAGCACCGGCACGCCGAGACGCTGGGCGGTGGCCCAGAGCGGATCGAGGTCGGCGTGGTCGAGCGGACCGCGCAGCAGCGGCGCGAACAGCTTCAGCCCGCGCAGCCCCCGCTCGGTGACCGCACGCTCCAGCTCGGCCGCCGCGGCTGCGCCGTAGGGGTCGTGGTGGGCGAGGCCGAGCAGCAGGTCGGGATGGCGGTCGACCACGTCGGCGAGCGCGTCGTTGCCGCCGCCGGTGACGAAGACCGCCCGGCGCACCCGCACCGCGCGCAGCTCCTCGGCCCACCGGTCCGCCTCGTCCTGCCAGCGTTCGGCGGGCGGCTCCGGGTCGGGGAAGCTCCAGGCCCGGCGCCACTGCCGGGCGTACGGCGCGGAGCCGGCGGCCCGCACCTCGCGTTCGTGCGTGCCGCCCGGGTGCATCCCGGCCGCGTCCTCGCAGGCGTGGATCGTCTCGTCGGCGCCGATGCGGAAGTGCAGGTGGAAGTCGACGACGTCCAGTCCCCGGTCGACTGTCACACGTCCTCCTGAGGCAGCGGGTCGGCGGTGGGCGGGGCCGGCAGCGGGGCGGCCACCCAGGCGGCCACGATCTCGCGCAGCCGCGCGCCGGCCGTGGCGCGCACCGTCCGGCCGGCCTGCTCGGTGGCCCGCGACACGTGCCCGGACCAGCCCTGCCACGGGTCGGGCCGCGACTCGACGAGCACGTACGGGTGGGGCACCGGCAGCTTCGGGCGCGGCGGCAGGTCGGTGGCGGCGTCCAGGCGTACCGTCTGCGGCGCGAAGCCGAGCACGCCGGACGTCTCGTACGCGCCGCCGTGCCCGCGGGCGACCACGTCGCCGTAGAGCGCGCCGGTCTCCGCCGGGGTGACCAGTTGGAACCAGTTGACCAGCAGCAGGCTGGCGGTGCGCCGCCCGGAGACCCACTCCATGGCGGCCCGCACGGTGGACATGTTGGCGTCGTGGCCGTTGACCACCAGCAGCCGGGGGAAACCGGCCGCCACGATGCCCTCGATCACGTCGGCGAGGTAGCCGACCGCGATCTCCGGCCGGATCGCCACCGTGCCGGGCCAGGGGCGGGTCTGGCCGGGGCAGGCCGCGTACGCGACCGGCGGGAACAGCACGCCGCGCGGGCCGGGCCCGGGCGCGGCGCTCTCGCCGGCGAAGCCCTCGGCGAGGATGAGGTCGGCGCCGAGCGGCAGGTGCGGCCCGTGCCACTCGACGGCGCCGACCGGCAGCACCGCGAAGTCGGCCGCCGCCACGACGTCGGCCAGTTCGCCGCCGGGGATCTCGGCGGCGGGCAGCAGCCCGCCGCCGGCCGGCCACAGATCGGTCACGCCGTCCACTTCGTCGCCTCCCGGGCGGCCCGGCCGCCGTTCTGCAAGCGGCCGGAGACCACCATCACCACGAAGATCAACACAACCTGGAGCATGCCGTACGCGGCGGCGGTGCCGACCTCGAACGAGTACATCCGGTTGTTGATCTCCACCGAGATCGGCGCGGTCTCCGACGTGTAGATGAGCACCGAGGCGACGAACTCGCCGACGCCGTTGACGAACGCGAGCAGCGCGCCGGCCAGCACGCCCGGCAGCATCAGCCGCAGCGTGACGGTGCCGAACGCCCGCGTCCAGGACGCGCCGAGGTTGCGGGCGGCCTCCTCCAGCGACGGGTCGAGCTGGGCCAGCGTGGCCGAGCTGGACCGGAACACCAGCGGCAGGAACCGCACGAAGTACGCCAGCGGCATGATCCAGAACGTGCCGATCAGCACCTGACCGAAACTGAACGCGTTGCCGGTGCTGAACGCCGAGATCAGGTTGATCGCCACCACCGTGCCGGGCAGCGCCCAGGCCAGCATGACCGCGACGTCGAGCAGGCCACGCCCGCGGAAGTCGAGCCGGCGCACCGCGTACGCGATGAGCACGCCGACCACGACGCAGCCGACGGTCGCGAGCAGGCTCATCTGGAGCGAGTTGACGATCGGCCGGTACGCGTCCGGGTCGGAGAAGATGGTGACGAAGTTCTGCGTGGTGTAGCCGGACGGGATCACCTCGGTGGTCCACGTCCCGTCCTCGGAGAACGCCACCAGCGCGATGGTCGCCACCGGAGCGAGCAGCACCACCACGGCGAGCAGCGAGGCGGCCAGCGCCAGCCAGCGGGCGAACGGGTTGGTCAGCTCGCGGCGGTGGCTGGCCACGCCCTTGGACTGGGAGCGGTAGCTGCGCCGCCCCTCGTACCAGCGCATGCCGAGCAGGAACAGCACCGAGACGACCGCGAGCACCGACGCGTAGGTCGAGGCCATCGGCAGGTCACCGTTGGTGCGGTTGATGTAGATCTGCATGGTCATGGTGCGGTCCACCCCGAACAGCAGCGGAGCGGTGTACGACGCCAGCGACGTCATGAAGACCAGCAGCGAGGCGGAGACCAGCGCCGGGGTGAGCATCGGCAGCAGCACGGTCCGCCACACCCGCACCCGGCCGGCGCCCAGGTTGTAGGCGGCCTCCTCCACCGACGGGTCCATGCCCATCAGCGCGGCGGACGTGGCCAGGTAGAAGAACGGGTACATGGTGAACGTGTGCACCACCAGCACGCCGGCGATGCCGCTGAACGGCAGCACCGGGTTCTCGGTGCCGAGGAGCTGTTGCAGCGCCCGGGGCAGGATGCCGGTCTCGCTGTAGAGGAGCTGGAACGAGATCGCCCCGATCAGCGGCGGCAGCGCCGCCGGCACCAGGATGATCGCCTCGATGAGCCGGCGGCCGGGGAACGAGAACCGCTTCAGCAGGAACGCCATGGCCACGCCGACGACGCCGCACAGGAACACGCTCGCGGCGGAGATCATCAGCGAGGTGAGCAGCGCGGAGCGGGCCACGCCGTCGCCGGTGAGGAAGCTGGCCCAGTTCTCCGGGCCGTCCACGCCGACGCTCTCGCCGAACGTGGCGAGCATCGGCTGCACCACGTAGCCGAAGAGGATCAGGACCAGCGGGAACACCAGGAGGTACGGGAACCAGCGCGAGTTGGCGTTGAGCTGCGGGCGGCGGGACCGCCGGCCCGGGGGCGTGGGGTCCTCGGTGATCGGCGGGACGGTGGCCGCGCTCGGGGTCGCGGGGATGGTACTCACAGCGTCACCTCAGTTCGCGACTGCGGGGCTCGCAAAACCGGCTCACTCCTCGCGCTCACGCACCCACCACCCACATGCGCTCCGGCGGCAGGCGCAGCCCGACCTGGTCGCCCACGGCCAGCCCGGCCGGGACGTCGATCGCGGCCACCTGGACCGGCTCGCCGGCCACGTCGACCAGCAGGTTGGTGGCCATGCCGGTGAACTCCAGCTCGGTGACCCGGCCGGGCAGCGCGCCCTCGTCGGTGGCCGAACCGAGCGTGATGTGCTCGGGCCGCACGCTGACCAGCGCGGTCACGCCCTCGCGGAGCCCGTGCTCGGCGGGCGCGGCGACCGGGACCTCCCAGCCGCCGGGCAGCGCCACCGTCACCTGCTCCGGGCCGGCGGTCACCACCGGCAGGCTGAGCACGTTGCTGCGGCCGATGAACCGGGCCACGAACGAGGTGGCCGGCCGGTGGTAGATCTCCTGCGGCGTGCCGACCTGCCGGACCCGGCCGGACTCCATCACGGCGATCCGGTCGGACATGGCCATCGCCTCGGCCTGGTCGTGGGTGACGTAGAGCGCGGTGGTGCCGGACTCCTTCTGGATCCGGCGGATCTCGACCCGGGTCTCCTCGCGCAGCTTGGCGTCGAGGTTGGACAGCGGCTCGTCGAGCAGCAGCGTGCGCGGCCGGATCACCAGCGCCCGGGCCAGCGCGACGCGCTGCTGCTGGCCACCGGAGAGCTGGTCGATGCGGCGCTCGCCGTACCCGGCGAGGTGGACCTGCCCGAGCGCCTCGTCGATGCGGCGCTTCACCTCGACCCGGCCGACCTTGCGGATCTTCAGGCCGTACGCGACGTTCTGGGCGACGCTCAGGTGTGGGAAGAGCGCGTAGTTCTGGAACACCATGCCGGTGTCGCGCTTGTTCGGCGGCCGGTTGGTGACGTCCTCGGTGCCGAACCGGATCCGACCCGAGCTGGGGAAGTAGAAGCCGGCGACCATGCGCAGGGTGGTGGTCTTGCCACAGCCACTCGGGCCGAGCAGGGTGAAGAACTCCCCCGCGCCGATGCGGAGGTCGACGTCGTCGACCGCCGCGGTGTCGCCGGCACGCGGGAAGCGCTTGCTCACCGACTCCAGCGTGACATCGATCATGATGTCTCTCCTTGCGTCCGGTAACCGGATCGGACCGGTGACGGGGTGGGTGGTGCGGAACGGCGACGGCGGGACGCCGGGTGCGCGCGGCACCCGGCGTCCCGGCCGGTCAGCCCTTGTTCTTGATCTGGCTGTTCCAGTGGTTGATCCACTCGGTCTCGTTCTTGCCGATCACGTCCCAGTTGACGTCCAGCGGCTTGAGGTTGAGCTGGGCCAGCCACTCCGGCTTCTCCGCGATGTCCACGGCCGGGATCTGGTAGTAGTCCTTGGCCAGCTCGGCGCGGAGCGAGTCGTCGAAGAGGAACTCCAGGAACTTCTGCGCGCCCTCGCTGTTGCCGCCCTTGACCTGGGCCAGACCGTCGACCAGCACCGGGGCGCCGGAGGCCGGCATCACGTAGCCGAACGGCATGTTGGCCTGGTTGGCCTGGAGCAGGATGTCCTGGAGGTTCCAGGCGCTCAGCGTGCCCTGCTGGCGGGACAGCTTGAGGTACAGGTCGGTGGGGTTGGCGGCGTACGCGCCGGTGTTGGCGTCGAGCTTCTTCAGCCAGTCGTAGCCGGGCTGCGGGTTGCTGCCGTCCGGGGACTGTCGCACGATCATCGAGGCGTAGATCGACCGCATGGTGCCGGACGCGGCCACGTCCCGGATGATGATCTTGTCCTTGAACTCCGGCTTCAGCAGGTCGTCCCAGTCCTTCGGGGCCTGCTCCGGGGTGAGCGCCTTGTTGTTGTACATGATGACCTCGGGCAGCAGGATCTCGCCGAACCACCGGCCCTGCGGGTCCCTGTACTTCTCGTCCATCTTGTCGGCGAACGACGGCTTCCAGCTCGTGAGCAGGTCCTCGGAGGCGCCCGAGGCGAGCCCCTGCTGGGTGCCGCCCCACCAGACGTCGGCCTGCGGGTTGGCCTTCTCCGCCCGGACCCGCTCCAGGATCTCCTGGGCGCCCAGGTTGAGCACCTCGACCTTGCCCTTGTACTCGGGGTACTTGGCGGTGAACTTGTCGACGACGAAGGTGGTGACCTTCTTGTCGCGGGCCGTGTAGATCGTCAGCTTCTCGGCCTCGCCGGAGCCGGAGCCGGAGTCACCGGAGCCGCCGCCGCAGGCGGTGCCGGCGGCGAGGACGGTGGCGAGCGCACCGGCGAGCAGGAGTCGACGTCTCATGGGGTACCTCCGAGGGGTGTTGTGGGGGGGTGGAGCGGTCAGGGAGCGGGTAGCAGGGTGGACAGGCCCGACGCGGCGGCCGAGAGTGCGTAGCTGACCGCGCCGTGCAGCACCGCCTGGTCACCGAGGACCGCGCGGCGGACCTCGGTCGGGCTGGGCGCGCCGGCGGACACCAGCGCCTGGAGCCGGTCCACGGCGGCGTCGTCGAGGTCGGCCGCGGCGCCGCTGAGCAGCACCCGACCCGGGTCGATCACGCAGGCGCAGGAGACGATGAGCCGGGCCCAGGCGGCGAGCACCTCGGCCAGGTACGCGCCGGCCCGCTCGTCGGTGGCGGCCAGCTCGACGAGCGCCCGTACCGGCGCGGCCGGCCGTCGGCCCGGGGCCAGGGCCACCACCCGCTCGGCGACGGCGCCGGCGGACCAGCGGGCCTCGAACGGGCCGATGCCGTCGTGCCCCCGGTCGGCCGGGTCGAGCGGCAGGAAGCCGACCTCGCCGGCCGCGCCGCCGGAGCCGCGACGGACCTGCCCGTCCAGCACCAGCCCGGCGCCGATGCCGTCGGCGACGTGCAGCAGGAGCAGGTCGGCGACGTCGGTCCCGGCGCCGGCCGCGTGCTCACCGGCGGCCATCAGGTTCACGTCGTTGTCAACCACCACCGGCACGCCGAGCCGCCGCTGCACCGACTCCCCCACCGGGCGTGCCTCGACCAGCCCGACCGAGGGGGCGAGCCGGACCGCGCCGCCGGTGGAGACGCCGGGCGCGGCGATGGCCACGCCCCGCAGCGCGGGCAGCCCGTCGCCGGCCAGCTCCGGCACGGCGGCGCAGATCAGGTCGACGATGTCGCCGGTACGCCGCACCGTGCGGTGGGCGATCACGGCGCCGTCGCTGTCGGCGATCTCGCAGCTGATCCGGGCCGGTTCCAGCGCGACGGCGGCGACCAGCTCGGCGCGGGGGTTGAACTCGAGGATGGCGCGGGGGCGGCCGGCCCGGGAGGCGCCGGGGCCGCGCTCGATCAGGTAGCCCTCGGCAATCAGGTCCCGGACCAGCGGGGTGAGCGTGGCGGGGCTCAGCCCGGTCAGCTCGGTCAGCTCGGCACGGGACAGCACCCGGGCGGAGCGGGCGGCGGAGATGACGCTGCTGCGCTTGATCTCCTTCGACCGCTCCCGGCTCACCGGGCTCGTCGGCGGGGTCACCACGTCTGTCACACTTCCTTCCTACGGCGAACGAACTATTGCGTCAAGTAACGATCTGGTCTCGCGGGCTCGGCACCCCGAACCGCGAACTGGACAAATGGCAGTGATGGACGCGTCCGGGCGAGCCTGGTTCCGCCGATGCCACCACCTCGGCACCCACGATCAGCCCGCCTTTAGTTCGCGTCCCGAAGAAATGCCGTCGCGCCCTTCTCCTGAGCGCCGTGATGACCCTGCCATTGAGGACAGTCACCCTTCCGGCCGGGGCGTCGACCAGCCGCCGGCAACTTCCCGGCGCCCGTCGCCTGTCGAGCTGAGAGCAGAAACGACTCACCTGCCGCACCTCGACCGGCCCCTGCCTCGCTCCGGCCGATCATCAGGTCGGGATGCCGGCCACCTACAGTCGTGCCATGCGGACCGACACGACCGGGACAGCCGAACCAGTGGCAGGTTCACATCCGGCGGGGTCGATTGCGGGGCGCGCGCCCGTCCGGGCCGTCTATCCCGGCACCTTCGATCCCGTCACGCCCGGACACCTGGACGTGGTGAACCGGGCGCGCGGCCTCTTCGACGAGGTGGTCGTGCTCGTCGCGGTCAACGACGACAAACAGCCGGGCAGCGGCGAGGACCAGCGGGCAGCCGCCGTCCGGGCCGCGTTGCCGGTCGGGTGGACCACCGTCACCGTGGCGGCGTGGCGCGGGTTGACCGCCGACTACTGCCGTCGCCACGGTGCGGGAGTGATCATCCGTGGCGTGCGGAACACCACCGACCTCCAGGCCGAACAGCGGCTCGCCGGGATGAACCAGTCGTTGGGCGTCCCCACCGTGTTCCTGCCGGCGCGGCCCGAACTGGCCGCGACGTCGTCCACGGCAGCGCGCACGCGAGGAAAGGCATCCGCGTAGCCGGCCCTTGCCTCGCCCATTCCGTACCAAGATCTATGAGAGCGCGGACCGCCGCTTCAGGTTGTCGACGAACGCGCCCCGGGCTGCGGTGTCGAAGCTCGCCGACGCGGCCGGCCGACGGCGCCCGGATCGCGGCGCTCGCCCGCCTGACCCGCTGAGCGTCGTCGCGGGGCGGTGACCGAGCGTGTACCGAGTTCCGGAACCGTCCGATTTCATTGACTCCGGTCACTCTCACGCGGTTACGTGGCGGTAGCACCCCACCCCACCACCCCCACGGCACACGTGCCGCCCGCGACGCGTGCCGGCGACGAAAGGTGCCCGAAATGATGCGATTCGGAGCGGCGTACCGACGATGGCCCGGCCGGCTCACCGCGTGCGGCGCGGTCGCCGCCGTGCTCGGCGCGGTCGGCGCGGTCGCCGTCCTCGCCCCGACCGGGGCGTACGCCGCCAGCACCGGCTCGCTGGTGAGCGCCGCGAACGGCAAGTGCCTCGACGTGGCGAACAACTCCACCGCCGACGGCGCGACCGTGCACATGTGGACCTGCTACCCGACCGTGGCCAGCCAGAAGTGGACGCTCGCCGACGACGGTTCGGTGCGCTCCCAGGGCAAGTGCCTGGACGTCGCGAACAACGGAACCGCCAACGGCGCCGCTGTGCACATCTGGACCTGCTACGCCACGGTCACCACCCAGAAGTGGACGCTCACCGCCGCCGGGGACCTGGTCAACGCCGCGTCCGGCAAGTGCCTGGACATCCGCGACAACAACCAGGCCGACGGCGCGCCCCTGCAGATCTGGTCGTGCGCCGGCTCGGCCAACCAGAAATGGACACTCACCGGCGTGAGCACCCCGACCACCCCGCCACCGACCGCCACCCCCACCGGGCCACCGCCCTCGGACACGCCGGTGACCAACCCGGACCTCGGCCCCAACGTCAGCGTCTTCGACCCGTCGATGTCGACCTCGACCATCCAGAACCGGCTGAACACGGTCTTCGCGCAGCAGGAGACCAACCAGTTCGGCAGCGCCCGGTACGCGTTGCTGTTCAAGCCGGGCAGCTACGCGGTGGACGCCAACGTCGGCTTCTTCACCCAGGTCGCCGGCCTGGGCCTCACGCCGGGCCAGACCACCGTCAACGGCCGGGTGCACGTCGAGGCGGACTGGTGGCCGGACGGCTCGCAGAACGCCACCCAGAACTTCTGGCGCTCGGCGGAGGGGCTGACCGTCAACCCGACCGGCGGGCTGGAGCGGTGGTCGGTGTCGCAGGCCGCGCCGTACCGCCGGATGCACGTGCGCGGCAACCTGGCGCTCTCCGACGGCGGCTGGTCCTCCGGGGGTTGGATCTCCGACACCAAGGTCGACGGGCAGATCCAGTCCGGCTCGCAGCAGCAGTGGATCACCCGCAGCTCGCAGATCGGCGGCTGGACCGGGTCCAACTGGAACCAGGTCTTCGTGGGCGTGCCGGGCGCGCCGGGCAACAGCTTCCCGAACCCGCCGTACACCACTGTCGACACCGCGCCGGTGGTGGCCGAGAAGCCCTACCTGTACGTGGACGCGGCCGGCGCGTACCGGGTGTTCGTGCCCGCGAGGCGCACCGACACCGCCGGCACCACCTGGGCCGCCGGCACCCCGGCCGGCCGGTCGATCTCGCTGAGCCAGTTCCAGATCGTACGGCCCGGCGACACCGCGGCGAGCATCAACGCGGCGCTGGCCGCCGGCCGGCACCTGTTGGTCACCCCCGGCGTCTACCAGCTCGACCAGACGCTGACCGTGACCCGGCCCGGCACCGTCGTGCTCGGCCTGGGCCTGGCCACGTTCGTGCCGCGCAACGGCGTCACCGCGATGACGATCGCGGACGTGGACGGGGTACGGCTGGCCGGCGTGCTCTTCGACGCCGGCACCACGAACTCGAACGTGCTGCTCCAGGTCGGGCCGCCCGGGTCGAGCGCCGACCACGCCGCCGACCCGACCGTGCTCTCCGACGTCTTCGTCCGGGTCGGCGGCGCGATCGCCGGCCGGGCGACCGTGAGCATGCAGATCAACAGCGACGACGTGATCGGTGACCACGCGTGGATCTGGCGGGCCGACCACGGCAACAGCGGCACGGTCGGCTGGACCGTCAACACCGGCCGCAACGGGCTGGTCGTCGACGGCGACGACGTCACGTTCTACGGCCTGTTCGTGGAGCACTACCAGCAGTACCAGACCATCTGGAACGGCGAGAACGGGCGGACCTACTTCTATCAGAACGAGATGCCCTACGACCCGCCGAACCAGGCCGCGTGGATGAACGGGTCGACCCGGGGCTGGGCGGCGTACAAGGTCGCCGACTCGGTCACCAACCACCAGGCGTGGGGGCTGGGCAGCTACTGCTTCTTCAACGTCAACCCGGCCGTGGTGAGCGCCCGCGCGTTCGAGGTGCCGGTGCGGCCGGGGGTGCGGTTCCGCAACATGGTGACGGTCTCGCTGGGCGGTGTCGGCACCATCAGCCACGTCATCAACGACACCGGGGCCACCGTCGACAGCGGTCACCAGGTGACAAGCATCGTCAGCGGTCCCTGACGGGATCGGCGTGGGCCGGCCCCTCCTCGGGGCCGGCCCACCACCCCGACCACCCCTTAACGGCGTTCGTCCATATTGACGGATATCACCGGCAGCGGCAGACTCTCGGACCACCACCACCCCCGATCCCGCTCCCGGGAGGGCGCCATGAACCGTCCCCACCTGCCGCTGAGGCGTACGGCCGCACGACTGGCCGCGCTCGCCGCGGCCACCGCCGGCGTGCTGCTCGCCGTCACCGCGCCCGCCAACGCCGCCGTGCCCGCCGGGCGCTACGTGGCGCTCGGCGACTCGTACACCGCCGGCCCGCTGATCCCCACCCAGGTCGACCTGAACTGCCTGCGGTCCAACCGCAACTACCCGACGCTTGTCGCCGCGTCGGCCGGGTCGTCGTCGTTCGCGGACGTGAGCTGCTCCGGCGCCACCACCGACGACATCCTGTACGGCGGCGACGGCCAGCTCGGCATCAACCTGCCGCCGCAGCTCAACGCCGTCACCTCGGCCACGGCGCTGGTGACTGTGCAGATCGGGGGCAACGACATCGGGTTCTCCGGGATCATCAGCGACTGCGCGGAGGCGAGCGTCAGCAGCCCGCTCGGCTCGCCGTGCAAGGACCGGTTCACCGCCGGCGGCACCGACCAGCTCCGGGCCCGGATCGCGGCCACCGTGCCGAAGGTGACCACCGTGCTGCGCTCGGTCCGGCAGGCCGCGCCGAACGCGCGGGTCGTGGTGCTCGGTTACCCGGCGATCCTGCCGGACAGCGGGTACGGGTGCTGGCCGGTGGTGCCGATCGCCTACCAGGACGTGCCGTACCTGCGCGGGGTGGAGAAGGCGCTGAACAGCATGCTGGCCGACACCGCGGCGGCCAACGGCGCGAGCTACGCCGACGTCTACACCCCGTCGATCGGCAAGGACGCGTGCAAGAGCAGCGGCACCCGCTGGGTGGAGGGCCTGGTGCCGCAGAACTCGGCCGCGCCGTTCCACCCGAACGCCCGGGGCGAGCAGGGCATGGCCACCGCGCTGCTGGCACACCTGAACTGAGTCGACCCCCCGGCCGAGCCGGTCCCGCCGAGCGGCGGGGCCGGCTCGTCGCCGTTCGGCGATCCCGAGCGCCGGCAAATATTTTCGCTCGGAAGAGTAGGGGTGAAGGGTATCGACAGAACAGCGCGCGCCGGGATAGCGTGCCCGCACTCACATCCGTCGATCGATCGGATGCCGAGCGTCGTCGCCGAAGGAGCGCCATGCCCACGTCCCGATCCGTCCGTCTGCGGCGCCGAGGTCTGCTCGGCATCCCGGCCCTGGTGGCCGCCGCGCTGACCGTGGTCGCCCGTCCCGGCGCGGCCGTCGCCGCACCGAAGGCCGAGTGCCTGGCCGACCTGCTCCAGGAGCGGTGATGGCCACGATCCCCTGGCTGGTGGACGTGCTGCGGGCCGCCGGCGTGCAGGTCGTCGTGGAGGGCGACTGGCTCAACCGGGCCCGCCCCGGCTCGTTCGACCCGATCGGCGTGCTGTGGCACCACACCGCGGCCACCTCCAGCGCCACCAACCCGCACCCGGCGCTCAACATCTGCATCAACGGTCGCCGCGACCTGGCCGGCCCGCTCTGCCAGGCGCTCGTCGACTACCACGGCGTGTTCCACGTGATCTCCGCCGGCCGGTGCAACCACGCCGGTGTCAGCGGCGGCAGCGGGCCGATCCCGGCCGGCGACGGCAACACCCTGATGATCGGGTGGGAGATCGACTACAACGGCGTGGACCAACGGATGACCACCGCGCAGTACACCGCCAGCATCGCCGCCACCGCCGCCGTGCTCACCCGGCTCGGCAAGGACTCCAGCTATGCCCGTGGGCACCGGGAGACCAGCACCACCGGCAAGATCGACCCGTCCTTCATCGACCTGAACACGATGCGGGCCGACGTCGCGGCGAAGATGTCCGGCACTGGCGGCGGCTGGTCCTCGATCGTGGACAACGCGACCGCCGGCCGCTTCTCCGCCAGCGGCAACTGGGGCGTCTCGTCCTTCTCCGGGCAGCGTTACGGCGCCGACTACCGCTACGCCGACCCGATCGCCGCCAGTGACGCCGCCTGGTACAGGTTCAACGTCCCGCGCACCGGCAACTACCGGGTCGAGGCGTGGTGGCCGGCGAACGCGGGCTACAACGCCTCGACGCCGTACGTCGTGGCCACCACCACCGGCAACCGCACCGTCTACGTCGACCAGCGGGCGACCGGCGGGCAGTGGCGCAACCTCGGCACGTTCACGCTGGCCGCCGGCGACGCCGACCGGGTGGCGGTGAGCCGGTGGAGTTCCGCCGCCGGCCTGGTCATCGCCGACGCGGTCCGGCTCACCGAGGTCTGACCGGACCGGCCGAGATCTGGTCGGTGCGGTGGCGGGGCCGGGCGTACCCGACACCGCCACCGCACCGGGAACCGGTCGATCAGGCCGCGCCGTGCCGTGGTGCGGCCCGGCGACGCCGGCCCCACACGGTCAACGTGATGCCGATCAGCAGCACCAGCCCGCCGACGACGGAGAGCGGGAGCAGGAACGAACTACCGGTGATCGGCAGCTTGCCGTGGTGCCACGGCCACGGGCCGGGCTTGGGACCGGGCCCGGGATGCGGACCGGGGCCCGGCTTGATCTTCACGTGGACGCAGAGCGTGACCTCCGGTGAGACGGGTGCCGGGCCGGACGGCGGCGTTCCGGTCGCGGTCGCGGTGTCGGTGATGCAGCGCTCCCTGGCGTCCGCCTTGGACACGGTGTAAACCGCGGTACAGGTGATCGTCTCCCCCGGCGCCAGGATGACCTCACCGTTGGGCGTGCCGTCCGGCCCGCAGGTGATCGGCCCGAGGTTCGCCGGGTCGGCCGGCGGCGCCAGCGTGTCCGTCACGGTCACCCCGGTCAGCGGCACCGAGCCGGTGTTGGTGACCTGGAATCGGTACTCCACCCGCTGACCGACCTTGTGCACCTCGGTCGGGTCGGCGGACTTCGTCACCACGATCGCCGCGCCCCTGGTGACGGTCACCGTGGCCGAGGCCGGATCGGAGCGTACGGGGGCGGGCGGCTCCTGGCCGGGGACGGTGGGCGGCGTACCGACCGCGACCGCGGTGTTGGTGATCCTCCCCGCCTCGACGTCCGCCTCGGTGATCGTGTAGGTCGCGGTGCAGGTCGTGCTCTGCCCCGGCGCGAGCGTGGTGTCGGCGCAGGTGATCGCCGAGGGTCGGCCGCTGCCGGAGAACGCGGTCTCGTCGATGGTGACGGCGGAGAGCGTGGTGTTGCCGGTGTCGGTGACGACGTAGCGGTAGGTGACGACGTCACCGGCACGGGACACCGTCTCCGGCGTCACGCTCTTCGCCAACGCGACGCCCGGGTGCAGGATCGGGATGTCGTACGTCGACGGCCCGGAGACCGGCGCCGGCCCGCGGGGCGGGGTACCGGTGGCGGTCGCGGTGTCGAGCAGCGACGCCTGGGCGAAGTCCTCCGCCGAGACCGTGTAGGTGGCCCGGCATTCGACGGACTCGCCCGGCGCCAGCGTGACGGTACCGTTCGGCACGTTGTCCGGGCCGCACGTGATCGCGGTCTGGTTCTCACGATCGGCCGGCGGCAGCAGGGTGTCGTTCACCGTGACCTTGGTCAGCGTCGAACCACCGGTGTTCACCACCCGGTAGGTGTAGTCGACCTTCTGACCGGCCTCGGTGACGGCGACCGTGGTGGACGACTTGACGACGTCGATGCCGGCCACGGGACTGGCGTCCGGCAGGGTCAGCGTGGACGGGTCGGAGTCGACCGGTGTCTGGCTGCCGGCCGGGGTGCCGTGCGCGGTCGCGGTGTCGGTGAGCGAGCCGTGGTCGAGGTCGGCCTGGGTGACCGTGTACGTGGCCGTGCAGGTGGTCGACGCGCCCGGCGCCAACGTCGTCACCGGGCAGGTGATCGGTCCGAGGTCGGCGTTCGACGACGGCGGCGTCTGCACGTCGGTCACGTTGACGTTCGACAGCGTGAGCCCGCCGGTGTTGACCACCACGAACAGGTACGGCACCTGCTCCCCGACCGCGACGAACTCCGTGGAGGTGGACGTCTTCTCCACGCTGATCGAGGCGTTCACCTCGGCGCGCGGGATGGTCAGCGTGGACGGGTCCGAGTCGACCGGGGTCTCACCGCCGGCCGGGGTGCCGTGCGCGGTCGCGGTGTCGGTGAGCGAGCCGTGGTCGAGGTCGGCCTGGGTGACCGTGTACGTGGCCGTGCAGGTGGTCGACGCGCCCGGCGCCAACGTCGTCACCGGGCAGGTGATCGGGCCCAGGTCCGCGTTCGACGACGGCGGCGTCTGCACGTCGGTCACGTTCACGTCCGACAACGTCACCCCACCGGTGTTCGTCACCGCGAACCGGTACGGCACCTGCTGCCCGGCCGAGACGATCGTGGTGGTGGTCGACGACTTGACCACCGTGATCTCCGCAGCCGCCGGGGTGGCCACGATCGTCAGCGTCGACGGGTCCGAGTCGATCGGCGTGGCGCTGCCCACCGGCGTGCCGTGCGCGGTCGCGGTGTCCGACACCGAGCCGATGTCGAGGTCGGCCTGCGACACGGTGTACGTGGCCGTGCAGGTGGTCGACGTGCCCGGGGCCAACGTGGTGGCCGCGCAGGTGATCGGCCCGAGGTTCGCGTTCGACGACGGCGGCGTCTGCACGTCGGTCACGTTCACGTTCGACAGCGTCAGACCGCCGGTGTTCGTCACCACGAACCGGTACGGCACCTGCTGCCCGGCGGCGGTGATCGTCGTGGTGGTGGAGGACTTCACCACCACGATCGCCGGCGTCACGGGCGTCGCCTCGATCGTCAGGGTGGACGGCTCCGAGTCGACAGGCGTCGTGCTTCCCGGCGGCCTGCCGTGGGCGACCGCGGTGTCCGACACCGAGCCGTGGTCGAGGTCGGCCTGGGTGACCGTGTACGTCGCCGCGCACGTCATCGACACGCCGGGCGCCAGGGTGCTCGTCGGGCAGGTGATCGGCCCCAGGTTCGCGTTCGACGACGGCGGCGTCTGCACGTCGGTCACGTTCACGTTCGACAGCGTCAGACCGCCGGTGTTGGTCACCACGAACCGGTACGGCACCTGTTCGCCGGGGGACGTGAGCGTCGTGGTGGTGGAGGACTTCTGCACCGAGATCGACGGGGTCAGGACCTCGGCCGGGATGGTGAGGTCGCTGGGCTCGGAGACCACCGGTGTGCCGCCGCCGGCCGGCGTGCCCCGCGCCGTCGCGGTGTCGGAGACCCCGCCGTGGTCGAGGTCGGCCTGGGTGACCGTGTACGTCGCCGTGCAGGTGGTGGACGCGCCCGGGTCGAGTGCGGTCACCGGGCAGGTGATCGGGCCCAGGTCGGCGTTGGACGACGGCGGCGTCTGCGTGTCGGTGACGGCGATGTCGGTCAGCGCGACACCACCGGTGTTGACCACCCGGAACGAGTACGGCACCTGCTGTCCGACGGATCCGATCAGCGCGGTGGTCGACGACTTCACCACCGCGATGCTTGCCGGCGTGCCGCCGTTACAGGTCAGCGTGGTGCTGAACGGGAAGTAGTGGATCTCGCCGCCCTCGTGGTCGAGCGTGCGGGTGATCACGCTGCCCTCGGTGTTGCTGGCGGACAGGTCGGTGAAGTCGGCGTTCGGGGCGTAGATGCTGCCCTCGACGGTGCGGGCCCCGGCCGTGAGCGTGAGCCGGGTCGCGGTCGGGAAGTTGATCAGGATGTACTGGGCCTGCTGGCCGCCGATGCCGGAGAAGTTCGGCGCGGTCCAGTCGAACGTGTTGCCGACGCCTGTGGTGTCCACGTTGATCAGCAGCGGCGTGGTCGCGGTGGGCTGGTCGCGGAAAGTCAACGTGTCGATGTTGTTCAGGTCCGTGGCGCCGATGTTCAGCACGTTGGTGACGCCGCTGGTCAGCGTGATCACCGCGTTGCTGCCCGGCGGGATGGGCCGGGGCAGGACGTTCCCGTTGGGGTCGGTGAGCACCACCGTGTTCTCGCAGCCGGCCAGGCCGGTCGAGGTGGACCGGAACGACGCGAACGCGTCGGCGAAGTTGATCGGCGAGGTGGGGCCGACGCTGCCGACCGGCTGCCGGACGGTCAGCTCCACTCGGGGGAAGGCGTCGTAGTTGTCGCTGGGCAGGATCCGGGTGTTGACCGCGGCACCGTTGTTGTCGGTGTCCCGGACGAACGTGCCGGCGAGGTTCCCGACCTTGGCGTACCCCTGGGACAGCACCTGGAGCCGGGTTCCTGGCACGCTGCCGGCGAAGTCGACCCGGCCGCCGACCACGAGCGCGGTCGGCCGGCTGTCGCCGGGGACCACGAACGAGCCGGCGGTGTTGTTGGCGAGCTGGTAGTTGCCGAAGGAGAGGTCACCGCCGACGGCCATGGTGCCCTCGTTCTCGTTGGTGACCACCCTGGCGTCACCCTCGGTCATCACCCCGAAGCTCTGCGCTGCCGCTACCGGGTTGACCGGCCCGATCGCTCGCGCCGCCGGTGGTGGCGGCTGGCCACCCGGCGCGGCCGACGCGACCGCGACCGGTAGCGGCGCGGTGAGCGCCGCGACGGCCACGACCGCGGCGGCTCGCCGCCACGGGCCACTGAACGTCCTGATCATCATTCCCCCGCTTGTCCGATTTGGGGGGATATTAGCTAGCCGATCGTCGGCTGAGGATCACTACCCGGAACGTGAGCCCCCGTCTCGAACCGTTCGCGGGTGAGGAACGCCAACTGGGCGCGCTTGCCCGGCAGATCGATCTCGTCGGCCAGTGCGAAGCCCTCGGTCCGCAGACGACGCAGTGCGGCCGTGTTGCGTACGTCCGGCTCGACCACCACCCGCCGCGCCGCCGGGTCGCGCAGCAGGAACCGGATCAGCGCGGGCACCACCGCCGAGGTGAGGCCGCGCGCGTACCGCCGGGGCGGGTTGAGCAGCAGGTGCATGCCGACGTCGCCGGGCCGGACCGGGTAGCGCTCCCCCACCGGGTCCGCCTCCGGCCGGTAGGTCTGGAACAGCCCGACCGGCTCGTCGTCCAGCATGATCAGGTACGCGTGGTGGGTGTCCAACCCGTCCAGGAAGGCGTAGACCTCGCGCACCTCGTCGCGGGTGTGCGCGCCCATGCCCCAGAACCGGTTGCGGGGCAGCGTGACCCAGCCGTGCAGCAGCTCGGCGTGCCGGTCCGGGCATACCGGCGTCAGCGCCAGCTCACCGAGGTCGGGGTCGCGCTCCAGGGGGATCGTCATGGTGTCGTCCTTCGGAAGAGGGTCGGCGGGCACCGGGATCAGCGTGCCGGCGGCCCAGTGCGGAAACTGGTCGGTGAAGTGCGGGTCGCCGGACCGCCCGGACGCGCCGAACGGGACGATCCAGCGGCTGGCCGCCCGGTCGGTCAGGTCCCAGACGTAGCGGGCGACCGGACCCCGCCAGCAGGTGTCGGAGACGCCGGCGACACCGGACGTGGCCAGCACGCAGTCGGTGTCCCCGCCGAGCGCGGCCCGCTCCCGCATCGCGGCGACGGCGGCCGAGGTCCCGGCGGCCACCCCCAGGTGCAGCGGGTGCGGCAGGTGCCGGCGACCCCACGGCTCGGGCGGCGGCCCGGCGGCCACCTCGACCAGCGCGTCGACGCCGAGCGACACGACGTCGACGCCAGGCTCCTCGACGAGGTGGTCCAGGGCCAGGCCGATCCGGGTCGCCGGGTCGGTCCAGGGGGTGAACAGCTCGTCGTACCCGGACGGCTCGTGCAACGCCCGCAGCGACGGATGGGCGATCAACCGGCGGGCGAGCGCCGCGCGCCAGGCCGCGTACGCTCCGGCGTCGGGCGAGTCGGCCGCCATCTCGCGGTTCCAGGCCAGCAGCCGGTCGCACAGCGCGCGGGCCGGCGCGCCGAGTCCGACGGCGTCGAGCCGGCGCAGCAGCCGGTACGTCGGGGTCACCGGGAGGCGGGCGTCGGTGTGCACGGTGGACGCCTCGACGCCGTCGGCGAGCAGGGCGCGGATCCGCCGGGCGCGGTGCGGCGGCGCGAAGTCGACCCCGTGCGCGGCGACGTCCGGGCGACGGTCGTTGGCGCAGACCGCGACCCCGTCGACCTTGTCGTCCACCATCGGCAGGTAGTCGCCGCGCCAGTGGTGGCGCGGCTCCCAGCCGGGTACCGGCTCGCGGCGGCAGCGGTCGTCGCGTACCGGGACCAGGCCGGCGACCAGGCGACGGACCGTGCCGCCGGGGTCGGCGACGAGCACGCTGTTGACCGGCTCGACCCAGTCGCGCAGCGCGTCCGCGACGTCGCCGGCGTGCCGGGCGCGCAGCAGCGGCAGCAGCGCCTCGAACCCGAGCCGGGCCTCGACCCGGCTCGGCGTGCGCAGGCTGAGCGCCTCGCCGGTGACCCGGTCGTGGTCGACGACCGGGCCGCGCGGCGTCTCCACGATCTCGACGCGTTCGACCGGACCGCCGCGCACCTCGATCTCCTCGACGTGCCGCGCGACCGGCACCCAGCCGGCGGCGTCGCGCGCCAGCAGCCGGTCACCGTCGCGGCGGAGCTGTTCGCGGTAGACGTCCTGGTAGTCGGCCATCGCGTTGGTGACGGCCCAGGCGACCCCGCCGGCATGACCGAAGTGCGGCAACCCCGGTACGCCGGGAAAGGCCAGCCCGACCACGTCGAACTCCGGGCAGGCGAGCCGGATCTGCTGGTAGACGCCGGGCAGTTCGAGCAGGCGGTGCGGGTCACCGGCGATCAGTGGGCCGCGTCCGGCGGCCGGGTCGGCGGGCAGCGCCCAGGCGTTGCTGCCGGCGGACGCCGGCCCCTCCACCGCGAACCGGCCGACCGCGTCGGGGCCGAGCGTGCGGGCGACGTGCGCGTGCCAGAGCTTGTTCGGGAACGTGGAGAACAGCGCGTGCTGGACCAGGAACACACCGAGCGGCGTCCACGGCCGCCACGGCTCCGGCGCGCTGCCGGTGGCGGCGAACTCGGGTGCGGCGGCGGCACCCTCGGCGAGCCCGTCGTTGACGCCGTCGACGTACGCCGCGACCCACCGGCGGGTGCCCGGGTCGAGTCGGTCGTGGCAGCGGCGGGCGGTGTCGTCCAGGCGGGCGCGCCTGGCGAACCGGTCCCAGGGCAGCTCCGTCGCGCCGACGTGGGCGGCGAGCCGGCCCTCGGCCCGCCACCGTTCGACGCTGAGCTGCCAGGCCCGGTCGGCCGCGGTGACGCGGCCCTGGAGGTACGCGAGCGCGTCCACGTCGTCGGCCCACAGCTGCGGTACGCCCCACCGGTCACGTTCGACACGCATCCGACCACCCCTCCTTGATAGTTAGGTGAGCCTAACCTAATCTGACTGCCGCGTGGCCCTCGCCGCGCCCCTGTCCGCACGACCACCGGGAAGCCGCATGAGTTCGACCGTCAGCGCCGCGCGCGCCCACCTGTTCCACACCGGATCCGTCGAGCGGTACCGGGACGTGCTGACCCGCGGCGTCGAACGGGTCGCCCGCCGGGTCGCCGAAGTGGACCGGCCGGGCACCGGCGTCCGACCCGAGGCGCTCGCGCCGCTGGTCGGCGGCATCGACCTGGACCGGCCGCTGGGCGACACCGACGCCGCCCTGGACGAGTTGCACGACGTCTGGCTACGCGACGCGGTCTGGTTCCACCACCCGCGCTACCTGGCCCACCTGAACTGCCCGGTGGTCATCCCGGCGCTGCTCGGCGAGGCGGTGCTCAGCGCCGTCAACTCCTCGCTGGACACCTGGGACCAGAGCGCCGGCGCGACGCTGATGGAACGCCGGCTGATCGACTGGACGGCCGGCCGGATCGGCCTCGGCGCCACCGCCGACGGCGTGTTCACCAGCGGTGGCACCCAGTCGAACCTCCAGGCGATGCTGCTGGCCCGGGAGGAGGCGTACCGGCGGGAGGTGGGCTCGGCCGCCACCCGGCCGGCCCGGCCGGAGGTGCTGGCCCGGCTGCGCGTCGTCACCTCGGCAGCCGGTCACTTCAGCGTGCAGAAGGCCGCCAAGCTGCTCGGCCTCGCCGCCGACGCGGTGCTCACCGTGCCCACCGACGCCGGCCGCCGGATGCGCACCGACGAGCTGGCCCGCACCATCGACCGCTGCCGGCGCGACGGTCAGGTGGTGATGGCGGTCGTCGCCACCGCCGGCACCACCGACTTCGGCACCATCGACCCGCTGCCGGAGATCGCCGACATCTGCACCGCCGCCGGCGTCTGGCTGCACGTGGACGCCGCGTACGGTTGCGGGTTGCTGGTCTCCCCGACCCGCCGGCACCTGCTCGACGGCATCGAGCGGGCCGCCTCGGTGACCGTCGACTACCACAAGTCGTTCTTCCAGCCGGTCAGCTCCAGCGCGCTGCTGGTCCGCGACGGCCGGACGCTGCGGCACGCCACCTGGCACGCCGACTACCTCAACCCGGCCCGCGCGGCCGAGCAGGGCATCCCGAACCAGGTGGACAAGAGCCTCCAGACCACCCGACGCTTCGACGCGGGCAAGCTCTGGCTGACGCTGCGGATCATGGGACCGGACGCGATCGGCGCGCTGTTCGACCGCGTCGTCGACCTCGCCGCCGACGCCTGGCGGCACCTCGACGCCGACCCCCGCTTCGAGGTGGCGGCCCCCGCCCAGTTGAGCACCGTGGTCTTCCGGTACGTGCCACCCGACGCGCCGCCGCACCTGGTGGACGAGGCGAACCTGCACGCCCGGGAGGCGCTCGCCGCCTCCGGCGCGGCGCTTGTCGCCGGCACGAAGGTGGACGGGGCGCACTGGCTGAAGCTGACGCTGCTCAACCCGGAGACCACCGTGGACGACGTGCTCGCGGTGCGCGACCTGATCGCCGAGCACGCCGCCTGGTACGCCCGCACCGCGGCCACGCTGTCCCCGGTCGGTTGAGGAGCGCCATGTCGACGTACGACTTCATCGCCGTCGGGCTGGGCCCGTACAACCTCGGCCTGGCCTGCCTGACCGCGCCGATCGACGACCTGGACGGGCTGTTCCTGGAGGCCCGCGACGACGTCGACTGGCATCCCGGGATGCTGCTCGAATCGGCCCGGTTGCAGACGCCGTTCCTGGCCGACCTGGTCACGCTCGCGGACCCGACCTCGCCGTACTCGTTCCTGAGCCACCTCAAGGAGACCGGCCGGCTCTACCCGTTCTACATCCGGGAGAGCTTCTTCCCGCTGCGCGCCGAGTACAGCGCCTACTGCCGCTGGGCCGCCGCCAAGCTGGCGAACCTGCGCTTCCGGCACACCGTCACCCGGGTCGAGCACGACGACACCGACGACCGCTACGTGGTGCACGCGGACACGCCGGACGGGCCGGTCACCCACCGGGCCCGGCACCTGGTGCTCGGCACCGGCACCCCGCCGCACCTGCCGCCGGCGTGCGCGGGCCTGGGCGGCGACCTGATCCACACCTCGCGCTACCGGGAACACCGGGCGGCGCTGCGGGCCAAGCGCAGCATCACCGTCGTCGGCAGCGGGCAGAGCGCCGCCGAGATCTACCACGACCTGCTCGGCGACGTCGACACCTACGGCTACCAGCTCAATTGGGTGACCCGCTCGCCGCGGTTCTTCCCCCTCGAATACACCAAGCTGACGCTGGAGATGACGTCACCGGACTACGTGGACTACTTCCACGCGCTGCCGGAGGCCACCCGCTACCGGCTGGAGGCCGCGCAGAAGCCGCTGTTCAAGGGCGTCAACGCCGACCTGATCAACGACATCTACGACACGCTCTACGCCAGGAGCCTGACCGGCCCGGCCCCGACCCGGCTGCTCACCAACACCGAACTGGTCGACGCCGCGTACGCCGACGGGCGCTACCGGCTCGGGCTGCGCCACACCGAGCAGGACCGCACGTTCACGCTGGACACCGAGGGTCTGGTGCTGGCCACCGGCTACCGCCACCGGCTGCCGGACTTCCTCGCGCCGGTGCGCGACCGGCTGCGCTTCGACACGCACGGCCGCCTCGACGTGGCCCGCAACTACAGCGTCGACCGCACCGGGCGGGGCGTGTTCCTCCAGAACGGCGGCACCCACACGCACAGCATCACCTCGCCCGACCTGGGCATGGGCGCGTACCGCAACTCGTGGATCATCCGGGAGCTGACCGGCCGGGAGCACTACCCGATCGAGCAGGCCATCGCGTTCCAGGAGTTCGGGGTGCCCTCATGAGTACCTTCACCCGGATCGACGGGCGACTCGGACTGTTCGCGCTGCGCCCGCTGGACCCGGACGCCGACGCGCCGCTGCTGCACCGCTGGGTCACCCACCCGAAGTCGGCGTTCTGGCTGATGCAGGACGCCGACGAGGCCGGCGTCGCCGAGGAGTACCGGCGGATCGCCGCCCACCCGCACCACCACGCGTACCTCGGATCCTGGCGCGGCCGGCCCGCGTTCCTGGCCGAACGCTACGACCCGGCCCGGGTGGAACTGGTCGGCCTCTACCCGCCGGAGCCCGGTGACGTCGGCATGCACTTCCTCTGCGCGCCCACCGACACGCCCACGCAGGGCTTCACCCGCGCCGTCATCACCACGGTCCTGGCGTGGCTCTTCGCCGACCCGGCCACCCGCCGGGTGGTGGTGGAGCCGGACGTGCGCAACCACGCCGTGCACGCGCTCAACGCCGCCGTCGGCTTCAGCGTCGTCGGCGAGATCCGCAAACCGGAGAAGGACGCGCTGCTCAGCGTCGTCACCCGGGACCAGTTCCGCGACGCCACCGAAGGAGACCAGCCGGCGTGAACCCCATCGCATCCGTCGACCACCTGACCCCCGAGGCGTGGGCGACCGCCAACCGGCTGCTGGTCCGCAAGGCGCTCGCCGAGTTCGCCCACGAACGCCTGATCACCCCCGAACCGGCCGGCGACGGGTGGTGGCTGGTGCGCGGCGACGCGGTGGAGTACCGCTTCGCGGCGCAGCGCCTCGCGCTCGACCACTGGCACATCGACGCGGCCAGCATCACGCGGCACCGCGACGGCCGGGAACTGCCGCCCGACGCGGTCGACCTCTGCCTGGAGCTGCGCGGCCAGCTCGGCCTCACCGACGCGGTCCTGCCGGTCTACCTGGAGGAGATCACCTCCACCCTCGCGGGCGCCGCGTACAAGCTGGGCAAGCCGGCGGTCACCGCCGCCGAGCTGGCCGCCGCCGACTTCCAGGGAGTCGAGACCGGCATGACCGAGGGACACCCGTGCTTCGTGGCCAACAACGGCCGGCTCGGCTTCGGCATCCACGAGCATCACCGGTACGCCCCGGAGGCCGCCGCCCCCCTCCGGCTGCTCTGGCTCGCCGCGCACCGCGACCACACCACGTTCACCAGCGCCGACGACCTGGACTACGGCACGCTGGTCCGGGCCGAGCTGGGCGCGGAGACGCTCGCCCGATTCGCCGCCACGCTGGCCGGGCTCGGCCTCGACCCGGCCGACTACCTGCTCGTCCCGGTGCACCCGTGGCAGTGGTGGCACAAGCTCGCTGTCACGTTCGCCGGTGAGGTCGCCGCGCGCCGGCTGGTCTGCCTCGGCGAAGGGCCCGACGAGCACCTGGCCCAGCAGTCCGTCCGCACGTTCTTCAACGTCACCGACCCGACCAAGCACTACGTCAAGACCGCGCTGTCGGTGCTGAACGTGGGCTTCATGCGCGGGCTGTCCGCCGCGTACATGGAGGCCACGCCGGCCATCAACGACTGGCTGGCCGCGCTGGTCGCCGACGACCCGGTGTTCACCCGCGCCGGGCTGACCATCCTGCGGGAGCGGGCCGCGATCGGCTACCGGCACCGGCAGTACGAGGCGGCGACCGCGCCCGGGTCGCCGTACCGGAAGATGCTGGCCGCGCTCTGGCGGGAGAGCCCGGTGCCCGGTCTGGCGCCGGGCCGGCGCCTGGCCACCATGGCGTCGCTGCTGCACGCCGACCGGGACGGCCGTCCGTTGGCCGGCGCGCTGATCGCGGCCTCCGGCCTGACGCCGGCCGACTGGCTGCGCCGCTACCTGGACGCCTACCTGGTGCCGCTGCTGCACAGCCTCTACGCCTACGACCTGGCGTTCATGCCGCACGGCGAGAACGTCATCCTGGTGCTGCACGGCGGCATCGTGGAGCGGGTGGTGTTCAAGGACATCGCCGAGGAGATCGTGGTCATGGACCCGGACGCCGACCTGCCGGAGCGGGTCCGCCGGGTACGGGCCGCGGTGCCGGAGGACGAGAAGGTCCTGGCCATCTTCACCGACGTGTTCGACTGCTTCCTGCGGCACCTCAGCGCCACCCTGCACACCACCGGCGTGCTCGACCAGGACGACTTCTGGCGCACCGTCGCCGAGTGCGCCAGCGGTTACGCCGACACGGTGCCGCACCTGGCCGAGCGGATGCGGCGGCACGACCTGTTCGCGCCGGAGTTCCCGCTGTCCTGCCTCAACCGGCTCCAGCTCCGGAACAACCAGCAGATGGTGGACCTGACCGACCCGTCCGCCGCGCTCCAGTTCGCCGGCACGCTGCCCAACCCGATCGCCCGCTTCGCGGGGTAGGGCCGTCAGTCCGGGAAACGGACCGTGAGACCACCACGCCGGTACGGGCCCGGCGAGCTGGCCGCCCTGTTCGGCGGGTCGCGTCAGCGGGTCCTCCAGATCACCCGCCGGCCCGGGTTCCCCGAGCCGCTCGCCCGGGCTGGTCGGCACGAACGTCTGGGACGCGGACGAGGTGGACGAGTGGGCCCGGCACCACCGCCCGCCCCGCCCTACAGACGGCGACGAGCACCACCGGCGCTGCGGTGCGGAATCGGCGACGCCGCATGCCACACACCTCCCCCACGAGGGCAGGGCTGGTCAGCGGTGGATCGGCATGGCCAGGGTCCGGTCGCAGTGGGACCGGTCCTCGGGCAGGTGCGAGGCGAGCACGACCGTCGACTCCGGACGGCGGTCCAGCGCGGCCCAGAACAGGGTCCGCGCCTGCGCGTCGAGGGACCGGCCGGGTTCGTCCAGCAGGATGACCGGCGGGTCGCCGAGCAGGGCGCGGGCGACGCTGACCCGGGACCGCATCCCGGCCGAGCAGCGGTTCGCCGGCTGCCGGGCGTACGCGGTGATGGCGAACTCCTCCTCGACCCGGGCGACCGCCTCGGCGGCGCGACGGGCGGGCAGGCGCATCCGGGCCACCAGCATCAGGTTGTCGTGTGCGGAGAGCCCGCCGCAGAGCGTCTGCTCCGGGGCGAGCGCGACGCCGACCAGGTGACGGGCCGCACGCGAGCCGACCGGGTGACCGGCGACGGTGGCCCGCCCCCGGCTCAGCGTGAGGACACCGGCCAGACAGCGCAGCAGCGTGGTCTTGCCGGCGCCGTTGCCGCCAGCGAGGAGCAGGCGTACGCCGGCCGGCACCTCCAGGTCGAGGCCCGAGAACGCCGAGCGTGGCCCGAAGGCGCGCCCGGCACCGTCCAGTTGCAGCATGACCCGCCGATCGTAGCGAGCCGGGGCCGTGTCGGGCCGGCGAACGAGTCGCTCGCCGGAACCCGGCGACACGACCGGTACGAAAACCGCACAGGACAGGACGGATAACGACGACCCGAAGCACCAGAGGTTCTCCAGGTCGAGGACGAGTGCACTATCGAAACCAGCCTTCGGCATCGACGAAGACGAATCAACCTCGGAAGGCGGGTGCGATGTCACCGTTCTCCCGGATCCGCGACCGGGTCGTTCCCGTCGCCACCCGGCCGCTTCAGGGCGCTGCGCCCGTGTCCGTCGGGGCGCGGTGGTGACCGCCGGCCTCGCGGTGCGCTGCCTGGCCCTGGACGCCCTCGCGGTAGCCACCAGCGACCTGCTGCGCCGGCACGGCGTCGACTGCCTGCTGCTCAAGGGCGCCGGCCTGGCCCGCCGGCTCGGCGTCGACCGGGTCTACGGCGACGTGGACCTGCTCGTCGCGCCGGAGACCGTGCCCGCCGTGCGGGACGCCCTGCACGCCGCCGGCTACCGCCCGACGCTGCCGCCCGAACCGTACGACGTCGCGGCGTCCTGGCACGAACAGCCCTTCACCGCTCCCGGCGCGCTGCCGCTGACCGTGGACCTGCACCGCGGCTTCGCCGGCGTGGGCGACCCGGACGCGCTGTGGCGGTCGCTGCACGACCCGGCGGAACCGCTCGACCTGGCCGGCGGACGGGTCCTCGTCCCCGACGAGGCCGGGACCGCGCTGCTGGCCGCGCTGCACGCCGCCTGCCCGGGAGCCAGCGACAAACCCGCGCTCGACCTGGACCGCGCGCTGGCGGTGCTGCCGCCGTCCGCCTGGGTCGGGGCCGGTCGACTGGCCACCCGCTGCGACGCCGTCCCGGCGTTCACCGTCGGACTGCGACTGCGGCCGGCCGGCGCGGTGGTCGCCGACCGGCTCGGTCTGTCCGCCGCGGCCGAACCGGCGTCGATGTGGCTCGCCGCCCGACGCGCCACCCCCACCGCTGTCGGGCTGGCCGGCGCGGTGGAACTGCCCGGCCCGTGGCTCCGCCGGCTGCGCCTGCTCACCCGGCTGGCGCTGCCGCCGCCGGCGTACCTCCGGCAGGCCGACCCGGCGGCGCGCGGCGGGTGGTGGCGCCTGCTGCGGGCGTACGCCCGCCGGGCCTGGCGGCATGTCCGATGGCTGCCCCGGGGGGTGCGGGAACTGCGGACCGCGCGGCGGCGTCATGGCTGACCCGGTACGCGCGCTGCGCGCCCTGGCCCGGGTGACGCGCCGGCACGGGCCGCTCGGCCTGGCGCTGGTGGCGTGGACGCTGCTGGCCTGCCGACGGGTGCGCCGGCAGCTCGCCCGTGGCGGGCTGGGCGCGGTGCGCCTGCCCGCGCCGCCGCCCGGCGGCACCGACGCGCTGGTCCGGCAGGCACTGCGACGCGGCGGCGGCAACTGCCTGGAGAGCGCGCTGGTGCGCCAGCGTTTCCTGGCCCGGCGGCGGGTGCTGCGGACCGTGGTGATCGGGGTCAGCGCGCCGGGCGCCGGCTTCCACGCGCACGCCTGGCTGGACGGCGACCCCGACCCGCACCGGCACGAGCTGGCGGAGATCCTGCGCCGGCCCGTGCCGCCCGCCTGGCTGCCCTGACCGGGGTCAGACCCGTTCGAGCAGCCCGGCGGCCTCCAGGTCGGCCAGGAACGAGCGCACGTCGGCGACCGCCCGCTCCCGCTCGACCTCGGCCTGGCCGACCAGCACCTCGGCCAGTTGGGCGGTGGAGGCGCCGGCCACCAGGTACGGCCACAGCGCGGTGGCGGCGCGGTCCAGCGCGAAGTAGACGGACTGCCCGACGTCCAGCAGCACCGTCTCGTCGCCGTTGGTCCGCCACGCCACCCGGTCGCCGCGGACCCGGTACAACACGGACGGTTCACCTGTCATCTCGGCGCCTCCAGATCGGGTCGTCCCTCGGTGGCCGACAGGCCGGCCAGCCACACCTGCTGCACCAGCGCCGCGGTGCGTGCGTCGAACCGCCAGCGCGACCACTCCCGCCGCAGTGCCGCCACGTCGACGAGCGAGTCGTCGACACCGCTGCCGTCCCAGGCGCGTACCAGCTCGCGGGTGGCTGCCCGCAGGAACACCTCGTCGAGGGTGGCCTTTCGGCGCGGCGTGATGATCACCGGGGGCAGCTCGGCATCGGCGATCGCCGCGAGCAGTTCCTGACGCGACGGGGACCGCAGCCGACCGTGGCGGGCGGCCAGCGCGGCGGCGAACCGCTCGTCCAGCAGCGGCGTCACGGCCAGCACGTCGTGGTCGGCCGCGATCGCGGCCAGGCCGACCCGGCTCATGGTGAGGTCCCGGCGGCGCAGGTGCCAGGCGATCCGGGCGGCCAGCGGGTGCGGCTCGGCGCGCTGCTCGGCGGCGAACGCGCGGCGCGCCTGCCGGGCCGCCTCCGGGCGCAGCCAGGGCAGCGGATCCGGCGGTCGGCGTCGCAGCCCGCCCCGGAGCCGGCTGAGCCGCGCCCGCAGCGAGGCCGGACGCCGCCGCCAGCCGGCGAGGATCGGGGTGCCGCCGACGCCGGTGAGCAGCGCGCCGCCGCGGGCCAGCTCCACGATCGGCAGGTGCAGGTGCCGATCCGGCGGGTGCACCTGGCCGTACCGGGTCAGCAGCCGCCGGGCGACCGGCCCGACCAGGTCCAGGTCGTCCCCGGCCTGGAGGATCTGCCACTGCCGGGTCAGGTCCAGCTCCGCGATGATCTTGGCTTGCCAGGGCGACTCCTGCGCGCGGGGCGCGTCGGTGAACCGCCAGGTGACCGGCACCGGGTCGGGCAGCCCCTCGCGCCGCGCCACCCGGGCGGCGACGGCCAGCACCAGCGAGGAGTCCAGTCCGCCGGAGAAGCTGACCAGGCAGGGCGGCCGGCGCAGCGCCGGCAGCACGGCCCGTTCCAGGGCCACCAGCGGCGGCGGCGCCGGACCGGACCGGGCAGCCGGCGTGGGCGCGGCCGGGGACAGGCCCAGCACGACGCCGTACGCCACGTCACGGGCGGTGGGGCGCGGGATCAGGTCAGTCACGGGTGAGCACCCCTCTGCGCCGGGCCAGCCGCAGCGCACGGTCGAAGATCCAGGCGGCGAGCGGCAGCAGCACCGAGGCGGCGACGGCCAGCGTCCCGGCGGCCCGGCCCCAGTCGCCGCCGGCGAGCGCGGCCCGCAGCCCGTCCAGGGCGACCCGGGTGGGCAGCACCGCGCACACCGGGTGCAGGGCGCCCGGCAGCGCCGAGATCGGGAAGTAGGTACCGGACAGGAACGACAGCGCCACCACCAGCAGCCGGGCCGCCGGGTCGCCGTACCCGACCGCCACGGTGAGGCCCATCAGCGCCATTCCGAACGGCAGCGCGCCCAGCACGGCGAGCACCAGCATCACCACCGCCCCGGGCCAGGACGTGTCGGCGACGCGCAGGCCCAGGACGCCGGCCAGCAGGACCAGGTAGAGGCCGGCGCGCAGCAGCGCGAACGCGAACGGGTACGCCACCAGCCCCAGCGCCAGCGACCAGCCCGGCACCGGCTGCGCCGCCCACAGCTCCAGCATCCCGTCCCGCTGCTCGGCGGCCACCCGCGTGACCACCTGCACGATCGCGGACTGGAGCACCAGCAGGAACACGATGCCCACCGCGACGAAGTCGAAGTAGCCGCCGGGGCCGGTGAAGCCGGCGCCCGGGTGCAGGACGAGCACCCGGGAGACGAACAGGAACACCAGCAGGTTCAGCACGCCGAACACCAGGTCCAGCAGGAACGGCACGCGCAGTCCGCGGCGCTCGGTGAGGTCCCGGCGCAGCAGCGCCGTCACCGCGCGGCCGGCGACCCGCCACCGGGACGGCACGCCGCGGGCAGCCGGAGTCCCTGGTCCGGCAACCGCCGCCTCGACGCTCCTCATCCGCACCTCCCCCGAGGCGAACCGCCGAGCCGGACGCGGCTACGGCGACTGCGGGACCGGCCGACCGGGGTCGGCATCGTCGCCTGACTCCGATCGGCCGGCCGTCTGTGCCGGGCCCGACAAGCGGCTCGGACAGGCCAGACGGTAGAGCCGGACGACCGTACCGGCCGGGACGTCCGAGCAGTCAGCTACCTGACAATTTCGCCCGACGCGTCGCGTAACCAGATGGCCGCTTTCTTCCCTCGCCGTCCGGTCCCGGCCGACGAGAAAAGTGGGGGCCGGGGTGATTTGTTACCGACCGGTGAAGCGTGCCGGCGCATCGCGTCGCGCCGGTGTTCGCGAAACGACCACTCGAATGCGGAAAGTGGATCGGCTGTTTTATCCGGCGTGTCGCGCCCGCACCGGCCGTCCGTATCGAACCGTTGCCGCCCGGCAAGTGGCCCGTTCATCCAGGAGAACGCGCCCCGGACCGGTTCACCCGGAGGTAACTCATGACCGTGCGGTGGACGGGCCGTCCCGCGCAGCAGGAATCGATCAGCCACGACGTGGTGGAGACGGACGACCCCGAGCACGCCCACCACCTCATCGCACGCCGGTACGGCGACCACCGGGCCCGGGTCTCCGGACCCCGCGACCGCTTCCGCTACCGGCTGCGCCGGCTCCGGGCCGACGAGCTGGAGATCGACACTCTGCTGTACACCATGATCACGCGCGCCGAAACGCCCCCCTATCCCGGCTTCGCCGCCGTGACGGTGGCGCACGGGCGCTCCGGCCTGCACACCCGGGGCGAGGAGCTACGCCTGGTCCCGGGCACGACCGGCCGCTATCCGAACGCTCCCGCCACCCTGCTCTCCGACGACCTGGCGGCCTCCGTCGTCCGGCTGCCGATGCCCCGGATCGCGACGGTCGCCGCCACCCGCACCGGCCTGCCCGCCGCCGCGTTCCGCTTCACCGCGCTCGCGCCGCTCTCCCCCACCATGGCGGTCCTGTGGCGCTCGACCGCGGCGTACCTCCGGCAGCAGCTCACCGACGACGCCATGGTGGCCAGCCCGCTGACCCGGGCCAGCCTGGTGGACCTGGCCGCCGCCACCGCGCTGTCGGTGTTCCCGAACACCACCATGACGGTGTCCTACCTGCCCGCCCCGCCGGCCGTCCGCCCGGCGTCGGTGCGCCGGGCCGCCGAGTTCATCGAGGCCCACGCCGCGCGTCCGCTGACCCTGGCGCAGATCGCGGCAGCCTGCGACGTCGGCCCTCGCGCGTTGCAGGTCGCGTTCCGGAAGCACCACGGGCAGAGCCCGATGGCGTTCCTGCGCGCGGTCCGGCTCCGCCGGGCACACCGGGACCTGACGCAGGCCCGACCGGGACAGACCGTGGCCGGCACCGCCCGCGACTGGGGCTGGGCCCACCCCGGGCGGTTCGCGAGCGCGTACCGCGAGACGTACGGCTGCCAGCCCGGCGACACGCTGCGCGCGGCGGGAGTGACCACGCCGACGGAGCCGGATCGGTGACGGACGACCGCCCGGCACGGCGGTTCGAGCTGTCCACCCGGGACCCGGACGTCGCCCGCCTGGCCATCGTCGAGGCGTGCGGCGAACACCGGCCGCACTTCCGGGGCACCCGACGCGACTTCCACTTCGCGTGGCGAGGGGTGCGGGCCGGGCCACTCGGCCTCACCCGGGCCGCGCACTCCATGGACGCCCGGGCGGAGCTCGGACCGTACCCGGACTTCCTGGCCGTGCACGTGGCCCGGGGCCGGTTCCGGTTCGTCGACGGCGATGACGAGCTGCTGGTTCCCGCGGGTGGAATCGGCCGGTATCCGCTGCGCCGGTCGGTGCTGTACTGGACCGACTCGGTGGCCACCACGGTCCGGCTGCCGATGGACCTGGTGGCGCGCGTCGCGGCCACCCGGGCGGAAGCGGCCCCGCACACGTTCCGCTTCCTCGGCCTCGCGCCGGTGTCGCCGGCCGCGGCCCGGTCCTGGGCGCACCTGTCCGCGTTCCTGTACCGGATGGCCGCCATCGGCGACGACGGCCTCGACCAGCCGCTGATCCAGGCGTCGCTGGCCGACCTGACCGCGGCCACCGCGCTCACCGTCTTCCCGAACACCACCATGACCAGCAGTTACGTGCCGCAGCCCCGCCGGGTCGCGCCCTCGGTCGTCCGGCGGGCGCAGGCGTACCTGGACGAGCACGCCGCCGAGCCGGTCACCGTGGCCCAGGTCGCCGCCGCCTGCGGCGTCGGACCGCGCGGACTCCAGGCCGCCTTCCAGCGGCACCTCGGCTACAGCCCGCTCACCTACCTCCGCCGGGTCCGCCTCGCCCGCGTCCACCGAGAGCTACTCGCCGCCGACCCGGCGGGCGGCGAGACGGTGGCCGGCATCGCCCGCCGCTGGGGCTGGACCAGCCCCGGCCGCTTCGCCGCCGCCTACCGCGACGCGTACGGCCGGCCGCCGCACGAGACGCTGCGCGAGTGACGCCGACGATCCGTTGCGGATCGAGGGCTCACGCGTTCATACCGGGAGGAGTTCCCGACCGGACGGAGGCACGGCCCCGATGACGACCGGAGCGGGCACCGAGGTGTACCGACACGAGCTGGTGACCCGGGACCCGGACGTCGCCCACCACGCCATCGCCCAGGCGTACGCCGAACACCGGCCCCGGTTCGCCGGCTCCCGGCAGGGCTTCCGCTTCGCGCTGCGCACCACGCAGGCCGGGTCGCTCGGACTGGACCGGATCGTGCACTCGATGGACGCGCGGGCACACACCGGACCGTACCCCGATTTCATGACCGTGCACGTGCTGCGCGGCCGGTTCCGGTTCGCCGACGGCGACGAGGAACTGCTGGCCCCGACCGGTACGGTCGCCCGCTATCCGCTGCGCCCGTCGGTGCTGGGCTGGACGGACGTGGTCGGCACCATGATCCGGCTGCCGCACGAGCGGGTGGCACAGGTCGCGGCGACCCGGACGGAGAGCACGGCGGCCGACTTCCGGTTCCTCGGCCTCGCGCCGGTGTCGGCGGAGAAGTCCCGGGGCTGGGCGCAGCTCTCGGCGTACCTGCACGGGTTGAGCGACGACGCGCTCGCCCAGCCGATCCTGCGGGCGTCGCTCGCCGACCTGGCGGCGGCCACCGCGCTCACCGTGTTCCCGAACACCACCATGACCGCCGGCTACCTGCCGCAACCGCGCCGGGTGACACCGGCCGTGGTGCGGCGGGCCCGGGCCTGGCTGGACGAGCACGCCGCCGAGCCGGTCACCGTGGCCCAGGTCGCCGCCGCCTGCGGCGTCGGAGCGCGCGGGTTGCAGGCCGCGTTCCAGCGGCACGACGGCCGGAGCCCGACCGCCTACCTGCGCCGGGTCCGGCTGGAGCGGGCGCACCGGGACCTGCTCGCCGCCGAGCCGGGCGGCGACGAGACGGTCGCCGGCATCGCCCGCCGCTGGGGCTGGACCAGCCCCGGCCGGTTCGCCGCCGCCTACCGCGACGCGTACGGCCGGCCGCCGCACGAGACGCTGCGCGGGTGAGCGGTCAGCTCTCGGCGCGACCGGCCCGCCAGTAGCCCATGAACGCCACCGCCCGACGGTCGAGCCCACGGTCGGTGACCAGGTGCCGGCGCAGGCCCCGGATCACCGCCGCCTCGCCGGCCAGCCAGGCGTAGAGCGTGGCGTCGGCCGGCCGCTCCGGCACCTCCCAGAGGACCTCCCGGTCGACGTCCACCTCGGCCGGCGGCGGGCCGGCCGGTGACCCGGTCGGCCGCGGCAACAGCCGGGCGGCGAGGGCGGTCACCGCCTCGGTGAGCCGGCTGCCGTGCGGGGCGCCGCCCCGGGGCAGCCAGGTCACCGTCACGCCGGCCGGGACACGACACGGCAGTTCGTCCCCCTCCGTCGGCACCTCCACCACGGCGTGGCCGTGCGCGTCGGCCGGCAGCCGGTCCAGGATCGCGCAGATCGCCGGCGCGGCGGTCTCGTCGCCGGCCAGCAGCAGCGTGGCACCGGCCGGCGACCGGAACTCGACGCCGCCGTGCCCGCCCGGCCAGCCGGCGTCCGGGCCGACAAGCGCGAGCCGGTCACCGAGGCGGGCGCGGCGGGCCCACCGGGTGGCCGGGCCGCCGTCGCCGTGCAGCGCCACGTCCACGTCGATCTCGTACGCCGCCGGCCGGGCCGCCCGGACCGTGTAGGTGCGGATCGGGCTGCGTTCCTCCGCCGGCAGGTCCCGCCACCGCTGGTACCAGTCCGGTCCGTCGGGCAGTTCCGCCGCGCCGCCGTCCACCAGCGGCAGCGCCAGCTTGATCCGCTGGTCGTAGCCGTTGTCGGCGAACCGGTCCAGATCCGGGCCGGTGAACGTGACGCGCAGGAACGACGGGCCGAGCCGGCGCAGCGCGCGGACCTCGACGGTGAACACGCGCCACGGCGCGGCGGCCAGGGTGCTGGTCATGGTGACTTCCTCTCGGGCTCAGCGGACGCCGGCGGCGGCGCGGGAGCGCCACAGCAGCCAGACGAAGTAGGGGGTGCCGATCAGCGCGGTGACCAGGCCGGCGGGCACCTGCGCCGGGGCGATGACGGTGCGGCCGAGCGTGTCGGCGAGGCTGACCAGCGTGGCGCCGAGCAGCACCGCCACCGGCAGCACGCGGGTGTGCCGGCCACCGACCAGCGCCCGCGCGGCGTGCGGCGCGACCAGCCCGACGAAGCCGATCACGCCGACCGCCGACACGGCGGTGGCGGTGAGCAGCGCGGCCAGGCCGAGCGCGACCAGCCGGGCGCGTTCCAGCCGGACGCCGAGCACCCGGGGCGTGTCGTCGTCGAGCGCCAGCAGGTCAAGTTCCCGGCGTACCGCCGCCACCACCGGGACGGCGACCAGCAGCGCCAGCGCCACCGGCAGCACCTGCGGTGCGGTCCGCCCGTAGGTGGAGCCGGACAGCCAGGTCAGCGCCTTGCCGGTGTTCCACGGGTCGGAGGAGACCACGATGAACGTGATGACCGCGGCGCCGCCCTGCCAGACCGCGAAGCCGATCAGGACGAGCCGGTCGGAGTTCAGCCCGCGCCGCCGCGCCAGCCCGTAGACCAGCGCGAAGGCGGCCACCGCGCCGAGCCCGGCCGCGCCGGAGAGCATGAGCACGCCGGCCGCCGGGGCGAACGTCAGCAGCGCCACCGCGCCGATCCCCGCGCCGCCGGTGATGCCGAGGATGCCCGGCTCCGCGAGGGGGTTGCGGCAGACCGCCTGCACGGTGGTGCCGGCCAGGGCGAGGGCCGCGCCGGCCAGCAGCGCCGCCGCGACGCGCGGCCAGCGGGCGTCCAGCACGAAGGTGTACGCCGGCCCGGTGCGCCCCTGGAGCCAGTTGACGATGTCGCCGAGCAGCACCCACGTGTCCCCGGCGAGCATGCCCACCACCAGCGCCGCGACGACCGCGCTCGCGCAGACCGCGACGACCGAGGTGTGCACGGCACGGGAGCGGACGGCGGCGTGGCCGCCCGGGGGTTGCCGGGTGGGTCCGGCGTCGCGGTGCCGGCGGGCCAGCCAGACCAGCAGCACCGCGCCGAACAGCGTGGTGACCACGCCGGTGGGCACCTCCACCCCGGCCTGCCCGCCGAGCACGGCCCGCAGCAGCACGTCGGAGCCGAGCACGATGATCACGCCGACCAGGCCGGCCAGTGGCAGCAGCACCCGGTGCCGGTGCACCTCGGGCACCCACCGGCCGAGCAGCCGGACGATCACCGGCGCGCCGAGCCCGACGAAGCCGATCGGGCCGGCGAGCGTGACCGCCGCGGCGGAGAGCAGCACCGCGAGCAGCACCACGACGAGCCGGGTCCGACGCACGTCCAGCCCGAGCACGGTGGCGGTGTCGTCACCGAGGGCCAGCAGGTCCAGCCGGTGCCCGAGCGCGACCAACAGCAGCGCGGCGAGCACGATCACCGGGCCGAGCTGGGTGACCGCCACCAGGTCGCCCTGCACGAGCGAGCCGTTGCCCCAGGCGAACAGCCCGATGGTGGCCTGCTCGAACAGCAGCAGGAGCAGCGTGGTGAGCGAGGCGAGCGCCATCGCGGTGGCCGAGCCGGCGAGGATCAGCCGAGTGGTGGCGGCCTGACCGCCGGCCGACAGCAGCATCACCAGCGCGGCGGCGGCCAGCCCGCCGCAGAACGCCAGTCCGCCGGCGGGCAGCGCCGGCAGCGCGATGCCGAACGCGGCGGTGGTCACGATCGCCAGGTGGGCGCCGGCGTTCACGGCGAGCGTGTCCGGCGAGGCGAGCGGGTTGCGGGTGGTGGACTGGAGCGCCGCGCCGGCGAACCCGAGCGCCACGCCGACCGCCAGGCCGGTGAGCAGGCGCGGCAGCCGGGAGGCGACGAGCACCCGGGCGGTCTCGTCGTCCGCGCCGGTGAGCAGCCGGAGCAGGTCGAGCGCGCCCACCGACGACGTGCCCTGGGTGAGGTGCACCGCGGTGACCGCGACCAGCAGCGCGGCGGCGAGCAGGAACGCGCCGGCGACCCGGCGGCGGGCCGGTGGCGGCCCGACCGGGGCCGGCCGGGTGGCCGGCTCCGGTACGGCGGTGGCGATCATCGGGCTCAGGCCGTGTAGACGGCGACGAGCTGGTCGACGTACTGCTTCGCGGACAGGGTGCCGCCGAACGTCCAGACGCCGTCCGGCATCTTGTGCAGCTTGTTCTGCTGCACGAACGGCAGGGAGCGCCAGATCGCGTTGCCGGCGAGGCCGTCGGCGAAGACGTCCTGACCGTCCGAGGCGTTGTAGAAGAAGTGCAGGTCCTGTCCCTTGAGGACGCCGAGCCCCTCGACGTCGGTCTGGCCCAGGCCCCACATGGCGTCGGTCTTGCCGGTCCAGGCGTTCTTGAGGCCGAGCTGGATGCCGAGCTGGGAGACGAGCGCGCCCTGACCGAACATCCGGATGGAGACCGTGCTGCCCTCCTTCCAGCCGTCGGCGAAGGCGAACTGCCGGCCGGCCGCGCCGGCGTCGGCGATCTTCTTCCGCCCCTCGGCGAGCGTGGCGTCGAAGTCGGCGAGCAGCTTCTCGGCCTGCGCGGTGCGTCCGGTGGCGGTGGCGATCATGGTGAGGTCGGACCGCATCCGGGCGAGGTTGTCGGCGGCGTCGCTGCCCTTGGTGACCAGCACCGGGACGTACTTCTCCAGTTGGGTGACGATCGCGGCGCCGCGCTCGGCCTCCATCACCACCAGATCCGGCTGGAGCGCCACGATGGCGTCGACGCTCGGCTCGCCCCGGGTGCCGACGTCCTTGACGCCCGGGTCGAGCGGGGCGGCGGTGACCCAGGTGGCGTACCCCTTGGGGTCGGCCACGCCGACCGGCATCACGCCGAGGCCGACGAGCATCTCCACCTCGCCCCACTCCAGGCCGACCACCTTGGCGGCCGGGTTCTTCAGCGTGATCGCCTTGCCGCGGCTGTCGGTGACGGTGACCGGGCCGGTGGCGGTGGTGTCGGAGGGGGACGGCGCGGCGGCCGGCGTCTCGGTGGTGCCGCAGCCGGCGATCAGCAGCGCGGTCGCGGCGGCGGCCAGCAGGGTCAGACGGGTACGCAACATGGGTTTCTCTTCTGTCGTCAGGACGTGGATCAGCGGACGTTGTGCCGGCCGACGGGACGGGTGGAGAGCAGGCCGGTGACCGGGTCGGCGGTCACCTCGACGCGGATGCCGTACGCGTCGGTGAGCGCCGCCTCGGTGAACACCTCGCGCGGGGTCCCGGTGCCGCGCACCCGACCCTCGTGCAGCAGCACGACGTGGTCGGCGACGGCGGCGGCCTGGTTGAGGTCGTGCAGCACCACGCCGACGGCCACGCCGGCGGTGTCGGCGAGGTCGCGCACCAGGTCGAGGATCTCCACCTGGTAGCGCAGGTCGAGGAACGTGGTCGGCTCGTCCAGCAGCAGCACGGCGGTGTCCTGGGCCAGGCAGGTGGCCAGCCAGACCCGCTGGAGTTCACCGCCGGACAACGCGTCGACGGGTCGGGCGGCCATGGCGGCCAGGCCGGTCACCGTCATGGCCCGGTCGATCGCGGCCGGGCCGTCCGGGTCGTCGGCCCGCCACCGCTGCCGGTAGGGGTGCCGGCCGTAGCCGACCACGTCCCGGACGGTGACGCCGCTCGGGGTGGGGCGGCTCTGCGCCAGCAGCGTGACCCGGCGGGCGAAGTCGCGCGCCGACAGCGCCCGGGCCGGGGTGTCGTCGGCGAGCACGATCTCGCCGTGCTGGAGCGGGTGCAGCCGGGCCAGCCCGCGCAGCAGCGTGGACTTGCCGCTGCCGTTCGGCCCGACCAACGCGGTCACCGCCGCCGGGCGCAGCGTGATGGCCGCGTCGTGCACCACGGTGGTGCCGTGGTAACCCAGGCGCAGCTCACTGCCCCGCAGGCCGTCGGCCCGCATCGTTCCGCTCGTCACGAAGGTTAGGCTAACCTAACCCACGATCATCCTGTCAAGCCGGTCCCGACATCCGTCCGGGTGCGTTCGCCGTCGCCGGGACGACACCGAACGCACCCGGATCGCGCCGGAGGCGGAACGGATCAGAGGGAGACGACCCGGCCGCCGAGCGTGACGACCAGCCGGCCGTCGCCGGCGAAGGACCAGCCCAGGGCGCCGGCGTAGGTGGCGCAGCGGGAGCCGTTGGCGCCGGACCAGAACTGGTTCGAGCCGTCCACGTTGCCGACCGTCTTGTCGTTCGACCCGCTGCCGCTGCGGCAGGACGTGTTGGTGCGGAAGACCGAGGTGCCCGCGTCGAACGAGAAGTTGCGCTCGGTGTTGTCGATGCTCAGGTTGTTGGAGATCGTCATCGAGCCCGGGTTCCGGTTGTAGGTGAACCCGTGCTTGCCGTTGCGGTACGCGATGGTGCGCCGGACGGTGTGGTTGACCGCGATGTCCTCGCCGCCGAGCTTGAAGCCGTTGCGGTCACCGTTGCCGTTCTGCGTGCCGTTGCTGAGCGTGCCGTTGTTGTAGGAGAGGGAGTCCTCGATGGTCACCGGGCCGATCGCGCCGGTGTCGGTCTTGGTGTACAGGTCCCAGCCGTCGTCGATGTTGTGGTGGGACACCGCGTACCGGAAGACGTTTCCGGTGCCGACGGTGAGCTTGGCGGCGAACCCGTCGGCGTCCTCGCCGTCGGAGTCGGCGTTGTCGTGTGACTCGACGCTGACCATGAGGTTGTTCGCCGGCCACTGGTCACGCGGGGTGCTGGAGGCGACCCGGGACAGTTGCAGGCCGCTGTCGCGGTTGAACCGGGTCACCGTGCGCTCGATGACGTTGTTGCTGCCGCCGACGAAGATGCCGTTGTCACCGGCGCGTTCCACCACGATCCCCCGCACGTGCCACCAGGACGCGTTCAACGCGAGACCCCGGTTGGCGGGGTCCTCGGTCATCGCGGAGAAGTTGAGGATCGGCGTCTCGCCCGGGTACGCGTACAGATTCTTGCGGGCGCTCGCGGTGCCGTTGTTGCCGGCGGCGACGGTGACGGTCTGGGCCAGGTTGTAGGTGCCGCCCCGCAGGTAGACGGTGCCGCCCGCGCCGACCCGGGTGATCGCGGCGGCGATCGTGGTGGGGTTGGCCTGGGTGCCGGCCGCGCCTGCGGTGCCGTTCGGCGCGGCGTACACCGCGCCGCTGGTCGGCGGCGGGGTGGTGGGCGACGGCGGCGGGGTGGTGGGCGAGGGCGGCGGGGTCGTCGGCCCGGGCGGCGGGGTGAGGGTTCCGCCGGGGTCGGTGGGGATGGCCCCGCCGCAGAGGACGCCGTTGACCGCGAACGAGGCGGGGACCGGGTTGCTGGTGTTGTTCCAGCCGCCGTTGAAGCCGAACGACGTGGTCGCGTTCGTGCCGAGACTGCCGTTGTAGCTGACGTTGGCGGCCCGGACCGACGCGCCGGTCTGGGTGATGTCGGCGCCCCAGGCCTGGCTGACGGTCTGACCACCGCTGAAGTTCCAGGTGACGGCCCAGCCGTTCAGCGGGTCGCCGAGGTTGGTGAGGTTGACGTTCGCGGTGAAGCCGCCGGACCACTGCGCGGTCACCGCGTAGTCGACCCGGCAGCCGGCGGCGGCCTGGGCGGGGTTCGCGCCCATCGCCAGGCCGGCGGCGGCGAGCGTGGCCGCCGCGATCGTGGACGTCCACAACGCCGCACGGCGGTGTCGGTTGATCATGGGAATTCTCCTGCGGGTGGTGGGTTCGGTGCCGCGCCGGCGTCGACACCGATGCCCGGTCGGTGCCGCCGGCGGGCCTTCCTGCTGCCCCGGACGCCCGTGTGCTCGACGGGCCGTCACGCCTCCCGCTGTGAAAGCGCTTTCAGCGCAGTCTACTGACGCACGCCGATGTGGTCAATCTCCGCCCCGACACTGAACGATCCGGCCGCGCCGGCCGTACCCATCCCCGACAGGGACATCGTCCTGAACCGCGATGCCGGAGCGGGCACGAGAGGCGATTCCTGCGTCTCACTGCGCACCGCGGAGCGGCGGCGCGGCACACGCCGCGCCGGCCCTCCAGGTCAACCAAAGGAGAGGTGCATGGCCAGGGGTACGCGCAACAACGCGGTCCTGAAACTCGGTGGGGTGGGCGCCCTCGCGGCGCTCCTGCTCGCCGGCGGACTGCAACTGGCGTCCGCCGACGAGAACGGCGGCTCGGCCGCACCGGCCGCCGCGGCACAGACCGTGAACTGCCCGACGGTACGCGACAAGCTGCCCCCGGTGCCGGCGGCGGCGAACGCCGAGGTGGAACGGGAACTGGCCAACCTGGATCAGGAGATCGCCCGGCAGAACGAGCGGTTGGCCCGGCTCGCGGTCAAGCCCGAGGGCGGCCCGAACTTCGTCAACAACGCCATCCTCGGTCCGCTGAGGAACAAGCGCACCGCCGCGCTCGACCGGATCGAGATCGCCTTCAACCGGATCGGCGCGCAGCGCCCGAACCTGGACGCGCTGGCCGGGTGCGGGCTCAACGCCGCCGGCGTGCCGAGCGCCGTCAACGGCGGCGCCGGCCAGGGCGGCGCGACCGGCGGACAGAACGGGGCCGGCGGACAGAACGGGGCCGGCGGACAGAACGGGGCCGGCGGACAGAACGGGGCCGGCGGACAGAACGGTGAGGGCGGACAGAACGGAGGGGCGGCGACCGGGGCGGCCCGGACCGTGAACTGCCCCGGGGTGCGGCTCCCCGCCGTCCCCGCGGCGGCGGCGGCCCAGGTGCGGGCCGAGCTGGCCACACTGGACAACCAGATCGCCGAGGCGAACGCCCGCCTGGCCCGGCTCGCGGTCCGGCCCGAGGGCGGGCCGGCGTTCATCGACAACGCCATCCTCGGCCCGCTGAAGAGCAAGCGTGGCGCCGCGCTCGACCGCATCGAGATCGCCTTCAACCGGGTCGGCGCGCAGCGCCCGAACCTGGACGCGCTGGCCGCCTGCGGCCTGAACTGAGGTGATTGCCGGGGCCCCTTCCTATCGCCCAGGCGTTAGGAAGGGGCCCCGGCAATCCCGCGGGGCGGGCTGGCGGCTAGGCCTCGGTGGAGGCGTCGTGTGCCCGGAGCGTCGAGCGCACCACGGCGCGGACCCCGCCGGCAACCAACAGGCCGAAGCCGGTGGCCATCAGCGGCAGCCCGACCCCGAACGGCAGCTCCGCGATCCAGTTGATGCTGCCGCGCTCCCGGAACTCGGCGAAGCTCGCCGCGACCACGGCCAGCGCGAACGTCAGCGCGCCGACGGCCGCGGTCAACGCGGTCAGCGCGGCGCCCGGGTACGCCCGCGCCCAACCGCCGGCCACCAGCGCCACCAGCAGCCAGCCCAGCGTCAACAGGGTCCAGCCGCCGCCGGTGCTCAACGACGCGTACGCCCAGCCGGAGAAGGACCAGGAGTAGCCGGCCGAGACGCGGAACCACGGCGACAGATAGCCCACCGTGGCCAGCAGCGCGCCGAGCACGACCACGGCGTCCGGCGCGAACGATGGCCTGATGTCCTGCGTCGTCACGCCGGCCACCGTAGCCGACGCCGGCCACCACCGCCGACGGCCCGGGGTGGTGCTGCGGTACCCGGACCGGGCAGCAGGCGGGATTTCGGACCGGCCGAGGCTGGAAGCCGTCACCGAAGCCGGGACGAGGAGTTCCCGCGACCCGCCGACCGTTCCGCGCTCGCCGCCGGCGCGCTGGCCGTGCTGACCGCCACCGCCCTGGGCGTGCCCGCCGCGTCCGCCGCGCCCACCCGGGCCGAGCGACCCGACGTCGTCCAGCAGCACCTCTGCGGCCGGTAGCGCCGGCGGCGGAAGGTAGCGCCGGCTGTACCACTCAGGTCGCGTCGCGCAGACGGCCGTCGCGCATCGCCACGATCCGGTCGGCGGCGGCGAGGTGGTCGCGGTCGTGGGTGACAAGCACCGTGGCGGTGCCCCACTCGCGGGTGAGCCGGCCGATCAGGTCGATGACGGCGGCGCCCCGCTCGTGGTCGAGCGCGCTTGTCGGCTCGTCGACGAGCAGGACGACCGGGTCGTTCATCAGGGCGCGGGCAATGTTGACCCGCTGGCGCTGGCCGCCGGAGAGCTGGTGCGGGCGCCGACCGGCCTGGGCGGCGAGCCCGACCGCGTCGAGCAGCTCCCGCGCCCGGTCGCGGGCCCCGGCCGGCGACCGGCCGGAAAGGGTGGCCATCACCTGGAGCTGCTCGGCGGCGGTCAGCGACGGCAGCAGGTTGGGCTGCTGGAAGACGATGCCGATCGCGCGCCGGCGCAGCGCGGCGAGCGCGCCGCGGCCCAGCCCGGTGGTGGCGACGCCGTCGACGTGGACGGCGCCGGCGTCCGGGGCGACGAGCGTGGCGGCGACCGCGAGCAGGCTGGACTTGCCCGACCCGGACGGGCCGACCACGGCGGTCAGGTCGCCCTTCGCGACCGAGAGCGTCACGTGGTCGAGCGCGGTGAGCCGGTTCTCGCCGTCCGGGTAGGTGAGCGTGACGTCGGTCAGGTCGAGGCTCATCGGGCGCTCCCCAGTGCGGTGAGCGGGTCGACGGCGGTGATGCGGCGCACGGACAGGGCGGCGCCGAGCATGCCGAGGAGCACCATCACGGTGGCCGGGACGGCGACGGTGGCGGGCGTCAGCACGAACGGCACGTCCGAGCCGGAGACCAGCACGCCGAGCCCGGCGGCCAGGCCGGTGCCGAGCGCGGTGCCGCCGACCAGCAGGACGCCGGCCTGCCCGAGCGCGTCGACGAGCAGGGCGGCGGTGGAGGCGCCGAGGGCCTTCAGGACCGCGACGTCGCCGCTGCGCTGGATCGTCCACACCGTGAAGAAGGCGCCGATGACCAGGGCGGAGATGGCGAACAGGAAGCCGCGCATGAGTTGGAGCGAACCGTTCTCCGAGCGGTAGGAGCCGATCGCGGCCAGCGAGTCGCCGGTGCGGACCGTCCGGGTGCCGGCGGCCCGGTCGGTGGCGGCCACGTCCACGCCGGCGGTGGTGCGCAGCGCGATCACGGTGGCGGTGTCCGGGTCGGCGTTGCCGGTCCGCCGCCACGAGTCGAGGCTGGTCCACACCACCGGGGTGTGGCTGAAGGAGGCGTCGCCGCGGACCGCCGCCACGGTCAGCTCCCGGCCGGCCACGGTGAGGCGGTCGCCGACGCGCAGACCCAGGTCGGTGGCGGCCGGGGTGGACAGCACCGCGGTGTGGTCGTCGAGGTCGCCGGGGGCGAGGCGGGAGCCGGCCCGGACACCGAACACGGAGACGGCGGCGCTGCGGCCACCGGCGGTGACCCGGGTGGTGCCGATGCCCAGCGGCTCGGCTGCGGTGACGCCGGGCGTGTCGGCCCAGCGCTGCCACTGCCGGCGCGTGACGGTCGAGTCGGCGTACGACGGCTGCGGGCCGCCGAAGGCGATCCGGTCGGCGGGCAGGCCGGTGATCGCGGAGGTGTTCTGCCGGCCCAGCCCGGCGGTCAGCCCGGACAGCAGGCCGACCAGCAGGGTGATCAGCACGATGACGGTTCCCATCAGGGCGAAGCGCCCCTTGGCGAACCTGAGGTCTCTCCAGGCGACGAACACGGGCGACGCGGTCCTTTCGACGGCGGGGTGGTCGCTTCCACGGTCGTCGCCGGAGGCCGGCCCGGGCATCCGGCGGTGGACGGCACTTCCCGGGCGGAACGGCGGTGGGCCGGTTACACCTTTCGACAGATCCCCGCCGACCTGCGCCTCCTCTAGGCTGGGAGGGCCGTGACCGCCGTTCCCGCCCTGACCTCCACCGCCCGCGTACTGGCCTGGTGCCTGCACCTGCTGGTGGGTGTCCTCTTCGCGCTCGCCGGCCTCCGGGCCGTCGTCACCGGGCAGCCGCACGCGCCGGTGATCGCCGCGGTCGCGGCGGCGGGCCTGCTGACGTACGCGGCCGGGGCGCTGCGGCCCGGCGTCCACCGCTCCCGACGGGCCGCCGGCTGGTGGCTGGCCGCGGTCGGTGTCGGGTGGCTGGCGTTGACCGTGCTGACCGTGGACGGGCTGTGGCTCGCGTTCCCGCTCTACCTGTTGCAACTGCACCTGCTGTCCCGGCGCGCCGGACCGGTCGCCGTCGCGGTGACCGCCGTGGTGGCCGTCGTCGCCTTCGCCGCCCATCGGGGCGCGGTCAGCGTGGCGGGCACGGTCGGGCCGGTGCTCGGCGCCGCGGTCGCGGTGGCGGTGGTCCGGGGCTACCAGGCGCTCTACCGGGAGAGCGAGCGCCGCCGGCGGCTGATCGAGGAGCTGACCGCCACCCGCGCCGACCTGGCCCGGGCGCAGCACGAGGCCGGGGTGGCGGCGGAACGCGAGCGGCTGGCCGCCGAGATCCACGACACGCTGGCGCAGGGCCTGACCAGCATCCAGTTGCTGCTGCGCGCCGCCGGCCGGGTGCTGCCGGACCGGCCGGACACCGCCGCCCGCCACGTCGAGCAGGCCCGGCAGGCGGCGGCGGACAACCTCGCCGAGGCCCGGCGCTTCGTCGCCGCGCTCACCCCACCGGCGTTGGACGACGCCACGCTGGCCGACGCGCTGCGACGCCTCTGCGCCACCACCGGCGCCCGGCACCGGCTCGCCGCCCGGTTCGCGGTCACCGGGGCCCCGGTGACGCTGCCGACCGCGTACGAGGTCGCGCTGCTGCGCGTCGCCCAGGCGGCGCTGGCCAACACCGTGCGTCACGCCCGGGCCACCACCGTCGAGGTGACGCTCGGCTACCGCGCCGACCGGGTGACCCTGGACGTGACCGACGACGGCGGCGGGTTCGACCCCGAGCGGCTGCCCGATCCGGGGCCCGACGGCGGTGGGTTCGGCCTCGCCGCCATGCGGGCGCGGACCCGCGCGCTCGGCGGCGCCCTGACCGTGTCCGCCGCGCCCGGCCGCGGCGCCACCGTGTCGGCCCGGCTCCCCCGCACCCCGCCCGGCGGGCGGCCGTGACCGACGCGCCGGTCCGGCTGCTGATCGCCGACGACCACCCGGTCGTCCGGGCCGGGCTGCGCGCCGTGCTGGAGACCGAGCCGGGCCTGGTCGTGGTGGCCGAGGCGGCCACCGCCGAGGCGGCGGTGGCCCGCGCCGCTGACGGCGATGTCGACGTGGTGCTGATGGACCTACGCTTCGGCGCCGGCCTGAGCGGGGTCGACGCGACCGCCGCCATCACCGCCCGGCCGCACGCGCCCCGGGTACTGATCGTCACGACCTACGACAGCGACGCGGACACGCTGCCCGCGATCGAGGCCGGCGCGACCGGCTACCTGCTCAAGGACGCCTCCCCGGACGAGCTGGCCGCCGCCGTGCGGGCCGCCGCCGCCGGCCGTGCCGCGCTGGCTCCGGCCGTCGCGAACCGGCTGGTGAACCGGCTGCGCACGCCGGACACGGCGCTGACCCGGCGGGAGACGGAGGTGCTCGGCCTGGTCGCGGACGGGCTGTCCAACCAGGCCGTCGGCCGCCGCCTGCACCTGACCGAGGGCACGGTCAAGTCGCACCTGTCGCGCATCTACACCAAGCTGCGCGTCGACTCCCGCACCGCGGCGGTCGCCGCCGCCATCGACCTCGGCATCCTCCGCCGCTGACCGGCCGCGCGGTTCCGCGACCGGCCGGCGGCGCCGGTCAGGCGTCCCGGCGGCGCAGCAGGACCAGGGCGGCGCCGAGCAGGACGACAAGCCAGGCCGCGAGGACGGCCGCGCCGGCGCCCGGGGAGAGCAGGTCGCCGCCCCCGCCCACGCTCATGAACGCCTGCCCGGCGTTGGACGGCAGGTACGGCGAGATCCGCTCCGACCAGCTCTCCGGCAGCAGCGACACCACTCCCGGCACGACCAGCAGCAGCGCGACCACGCTGGTCAGCGCGCCGGCGGTGGTGCGCAGCAGCGAGCCGAGCGCCGCACCGAGCACACCGACGGCCGCGAGGTAGCCGGCCGTGCCGAGCACCGCGCGCAGCACGCCGTCGTCGGAGAGGGAGATGCCCTGGTCGCCCAGGATCGCCTGCCCGCCGAGGAAGGTGAGCAGCGTGGTCGGCACCAGCACGGCCAGCACGACGCCGGCCAGCACGACGACCTTGCCGGCGAGCACCGGCCAGCGGGTCGGCACCGCGGCGAGGGACGAGCGGATCATGCCGGTGCCGTACTCGCCGGCGGCCAGCAGCACACCGAGCGTGCCGACGAGCAGTTGGGCGAGGTTGACGCCGCCGAGGCTGGCGCCGAGCGGGTCGAGCGACGACGGCCCGCCGGGCGGCGCCGGGGTGCCCGGCTCGATCGTGGCGTCGGCCAGGAACGTCGAGAAGCCGAGCCCCAGCGCGGCGAACACCACCACGGTCGCGGCCAACATGATCAGCGACGAGCGCAGGGACCGGAACTTGATCCATTCGCTGCGGACCACCCGGGGGACGGTGATCCGGGCGTCGGTCGGCACGGTGGTGGCGGGTGGGGCCGCGGTGGTCATCGGTCAGCTCCTTCGGTGGCGCCGACGTACTCGACGGCGTCGCGGGTCATGGTCATGAACGCCTCTTCGAGCGACGCCTCGGTGGGGGTCAGCTCGTGCAGGGTGAGCCCGGCGGCGGCGGCCCGGTCGCCGATCGCCTCGGGGCGCAGTCCGCTGACGTCCAGCACGCCGGGCTCGCCGCCGGTGATGGTGACGTCCGGGCCGGCCAGCAGGTCGCGCAGCGCCGTGGCCTGGGGTGAGCGCACCCGTACGGTGCCGCGGGAGGCCCGGCGGGTGAACTCGGCGAGCGACACGTCGGCGATCAGCCGGCCCCGGCCGACCACGATCAGGTGCTCGGCGGTCTGGGCCATCTCGCTCATCAGGTGCGAGGAGACGAAGACCGTCCGGCCCTCGGCGGCGAGGCCCTTGAGCAGGCCGCGGATCCACCGGATGCCGTCCGGGTCGAGGCCGTTGACCGGCTCGTCGAGCATCACCACCGCCGGGTCGCCGAGCAGCGCGCCGGCGATGCCCAGCCGCTGACCCATGCCGAGCGAGAACCCGCCGGCCCGCCGGCCGGCCACCTCACGCAGCCCGACCAGGTCGATCACCTCGTCGACGCGGCGGCGGCCGATGCCGTGCGTGGCGGCTACGGCGAGCAGATGGTTGCGGGCGGACCGGCCGGTGTGCACCGCCTTGGCCTCCAGCAGCGCGCCGACCTGGCGCAGCGGGTCCCGGTGCGCGACGTAGCGGCGGCCGTTGACCCGTACGGTCCCGGCGGTCGGCGCGTCCAGGCCGAGGATCATCCGCATGGTGGTGGACTTGCCGGCGCCGTTGGGACCGAGGAAACCGGTCACCACGCCGGGTCGGACGGTGAAGGTCAGGGCGTCGACGGCGAGCTTGTCGCCGTACCGTTTGCTCAGGTCGTGGGCTTCGATCATGTGCTCAACCCTGGCCCGCGTACCCCGGCCGGCGCGTCGGCCGGACGCGGACACCTGCGCGTACCGCGAACGCGGTACGCGGACGGTCCGGCTACCGCGCCGGTGGGTCGGCCCGGACCAGGCCGCTCTGGTAGGCGATCACCACCAGTTGGGCCCGGTCCCGGGCGTCGAGCTTGGCCATCGCGCGGTTGACGTGGGTCTTGGCGGTCAGCGGGGAGACCACCAGCCGCTGGGCGATCTGCTCGTTGCTCAGCCCGGCGGCGACCAGCGTGACCACCTCGCGTTCCCGCTCGGTGAGCACCCGCAGCCGCTCCGGGGTGGCCCCGGGCCGCGGGTCGGGCTGGGCCAGGAACCGGGCGATCAGCCCACGGGTCGCCTTCGGGGACAGCAGCGCCTCCCCGGCCGCGACGGTACGGATCGCGTCGAGCAGCTCGGCCGGTTCCACGCCCTTGCCGAGGAAGCCGCTGGCGCCGGCGCGCAGCGCCTCGAAGACGTACTCGTCGACCTCGAACGTGGTCAGGATCAGCACCCGTACGCCGGCCAGGTCCTCGTCGGCGGTGATCTCCCGGGTGGCGGCCAGGCCGTCGAGGTCGGGCATCCGGATGTCCATCAGCACCACGTCGGCGCGGGTGGCGCGGGCCCGTTCGACCGCCTCGCGCCCGGTGGCGGCCTCCCCCACCACGCACAGGTCCGGCGCGGAGTCGACGAGCGCGCGGAAGCCGGCGCGGATGAGGGTCTGGTCGTCGGCGAGCAGCACCCGGACGGTCATGCCACCTCCTGCGGGATCGGGGCGGGCAGTTCCGCGCGGACCCGGAAGCCGCCGCCGGGCCCGGCGCCGGCGTGGAACGCGCCGCCCACCGCCTCGGCCCGCTCCCGCATCCCGAGCAGGCCGAGACCGGTTCCCTGGTCGCCGGTTCCGCTCGGGCCGGGCCCGTCGTCGCGGATCTCCACCACCACGCCGGCGCCGGTGTACGTGACGCCGACGGTGACGGCCGCGCCGGGCGCGTGCCGGTGGGCGTTGGTCAGCGACTCCTGGACGATCCGGTAGGCCGCCACGTCGACCGTGCTGGGCAGCGGCCGGGGCCGGCCGGTCAGGGTCCAGCGCACCGGCTGGACGGCGGCGAAGCCGTCGACGAGGGCGTCGAGGCGGCCCAGGCCGGGCGTCGGCTCGGTCGGCGCGTCCGGCTCGCCGCGCCTGAGCAGGCCGAGCAGGGTGGCCAGCTCGTCCAGCACGGTACGGGTCGCGGACCGGACGTGCCCGAGCGCCTCCTCGGCCGCGTCCGGCCGCTCCCGCAGCAGGTGCCCGGCCACCCCGGCCTGCACGTTGATCAGCGCGATCTGGTGGGCCACCACGTCGTGCAGCTCCCGGGCGATCCGGAGCCGTTCCTCCACCACCCGCCGGCGGGCCTCCTCCTCGCGGGTCCGCTCGGCCCGCCGCGCCCGCTCCTCCAGCACCGCCACGTAGGCCCGCCGGCTGCGGACCGCGTCGCCGGCCGCCACCGCGACGCCGAACCAGAGCAGCAGCACCACGACCGCCGGGTCCAGCCAGCCCACCCCGAGCGCGACGACCGCGCCGCCGCCGAGCACCAGGCCGCTCGCCGCGCCGGCCGCCACCGCGGTCCGCCGGTCGGTCCGGGTCGCCACCGTGTACGCGGCCAGCGCCACGGTCAGCACGAACGGCCCCCGCGCCTGTTGCACCAGCAGCGCGGTGACCGCCGTGGCGGTGACCAGCGCGAGCACCGGCAACGGGTGGCGGCGGCGCAGCACCAGCGCGCCGCAACCGGCCAGCGCGAGCAGCACCGCGCCGACGGTCAGCGGGTCACGCGGGGGCCCGCCGGGCGGGTTCACCGGGAGCAGGCTGACCACGAAGAGCAGCGCGGCCAGCAGCGCATCGGTCACGGTCGGGTGTGCCCGGGCCACCCGACGCCACCGCGCGACGCGTCCCATGCGCTCACCGTACGACACCGCTCGGGCGGGCACCCCGACGGGACGGATCCCGCCGGGACGCCCGCCCGGGTCGCCGGGTCGACCCCTACCGTCGCGCCACCCGCCGGGCGGGCGGCCGGAGATCGTCCCCGGCGGTCACTCCGCCGCCCGGTCGGCGCCGAAGTACTCGGGTCGGCTGACCCAGGCGTCGCTGACGAACATCACGCCGGGCCGCTGGGCCAGGATGTCGCGCAGCCCGGTGACCACCGGCTCGGCCCGGCCCGGCGGAAGCACGGCGATGACCATGACGAGTCCGGCCCGGTCGTTGAAGAGCAGCCGCCCCTCGTGGGTGCCGTGGTGGCCGAAGCCGGAGACGCCGCTCAGGCTGGTCCAGCCGCTCACCCCGGAGGAGTGCAGCAGGGTGCGGACCGCGTCGGCGTCGTCGGCCCGCGTGACGACCTCCACCTTGACCATGCGGGTCAGTCCCAGTTCGTTCATGCCGTGTACTCCTTCTCCGTCGCGGGCGCCGGGTGGCGCGCGGGCGGCTCGGTGGCGGGTGCGTGGCGCGGGGCGGGCAGCGCCCGCCACGATCCACCCGGCGCGGGCTCGGACCACGCGCCGGTGCCGGGGTCGACGACGGTCAGCGACAGCCACCCGCCGTCGACCAGGTGGCGCAGCCCGGGGTTGCGGCCCAGCACCGCGTCGACCAGGCGGTGCGGGGCGCGGATCACCGCGAGCAGCCGCAGCGGCTCGTGCGCCGGCCGCGTGCCGTCGGCGACCGACTGGAGCGGCAGTCCGAGGCGCAGGTCGCCGCCGGATCCGGAGAGGACGCCGAGCGCGTCGCCGAGCACGGTGTGCACGGTCTTGGTGCCCGCGCCGAGCCGCTGCGGGTCGACCGTGGAGAAGTAGTACTGGAGGTTGATCCAGGCGGCCACCACGAGCGGGCCGGTCATGATCGCCTCCAGCGCCGCCGCGTCCCGGTCGCCGGTCCAGTCGTAGGAGTGCAGGAACGTCCGGCAGCCGAGGTCGACGCCGGCGGTCAGCTCGCGGGGCGCGGCGACGAACGCGGCGTTGCCGGCCAGCGCCCACTCCGGGCGGACCTGCGCCCAGTCCCCGGCCCGCCGGGGCAGGCGGCGCGGACGTGGCCGGCCGGGCAGTCGCGCGGCCCGTTCCGCGCGCAGCCGCGCGCCCGCCCCGGCCAGCCGGCCGACCAGTTCCTGGACCGCCGGTCGCAGCCCGGCGGGCACGGCGTCCACGTCGAACAGCCGCACCTCGTCGGTGACGGTGTCGTGCTCACCGGCCAGCACGTGCGTGCCGTCGGGCAGGTGGATGCCCCGGTCGGTGAGGGCCGCGCGCACCTCGGGCCGGTTGAGCATCCCGGCGACGAGACGGGCGCTCACCCCGCCCCGGTTGCCGCCGCAGGCGCCGCAGTCCAGCGCGGCGGCGTACGGGTTGTTGGCGCTGGTGGCGCCGTGCCCGCAGAGCAGCACCAGCGGTGCGAAGCCGGCGGTGAGCCCGATCGTGCGCAGCGTCGCCTCCGCGTAGTAGACCTGTTCGTCGAGGCTCATGGCGGTGGTCAGGTCGGCGACGGTCGGTGCGGTGTGGTCGGCGGGCGGCACGAACCGGCCCGGGGCGGCGGCCCGCAGGAGCAGGGCGGCGGTGGCGAGCACGCCGGCGACCTCGACGAAGGCGAACGCGCCGACCGGGTTCGCCTTGGCGGCGGCGTAGGCGCGTCGCCAGGCCTGCCGCGAGCGCGCCGGGTGGCCGGCCCGGGCCGCCTCGACGGTGGCCACCGGTCGCATGAGGACCGGGCAGCGGTCCCGCCCGCGCCGGGCGCCGGCGGTCACGGTACGCACGGGCAGGCCGAAGAAGCCGGCGAAGCCGTACGTGTCGACCGGCCCGGTCGCCTCCAGGTGGCGGCGCAGGCCCTCGCTGCGCACGTCGATGCAGAACACCGCCTGGGTGAGCGCCGGGGCGTCGACGGCCGGCCGGTCCACGCCCCGGTCCAGCCGGTACCGCAGCCGACGCCGGTACGCGTGCTCGGCGGCGGCGAGCCACACCTCGGACTGCCGGGACGGGGTCAACTGGCAGGCCACGTCCCGCAGCGTGGCCACGGTCTCCCCGGGCAGGCAGGCCAGCGTGGCGACGTCGACGTCGAGCGCGCCGGCGAGTCGGGCGAGCGCCTCCGGGGTGATCCCGGCGGACCTGGGGAGCGTGGTGGGTGTCGCGGCGGCGATCGAGTCCAGCACCGGGGGCAGCTCCAGGTGGCGCTGGGCGGCGGCGCCGGCGAGCGCGTACTCGTAGGTGAGGCGCACGGCGAGCAGGTCCAGCGGGCTCAGTGCCGGCCCCGGCCCGGGGTTGGCCTGGGCCCAGCGGGCGTGCCCGGCCCAGCCGGGCAGCCGGAGCAGGGACCGGGACAGGTAGGTGGACCAGGCCGCCGGCGGCACACCCATCGCGCGCAGGAGCACCGCGACGGCCTGCTCGGGCGCCTCGGGCAGGGCGTCGACGAGCGTCGCGAAGCCGGTGACGCCCCACCGGGCCAGCGCCGGATCGGCGCCGGCCATCCGCCGCCAGCGCGCCCAGCAGCCCGCGTCCGCCGGGCCGGGCACCGGCCAGAGCGCCGCCGGGCGTCCGCTGTGCGCCGCGCACCAGGCGGCCACCAGGTCGTCGACGTCCGCGGTGGTCCGGGTGCCCAGCGCCCGGTCGAGCGTCTCGGCGAGGGTGTGCGGTCCGGCCTCGCCCGGGGTGCGGGGGCGGGGCCGCGCGGGCAGCTCGGCGAGCCGGCGCCGCGCCACTGCGAGCAGGTCGGCCGGTGGGGGCGGCCCGTCGTGCACCGGCTGGCTCAGCACGGCCAACTGGAGGTCGGTGACGTCGAGCCGCCGGTGGCCGAGCGGGACCGCACCGGCGACGCGTGGTGGTGGCGGCGGGAGCACGGCGGTGAGGTCGGCCGGGGTGATCCGCCCGTCGCGCAGCCGCTGCCGGTACTCGGCGGCCGGCAGGTGGGTCCGCGTACCGGCGAGGCCCCGCAGCTCGGCGGTGGCCCGGGCGAACGGCACGCGTTCCCGGCCGGCGAGCGGGTTCACCGCGACGAAGGCGTCCAGCGGTCCGACGGCGCCGACGTGGTCGGCGGCGGTGGTCGCCGCGGCGACGACCCGGGCGCCGTCCGAGCGGTCGAGCAGGCCGGGGCGCGGCACGGTGAGCGCCGCCGGGGTCGGCCCGCCGGGCGGGGCCGTCCGGCGGGCCCGCGGGATGGCGGCGCCGTCGTGCCAGGCCCACCACCAGAGCGTGGCGCTCGGCCGGCGGCGCAGCACGGCTCCGGCGACGGCCACCACGGCGAGCACGCACGCCACGGCGCCGACGCCGAGCAGGCTCGTCCCGGTCGGCAGCGCCAGCCAGCGGTCGACCGCCCGCCCGGCGACCAGATGTCCGCCGGCCAGCGCCGCCACGGTGACGGTGAGGGCAGCGGCGGTACGGGCCGGCAGCGCGCGGTCGGCGAGGGCGGACCACACGGCGGCGAGCGCGGCGGCGGCGACCAGCGCGGCGCTCAGCGCGCCGTTCGCTGTGGTGCCGAGCAGCAGTTCGGTGGCGAGCACGGTGACGATCACCGTCGCGGCGGCGAGGACGCGGGACCGGGTGGGCGGCGGGCCCTCCGGTCGTGGCGTGCCGGCGGCGCGGGCCTGCGCCTGGAGCGTGCCGCCGGCGGAGAGGAACGCGTACGCCTTGTAGACGGCGTGCCCGACCAGGTGTACGGCGGCCAGCCCGAACGCGCCGAGCCCGCACTGGGTGAGCATGAACCCCATCTGCGCGACGGTGGACCGGGCGAGGGTGCCCTTGACGTCGGTGCGCACCGCGGCGAACAGCAGCCCCGAGACGGCGGTGACGAGGCCGACGAGCACCATCGCCGGCATCATCCCGGGCGCGGCGGTGACCACCGGCGCCAGTGTGATCATGAGGAACCCGGCGACGTTGACCATTCCGGCGTGCAGGAACGCCGAGACCGGGGTCGGCGCGTCCAGGGTGGACGGCAGCCAGTGGTGCGCCGGCACCTGCGCCGACCGGACCATGGCGGCCACCAGCAGCAGCGCGCCGGCGGTGGCGAGCAGCCACCCGGGCCGCTCGCCGGCGGTGGCGCGCACCGCGTCCAGGTCGGCGTCACCGGCGGGCGTGACCAGCAGCGCGAGGCCGGCGACCAGGGCGGCGTCGCCGACGAGGAACAGTCGCCGGGTCCGGCGGGCGGCGGCCCGCACCCGGGGCTGGTCCCGGTAGTGGCCGATGAGGCCGACCAGCAGGTGCCCGGCCGCGATCCAGCCGACGGCCATCTGCACCAGGCTGGGCGCGGTGGCCATCACCAGTGTCGCGGTGGTGGCCGCCGCCACCCGGGCCTGGAGCGCGCGGGCGCCCGGCTCGCCGTCGAGGTAGCGGCGCGCGTAGCCGGCGACGACGGCGGCCAGCCCGCAGACCAGCAGCACGAACAGCGCGGTGAACCGGTCGACGCGGACGCCGACGGAGAACGCCGGCCCGAGCGTGTCGACGCGGGTGAACACGCCCGGTACGGCCGGGTCGGCCGCCACCCGGACCAGCAGCGCGGTGGCCGCCACCGCGCTGAGACCGAGCAATCCGCCCACCACCCGGGCGGCCCGGCGCGGGTCGGGCACCGCCAACGCGCCGAGCACCGCCGACGCGGGCCCGATCAGGACTCCCAGGACCAGTGCGACGTCCATCGCCACCTCCTTCAGACAAGCGCACTCTATTACACGATTTCTAATTCGTGTATCGTGAGACGCACGACAGTGGCTCGTCACGAGGAGCAGTGATGGACATGACCGGATCGCCGCCGCGGGGATGGCCCGTCAGCCCGAGCTTCGCCCTCGCCCGGCTGCGGGCGGGACACCACCGGTTCCGGGTGGGTGCGGCGCCCACGCCGTTCGCCCCGGCCGGCGCCCCGGTGGCGGCGGTCCTCTCCTGCGCCGATCCGCAGCCGGAAGCGGTGACGGTGTTCGGCGGCGCCGACGTGTTCGCGGTCCGTGCCGCCGGTCTGAGCACCGGGCCCTCGGTGCGGGGCAGCCTGGAGTACGCGGTCGGTCACCTCGGCACACCGCTGGTGGTGGTGCTCGGCCACACCACCTGTTCGCTGCCGCACGGCAGCGGACCCGAACGGGTGCGCGCCACGCTCGCCGCGCTGCGCCGGCACTCCCCCCTGCTCGACCAGGCGGTCCGCGCCGGCCGCTGCGGCCTGCACGGCATGGTCTGGCACGACGCGGAGCTGACGCTCGTCGAGGTGCGTCCCAGCGCCCCGCCCCCGGTCCGGCGCGTCGGCCGCCTGCGACCGCCGAACCGGGCCGGGGCCCGGCTGGCCTGAACCGGGACGGCGCTCAGGGGTTGCAGCGCGGGCAGGACCCCGGGTCGGCCGCACTGGCCACCGGACGACGCTCGCGGTACGGGCACCGGACACATCCGGAGACCCGCACCGCCGCCTGGTGGGTGGGCGTACCGCAGTCCCGGCAGGGCAGGCCGGCCTCCGTGCCGAGCGGGCCGAACCCGGGCGCGACGCATTCCGGACAGGCCGTGGCGAGCCGCCGGGCCAGGCCCAGCCCGGCGGCGGCGATCACCCGCATCCGGGTCGGGTTGACGTGGGCCCGCAGGTCCGCCGCGAGCACGGCGTCGCCGTCGGCGGCTGCCCGACGCAGCGCGGCGAACACGTCACCGAGCCGCCGCAGGCCCTTCTCCGGCCGGCCCGCGCCCCGCGCCGGCCGGACGACGACGGCGTGGTGCGGGAAGCCGACCCGGCGCAGGAAGGCCACCACCACGCTCCGGTCCCGACCGTCGGTGGTGAGCTGCGCGTGGTTGGTCTCCAGGCTGACCACGGACTCCACCACGGCGAGGCCGGACCGGTCGTCGACAAGCGCGACGTACTCCACGTCGGCGGGCACGCCGGGCAGCGTCGGGTGCGGACCGAACGCCCCCTCGCTGGCCAGGCCGACCGGGCATCCGGTGGCGGACATCCCGAGCCGCGCCTTGCGCAGCACGGTCTCCCGCGCGGTGCCGGGCCGGGGCACCTCACCGGTGAACGTGCCGAGCGCGTCGGTGTCCACCGCCGCCACCCGCAGTCCCAGGCCCAGCCGGCGGCGCAGCGGCGGGCGGAGCGCCCACTGCTTGCCGTGCATGGTCGCCAGCGCCGCCGTCACACCACGGAACGGGGAGCCCTCCACTCCCCGGACCCTACCCGACAGCCGAAGCGCAATTCCGGATTCTGGCTACGTGTCGGCTCGGCCGAGCGCGTCGACCAGGCCGGCCAGCAACGCCACCCGCGGCACCACCGAGTCCAGATCGAGCCACTCCCCCGGGCTGTGGTCGGCGCCGCCGACCGGGCCGAGCCCGTCCAGCACGGTCGCGCCGGCCTCGGCCAGCAGGTTGGCGTCGGCGCAGCCACCGGTCGCCGTGTGCGACACCGGTACGCCGAGCCCGGCCCCCACCTTCGCGGCCAGCTCGGCCAGCCGACGCCCGGCCGGGTCCGGCTCCCACGGCGGGGTGGGCGCCTGCACGGCCAGCTCGGCGTGCACGCCGGAGACGAGCGGAGCGGCGACCAGCCGGCGGATCTCGGCCAGCGCGGCCTCGTACTCGCCGGTGCGCCAGGCGCGCAGGTCGACAAGCATCCGGGCCCGGTCGGCGACCACGTTGGGCCGACCGCCGGCCTCCAACGCGCCGACGTTCACCGTCACCCCGGGCCAACGGCCGTTGAGCTGGTCCAGCGCCACGGTCAGCCGGGCGGCGGCGAGCAGCGCGTTGGCACCGCGCTCCGGTTCGATGCCGGCGTGCGCGGCCCGCCCACGCAGCGTCACCGCCAGGTCGGCGACGCCCTTGCGGGCGGAGACCAGGTCGCCGTTGTCGCGGGCGCACTCCAGGCAGAGCGCCACGTCGGCCTCGGCCCCGAGGGTACGCAGCAGCGGCCGGCTGCCCACCGACCCGATCTCCTCGTCCGGCGTGCAGACCAGCACCAGTTCGCCGTAGCGGTGCCGGTCCAGCGTGGCGAGCACCTCGACGGCGGCGAGTCCGGCGAGCACGCCGCCCTTGTCGTCGCTGACCCCCGGCCCGTACGCCCGACCGTCCTGCACCCGGAACGGGCGGGCGGCGGCGGTGCCCGGCGGGAACACGGTGTCCAGGTGGCCGGCGAGCAGGATCCGGCGGGTGCCGGCGCCCCGGCGGCGGGCGACCAGCACGTCGCCGAGTGGCCGGCCGGCCGGGTCGGCCACCGGTACCCGCTCGACGGACAGCCCGGCGCCGAGGCACCAGCCCTGCACCAGGTCGAAGACCTCCCGCAGCCCGTCGACCTGGCCGGAGCCGGAGTCGACCGCGACCAGTCGGGCGAGCCGGTCGTGGTACGCGGTCAGCCGGTCACCGGCGGCGCGCAACAGCGGGTCCATGTCAGAGCACCTTGTCGAGGAAGGCGCGGGTGCGCTCGTGGCGGGGTCGGCCGAGCACCTCGTCCGGCGGGCCGGCCTCGACCACCACACCGTCGTCGAGGAACGCGACCTGGTCGGCGACCTCGCGAGCGAAGCCCATCTCGTGCGTCACCACCACCATGGTCATGCCGTCGGCGGCGAGCCCCTTCATCACGTCCAGCACCTCGCCGACGAGTTCCGGGTCGAGCGCGGAGGTGGGCTCGTCGAAGAGCATCAGTTTCGGGCGCATGGCCAGCGCCCGGGCGATCGCCACCCGCTGCTGCTGGCCGCCGGAGAGCTGGCTCGGGTAGTGGTCCGCGCGCTCGGCCAGCCCGACGCGGTCGAGCAGGCGGATCGCCTCGGCGCGGGCGCGTTCGCGCGGGGTGCGCAGCACCCGCACCGGCGCCTCGGTGACGTTGCCGAGCGCGGTGAGGTGCGGGAACAGGTTGAACCGCTGGAACACCATGCCGATGTCCCGGCGGCGCACCGCCACCTCGCGCGCCTTCAACTCGTGCAGCTTGTCGCCCTGGCGGCGGTAGCCGACCAGCTCGCCGTCCACCGAGAGCTGCCCGCCGTCGATGCGTTCCAGGTGGTTGACGCAGCGCAGGAACGTCGACTTGCCGGAGCCGGAGGGGCCGAGCAGGCAGGCCACCTCGCCGGGGGCCACGGTCAGATCGATGCCCTTGAGCACCTCGACCGGGCCGAACCGCTTGGTCACGCCCTCGGCACGGACCATCGCCGTCATCGCACGCCTCCCCGGGCGAAGCCGCGGCCGAACCGGCGCTCGATCAGCCACTGGCCGACGGAGAGGAGGCTGACCAGGGCGAGGTACCAGATCGCCGCCACCAGGAGCAGCGGGATCACCTTGTAGTTGTTCTGGTAGACGCTCTGCACGGCGGTCATCAGGTCCCGTCCGGCGATGATCGACACGAGCGCTGTCGACTTGAGCATGGTGATGGTCTCGTTGCCCATCGGCGGGATGATCACGCGCATGGCCTGGGGCAGCACCACCCGGCGCAGGGTGAGCGTGGGGCCCATGCCGAGCGCGGCGGCGGCCTCGGTCTGCCCGTCGTCGACGGCCAGGATGCCGCCGCGGATCACCTCGGCCGCGTACGCCATCTCGTTGAGCGACAGCGCGAGCACGGCGGCGACGGTGCCGGTGATCACCACGCTGGTGGGGCGGTCGAACAGCACGGTGCCGGTGAACGGCACGGTGAGCGTGATCCGGGGGAACAGCGCGCCGAGGAACCCGAAGAAGATGATCTGCACCAGCAGCGGGGTGCCGCGGAAGACCCAGATGAACGTCCAGGAGACGCCGCGCAGCACCGGGTTGTCGGAGAGCCGCAGCACGGCGAGCAGGACGCCGCCGGCGGTGCCGAGCAGCATGGCGAGCAGCGTGAGCCAGAGCGTGGTGACCACGCCGTCGAGCACGTAGTCCTGGAACAGGTAGTGGGCCACGGTGCGGGGTTCGAGGTTGGGGCTGGTCAGCAGCGCCCGCAGGAACATCGCGGCCAGCCCGGCCACGACCAGCGCGGTGAGCCAGCGGCCGTAGTGGCGGACGGGGACGACCCGTACCGTCGGGGGTTCGGTGGTGGTCATCGTGGGAGTGCCTCCGGCAGGGGTGCGGCGGTCGCCGGGCGCCTTCGGGCCCGCCCTCACGGAGTCGAAAGGGCGCCCGGCGACCGCGGTTCGGGGGGCGGTGGTCCGCCGGTCAGTCGATGGCCTGGTCGACGGTGGCCTTGTCGATCGCGATCGGGGTCTGCTTCCAGCGGGCCAGGATCTTGCCGTAGGTGCCGTCGTCGATCAGGGACTGCACGGCGGCCCGGTACGCCTCGGCCAGCTCCTTGTTCGCCTTGAGGAACCCGAAGCCGTTCGGGCTGGCCAGCCAGCCGTTGGGCGAGGACGGGTCGTCGACCAGCTCGGCCTTGCCGGCGAGCGAGCCGGCGGTCTCCACCAGGTTGACCCGGGTGGCGGCGACCACCTGCACGTTGCCGGCGATCAGCGCCTGCACCGCCTGCGGGTTCTCCGGGTACTCCTTGATCTCCAGCGGCCGGCCGGCGCAGCTCTCCTTGGCGTACGTGGCCAGGTTCTTCGCCTGGTTGCTGGCCTTCTGCACGGCGACCGTCCGGCCGCAGAGGTCGGCCACCGTCTTCACGCCGAGCGGGTTGCCGGCGGCGACCAGGAACCCGGTGCCGGAGGCGGAGTAGTCGACGAACGTGGCGACCTGCTGACGTTCCTTCTTGTCGGTGATGCCACCGGCGATGGCGTCGTACTTGGCGGCCTGGAGGCCGGGCACCAGGCCGTCGAACGGCTGCTGGGTGAAGGTGGCCTTGAGGCCGAGCCGGGCCGAGGCGGCCTGGAACAGGTCGGGGTCGAGGCCGACGAACTGGTCGGTGCGGCCCTCCACCTTGAAGTCGACGAACGGCTGGTAGGGGGCGTTGGTGGCGACCGTGACGGTGCCACGACCGCGGACGTCGGACGGGACCTTGGCCGCGACGGCCTTGTCGGTCTCGACCGGTCCGACACCGTCGATGGTGACCGAGACGGGCGTGATCTCGTCGGTGGCGCCGCCGGTGGCGGCGCCACCGCAGGCGGCGGTGGCGGCGAGCAACGCCGTGGTCGCGCCGACCAGGGCGAGGAAACGGATGCGCATGGGGAGTCCTTCCGGGGGCCGGATCAGCCAGCCCCCGGACTGTAACTCACGTTACGATCTCGGTGGGGTTACAGTTTTTTGTAACGGACGTTTCAGTGGTCGCCGAACGCCTGCTGCGCCCCCTCCATCGCCTTCAGCCGCGCGCCGGCCGCCGGGCCGAGCCTGTCGATCAGCGCCGCGACCAGCGTCTCCACCAACGCCAGCGTGGGCACGAAGCTGTCGTACGGCGACGGCGAGTCGACCCGGGCGGGCAGCACCACCTCGGCCAGCCCGGCCACCGGCGACAGCCACCGGTCGGTGAACAGCACCACCCGGGCGCCCCGCGCGGTCACCTCCCGGGCCAGCGCCAGTGTCGGCTCCTCGTACCGGCGGAAGTCGAAGAGCACGACGAGATCCCGCTTGCCGACGTCGACGAGCAGGTCGGCACGCGCCACCGGCCCGGGCGGCAGCAGCCGGCTGTTGCCGCGCACCTGCATCAGGTGCAGCACCAGGTAGCTGGCCACCAGCGCGGAGAACCGGCCACCGGCCGCGGTGACCCGGAACTGCTGGTCGGCGAGGAGCCGCACGGCCGCGTCCAGCTCCCCCCGGGGCAGGTCGGCGAGCGTGCCGGCCACCGCCGCCGGCAGCGTCGCCGCGGCCCGGGGCAACGCGCCCTCCGGTGGCGTCCCGCCGTGCTCGGCGGCCCGGTAGGCGGTCAGCGGCGAGGTCTCCCGCTCCGCCAGCTCGTCGCGCAGCGCCCGCTGGAACTCCGGGTACCCGCCGAAACCGAGCCGGGACAGCAGCCGCAGCACGGTCGGCGCGCTCACCTCGGCGCGTTCGGCAAGCGCGGCCACGGTGCCCAGGCCGGCGGAGGGATAGGCGGCGAGCAGCGTGCGGGCGACCCGGCGCTCGGCCGGGGTGCACTCGCCGAGCCGCCCACGGATCAGCGCCGCGACGCCCACCACGTGCGGATCGTCGACAGCTTCGGAGTTCGGCACGAGCAGAGCGTAACGGCCCACCGGCCGGTGGGCGGGCGGGCGTCGCCCGCCCGCCCACGAGCCCCGTCCGGTCAGGACTTCGTGATCGCGCAGGTGTAGTCGGCGGCGCCGGAGCCGGCGTACGCCTCCAGGTCGAGGTGGTAGGTGGCCGAGCCGGAGGCGGTCCGGGTCAGCGTGACCGACTCGTCCGCCCCGGCGCCGTCGTTCACCGACCGGGTCAGCGTGCTGCCGGTGGCGCTGAGCAGGTACAGGTCCGCGTCGTAGGCGGACGGCACCGCACAGTTGACGGTCAGCGTCTGTCCACTGCCGAGCGTGAGCGAGAAGTAGTCCCGGTCGGCGGTGCTCTTCATGTCCCCGGTGACGGTGGCCGGGTAGGTCAGCCCGGAGATGTCGTTCGCGGCGGTCCGGGAGTCGTTCGGCTCCACCTCGGCGTAGGACGACCCGCCCGACGGCGGCGGGGTGGACGAGCAGTCGGTCACCGGCGTGCCGTTGTAGAGGCTGCTGTCCGGCACGCCGGCGCGCACGCTGCGCAGGTAGTAGCCGCAGGTGGGCCGGTTGGCGAAGTCGTAGCTCTGCCCGTCGGTCAGCTTCCAGATCTTGACGCCGGTGTAGGTCAGCGGCTGCCCGGACACCGCCACCTCGGGCTGGTGGTCGCCGAGCACCACGTACGCGCTCGGGCCGCTGAGCGTGGCCCGGCCGGCCCGGTCGACGTAGAGCGACGCGCCCTCCTCGACCCCGACGCCCCACGCCTTGCCGCCGGTGACCAGCCCGTCCTTGACCGCGCGGGCCACGAACGCGATGGTCCGGCCCATCCGGTCCCGGGTGACGAAGTGCGAGTCGTTGATCGTGCCGGCGTAGTTCGGCCAGCGGAACATGCCGGTGGTGAACGTCAACGACCTGTCGTACGGGTTGGCCAGCGCGGTCGCCGAGGTGGTGCTCGCGGTGCAGGCGTCGTAGACCACGTCGCTGTTGACGTGGTGCCCGGCGCTGCCGCCGCCGACGCCGCCGCCCTTGGCCACCACCGACTCCACCGACGCCTCCAGCGCGGTGCCCTTCCAGGCCACGTAGCGGCACTGGTCGCCGCCGGCGAAGTAGACGAACTCGGCGTTGCGGATGTCCGCGTTGACCTGACTGTTGTTGCCGTCCGCGGTGGCGGTGAGGGTGAGCGTGGTGCAGGAGTTGACGCCGGCCAGCGGCGTGATCACGTCGCACTCCGGGGTGCCGGAGCCGGAGCCGGCGACCACCACCACGTCGATCGCGCCGGTGCCGCCGCGGATCGCGTCGACCGCCCTGGTCATGGTGGCGGTGACGATGCCGCCGGAGCCGTTCATGGTGTACGCCGGGCCGGACCAGCTCGCCCGGCTGGCGTCCGTGGCGCTGCCCTGGCGTACCCGGGTGACCTGGGCGTGCGCGGCGGTGACGCCGAGCGGGGCGACGGTGAGCAGCGCGGCGGCGGCCGCCGTCACGGCGAGTCGGCGAGAGTTGCGGGAAGGGGACATGGGCACCTCCGAGGGGCCACGAAGCGATGAAACAGAAGTTACATCCATTGAGTTCACTGCTCAATACGTAACTTCTGTTACATGCCGGTGACGGCGGCGCCGGGCACCCGGCCCGACGCCGCCCGCCCGCGTCAGGCCGGTCGGATGCCGACCACCACGTCGGTGAACGTGGTGGCCGTCGCGCCCCGCCAGGTCGCGAAGCCGGGGCCCCGGGTCAGCCGCGCCACCCACACCGGGTCCTTCTCGTACGACGTGCCGCCGACCGCCACGCACCCGGCACGAGCGGCCAGACCGTCCTCGACCAGCCCGACCATGGCGTAGTCGTAGAAGACGTCCTCGGACGGCGTCGCGGTGCACGCGCCGGCGGCCGGCCGGACGCGCGGCTTGCCGGCGGCCGGCACGAGCCGCCAGCGCGGCGCGTCGTACGCGTCCCCGGCGGTGAGCCGGCTCCACCGCACGCCCTCGATCCCCCACACCCCGTCGTGGTCGGTGACCCGGGCCCGACGCAGGTCCAGCACGCCGACCCCGCGTTGCCCGAGCACCCGCAGCGACTGCCGCCGGCCGCCGACGCCGGTCACCTCCAGCGCGGTGTTCTCGTCCAGGCCGAACACCCGGTGGTGCCCGGTGTCCGAGGCGAGGCGGATCGACCGCGCCTCCCGCCCCCGGCGGGAGAAGTGCGTGTCGACCAGCCCGGCGGTGAAGAACCCGAACCCGCCGCGCGGCAGGTAGCCGAGCACGTCCGGATCGTCGAAGTAGCCCGGCTTCGCACCGTCGCGCAGCCCCGGCTCGGTGGAACCACCGGTGATCATGTCCCGGCCGGCCATGATCTGCGCGCCCGCGCTGGTGCCGGCGACCACCGCGCCGCCCCGCAGCTTGCGCCGGATCGCGGCCAGCGCCGCGCTGTCCCGCTGCGCCGCGCCCCGGGTCATCGTGGTGACGTAGCGGTACTGGTCGCCGCCGCCGAGGAAGAAGCCGGTCATCGACTCGATCTGCCGGACCACCGCCGGATCGTCGGCGGCGCCCGGGTGGTCCAGGTCGATCGGGATCCACCGGGCGTCGGCCACCCCGTAGGAGCGGAACAGGTCGGCGTAGTAGCCGCCGTTGCAGACGCTGTTGTTGCAGTCCGGCGTGCCGGCGTCGGGATCCTCGGCGGGCACCGGCGCACCCGCGGTGAGGATGCCGATCCGGGCCTTTCCGGGGCCGCCGGCCAGCCGGACGATGTCGTCGTAGATCTCCCGGTTGTCGTCGGCGAGCGCGCCGCCGACCAGCACCAGACTGCCGCCGTGGCGGTGCGGGTGGGACGCGGTGGCCGAGGCCGGGACCGCGGCGACCGGCAGGCTGAGCACGACCGCCGCGCAGGCGCCGACCCCCAGGGTCAGCAGGCGGTTCAAGGGCATGGTTGCTCCTCACAGAACCGTGAGGGCGGACCGCGAGCAAAGGGTACGGCATCCGTGCAGCGGCGACAATATTGAGAGCGCTAACATCGCCTCTCGTTGATCTCATGCGCCAACTAGGCGTTGACAGTCGACTATGTAAACGCCACGCTAAGGGCGATTGTTAGCGTTAACTTCGTCGTCATCTCCGTCGGAGGAGGATCGATGGACCCCACCACCACCCGCCGTCGCCTGGCGGTCGCGCTCGCCCCCCTGGCCCTGCTGGTCGCCGTGACCGCGTCCGTGATCGGCCCGACCGCGTCCCCGGCGCGCGCCGCCGGCACCGGTCCCTGCGACATCTACGCCGCCGGCGGCACGCCCTGCGTGGCCGCGCACAGCACCACCCGCGCGCTGTACGGCGCCTACGCCGGACCGCTCTACCAGCTACGCCGCGCATCCGACAACACCACCCGCGACGTCGCGCCGCTCGCCGCCGGCGACGTGGCGAACGCCGCCACCCAGGACGCGTTCTGCGCCAACACGAGCTGCCTGATCAGCGTCATCTACGACCAGTCCGGCCGCGGCAACCACCTGACCCAGGCGCCGCCCGGCGGGTTCTCCGGCCCGGCGGCCGGCGGCTACGACAACCTCGCCGACGCCACACTCGCCCCGGTCACGCTGAACGGCCGCAAGGCGTACGGGGTGTTCGTGGCGCCCGGCACCGGCTACCGCGACAACAGCACCAACGGCATCGCCAAGGGCGACCAGCCCGAGGGCATGTACGCCATCTTCGACGGCACCCACTACAACGGCGGCTGCTGCTTCGACTACGGCAACGCCGAGACCAACAGCCGCGACAACGGCAACGGCACCATGGAAGCCATCTACTTCGGCAACATCAAGGTCTGGGGCTACGGCACCGGCAACGGTCCCTGGGTGATGGCGGACCTGGAGAACGGCCTCTTCTCCGGCGTCAACCCCGGCTACAACGCCAACGACCCGTCGGTGAGCCACCGGTTCCTGACCGCGATCGTCAAGGGCGAGCCGAACCACTGGGCCATCCGGGCCGGCAACGCCCAGTCCGGCGCGCTGTCCACCTACTACAACGGGCCCCGTCCCAACGCGCCGGGCTACAACCCGATGAAGAAGGAAGGCGCGATCATCCTCGGCATCGGCGGCGACAACAGCCACGGCTCCGCCGGCACGTTCTACGAGGGCGTGATGACCTCCGGCTACCCGACCGACGCCACCGAGAACGCGGTCCAGGCCAACATCACCGCCGCCGGCTACGCGGCGGCCACCGGCGGCAGCCGGCAGAACGTCGAGATCGTCGGCGGCCAGTCGGGCCGCTGCGTCGACGTGCCGAACGGCAGCACCACCAACGGCACCCAGGTGCAGCTCTGGGACTGCTGGGGCGGCACCATGCAGCGCTGGACCTACACCGCCGCCCGGCAACTCCAGGTGTACGGCAACAAGTGCCTCGACGCCGAGGCGTCCGGGACCACCGCCGGCACCCGGGCCATCATCTGGGACTGCAACGGCCAGGCCAACCAGCAGTGGAACCTCAACGGCAACGGCACCATCAGCAGCGCCCAGTCCGGGCTCTGCCTCGACGCCACCAGCCAGGGCACCGCGAACGGCACCAAGGTCGCGCTCTGGACCTGCAACGGCGGCGCCAACCAGCAGTGGAACCTGCGCAACTGATCCGGCGGCCGGGCGGGCGACGGCCCGCCCGGCCGACCCCGTACTCCCGTCCCGGAGGCTTCGCATGCCCGCTCCCCTCATGAACCGCCGGATGCTCCTGCGCGCGACCGGCGCGACCGCCGTCGCGGCCACCGCCGGCGCCGCCGTCGGCTCCCTCACCGGCGGTGGCGCGGCCGGCGCGGCCCTGGCACCGGCCCGCCCGGACATCGGCGTCTCCGCGTACGCGTTCGACCCCGGCCAGGTACGGCTGACCGCGAGCCGCTGGCTGGACAACCAGAACCGCACGCTGGCCTACCTGCGTTTCGTCGACGTCAACCGACTGCTCTACAACTTCCGCGCCAACCACCGGCTCTCCACCGCCGGGGCCGCCACCAACGGTGGCTGGGACGCGCCGAACTTCCCGTTCCGCACCCACATGCAGGGCCACTTCCTGACCGCCTGGGCGCAGGCCTGGGCGGTGACCGGCGACACCACCTGCCGGGACAAGGCGGTCACCATGGTCGCCGAGCTGGCGAAGTGCCAGGCCAACAACGGCGCGGCCGGCTTCAGCACCGGCTACCTGTCCGGCTTCCCGGAGTCCGACTTCACCGCGCTGGAGGCCCGGACGCTGAGCAACGGCAACGTGCCGTACTACTGCGTCCACAAGACGCTCGCCGGCCTGCTCGACGTGTGGCGCCTGATCGGCAGCACGCAGGCCCGTGACGTGCTGCTCGCGCTCGCCGGCTGGGTCGACCAGCGCACCGGCCGGCTCACCTCGGCCCAGATGCAGGCCATGCTCGGCACCGAGTTCGGCGGCATGAACGCGGTGCTCACCGACCTCTACCAGCAGACCGGTGACGCCCGATGGCTGACCACGGCGCAGCGCTTCGACCACGCCGCCGTGTTCAACCCGCTCGCGTCGAATCAGGACCAGCTCAACGGACTGCACGCGAACACCCAGGTGCCCAAGTGGATCGGGGCGGCCCGGGAGTACAAGGCCACCGGCACCACCCGCTACCGCGACATCGCCACCAACGCCTGGAACATCACCGTCGGCGCGCACACGTACGCCATCGGCGGCAACAGCCAGGCCGAGCACTTCCGCGCGCCCAACGCCATCGCCGGCTACCTGCGCAACGACACCTGCGAGGCGTGCAACACCTACAACATGCTCAAGCTGACCCGGGAGCTGTGGCAGCTCGACCCCGACCGGGTCGGATATGTCGACTTCTACGAGCGGGCGCTGCTCAACCACATGATCGGTCAGCAGAACCCGGCCGACAGCCACGGCCACGTCACGTACTTCACCCCGCTGAACCCGGGCGGTCGACGCGGTGTCGGCCCGGCCTGGGGCGGCGGCACCTGGAGCACCGACTACAACTCCTTCTGGTGCTGCCAGGGCACCGGGCTGGAGACCAACACCAACCTGGCCGACGGCATCTACTACCACAACGGCACCACGCTGACCGTCAACCTGTTCCTGCCCTCGGTGCTCACCTGGAGCCAGCGCGGCATCACGGTCACCCAGAGCACCTCGTACCCGGTCTCGGACACCACGACGCTCACCGTCACCGGCTCGGTGGCCGGGTCGTGGACGATGCGGATCCGGATCCCGTCGTGGACCACCGGGGCGACCGTCAGCGTCAACGGCGCGGCGCAGGGCATCGCCACCACGCCGGGCAGCTACGCCGTGCTGACCCGCGACTGGGCCGCCGGGGACGTGGTCACGGTTCGCCTGCCGATGCGGGTGAGCACGGTGGCCGCCAACGACGACGCGGCGGTCCAGGCGGTCATGTACGGGCCGGTGGTGCTCTCCGGCAACTACGGCAACACCACGCTGAGCGCGCTGCCGACGCTTGACGTCGCCTCGGTCACCCGGACCGGAGGCAGCTCGCTGGCGTTCACCGCCACCGCGAACGGCGCCGCCGTCAACCTCGGACCCTTCTACGACGCGCACGGGTTCAACTACACGGTCTACTGGCGGGCCGGTACGGGCGGCGGCGGTGGCGGCGGGGCGAGCTTCCGGCTGGCCAACGCCGCCAGCGGGCTCGTGCTGGGCATCCAGAACATGTCCACCGCCGACGGCGGGCTCGCCCTCCAGTGGGGCGACACCGGCACCGCCGACCACGACTGGCAACTCCTGGTCGACGGGTCGGCGCTGAAACTACGCAACGTCAACAGCGGCAAGGTGCTCGGCGTGGAGAACATGTCCACCACCGACAACGCGCGGATCCTCCAGTGGGCCGACAACGGCACCGCCGACCACCTCTGGACCGTGGTCGACGTCGGCGACGGCAGCCACAAGCTGCGCAACGTCAACAGCGGCAAGCTGCTCGGCATCTCCGGCGGCTCGACCGCGCAGGGCGCGACGGCGGTGCAGGACCCGGACAACGGCAGCGCGGACAACCAGTGGCGCTTCCTGCCCAACGGCGCCCGCCGGCTCCAGAACCTCGGCAGCGGGCTCGTGCTCGGCGTGCAGGACATGTCCACCGCCGACGGCGGGCTGGTCATCCAGTGGGGCGACTCCGGCACCGCCGACCACCTCTGGACCGCGCTCGTGGACACCGGCGGCTACCTGCGGCTGCGCAACTCGAACAGCGGCCGGGTGCTCGGCGTCGAGGGCGGCTCCACCGCCGCCGGCGCGCGGATCGTCCAGTGGGCCGACAACGGCGCCGCCGACCACCGCTGGCGGCTGCGCCACGGCGGGAACGGCTACTTCCGGATCCAGTGCGCGAACGGCGGTCGGGTGCTCGGCCTGAGCGGCGGCTCCGGCAGCCAGGGGGCACAGGCCGTGCTCGGCGACGATTCCGGCGCCGCGCACCAGCGCTGGCGCTTCGTCTGAGACTCGGGGTACGCGTCGCGGCGTCCCGCCCCGCGTACCTCCGTGGTGACGCCGTCGCCGCCGGGCCGGGCGACCCGGCGGCGACGGCTCCGCCCCGCCGGGCGAGCCGGCTGGTCGGACGCGCCCGCCGGACGCCCGGTCGGCAGCCGCCAGCCGCCTACGCCCTGCCGACCCGACAGGCTCGACGCGTGACCTCGGTGGCCCCTGTCGAGCTGAGAGCACGAACGACTCAGTCGCCGAAGCTCCGGTCGCCACGTCACGCGCCGTCGCGCCCTCGCCACGTCCTACGGGCCGCGGGTCGGCCGAGCGAGGGCTGAGTCGTTCGTGCTCTCAGCTCGACAGGGGTGTGGCCGCCCGGCGCGATGCGGGGCCGGGTAGGCCGAGAACCGCTCAGCGCACCGGGGGCGGGCCGACGCTGCGACGCGGGACCAGCGTCGGCGCGATGGTCTGTCGCAGCGGCCCGACGCTTGCCGACTCGATCTGGGTCAGCAGCAGATCGAGGCTCGCCCGGGCCACCGCCCCGAAGTCGGGCCGCACGGTGGTCAGCGGCGGGATGAAGTAGGCCGCCTCGGGCACGTCGTCGAAACCGACCACGCTGATGTCGTCCGGCACCCGTCGGCCGTGCTCGTGCAGCGCTCGCAGCACACCGAGCGCCAGGTGGTCGTTCGCGGTGAAGACGGCGGTGACCTCCGGCATCCGGGCCAGCATCTGACCGCACCGGTAGCCCGCCGCGGCCGACCAGTCCGCCGGGACCAGCGGCGGCACCTCGGCGCCGGCGAGCCGCAACGCCTCGCGCCAGCCCTCGATCCGGCCGGCGCTGTCGAACCAGTCCGACGGGCCGGACACGTGCCAGACCGTGCGGTGCCCGGCGTCGAGCAGGTGCTGGGTGGCGGCCCGGGCACCGGCCACCTGGTCCACCGTCACCAGCGGGATCGGCCGGCGCGGATCGCCGTCGACGGTCACCAGCGGCACGTCGTGGGGCAGCCGTTCCAGTGCCTCGCCGGCCGACTCGACCGGCGCGATCACCACGATGCCGGCCACCCGGTGCGCGAGGTGACGCTCCACCGCGGCCGAGATGGACCGGTGGTCGAGGTCGCTGACGCTGCCCACGCTGACCGCGAAGCCGGCCTCGGCGGCGGTCTGCTCCAGCGCGGCCAGCAGCGAGGCCGGGCCGTAGAGCGTGGTGTTCTGCGCGACCACGCCGATCACCTGGGACCGGCCGGTGACCAGCGCGCGGGCCGCGCGGTTGGGTCGGTAGCCGAGTTCGGTGATCGCCGCCTGGACCCGTAGCCGGGTCTGCTCCCGCACGTTGGGATGCCCGTTCAGCACCCGGGAGACCGTCTGGTGCGAGACGCCGGCGAGGCGTGCCACGTCCGTCATCGCAGGACCGCGCACGGCCACCTCACTTTCGCCACTGCCCACGTGGCCCAACCGGGTCGACGTCGACCGGGCCGGCCCGGGTGGCGACAGTCTACGCCAGTTGTCCCACCGGTCACGGTACGGTCGATCCACCGTTCGCGTCATCCTGTCGGATTATCGGAGAATTGACGGCGAGCCCATTCCCCATTGGTGGCGACCACGGGGAAGCCGCAGCTCCGGACCGGTCGGAGGACCGGGGTGGGGCATTTCCGGCGAGTGCCGGCACCCCACCCCGGGCAATTCTCCGGCGCGTCAGGGGCGGAAAATGGTGACCCTCGTCACGGCGACCGAACCGGTTTCCGGTACAGAACTGCCGGCGCGATCAGAATCCGCGGGCGAGCCGGTAGTACGCCTGGTTCCAGCGCAGCTCGTCGGCGAAGCGGTGCGCCTCGGTGTCGCCGTCGATGACCACCAGCTCGGTACGCGTCATCGCGGCCAGGTCGCGCAGCTCCTCCACGCCCACCGCCTGGGAGAGCACGGTGTGGTGCGGCGCGCCCGCCGTGATCCACGCCTCCGCCGAACCGGACAGGTCCGGCCGGGGCCGCCAGACCGCGCGGGCCACCGGCAGCCGGCGCAACGGCTGCGGCGGCGGCACCACGTCGACCACGTTGGCCACCAGCCGGAACCGCTCCCCCATGTCGGCCATGCCGAGCACCACGGCCGGGCCGGACGCCGCGTTGAAGACCAGCCGGACCGGGTCCTCCCGCCCACCGATGCCCAGCGGGTGCACCTCCGCCGTCGGCACGTCGGCGGCGATGCTCGGGCACACCTCCAGCATGTGCGCGCCGAGCACCAACTCGTGCCCGAACGTCAGGTCGTAGGTGTAGTCCTCCATGAAGGACGTGCCGCCCGCGACGCCGACGGCCATCGCCTTCAACGTCCGGACCAGGACGGAGGTCTTCCAGTCCCCTTCCCCGCCGAAGCCGTACCCCTCGGCCATCAGCCGCTGCACCGCGATGCCCGGAAGCTGACGCAGGCCGCCCAGATCCTCGAAGTTCGTGGTGAACGCGCGGAAGCCGCCGGTGTCCAGGAACGCGCGCAGACCCAGCTCCTGGCGGGCGGCGTAGCGCAGCGAGTCGTGCCGGTCACCGCCAGCACGCAGCGCGGCATCCACCCGGTAGGTGTCGTCGTACTCCTTGACCAGGTCGTCCACCTGCGCGTCGGCGACCGCGTCGACCGCGTCGACCAGGTCGTTCACGCCGTAGGTGTTGACCGAGACGCCGAACCGCAGCTCCGCCTCGACCTTGTCCCCCTCGGTCACCGCGACGTCGCGCATGTTGTCGCCGAACCGGGCCAGCCGCAGCGTCCGCATCGACGACCAGCCGACCGCCGCGCGGGCCCAGGCCGCCACCCGGCCGACCACCCGCGGGTCGGTGACGTGGCCGGCGATCGTCTTGCGGGCCACCCCGAGCCGGGTCTGGATGTACCCGAACTCGCGGTCGCCGTGCGCGGCCTGGTTCAGGTTCATGAAGTCCATGTCGATGGTGTCCCACGGCAGCGCCACGTTGGCCTGCGTGTGCAGGTGCAGCAGCGGCGTCTGCAGCGCGTCCAGCCCGGCGATCCACATCTTCGCCGGCGAGAACGTGTGCATCCAGGCGATCACCCCGACCGCGCCCTGCACGGCCGCGTCCCGGCACACCGCCAGGATGTCCGCGCTGGAGGTCAGGACCGGCTTCCAGCACACCCGGACCGGGATGTCCGGCGAGGCGTCCAACCGGGCGGCGATCTCCCGGGACTGGTCGGCGACCTGCCGGAGCGTGTCCTCGCCGTAGAGGCCCTGGCTGCCGGTGAGGAACCAGACCTCGGGCTGGGGGTGAGTTGCCATGTTGTTGCCTTCCGCGCTAGGAGCCGTCACTTGAACCGGATGCCGATGAGGCGCTGGAGGAGGATGAACGCGAAGAGCAGCCCGCCGATCACGATCTTCGTCCACCAGGAGTTGAGGCTGCCGTCGAACGTGATCAGCGTCTGGATGACGCCGAGCACCAGCACGCCGAGGACGGTGCCGAAGACGTAGCCGGACCCGCCGGTGAGCACGGTCCCGCCGATCACCACCGCGGCGATCACGTCCAGCTCCATGCCGATGCCGATCAGCGGCGCGCCGGAGAGCGTGTAGAACGACAGCAGGATGCCGCCGATCGCCGAGCACAGCCCGCTGATGGTGTAGACGGCGATCCGGGTGCGCCCGACCGGCAGGCCCATCAGCAACGCCGACTGCGCGTTGCCGCCGACCGCGTACACGTTGCGGCCGAACCGGGTGTACGCCAGCACGTACGCGGCCACCAGGACCACCGCGAACGCGATCAGCACACTGATCGACACGAAGTTCCCGGCCGGATTGCCGATGCGCTCCTGGGACATGCCGGTCCAGAAGCCGTCGGTGATGGAGATCGAGGCGCCGCTGATGAACGTGCACATGCCCCGGGCGAAGAACATCCCGGCGAGCGTGACGATGAACGGCTGGATGTCGAAGAAGTGGATCGCGCAGCCCATCAGGAATCCCAGCGCCGGGCCGATGAGCAACGCGATGACGAGCACCAGGGCCGCCGGCATCCCGTCGCGCAGCAGCGCGGCCGACACCATCGTGGTCATCGCCACCACCGAACCGACGGACAGGTCGATGCCGCCGGTGAGGATCACGAACGTCATGCCGACCGCGACCACGAGAAGGAAACCGTTGTCGATGAAGACGTTGAAGACCACCTGGACGTTGGAGAAGGCGCGGTACTGCGACACCCCGATGCCGTACATGACCAGCAGCAACGCGAGTGTGGCCAGCACCGGGACGTGCCGCCGGGGCAGGCTGGGCCGCCAGGACCGGACGGTGGACAACGACGTGCTGGTCATGCCGGCACCTGCTCCTTCTCCCGCTGCGGCGTGGCCGGGCCGGGCTCGACGCCGCGCCGGCGCCGCCACCGGAACCGGGCCCGGAAGGCAGGGGCCTGGATCAGGCAGACGGCGATGACGACGACGGCCTTGAACAGCAGCGACGTCTGCGGCGAGATGTTCATGGCGTACACGGTGGTGGTCAGGGTCTGGATGATCAGCGCACCGAGGACGGTGCCGCCCAGCGAGAACCGGCCGCCGGCCAGCGAGGTGCCGCCGATCACCACCGCGAGGATCGCGTCGAGTTCGATCCAGAGCCCGGCGGCGTTGCCGTCCGCGCTGGACACGTTCGCGGTGACCATGAAGCCGGCGATCGCGGCGCACGCGGCGCTGACCACGTAGACGAGGAAGACGATGCGTCGGGACCGGATGCCGGCCAACCGGCTGGCCTCGGCGTTGCCGCCGACCGACTCCACGATCAGCCCGAGCGCGGTACGCCGGGTGAACGCGGCCACCAGCAGCGCCGCGGCGAGCGCGATCAGGATGGCCAGCGGCAGCGTCAGGACGTGCCCGACCCCGATGGCCCGGTAGGGCTCCGAGTTGATCGTGAGGATCTGCCCCTCGGTGACGAGCTGGGCGATCCCCCGACCGGCCACCATGAGGATCAACGTGGCGATGATGGGCTGGATGCCGATCACCGCGACCAGCACCCCGTTCCACGCGCCGAGCACCAGCGCGACGCCGAACGCCAGGGCGAGCGCGGTGAGCACGGTGGACAGGCTGTTCGGGTCGGCCGACTCGCTGATGTGCAGGCAGGCGATCGCGCCGCTGATGGCGCAGAGCGAGCCGACGGACAGGTCGATGCCGCCGGTCGCGATGACCAGGGTCATGCCGAGCGCGACGAGGATCAGCGGCGCGCTCAACCGGAGGATGTCGATCGGGGTGCCGTACAGGTGGCCGCTCTTGACCTCCACGGCGAGGAAGCCGGGCCGGTAGGCGGTGTTCGCGGCGAGCATCACCACGAGCACCAGGACCGGCCAGAACAGGCGGTGCCCGGTCAGCGGGCGGAGGCGTTCGGTGACGGTGTTCATCGGTTCACCTCCTCCCGGGGGGTTCCGCTGGCGATGGTGCGCATGACGCGGTCGGCGTCGAGCGAGTTGTCGTTGTCGAGCTGGGCGACCATCTCGCGGTCCCGCATGACCGCGACCCGGTGGCTCAGGCGCAGCACCTCCTCCAGCTCGGCGGAGATGAACAGCACCGCCATGCCGCCGTCGGAGAGCTGCACCACCAGCTTCTGGATCTCGGCCTTGGCGCCGATGTCGATGCCGCGGGTGGGCTCGTCGAGGATGAGCAGGCGCGGCTCGGTGATGAGCCAGCGCGCCAGCAGCACCTTCTGCTGGTTGCCGCCGGACAGGTTGCGCACCGGCAGCTCCGGGTTCGCCGGCCGGATGCTGAGCGCCTGAACGTACTTCTGGACCAGCTCGTCCTGCCGGCGGCGCGGGATCGGGCGGAGCCAGCCGCGCGCGGCCTGCATCGCCAGGATCATGTTCTCCCGGACCGACAGCTCACCGACGATGCCCTCCGCGCGGCGGTTCTCCGAGCAGAAGCCGATGCCCCGGTCGATGGCCTGGATCGGGGTACGCAGCGGCGCCCGGCCGCCGTCGACGAGGACCTGACCGTGGTCGGCGCGGTCGGCCCCGAAGAGCAGCCGGGCCACCTCGGTCCGGCCGGAGCCGAGCAGGCCGGCCAGGCCGACCACCTCACCGGCGTGGATGCGCAGGCTGAACGGGGCGACCGCGCCGCGGCGGCCCAGCTCGGCGGCGTCCACCAGCGGTGCCCGCCCGTCCGGCGCGACGGTGGCGCGCTTCTGCTGCTCCTCGAGCCGTTCCAGCACGTCCAGCTCCTGGCCGATCATTTTCTCCACCAGGCTGAACTGCGGCAGCTCCTCGGTGCGGTACTCCCCCACCAGGGTGCCGTTGCGCAGCACCGTGATGCGGTCGGCGATGTCGTAGACCTGGTCCAGGAAGTGGGTGACGAACAGGATCGCGATCCCCTCGTCGCGGAGCTGGCGCATGATCCGGAAGAGCTGGGCGACCTCGCCGGCGTCCAGGCTGGAGGTCGGTTCGTCGAGGATGAGCACCCGGGCCCGCACGTCGATCGCCCGGGCGATGGCGACCATCTGCTGCACGGCGAGCGAGTACGTCCCGAGCGGCGCGGCGACGTCCAGGTCGAGGTCGAGCCGGGCCAGGAGCGCCCGGGCCCGGCGACGCATCTCGCCCCAGTGCACGGCGCCCAACCGGCGGGGCTCCCGGCCGATGAAGATGTTCTCCGCCACCGACAGGTTCGTGCAGAGGTTGATCTCCTGGTAGACGGTGCTGACGCCGGCCGCGGCGGCCTGCATCGGCCCGCTGAACGACACCTGGTCACCGGCGAGCGTGACGGTGCCGGCGTCGGTGTCGTAGACGCCGGTCAACACCTTGATCAGGGTGGACTTGCCGGCGCCGTTCTCGCCCATGAGGGCGTGGACCTCGCCCGGGAACAGCCGGAAGTCGACGTCGTGGAGCGCGCGGACCCCGGGGAAGGTCTTGCTGATTCCGGTCATGGTCAGGACCGGACGGTCACCCGTCATACCATCGGACCTCTTCTGGAAACGGTGGTGGCACGGGGGCCGCCGTCGGTGTGACGGCGACCCCCGGGTGTGGCTCAGTACTTGCGGTTGGGCAGTGCCTCCTTGGCCTGCTCCTGGGTGAAGGTCGTCTCCTGGGTCTCGATCCGGGCCGGCACCTCCTCACCGGCCTTGACCTTCTTCACCAGGTCCATCAGCTGCGGGCCGAGCAGCGGGCTGCACTCGGCGATGAAGTTGAACTTGCCGTCCGCGAGCGCCTGCATGCCATCCTTCACCGCGTCGACGGTGATGATGGTGATGTCCTTGCCGGGCACCTTGCCGGCCGCGGTGATCGCCTCGAGCGCGCCCAGGCCCATGTCGTCGTTGTGCGCGAAGAGCACGTCGATCTTCGGGTTGGCCTTCAGGAACTGCTCCATCACCTGCTTGCCGCCGGCACGGCTGAAGTCGCCGTCCTGCGACGCGATGATCTTCAGGTTGGGGTTGGCCGCGATGGCCTCGCCAAAGCCCTTCTTCCGGTCGTTCGCCGGGGCCGAGCCGGTCGAGCCCTGAAGCTCGACGATGTTGACCGGGCCGGTGGCCGACTTCTTCTGCTCCACCAGCCACTCGCCGGCGAGCCGGCCCTCCTTGACGAAGTCCGAGCCGAGGAACGTCTTGTAGAGCGACTTGTCCGGCGAGTCGACCGCGCGGTCGGTCAGGATCACCGGGATCTTGGCGTCCTTGGCCTCCTTGAGCACGGTGTCCCAACCGGACTCGACCTTCGGCGAGAAGGCGATGACGTCGACCTTCTGCTGGATGAAGTTCCGGATCGCCTTGATCTGGTTCTCCTGCTTGCCCTGCGCGTCGTCGAACTTCAGCTCGATGCCGGCCTGACCCGCCGCCTCCTTGATGGAGGTGGTGTTGGCGGTCCGCCAGCCGCTCTCCGCGCCGACCTGGGAGAAACCCAGGACGATCTTGTCGTTGCCGCCGCCGCCGGAATCGCCGCCGGTGTCGCTGTTGCCGCAGGCGACCATGCCGCCGGCGAGCAGCACGCCGGTCAGGGCCGCGATCACCGTACGGGCCGTACTCCTGGTTCGCATCGTTCTCCTCGGGGTGGGGTGATCCGGGCGCGCGACCGGCGGGGCCGGGGCGACCGGTTGTGGTGGTGGGATGAGGTGGTGCTGGTCCGGGTCACCCGGCGGGCGGGCGCTGGCCGTACACGTTCTGGTAGCGGTCGTGGAGCGCGTCGACGTCGGCCGACGCGATCGGCAGCGGCGGCCCGAGCGCGCGGGCCAGGTGTGCGGTGCGGGCGACGTCCTCGCACATCACCGCCGCCTTGACCGCCGCGCGGGCGTCCCTGCCGATGCTGAACACGCCGTGGTTGCGCATGAGCACCGCGGGCGAGCGGTGCCCGGACAGCGTGCTGACGATGCCCTTGCCGATGTCGTCGCCGCCGATCAGGGCGAACGGACCGACCGGGATCTCGCCGCCGAACTCGTCGGCCTGCGCGGTCAACCAGCACGGGATCGCCTCGCCCCGGGCCGCCCAGGCGGTGGCGTAGCCGCTGTGCGTGTGCACCACGCCGCCGACCTCGGGCATCGCGCGGTAGACGTAGGCGTGCGCGGCGGTGTCACTCGACGGCGAGCCCGCGCCGTCGACCACGACCCCGTTGAGGTCGCAGACCACCATCGTGTCGGCGGTGAGGTCGTCGTAGTCCACGCCGCTCGGCTTGATCACCATCAGGTCCTGGCCGGGGACGCGCGCCGAGACGTTGCCGGCCGTCCAGGCCACCAGGCGGTAGCGGGTCAGCTCGCCGTGCAGGCGGGCCACCGTCTCGCGGAGCGCGGTGACCTGCCGGGCGATGTCGGGGTTCATCCCACCACCTCCAGGGCCGGGTCGGCGGGCGTCACGGCGGCGTCCACCGCCGCGTTCCGGATCGCCCGCAGGCGGAGCATGACGTCGTTCGCGCCGCGACCGAAGTGGTCGTGCAGCGCCCGGTACTCGGCGTAGAGCGCGTCGTACGCCCGCACGTTCTCCGGGATCGGCCGGTAGACGGCCTCGTCCACCCGCCCCATGGCCGCCGACGCCTCGTGGATCGACGGGTACGCCCCGGCCGCGACCGCCGCGTGGATGGCCGACCCGAGCGCCGGCCCCTGGGCGGAGCCGATGATGCCCAGCGGCCGGTTGGTGACGTCGGCGTAGATCTGCATCAGCAGGCGGTTCGAGGTGAGCCCGCCGGCCACCACCAGGTCGTCGACCGGCACGCCCGCCTCGGCGAACGCCTCGATGATCATCCGGGTGCCGTACGCGGTGGCCTCCAGCAGCGCGCGGTAGACGTCCGGCGGCCGGGTGGCCAGCGTCAGCCCGACGACCAGCCCGCTGAGGTCGTGGTTGACCAGGAGTGAGCGGTTGCCGTTCCACCAGTCCAGCGCCACCAGCCCGTGCGCGCCGACGGGCTGGGCGGCGGCCAGCTCGGTGAGCCGCTCGTGCGAGTCGAGGCCGGCCGGGGCGGCGTGCCGCACGAACCAGCCGAAGATGTCCCCCACGCCGCTCTGCCCGGCCTCGAAGCCCCAGGCGCCCGGGCTGATGCCGCCGTCGACGACGCCGCACATGCCGGGGACCTCGGCGGGGTGGGTGCCGTTGAGCACGTGGCAGGTGGAGGTGCCCATGATCGCCACCAGCCGGCCCGGGCGCAGCGCCTGCGCGGACGCCGCGGTGACGTGCGCGTCGACGTTGCCGACCGCGACCGCGATGCCCTCGGGCAGCCCGGTCCAGGCGGCGGCGCGGGCGCTCAGCACGCCGGCGCGGTCGCCCAGCGGCAGCAGCGGGCCGTCCAGCTTGGTCACGAAGTCGGGGAAGCCGGGGTCGAGCGCGGCGAGGTACTCCGGCGACGGGTAACGGCCGTCCTGCCGGATTCCCTTGTAGCCGGCGGTGCAGGCGTTACGCGTCTGGACGCCGCACAGCTCCCAGACGATCCAGTCGGCCGCCTCGATGAAGCGCTCGGCCCGCCGGTAGACCTCGGGGTCCTCGGCCAGGATCTGCAACCCCTTGGCGAACTGCCACTCGGCGGAGATCTTGCCGCCGTAGCGGCCGATCCACGGCTCGCCGCGCTCGTGCGCGAGGGCGTTGATCCGGTCGGCCTGCGGCTGCGCGGCGTGGTGCTTCCACAGCTTGACCCAGGCGTGCGGCCGGTGGCGCAGCTCCGGGACCTCGCACAGCGGCGTGCCGTCGGCGAGCGTCGGCAGCACGGTGCAGGCGGTGAAGTCGGTGCCGATGCCGACCACCCGGGCCGGGTCCACCCCGGCGGCGGCCAGCGCGGCCGGCACCGCCTCGCGCAGCACGTCGCGGTAGTTGTCCGGGTCCTGCAGGGCCCAGTCCGGGGGCAGCGCCGGGCCGCCGTCGGGCAGCGCCGTCTCGATCACCCCGTGCCGGTACTCGTGCACCGCGGTGCCGAGTTCGGCGCCGTCCCGGACCCGCACCACGAGCGCCCGCCCGGACAGCGTGCCGAAATCGACCCCGACCACGTACCGGTCGGTCGCCTCCACGTCGCTCATCTACACCTCCACCGCGTCACGGAGTTAGTGTTAGCGCTCACATATACATCCGTCAAGACACCTCCGCGCAACGGCTGCGTAACGGAGCCGACGGCGACGCCGCACCCTCCAGCGTCGGCGCGGGGACCGGCCCGCCCAGGCCGACGGAAGATCCACCACGGACGCCGGCGAACGGCTGTCAACACTCGGACAAGGAGCGTTGTTAGCGACAACAATCGATGCCCTGAGAGTCGGTGAACGAACGGAGCGGCCAGCGACCCGACGGGACATACGGAGACGCGGCGCGACGCCCCCAGAGGGGCTCTCAACGGCCTGTTTCCGACCCGACCGGCGGACGGAGAGCCCTCCGGGCGACCACGCCGCGACGGGCATGACGATTTACACAGCTTGATGTCAGCGATAACATTTCTAACCTCGCCGTGCCGCTGCGCACCCCGGGACGGGACGACCCCGCCGCGCCCCGGAGGGACGGCCGGGGCCGCGACGGGGTGGCCGATCCGGTCGGACACCGGCGCGGCTGTGGAGCGTCGACATCGGACGCGGAACGACACGACAGACAGCCGGCCGCCGCGGCGTGCACGAGGGCGACCGGATGACCGGCCGGACGGCACACCCCCCGTCCGGCCGGACGCTCACCGGCTACCCGCGGCCCGGCGCTTGTTCCAGATGTCGAACGCCACCGCGGCGAGCAGCACCAGCCCCTTCACCACCGACTGGATCGACTGGTCGATGCCCATGAGCTGCATACCGTTGCTCATCACCGCCATGATCAGGCCACCCACCATCGCGCCGACCACGGTGCCCACCCCGCCGGTGACCGCCGCGCCGCCGATGAAGGCCGCCGCGATCGCGTCCAGCTCGAACATGTTGCCCGCCGCCGGCTGGGCCCCGTTGGAGCGCGACGAGTAGATCACGCCGGCCACCGCGGAGAGGAAGCCCATGTTGACGAAGACCCAGAAGTTGACCGTCTTCACCCGCACGCCGGACAGCGTCGCCGCCGGCAGGTTGCCACCGATCGCGTAGACCTGGCGACCGAAGACGGTACGGCGGGTGAGCAGGCCGTAGACGAGCACCAGCACGGCCAGGACGATCAGCACGATCGGCAGGCCCCGGGCGTGCGCGAGCTGCCAGGCGAACCACATGACGACGGCGCCGACCACCGCCACGCGCAGCACGAAGAGCGGGAACGACTCCACCGGCTGCTCGTGGCGGACCCGGGCCAGCCGGGTCCGGAACACGCTCGCCGCGTACCCCACCACCGCGAAGACACCGATGAACAGCGTGAACGCGTCGAAGCCCTGGCCACCGAGCAGGCCGTTGAGGAAGCCGGCCGCGACCCGCTGGTACTCGGCCGGGAACGGCGACAGCGAGATGTTGTCCAGCACCCGCAGCGTCAGGCCACGGAACAACAACATGCCGGCCAGCGTGACGATGAACGCCGGAATGCCGGCGTACGCGACCCAGAGACCGTGCCAGGCGCCCACCGCGACGCCCACGGCGAGCGCGGCGAGGATGCCGACCCACCACGGCATGCCCTCCCGGATCACCAGCACGGCCGAGACCGCGCCGGTCAGCGCCACCACCGACCCGACGGACAGGTCGATGTGCCCGCCGATGATCACGATGACCATGCCGATCGCGAGCACCAGGATGTAGGAGTACTGAAGAACGATGTTGGTGAGGTTGCCGGGGCTCAGCGAGACGCCGTCGGTGAGGATCGCGAACAGCGCGACGATCACCACCAGGGCGATGTAGATGCCGCTCTGCCGCAGGTTGCCGAGGATCAGCGTCCGCGGGTCACTGGTCCCGGTCTTCAGGGTGGCGGCGGCGCCGGCGTCGGGCGCGTCGACCTTCGGGGAGGTGGCGGGCTTCGTGCTGGTCATCCGACGAGATCCCTGTCCTTGGTCATGAGTTCCATCAGGTTCTCCTGGGTGGCGTCGCCCACCGGCACCTCGCCGGTGATCCGGCCGGCCGCCAGGGTGTAGATGCGGTCGCACATGCCGAGCAGCTCGGGCAGCTCGGAGGAGATGATGACGACGGCCTTGCCGTCTGCCACCAGGCGGTTGACGATCGTGTAGATCTCGAACTTCGCCCCGACGTCGATGCCCCGGGTCGGCTCGTCGAGGATCAGCACGTCCGGGTCGGTGAACAGCCACTTCGCCAGCACGACCTTCTGCTGGTTGCCGCCGGAGAGCTTGCCCACCACCGACATGACGCTCGGCGCCTTGATGTTCATGTCGCGCCGGCCCCGCTCGGCGACCGTGATCTCCGCGTTGCCGTCGATCCAGCCGTTGCGCGCGAGCTTGCCGAGCGCGGCGGCCGAGATGTTGCCCCGTACGTCGTCGATCAGGTTGAGGCCGTAGTGCTTGCGGTCCTCCGTCGCGTACGCGATGCCGGCGGCGATCGCCTCGGCCACCGTGCGGGGCCGCACCTGGCGGCCGTTGACGAAGACCCGGCCGGTGATGTCCCGGCCGTACGCCCGGCCGAATACGCTCATCGCCAGCTCGGTGCGGCCGGCACCCATCAGGCCGGCGATGCCGACCACCTCGCCGGCGCGGACCGTGAGTGAGGCGTGGTCCACCACCAGCCGGTCCTGGGTCGGGTGACGCACCGTCCAGTCCTCGATCCGCAGCACCTCGGCGCCGGGCGTCGACGTCCGGGTCGGGTAGAACGCCGCGAGGTCGCGACCGACCATGCCGCGGATGATCCGGTCCTGGGTCGCCGTGCCGTCGCCCATGTCCAGCGTCTCGACCGTGCGGCCGTCCCGGATCACGGTCGTCGAGTCCGCGACCGCGGTGATCTCGCCCAGCTTGTGCGAGATCATGATGCAGGTGATGCCCTGGTCGCGGAGCCGCCGCAGCAGGTCCAGCAGGTGCGCCGAGTCGACGTCGTTGAGCGCCGCGGTCGGCTCGTCCAGGATGAGCAGCCGCACCTTCTTGGACAGCGCCTTGGCGATCTCCACCAACTGCTGCTTGCCCACCCCGAGCTGGATCACCGGGGTCACCGGGTTCTCGTGCAGCCCGACCGAGCGCAGCAGCGCCGCGGCCTCCGCGTTGGTCCGGTGCCAGTCGATCAGCCCGGCGCGACCACGGCGCTCGTTGCCGAGGAAGATGTTCTCGGCGATCGACAGGTACGGCACCAGCGCCAGCTCCTGGTGGATGATGACGATGCCGTCGGACTCGCTGTCCCGGATGCCCCGGAACCCGACCGGCTCGCCGTCGAGGACGATCTGCCCGTCGTAGCTGCCGGTCGGGTACACCCCGGACAACACCTTCATCAGGGTGGACTTGCCGGCGCCGTTCTCGCCGCAGATCGCGTGGATCTCGCCGCGCCGGACGGCGAGCGAGACGTCCTGGAGCGCGGCCACTCCGGGAAAGGTCTTCGTGATGTTCCGCATTTCGAGGATGTGATCGCTCATGGAAACCGTCCTGCTCGTGGCCGTCGCGTCGGTGCGCCGGCGGGCCCAGCGACAGGTGCGTCACCGGGCCCGCCGGAGAGCGGCTCAGCCGGCCCGACCGGCGGCGACCTCCTCGGCGGTCAGGTAGCCGGAGTCGATCAGCGCCGACTTGATGTCGTCCTTGTAGACGGTCTGCACCGGCAGCAGGAACGCGGGCACGACCTTGACGCCGTTGTCGTACGCCTTGGTGTCGTTCGCCTTGGGCTCCTGCTTCTTGAGGAACGCCTCGGCGGCGACCACGGCCTGGTCGGCGAGCAGGCGGGTGTCCTTGAAGACGGTCGAGCTCTGCACGCCGTCGTTGATGAGCTTGACGGAGGCGACCTCGGCGTCCTGGCCGGTGATCACCGGCAACTTCTTGGCCCCGCCGCGGTAGCCGGCGTTCTGCAGGGCGGTGATGATGCCCCGGGAGATGCCGTCGAACGGCGACAGCACGCCGTCGACCTTGCTGCCGTCGTTGTAGCTGGAGGTGAGCACATCCTCCATCCGCTTCTGCGCGGTCTCCTGCTGCCAGCGCAGGATGGCGATCTGCTCGATCTTCGTCTGACCCGACTTCACCTTCAGCGTGCCGGCCTCGAAGTACGGCTTGAGCGTGTCCATCGCGCCGTTGAAGAAGAAGTGGGCGTTGTTGTCGTCGAGCGAGCCGGCGAACAACTCCACGTTGAACGGGCCGGTCGCGCTGCCCTTCGAGCCGTCCTTGTTCTGTAGCCCGAGGCCGACCAGGAGCGCGTTGGCCTGCGCCACGCCGACCTTGTAGTTGTCGAAGCTGACGTAGAAGTCGACGTTCGGGCTGTTGCGGATGAGCCGGTCGTAGGAGATGACCGGGATCTTCGCCGCCGCGGCGGCCTGGAGCTGACCGCTGAGCGCGGTGCCGTCGATCGGGGCGATCACCAGCACGTCCGCGCCCTGCGTGATCATCTGGTCGATCTGCTGCGACTGGGTGGGGATCTCGTCGCCGGCGTACTGCAGGTCGACCTTGTAGCCCTTGGCCTGGAGCTTCTCCTTCACCGAGTTGCCGTCGGCGATCCACCGCTCCGAGGTCTGGGTCGGCATCGAGACGCCGATGGTCAGGTCGCCGGGCTTGGCCGAGCTGGTGTCCCCGCCGCCACCCGCGCCCTCACCACTGCATGCGGCCAGGCTGACGGCGATCGCGACGCCACCGAGCGCGGCCAGAAATCGTCTGCGCACGAGCTTCCTCTCCCCTGCGTACTCACGGACCCACGGATAACCCTCCCCGGAGTGTTAACGCTCACAAGATTCACCGTCAACCGATGACGGGAAATGCGCATGTCTCGGTCTCGTAACAAGGCTCGGCTACGGCCGGCCGGTTCGCCCGCGGTGTCCGGCGGCGCGACGACGGATCGCCGCGCCGCCGGAGACGTGCCTCAGAGGGCGGCGCAGGTCGGGGTCAGCCCCGACGCGCTGCCGGTGCCCTGGAACCCGAACTCGGTGCTCTGACCGGCCCCGAGCTGGCCGTTGTAGTCCACATTCGCGAACCGCACCGTGCCGGTGCTACCACTGGCGGTCGCACTCCACGTGTTCGTCACACTCGCCCCACCGGGCAACGTCAGACTCACCGCCCAACTCCGCGTACCCGCCGAACCCGCCGTCACCTTCACCGTCGCCACGAACCCACCGGTCCACGAGTTCAGCGACACCGACGCCGAACACGCACCCGGCACCGGCGGCGCCGGCGTCGTCGGACTCGGCGGCGGCGTGGTCGGGCTGGGCGGCGGCGTGGTCGGACTCGGCGGCGGGCTGGTCGGGCTGGGCGGCGGCGTGGTCGGACTCGGCGGCGGGGTGGTCGCCCCGGTACCGTCGAAGCCGAGGAAGCGCACCGCCTGGGCGGCGTCGAACGGAATCGAGTGGCCGTAGCCCTGGAAGCTGATCGCCTCGACCGGCGGCGTCCCACCGGTGCCGCCGTAGCGGGTCCGGGTGGCGCTGGCCTGCGGGTAGTCCGTCATGCTCGGGGTCTGCGAGACACCCAGCACGTTGGTCCACTGCTTGATCTGCTCACCGAAGTTGACGTAGCTCAGCGTGGTGTCCGTGGTGCCGTGCCAGATCTGCATGCGGGGACGCCGGCCGGTGTAGCCGGGGTACGCGTTGCGGACCAGGTCCCCCCACTGCTGCGGGGTCTTGGTGATCCGCCCGCCGGAGCACTCGCTGTTCCACTCCGAGCCGTTGGTGGTGGCGAAGCAGCCGAACGGCACGCCCGACGAGCTGACCCCGGCGTGGAAGACGTCCGGGTACACGCCGGCCATCACGTTTGTCATCATGGCGCCGGACGAAGCGCCGGCGACGCCGATGCGGGCCGGGTCGACCGGGTACCGGCCCGTCACGTAGTCGATCATCGACTTGAGACCGACCGGGTCGCTGCCGCCACCGCGCCGCAGCGCCTGCGGCGACGACACGTCCCAGCACTTGCTGCTGCGGGTCACCGACGGGTAGATCACGATGAACCCGTAGCGGTCGGCCAGCGGGCTGTAGCCGGAGCCGGTGTGCATGGCCGGACCGCTGCCGGTGCAGTAGTGCAGGACCAGCAGCAGGGCCGGCCGGGCCGGGAGCCGGTCCGGCACGTACAGGTGCATCTGTAGGTTTGTCGGGTTGGTGCCGAAGTTCGTCACCTGGGTGAGCGCGGCGGCGGACGCCGGGCCGGCGGCGCTGACGACGGCGACCGCCGTCGTCAGCGCCGTCGCCAGCACGGCCGCGAACAGCGCGATCTTCGCTCTCATCGACGGTTCCTCCAAGGCGGGGGGACGGGAGGGAGGCCGCCGGCCCGGCCCACGGTGCGCGCGGGCCGGGCCGACGACAGGCTCAGAGGGCGGCGCAGGTCGGGGTCAGCCCCGACGCGCTGCCGGTGCCCTGGAACCCGAACTCGGTGCTCTGACCGGCCCCGAGCTGGCCGTTGTAGTCCACATTCGCGAACCGCACCGTGCCGGTGCTACCACTGGCGGTCGCACTCCACGTGTTCGTCACACTCGCCCCACCGGGCAACGTCAGACTCACCGCCCAACTCCGCGTACCCGCCGAACCCGCCGTCACCTTCACCGTCGCCACGAACCCACCGGTCCACGAGTTCAGCGACACCGACGCCGAACACGCACCCGGCACCGGCGGCGCCGGCGTCGTCGGACTCGGCGGCGGCGTGGTCGGGTTGCCCGGCGTGGTCGGCGGCGGGGTGTTGGACCCTCCCGCGTTGAGCGCGTTCAGCACCGACGTGTACGCGGCCTTCTTGTTGCCGGCGCAGTCGAAGAGCAGCGCGTTGTCCGAGCCGCGCCACGAGTCGCAGTCCCGCACGCCCCACACGGTGATGCCGGTGCAGCGCGACACCGCCATGCAGGACCGGGTGACCGTGCCGAAGATGTTCGCCTGGTTACCGCCGGTCATCACGTCCAGCTCGGTGATCTGCACGTCCACGCCGAGGTCGGCGAAGCGCTGGAGGTTGGCCTGGTAGTCGCCCGGGATCGTGGTGCCCAGGTGCGACTGGAAGCCGACGCAGTCGATCGGCACGCCCCGGGACTTGAAGTCCCGCACCATGTTGTAGACGCCCGTCGACTTCGCGTTGACCCCGTCGGTGTTGTAGTCGTTGTAGCAGAGCTTCGCGCCCGGGTCGGCGGCCCGCGCGGCCCGGAAGGCCGCCTCGATCCAGTCGTTGCCGGTGCGCTGGAGGTTGGAGTCGCGGCGCCCACCGCCGCCACCGTCGGCGAACGCCTCGTTCACCACGTCCCAGGCGTAGATCTGGCCACGGAAGTGCGTGGCGACCTGGGTGACGTGGTTGATCGCGGCGTTGCGCAGCGCGGTGCCGGACAGGCCCTGCGCCCAGCTCGGCTGCTGCTGGTGCCAGAGCAGGGCGTGGCCGCGCACGCTCATCCCGTTGGCCCGGGCGTGGCTGACCAGCCGGTCACCACCGGTGTAGTTGAACCGCCCCTGCTGGGGCTCGGTGGCGTCCCACTTCATCTCGTTCTCGGCCACCACGGAGTTGAACTCGCGGTTCAGCACCGTCACGTACGTGTTGTCGGACAGTTTGCCGGTGGCGACCGCGGCGCCGAAGTAGCGGCCCTTCTCGGCCGCCGACGCGCCCAGGGTCGTGCCGGCGCTGGCGTGGGGCGCCAGCGCCACCGCCATGCCGGCGGCTAGCGCGCCGGCCAACAGGCTGGTGGACAGCAGGGCTCTCATGGGTCTCATGCGGATTCCTCTTCCGGGTTGCAGCGGTGGTGGTGCGACGCCTCGTCCCGCCTCGACGGCGGTGCCGAGGGTCCGGCCAGCGCGGCTCGCCCGGTGAGCCTTGCGGTGCCTGTGCCCTGCCATCGACTGTGAGCGATAACATGCGGCGCGTCAAGTCGCGGGCCGCAGCCGGCTGTGGCCGACTCCGGCTAGCCCGCCCCGCCCGAGGGCACCGGCACGGCGCCGGACCGGCCCGGCTCGGCGGCGAGCAGCCGGGCGGCGAACTGGTGCACGGTGCGCAGCATCGTGTACCGGGGACGCGCCGCGTGGTGCCGGGCCGTCAACAACGACTTCGCCACCAGCCCGTCGAGCACCACCCGGGTGCCGGGCCGCCACCGCGGTGCGACGCCGCAGACCCGGTCCACCTCGTCCAGGCCGAAGAGCCGGGGCAGCCCACCGAGGCGGACGAAGCACCAGCGCTCGGCCGGCGTCAGGCAGTCGAGGCTGCGGTGCAGCGCGGCGGACAGCGACCGCCCGGACACCGGCTGCCCGGGCCGTCGGGGCGGCTCCAGGGTGGCGAGCGGGTTGTCCAGGTGGCGCAGCAGCTCGTCCAGGGTCCGGTCGGCCATCCGTTCGGCGGCCAGCTCGACGGCGAGCGGCAGCCGGTCGACCAGGCCGCAGATGGTGGCCACCGTGCCGACCTCCTCGACGCCCAACTCGAAGCCGGGTCGGGCCCGGGCGGCCCGGCGGGCGAACAGCTGCACGGCGGGCATGCCGCGTTCCCCGTCCGGGCCGGTGGTCAGCGCCGGCAACGGCGGCAGGCGCCACACCGACTCGTAGGGCAGGCCGAGCGGCTCACGCGAGGTGACCAGCACGGTGACCCGACGACCGGCCCGCACCACGTCGTGCACCAGGCCGGCGCAGGTGTCGGTGAGCCGGTCGACGTTGTCCAGCACCAGCAGCACGTGCCGGTCGGCCAGCAGCCGGGCCACGGGTGCCGGGTCCGGGCCGGCCCGGCGGACGCGGCGACGGATCGCCCGCAGCGCGTCGGCCGGGGTGCGGGCGGCGGCGAGGTCGACGGTGACGACGCCGTCGGCGTACCCCTCGCCGGCCCGCTGCGCGACGGCGGTGGCGAGCGCCGACTTGCCCCCGCCCGCCGGCCCGGCCACGGTGACCACCCGCTGCTCGGCGAGCAGGTCGGACAACGCGGCGAGGTCGACCTCCCGGCCGACCAGGTCCGCGTCGTCCGGGGCCGGGTCCGGTCCGGAGGGTCTCCCGCCGGCCGCGCCGCGGGCCGGCGGAGGCGTCCCGGGTCGGCGCGGCGCGGGACCGCGTCGCAGCTCACGGCCGGCGGCGGCCAGTTCCGGACCGGGCTCGATGCCCAGTTCGGCGGTGAGCCGGGCGGTGATCTCGGCGAGCCGGTCCCGGGCGGTCGCCCGCCGGCCGGTCCGCGCCAACACGCTGACGTGCCCGGCCTGCACGGCCTCGTGCAGCGGCTCGGCGGCGGCGAGCCGTGCCGCGACGGCCAGCACCTCGTCCGGCCGGTCGAGGTCCAGACCGAGACGGACCAGATCGAGGCCGGCGTTGACCCATTCCCGGCGGAGCGCGGCGACCGTCTCCGACCCCGGCAGCAGCCCGCGCAGGTCGGTCAGGTCGGGATCGGACCAGCCGGCGACCGCGGCGGTCAGCAGCGCGAACGCGGTCGTCGGGTGGGCTCGGCGCGCCAGGACGCGGGCCGCCTCGGTGAGCCGCCGGAACCGGGGCAGGTCGACCTGGTCCGGGTGGAGCTGGAGGCGGTACGCCCGGGGCGCGGAGACGATCACGTTGGTACGGGCGTGCCGGGGCGACGCCGGCTCCAACGCGCGCCGCAACCGCGCCACGTAGGTGTGCAGGAGACGGCTCCCGCTGGGCGGCGGACGGTCGCCCCACAGCGACCGGGCGAGCGTCTCGATCGGGAGGTTCTCCCCGACGTGCAGGGCCAGCAACGCCAGCAACGCGCGCTGCTTCGACGGACCGAGCGCCACCGGCGTGCCGCCGTCGTGGACCCGGACCGCGCCGAGCACGGTGACGGAGAAGTGACGTTCCACGGATCGGTGATTCCCTCCCCTGACCGCTCCCTGTCTGCGCGTCAAGAATGCTGCATACCGCTCGTGCCACGCTTCTTCGTGTTTGCCGGCCCGGCGTGGAACTTTCGGCCCGGACGCGGACCAGGGGAGGATCGTCAATGACCACACTCGCCAGACCCACCACCGACCGCCCGCTCACCCGGGACCGCCGCCCGATCGCCGCGCTGGTGGCCGTGGCCGGGGGCCTGCTGCTCGCCATGCTCTGGTCGTTCGAGCTGGTCGACCACGTGATCGGTGACTCCGTCGCCAACTCCGTGCTCGGCACCGACGCCAAGCAGACCGTGATCGGCGGCTCGGCGGCCGGCGCCCTGTTCGCCTTCGTCTCCGGCTTCGCCGGCACGTTCACCGCCTGCAACATCGCCGTGTTCGGCGCGCTGCCGGACGTCGCCGGCCGGGCCGACGGGTCACGCCGGGGGCGCGTCGCCGCCGTGCTGGCGCCGCTGGGCTGGCTGGCGCTCGGGCTGGTGGCGGTGGCCGCGGTGTACGGCTTCGTGGCCGTGCTGATCGGGTCCCGGCTTCCCCAGCTCTCCACGGCCACCGTCGGCTCCGGCTTCCCGGTCCGGCTGGTGCAGGCGTCCTTGGTGTTCGGGCTGATCGGGCTGGCGTTCGCCGCGCTCGGCCTGGCGGCGCTGGGGTTGCTCCCCGACCCGTTCGCCAACCGGCCCACGGCCCGCCTGGTGACGCTCGGCGCCCTGGTCGGCGGCTTCCTGGTCGGGCGGCCGTACCCGCTGTTCCACAAGCTGCTGGAGCAGGCGGTGGACAGTCACAACCCGTTCTACGGCGCGCTGGCGCTCGTCCTCCAGTCGCTGGGCAACATCCTGGTGATGGTCGTGCTGGCGCTGCTGCTGGTGCTGGGCACGCGTGGCGGCGTACAGCGGTGGTTGTCCCGGCCCGGCCGGGCCGGCCTGCTGGTCGGCGTCGCGCTGCTGGTGCTCGGCGCGTTCCTGGTCTTCTACTGGGACGTGCGGCTGCCCGCCAAGTTCGGCTACGGCTGGTTCCCGACCATGCCCTGGAACGCCTGACCGTCGTCCCCGTCGCGCCCACCGGCTGCGGCCACCGCCACGGTGCGCAGCAGCCGGTAGCGGGCGCCGTCCGGGCCGGCGTCCGGCTCCAGCAGGCACTCGTCGGCCAACCGGTCGAGCACGTCGCGCACCTCGCCGTCCGGGACGATGCCGGCGCAGCGCGCGACCGCGTCGTCCGGGGAGAAGCGCAGCTCCCCCCGGGCCAACCGGGCCAGGCACGCCCGGTCGGTCGGGCGCAGCGGGGCCAGGCTGCGCCGCAGCGCCGAGGTGAGTGACCGGTGGTGCCGCGGGTGTCCCCGCCGCCGCGGTCGCAGCAGGTGGAGCGGGTCGGCGACCCGCCGGAGCACGCCGTCGAGACTGTCGGTGTAGAGGCAGGCGGCGGCAAGCTCCAGGGCCAGCGGCAGCCCGTCCAGCTCGCGGCAGATCCGGGCCACCGTCGGAGCGTCGGCCGGCGACAGGCGGAAACCGGGGCGGACCAGCCGGGCCCGGTCGACGAAGAGGCGCACCGCCGGATTCGCGGCCAGCGTGTCCACGTCCGCCGGCCCGGGGACCGGTAGCGGGCCGAGCCGGAACACCGCCGCGCGGGCCGGCCCGGGCCGGCGGCGGGAGGTGACCAGCACGGCCGTACGGGGGCAGCGGTGCCGCGCGTACTCGATCATCTCCGCGGCGCGCCCGGCCAGGTGCTCGACGTCGTTGAGCACCAGCAGCATCCGACGCTCCGCCACGACGCGCAGCGGATCGGCGGTGGCCGCCAGCCCCAGCGTCTCGGCGAGCAGGCGCAGCACCGCGCCGCAGTCCGGGGCCTCGGCCGCGTCCACGGCGGCGACGCCGTCCGGGAACACGGCGGCGACCCGTTCGGCGACCGCCAGGCCGGTGGCGGACTTGCCGCAGCCGGCCGGGCCGACGATGGTCACGTGCCGGTGCGCCACCAGCAGCGTGGCGCAGTGCGCGACCTCGGCGTCACGGCCGATCAGCGTGCCGAGGGCCGGCCCCGGCCCGCGCCAGCCGGGCGGCCGGGCGGCCCGCGGCCGGGCCGGGGCGCCCGACGCCGCCCGGGCCGGTGCGTCCCCGGCGCGCAGCAACGCGGCGTGGATGCGGCGCAGTTCCGGCCCGGGCTCCACGCCCAGCTCGGCGCGGAGCCGGGCCCGGACGTCGAGGTAGTGGTGCACGGCGGCGGCGCGCTGGCCGCTGCCCGCGAGCACCTCCAGGTAGCGGGCCTGCACCGCCTCCTGCAACGGCTCGGCGGCGGCGAGCCGTTCGACCACCGGCACCACCTGCGAGGTCTGGCCCAGGGCGACCGCCACCGAGGCGTACAGCAGGCCGGCGTCGACCCAGGCGGCGCGCAGCGCGGTGACGTGCCGCGGACCGGCCAGCAGGCCGGTGAGGTGGGTGAGCGTCGGGTCCCGCCACAGGTCCAGCGCGGTGGCGAGCAGTTCGAACGCGTCGTCGAGCGCGCCGGCCGCCCGCCGGCTGCGGGCCCGGCCGAGCAGTGCCCGGAACCGGCACGCGTCGACGTCCTCCGGGGGGACGTCGAGCCGGTAGCCGCCGGGCACCGAGGCGATGACGTTGGTGCGGGCCCGGGGCGCGGTGTCGGGCTCCAGCACCTGGCGCAGCCGGGCGACGTACGTCCGGATGAGGTGTGCGCCACTGTCCGGCGCGTCGGCGCCCCAGAGCGCCTCGGTGAGCGCGCCCAGCAGGACCGGCTGCCGGGGGTGCAGGGCGAGGTAGCCCAGGACCGCACGTTGGCGGGCGGGACCCAACGGGATCTCCACCGGGCCGCGGAGCGCGGCGACCGGGCCCAGCACCCTGATGCGGACCGGGTCCACGGCAGCGGCCATGTGCGCCTCCCCCCCATCGGGGAGGCTAGGCGACCGGCAGATGACTGTCCATGACGGAGCGCCATACTCCGATGACACACCGCACAACTGGCCGGCATTGCGCACGGCAGGAGTCCGCCGCCCCTGGTCGTGTCGGGGCCGCCTGTTACGGTTCCGCCGCCCTTGCCGCTGCCGCACCGGAGGTTGGTGTGATCAATTCGCACGTCTCGTCGTTCGCCGGGTTGCCGGTCCTGCCGTTCACACCGGGAATGGCGCTGCCGGCGGATCCGTCCGCCGTGGCCTGGCGGTTGGAGGTCGAGGAGTTCGACGCCGACCCGACCGAGTTCGCCGGCCTGGTCCGCGCCCTGCTCGACGAGGTGCCGGCCGAGGCGGTACGCGCCGTGGTGGTGGGCGAGTGGGGCGAGGCGCACGAGCGCCCGCTGCCGGTGGATCTGCTGGTCGACGCGGCGTCGAAGTGGACCGGGCTGCGGGCGGTGTTCCTGGCCGACCTGGTCGCCGAGCAGTGCGAGATCTCCTGGCTGACCCACCGCGACGTCACGCCGCTGCTGGCCGCGTGTCCGGCGCTTGAGGTGCTGTGGATCCGCGGCGCGCAGGGGCTGCGGCTGGAGCCGGTCCGGCACACCGCGCTGCGCGAGCTGCGGATCGAGTCCGGCGGCCTGCCGGCCGAGGTGGTGCGCGCGGTCGCGGCGTGTGACCTGCCGGCGCTGCACCGGCTGGACCTGTGGCTCGGCGTCGCCGACTACGGCGGCGACGCCACCGTGGACGACCTGGCGGTGGTGCTGGCCGGCGACCGGCTGCCGGCGGTGCGGCACCTCGGGCTCTGCAACGCGGAGCACGCCGACGCGATCGCCGCGGCGGTCGCCGACGCGCCGGTCGTCGGCCGGCTGGAGGTCCTCGACCTGTCCATGGGCGTGCTCGGCGACGCCGGTGCGACGGCGCTGCTGGCCGGTCAGCCGCTGACCCACCTGCGCCGGCTCGACCTGCACCACCACTTCCTGTCCGAGGAGGTGGCCGCGTCGGTGGTCGCCGCGCTGCCCGGCGTCGAGGTCGACGTCTCCGACCCGCAGACCGCCGACACGTACGACGGCCAGCCCTACTACTACACCGCGGTCGGGGAGTGACCGGCGGCGGTGGCGTGCTGACATGCGACTGACCGTGGTGGGCAATCCCGCGAACCGCCGGGTGGCGCTGTTCACGAGCGCGGTGCGCGCCGCGGGGCTGCCCGCCCCCACCGTCCTGCCCTGGGCGGACGTACTGACCGGGGCCGTCCCGCCGCCGGCCGGCGCGCTGGTGCGGGTCGACTCCCCGGGCGAGGATCCGCACGTCGACCGGCTGCTGCGACGGTCGGCCACCGCCGCCCGGCACGGCGAGCTGATCGGCCTCGCCGACGCGTACGCCGGTCTGGTGGCCGGGCTCGACCGGGTCGCCGCCGGGGGCGCGGAGCTGCTGAACCCGCCGGCGGACGTCGCGGTGCTCTGCGACAAGCGGCGTTGCCACGCGCTGCTGTCGGCGGCCGGCGTGCCGGTGCCGGCCGCGCTGCCGCCGGTCGGCGGTTATGCCGGTCCGCCACCGGTCGGCGGTTATGCCGCGCTGCGCGAGGCGATGGCGGCGGCCGGGTGGCGCCGGGTGTTCGTCAAGCCGGCGCACGGGTCGTCCGCCGCCGGGGTGCTCGCGCTCGCGGTCGGTCCGCGCGGCGTGCGGGCCGACACCACCGTCGAGCCCACCCCGGACGGGTTGTTCAACTCGCTGCGGGTCCGGCGGCACACCGACGAGTCGACGATCGCCGCGATCGTCGACCGGCTGGCCCCGGACGGCCTGCACGTCGAACGGTGGCTGCCCAAGGCCGGCCTGCGGGACCGGGTGGTCGACGTGCGGGTGCTGGTGGTCGCCGGCCGGCCGACGCACGCGGTGGTGCGTGCCGCCCGGGGCCCGCTGACCAACCTGCATCTCGGCAACGCCCGGGGCGACCTGGCCGAGCTGCGCGCCGCGGCCGGCGCGGCGGGCTGGTCGGCGGCGATGGAGACCTGCGAGCGCGTCGCCGCCTGCTTCGCCGGCTCGCTGCACGTCGGCGTCGACCTGATGTTCCTGACCGGGTGGCGCCGGCACGCGGTCGCCGAGGTGAACGCGTTCGGCGACCTGCTGCCCGGCGTGTTGACCGACGGCCGGGACAGCTATGCCGAACAGGTGCACGCGCTGACCACCGGCCGGTGGCGGCGGTGGCGGGCGGGGGTGGCCGCATGCGCGGCCTGATCGGCAGCCACGACCTGCTCCTGGTCACGCTGGACACGCTGCGCCACGACGTGGCCGCCGAGCTGGCCGCGACGGGGCGGACGCCGCGGCTGGCCCGGGCGCTGCCCGGCGGCCGGTGGGAGCGCCGGCACTCCCCCGCCAGCTTCACCTACGCCGCCCACCACGCGTTCTTCGCCGGCTTCCTGCCCACGCCGACCACGCCGGGGCCGCACGAACGGCGGTTCGCGGCGGCGTTCCCGGGCAGCGAGACGGCCGGCGCGGACACCTGGGTGTTCGACGCCCCGGACCTGCCCACCGCGCTCGCCGCGGTCGGCTACCACACGCTGTGCCTGGGCGGGGTCGGTTTCTTCAACCGGCGTACCCCGCTCGGCGCGGTGCTGCCCGGCCTGTTCGCCGAGGCGCACTGGGAGCCGGAGTTCGGCGTCACGTCCCCCACCTGCCTGGACGCCCAGCTCGACCGGCTGGCCGAGGTGCTGGCCCGGGTGCCGGTGGCCCGGCCGTTGTTCACCTTCCTCAACGTCGCCGCGCTGCACCAGCCGAACCGGCACCATCTGCCCGGCGCCGAGACCGACAGCCGGGCCAGCCACGCCGCCGCCCTGGAGTACGTCGACGGCCGGATCGACCGGCTGTTCCGGCTGGTCACCGGTCGCGGCCGGCCGGTGTTCACGATCATCTGTTCCGATCACGGCACCGCCTACGGGGAGGACGGCCACACCGGCCACCGGATCGGCCACGACGTGGTGTGGACCGTCCCCTATGCCGACTTCACCCTGCACCCGGGAGAATGGTGACCAGCACCGAACCGAGCCTCGACGGCTCCGCCTACCAGCAGTATCTCTACGCGTACCCGCACAAGACCTCCTACCGGGCGCTGCGGCCCCGGCCCCGGCTGGCGGACGTGTGGCGCGCCGAGGCGCGGGACGCGCTCTTCCTCTACCTGCACGTGCCGTTCTGCGAGATGCGGTGCGGGTTCTGCAACCTGTTCACCCGCGCCAACGCGCCGGCCGAGCAGGTCACCGCGTACCTACGTCAGGTGCGCCGGCAGGCCGGGCGGGTCGCCGAGGCGCTCGGCGCGGACGCCGGGTTCGCCCGCGCCGCGTTCGGCGGCGGCACCCCGACCTACCTCACCGCCGACGAGCTGACCGCGTTGTTCGCCGTCGCCACCGAGACGCTCGGCGCGCGCCTGCCGGGCGTACCCCTGTCGGTGGAGACCTCGCCGGCCACCGCGACGCCGGACCGGCTCGCGGTGCTCGCCGCGCACGGCACCACCCGGGTGAGCATCGGCGTGCAGAGCTTCCTCGACGTCGAGGCCCGCGCCGCCGGCCGGCCGCAACGCCGCGCCGAGGTGGAGGCCGCGCTGGCCGCGATCCGGGACGCGCGGATCCCGTCGCTGAACATCGACCTGATCTACGGCATCGACGGGCAGACCGCCGACACGTGGCGGCAGAGCCTGGACGCGGCGCTGGCCTGGCGGCCGGAGGAGCTGTTCCTCTATCCGCTCTACGTCCGGCCGCTGACCGGGCTCGGGCGGCGGGCGCACGCCCGCGCCGACTGGGACGCCCAGCGCCTCGCGCTCTACCGGCAGGCGGTGGAGACGCTCGACGCGGCCGGCTACCGGCAGGAGTCGATGCGCCAGTTCCGCCGGGCCGACGCGCCGGCGCCGGACGGTCCGGGCTACCGCTGCCAGGACGACGGCATGGTCGGGCTGGGTTGCGGCGCCCGCTCCTACACCACCGCGTTGCACTACTCCTTCGACTACGCGGTGAGCGTCACGCAGGTACGCGCGGTGCTCGACGACTACCTCGGCCGTCCCGCCGACGACTTCGCGTACGCCGAGTTCGGTTTCCGGCTGGACGACGCGGAGCAGCGTCGCCGCTGGCTGCTCACGTCGCTGCTGCGCGTCGACGGGGTGGACGCCGACGCCTACCGGGCCCGCTTCGGGCGACGGCCGGTCGACGACTTCCCGCAGCTCGGCCGGCTCGTCGAGCGGGGCTGGGCCACCGACGGCGGGCTGCGGCTCACCGCGGCCGGGCTGGCCCGCTCCGACGCCGTCGGCCCGTGGTTGACCTCCGCCGAGGTCCGACACGCGATGACCGGGTACGCGTTGCGATGACGCTGTCGATCCTCTACCGCGGCCCGCTGGCGAGCTGCAACTACGACTGTCCCTACTGTCCGTTCGCCAAGCGGCAGGACCCGCCGGAGCTGCTGCGCGCCGACCGGGCGGCGCTGGCCCGGTTCACCGGCTGGGTCGCGGCGACCACCGACGTGCGGCTGTCGGTGCTGTTCACGCCGTGGGGCGAGGCGCTGACCCGACGCTGGTACCGGGACGCCATGGTGTCGCTGTCGCACCTGCCGCACGTGGACCGCGTGGTGGTGCAGACCAACCTCGCCGCCCGCGTCGACTGGCTGGCCGACGCCGACCCCGGCTCGGCCGCGCTCTGGACGACCTACCACCCGGGGCAGGTCGAGCGGGCACGGTTCCTGGCCCGCTGCGCGCGCCTGACCGAGCTGGGCATCCGGTACTCGGTGGGGGTGGTCGGCCTGCCCGAACACCTCGACGAGGCGCGGGCGCTGCGGGCCGCGTTGCCGCCGGCCGTCTACCTGTGGGTCAACGCGGCCGAGGGTCGCCGTTACGACGCCGAGGAGGAGGCGACCTGGACCGCGCTGGACCCGCACTTCGGCTACAGCGTCCGGCCGCACCTGTCGCTCGGCCGGCCCTGCCACGCCGGTGAGACCGCCGTCTCGGTGCTGGGGGACGGCACGGTCCGCCGCTGCCACTTCATCCCCACCCCGATCGGCAACCTCTACGACGGCTCGTGGCGGGCCGCCCTGAAGCCCCGCGGGTGCGACACGGCGGTCTGCGACTGCCACATCGGGTACGTCCACCTCAAGCCGCTCGGCCTGCGGGAGGTGTTCGCCGGTGGGGTGCTGGAGCGGATCCCGGCCGGCTGGCCGTCGCCGGTCTCGACGCCGCGCTGACGCCTGGTCGAAACGGTTCCGCCCATTGACAGGCCGTTGATGTTAACGAAAACATTGACGAGTGCCTCTTCGCGAGCGCACCGGGAGCTCAGCACTTCGCACCGCCGCCGGCCCAGGGCAGACCGGCGCTGCTCGGGACGGTTGACCGAGGAGCGGCAGGCGTCGACAACCGGCCACTGTCCGCGCGAGGCTCACCTCATGCGACATCTGTGAGCGCTCACTTCGCCTCGGTCGGTCGTCGCCATCCCACTCACGGACCGGGAGGTCCCCGTGCGACTCACGCACCATCCCCGCCACCGGGCGGCGTTGATCGCCGCCGCCACCACACTCACGCTCACCACCGCCGGCCTCACCGCCACCCAGCTGCCCGCCGCGGCCGCCACCGGCTGCGCGGTCAGCTACACCGTCTCCTCGTCCTGGTCCGGTGGGTTCGGCGCGAACGTCTCCGTCACCAACCTCGGCGACCCGGTCAGCAACTGGCGGCTGACCTGGACGTTCGGCGCCGGCCAGACCGTCACCCAGTACTGGAACACCACCATCACCCAGACCGGCGCCGCCGTCACCGCCGCCAACGTCTCCTACAACGGCAGCATCCCCACCGGCGGCAGCACCAGCTTCGGCTTCAACGGATCGTGGACCGGCAGCAACCCGGTGCCCACCAGCTTCGCGCTCAACGGCACCACCTGCACCGGCGGCGTCAGCACGCCGCCCACCACGACGCCACCGAGCACCCCGCCGCCGGGCGGCGACGGACCGTGTGACATCTACGCGGCCGGCGGCACGCCCTGCGTCGCCGCGCACAGCACCACGCGGGCGCTGTTCCGGACCTACAGCGGGCGGCTCTACCAGGTGCGCCGCGCCTCCGACAACACCACCCGCGACATCACCACGCTCACCGCGGGCGGCCCCGCCAACGCCGCCGCGCAGGACTCGTTCTGCGCCAACACCACCTGCGTCATCACCTGGATCTACGACCAGACGACGCGGGGCAACAACCTCGGCTACCAGGGCGCCGGCGGCATCGGCGGCGCGGTGCAACCGGCCGTGGCGAACCGCGAGGCGATCACGGTCGGCGGCGCGAAGGCGTACTCGCTGTTCATCCCCGGCAACAGCAGCTACTGGCGCGACGGTCACCTGACCGGCGTCCCGACCGGCAGCGCGCCGGAGGGCATGTACATGGTCACCAGCGGCACGCACGTCAACAGCGGCTGCTGCTTCGACTACGGCAACAGCGAGACCACCCGCCGGGCCGACGGCGCCGGCGCGATGGACGCGATCTACTTCGGCACCAGTTGCTGGTTCGGCGGCTGCTCCGGCAGCGGCCCCTGGGTCCAGGCCGACCTGGAGTGGGGTCTCTACCCCGGCGGCAGCCAGACCTGGAACCCCAACCAGCGCGCCTTCACCAGCAAGTTCGTCACCGCCACGCTGAAGAACAACGGCACCTCACGGTTCGCCATCAAGGGCAGCAACGCCCAGTCCGGCAACCTCTACACGCTCTACGACGGGTCGCTTCCGCCCGGCTACAGCCCGATGAAGAAGCAGGGCGCGATCATCCTGGGCAGCGGCGGCGACTGCTGCATCGACAACAGGAACCAGAGCGTCGGCACGTTCTACGAGGGGGCCATGGTCGCCGGTTACCCCTCGGACGCGACGGAGAACGCGGTCCAGGCCAACGTCGTGGCCGCCGGCTACCGCTGAGCCGATCCGGCCGCCGCCCGGTCCCACGGGGCGGCGGCCGGATCACGGGCGGGCCCGGTCGCCGTGGACGGGACGCCGCACGCCGGGCGGGCCCGGGACGGACGGTAGGCTGCGGGCGGTCATCGGGGCGTCCGAAGGGGAACTGCGTGACAGGCGTGTCGGTTCGCGGGGCGGTTGCGGCCTGCGGAGGCCCGGAGTGAGCGAGGGACTGCGTCCCGGTGACCCGGTCCGGCTCGGTGGTTACGAACTGCTCGGCCGGCTCGGCGAGGGCGGCATGGGCAGCGTGTTCCTGGCCCGGTCGCCGCAGGGCCGGCAGGTGGCGGTCAAGGTGGTCCGCGCCGAACTGTCCCACCACGACGAGTTCCGGGGCCGATTCCGCAGCGAGGTGAACCGGGCCCGCCAGGTGCCGCCGTTCTGCACCGCCGAGGTGCTGGACGCCGACCCGGACCACGACCCGCCGTACCTGGTGGTGGAGTACGTCGACGGGCCCAGCCTGGTGCAGGTGGTCCGGGAGCGGGGGCCGATGACGACGGCCGGCGTGCACGGCATCGCGGTCGGGGTGGCCACCGCGCTCACCGCCATCCACGGCGCCGGCGTGATCCACCGGGACCTGAAACCCGCCAACGTCCTGGTCGCGCCCGGCGGGATCAAGGTCATCGACTTCGGCATCGCCCGCGCGTTCGAGGCCACGAGCCAGCACACCCGGACCGACCAGATGGTCGGCACCGTCGCGTACATGGCTCCGGAGCGGTTCGAGAGCGCGTCCGGCCAACGCACGGGCCCGGCCGCGGACATCTTCGCCTGGGGCGCCGTGGTCGCCTTCGCCGCGACCGGCCGGACGCCGTTCGAGGGTGAGTCCGCCACCGCCACCGCGATGCGGATCATGACCCAGCCGCCGGACCTGACCGGTCTGGACGGGCCGCTGCGGGAGCTGGTCTCCCGGGCCCTGGAGAAGGAGCCGACCGCCCGGCCGACGGCCCGCGACCTGCTCGACGGCCTCCTGACCGCGGCCTCGCCGGCGAGCGGGGCCGCCGTCCGGACCGCCGGGCCGACAGTGCCCGGCGCGGCGGCGGAACCCGGCCCCGGTGGCGGCCCCGCCACCGGCTCGGGAGCGAAAGCCGGTCCGGCGGCGGGAGCCGGCCGCGCGACGGGAGGCGGCCCCGACGGCGCGGGCCGGGGCGTCCCGGCGGACCCGGGCGCGGCCACGACGCGGCGCCGCCGACTCATCGGGTTGGCCGCCGGCGCCGCCGTGATGGCGGTGCTGGTGCCGGCCGCGCTGTTCGGCGCGGACCTGGTGGGCGACCGGTCCGGTTCGACGCCCACCGGCTCCGCCGGCAGCGGTTCCCCGACCGGCGGCGGCACGCCGTCCGCGTCGCCGGCGGCCGGCGGGCCGACCACCGGCGGCACGCCCTCCTCGACGGCGTCCCGTACCCCGGGCGGATCGCCCTCGGCGTCGGCCGACCGGACCCGGGCCATGCTGGCCGGTCAGCGACGGCTCCTGCTGCACGTCGTGGAGATCGACCGGGACCTGTCGCTGCCGTTCGACGGCGAGCTGACGGTCGGCGACGGCACCGGCAAGGACGCGCTCTTCGTGCTCGAACCGGTCGGCGTCGACTACATGATCAAGTCGGTGAACCCGGACATCGCGCACCGTCCGTGCCTCGGCGTCAAGCTCGACCCCGAGGGGTACGCGTCCCTGGTGGGCGCCGAGTGCGAACCCACCGGGGCCACCGTGTTCAGCATCTCCCGGGAGGGCAGGGACGACAAGGGCCGCACCTCCTACTCGATCATCAGCGAGAAGTACGGCGTGGTGCAGTGGGAGGACACCGAGAAGGAGATCTACGTCCAGGAGATGGGCGACGCCCCGATCGACACCACGTTCAGCCTGGTCGACCGCGGCGCCGCCTGACCCGGATCAGGTCAGCAGCTCGACGTACCCGCCGGAGCCGTGCACCCGGATCCGCTGCCCGTCGCGGATCAGCCGGGTGGCCCGCGGCACGTTCACGACGGCCGGCAGGCCGTACTCCCGGGCGATGACCGCGCCGTGGGTCATCGGGCCGCCCACCTCCGTCACCAGGCCGGCCACGGCGACGAACAGCGGCGTCCAGCTCGGGTCGGTATGGACCGTGACGAGGATGTCGCCCGGTTCGACGTCCGCGCCGGTCAGGTCGAGGACGATCCGGGCCCGCCCCTCCACCGTGCCGGCCGACACCGGCACGCCGGCCAGGGCGCCGCTCGGCACGTCGTCACGCCGGTACGCCCCGTGGACCGCCTCGCCGTCCGAGGTGAGCACGCGGGGTGGCGTGAGCGCCTGGTGGAACCGGAACGCCTCCGCGCGCTCGCGGATGAGCCGCGCGTCCACCCGGCGCGTCCGCACCGCGTCGCGGAACTCGTCGAAGGTCAGGAAGAAGACGTCCTCCCGGTCGGGCAACACCCCGTCCCGTACCAGCCGGTCGGCCTCCGCCATCAGCGCCTGCTTGTAGACGAGGTAGCGGCTCACGATGGCGTACTTCGGGTACTCGCGGTAGCCGATGAAGGTCCGGACCCGGTCGATCATCCGTTGGGTCTCGTCGGCCTTGCGGTCCCCGTCCGGCAGCGCCCGGAGCCGGTCGAGCACTTCCCGGGCCTTCCGCCGCACCGCCTGCCGGCCCTCCGCGAAGCGCCGTCCGGCGGCGCCGGGCGCGACGTTCCGGACGTGGTCGAGGATCAGCGGTACGAGGGTGGCCGGCCGCTCGCTCCACCGTGGTCGGGTGATGTCGATCTCGCCGACGCACCGCATGCCGTACCGGTCGAGGTAGTCCTGGAGGGCGTCGCGTGCCTCGCGTCCGCCCGGCAGCTTCGGCAGCTCGTCCAGGAAACCGTCGTCGTCCGCGGCGTCCCGCAGGAACGCCACCACCTCGGGGTGGGGGCGGATGACGTCGGCGACGTCGAGCAGCGCCAGCCCCATCTCCGAGGTGACGTTGCCGGGGGCGGACAGCGTGAGCGTGTCGGCGGCGTTCCGCTCGCCCAGCCACTCCCCCAGCTTGTCGTTGAGCCACCAGGTGGCCTCCATGCCGGCCATGATCGCCTGCATGTTGACCGGGTCGACGAGGGCCCGCTTGTGCTCCGGGAACGCCTCCGCCACCAGGAAGTCGAACAGCGCCGGCCCGGTCCGGGTGCCGATGTCGCGGCGCAGCGCGGCGATGCTGGCCCGACTCCGCTCGATCAGCGCCGTGACGACGGCCGGGTCGGTCTCGATCGTCGCCGACGGCAGCCCGGGGGGCGGACCGGCGGGGCCGTCGTCGGGCAGCGTCGGCACGACGTCACCACGGTCCAGGATCGTCTCCAGCGCGTCCCTGGTCAGCGGATCCGATCTGGTCATCAGGTCCAGGAAGGCGGCCCGGCCCGCCGGTGTGGCCAGGTGCCGGGTGGCGTCGACGAACAGCCGGCCACCGGCCTCGTGCATCGGCGCCATGGCGGTCAGCCGCCACATCGACAGCCCCAGCGGCTTCATCGCGTCGGTCATCATCTGCTGGTGGCCGACCGAGAGGTAGACGTGGTTCTGCCCGTCGTCGACCACCGGGACCGGGAACAGCGTGGTGATCGGGCGGCTCTGGAGGATGTGGAGTCCGCCGTCGGCCAGGGCCCACTCCAGGTCCTGCGGGCCGCCGAACCGCGCCTCGATCCGCCGCCCGAGCCGGACGAGACGGACGACCTGCTCGTCCGTCAGCGCGGGCTGCTCCCGCCGGGCCGGATCGACCGCCTCGGTCCGCGTCCCGCCGCCCGGCACGGCGCGGACGGCCCGCGGCTTGGTGGCGATGGTCCGGGAGCGGACCCGGTCGTCGCGCACCGTGAACACGTCCGGGGTGACCAGGCCGGAGACCAGGGCCTCGCCCAGACCGAACCCGGCCTCCACCGAGGCGACCTTCCGGTTCCCGCTGACCGGGTCGGCGGTGAACAGGATCCCCGCCGCGTCCGGGAGCACCATCCGCTGCACCACCACGGCCATGTGCACCGTACGGTGATCGATGCCGTTGCGTAGGCGGTAGGTCACCGCCCGCTCGGTGAACAGCGACGCCCAGCACCGGGCGACGTGGGTGCGGATCTCGTCCGGGCCCACCACGTTCAGGTAGGTGTCCTGCTGGCCGGCGAAGGAGGCCGTCGGCAGGTCCTCGGCCGTCGCGCTGGACCGCACCGCGTAGGCGGCGTGCGCGCCGAGCCCGGCCAGCGCGGCACCGATCGCCGCCGCGACCTCGCCCGGGACGGCCGCCTCCTCGATTACGCGGCGGATCTCGGCGCTTACCGTCCGGATCGCCTCGCGGTCGTCCGGGCGCAGCCGGGAGAGCCGGTCCAGGGACCCGTCGAGCGCCGGCAGGTCCGCCACGGCCCGCCGGTACGCATCGGTGGTCACGCAGAAGCCGGGCGGCACGCTCACCCCGTCGAGCCGCGACAGCGCCCCCAGGTGTGCGCCCTTGCCACCGACGGTGGCGACCTGCCTCTCGTCGATCTCGTCGAACCCGACCACGTAGCGTCCGGCCATCGTCGTGCCCCCCGTTTTTCCAGCTCATCCGCGTCCGGCCGACGATTCTGCGGCATGACCGGGGTCTTGCGGCAAGCCCCGGGGTGCGATATACGTTAGAAGTGGCAGGGAGCGACGTCTCCCTGCCTTCGGTGTTTTCCGGCCCTTCTCCGCGGCGTCGGTGGCGTCCGGCGGCAGACCCCGGTCCGCGCACACCCACGCCTCGGCCGGCGGGCCGAGATTGTGGCACTCCCGACGGCGGTCGGTGGCATGGCGGGGACGCTGCGGGGGCAAGAGCGGTACGGACAGCTACTCTGGGGGCCGCTCGGGCGGCGGGATACCGCTTGTGTCAGGATTTGTCGCCCAGGGTGGCGCCGTGACCTGGACGAGCGGGATCATGTGTGGTGAGGGAGACTCGGGCGATGACCGGCGCTGGCACCGACCCGCGGACACGTGCCGACGTGTTCGCCGTCGACGGTGAGATCGGCCCGGATCTGGCCCGGGTCGACTGGTCGAGCCATCCGCTGGGGCAGCCCGACGGGTGGCCGCAGAGCCTGCGGACGGCGGTGCGCATCCTGCTCTCCTCCCGCTTCCCGATGTGGATGGCCTGGGGCCCCGAGCTGACGTTCTTCTGCAACGCCGCCTACCGCCGCGACACGCTGGGCCGCAAGTACCCGTGGGCGTTGGGCCGCCCGGCGAACGAGGTGTGGGCGGAGATCTGGCCCGACATCGGCCCCCGCATCGACACCGTGCTGCGCACCGGCGAGGCGACCTGGGACGAGGGGCTGCTGCTGTTCCTGGAACGCGCCGGCTACCGGGAGGAGACCTACCACACGTTCTCCTACAGCCCGCTGCGCGACGACGACGGCACGCTGGTCGGGATGCTCTGCGTGGTCAGCGAGGAGACCGAGCGGGTCATCGGCGAGCGACGGATGGCCACGCTGCGGGACCTCGGCTCCGACCCGAGCGTGATCCGCACCGAGCAGGAGACGCTCGCCTTCGCCGGTCGCCAGTTGGGGCGCAACGCGCACGACCTGCCGTTCACGCTGACGTACCTGTTCGGTGACGAGGGCGACGCGCGGTTGGCGGAGGCGACCGGGTTCGCCGCCGGCGATCCGGCGGCGCCGGCCACGCTGTCGCTCGACGACCCCGACGCGGTCTGGCCGGCGCGGGCGGTCACCGAGGGGGACCTGGTCCGGGTGCCGCTGGACTCCGCCGTGCACCACGACCTGCCGACGGGCGCCTGGCCGGAGCCGCCGACCGAGGCGTTGCTGGTGCCGCTGCGCCAGCAGGGCGGCACGCCGTACGGGTTCCTGGTGGCCGGGCTCAACCGCTACCGGGCACTCGACGACGGCTACCGCGGGTTCGTGGAGCTGACCGCCGGGCACGTGGCGACCGGGATCGCCAGCGCCCGCAGCTACCAGGCCCAGCAGCGGCGGGCCGAGGAGCTCGCCGAGCTGGACCGGGCGAAGACCGCCTTCTTCTCCAACATCAGTCACGAGTTCCGCACCCCGTTGACGCTGATCATGGGACCGGTGGACGAGTTGCGGGGCCGGCTGCGGGACGCCGACGGACCGGTCCGCGAGGAGCTGGAGGTCATCCGCCGTAACGGGCTGCGCCTGGGCAAGCTGGTCAACAGCCTGCTCGACTTCTCCCGGATCGAGGCCGGCCGGATGCAGGCCCGCTACCAGCCGGTGGACCTGGCCGCGGTGACCGCCGACCTGGCCAGCGTCTTCCGCTCGGCGATCGAACGCGCCGGCCTGACCTTGGAGGTCGACTGCCCGCCCCTGCCCGAGCCGGTGCACATCGACCCCGGCATGTGGGAGAAGGTGGTGCTCAACCTGCTCAGCAACGCCCTGAAGTTCACCTTCGACGGCAGCGTGCGGGTCGAGCTGCGCGCCGAGCACGGGCAGGCCGTGCTGCGGGTGGTCGACACCGGCATCGGCGTCGCCGAGGAGGAGATGCCCCGGCTGTTCGAGCGGTTCCACCGCATCGAGAACGCCCGCTCCCGCTCCGACGAGGGCAGCGGCATCGGGCTGGCCCTGGTCAAGGAGCTGGTCACGCTGCACGGCGGCAGCATCACCGCCAGCAGCACGGTGGGCCGGGGCACCGCGTTCACGGTCCGGCTGCCGTTCGGCGACGCCCACCTGCCGGCCGACGCGATCGCCGCGGCCGGCTCCGGCCGCGTGCCGCTCTCCGCCGAGCCGTTCGTGCAGGAGGCGCTGCGCTGGCTGCCCGGCGAACCGACGGCCGAGGTCGTCCCGGAGGACGCGACACCGGTCGAGGGTCCCGCGCCGGCCCGGCCGGGGCAGGTCCCGGCCCGGGTCCTGGTCGCCGACGACAACACCGACATGCGCGAGTACCTCACCCGCCTGCTGCGCTCGGCCGGGCACCGGGTGCAGGCCGTGGCCGACGGCCAGGAGGCGTTGGAGGCCGCCCGCACCCGCGCGCCGGACCTGGTGGTCAGCGACGTGATGATGCCCCGGCTGGACGGCCTGCAACTGGTGGCCGCGCTGCGGGCCGACTCCCGGACCGCCGGCACGCCGGTGCTGCTGCTGTCCGCCCGCGCCGGGCAGGAGGCTTCGATCGAAGGGCTGGAGGCCGGCGCGGACGACTACCTGGTCAAGCCGTTCCCGGCCGCCGAGCTGCTGGCGCGGGTGCGGGCGAACGTGGAGCTGGCCCGGCTGCGCAACCACCACGCCCGCTGGCGCACCGCGCTCATCGACTCGTTGCAGGAGGCGTTCTTCGTCTGCGACGAGGCCGGCGCGGTCGTCGAGATCAACGCGGCGTTCACCGACATCCTCGGCTACGGTCCCGAGAACCTGCCCTACCTGCCGGTGCAGCCGTGGTGGCCGGACCCGGAGGCCGAGCCGGAGGCACACCGTCAGGTGTCCGCCGCGTTCTCGGTGCTGATCGGCCAGACGAAGGGCACCTACACCGTGCCGGTGACCCACCGTGACGGGCACCGGCTCTGGATCGCGACCGCGTTCAACCAGGTCGACGACCCGGACACCGGACGCCGGGTCATCGTGGGCACGTTCCGCGACGTCACCACCGAGCACTACGCCGTGCAGCGGGAGACCGCCCTGGCCGGGCTGAGCCTCCGGCTGTCGCAGGCGGACGACCTACCCGACGCCCTGCACGGGGTGCTGGACGAGATGCGCAAGCTGTGGCGCGCCACCGGCGTCATCACCGCCGTCTTCGGCGACACCGCCGGGCCCGACGTCACCGCTACCGACCCCCTGCTCCAGTGGGACACGCTGCCCGACGAACGCCGGCAGGCGTTGCTGGCGTTGCGGGACACGCCGCTGCTGACCCCGGTGGCGACGCCGGCGCACGGGGCCGGCATCGCGCTGGAGCATCCGGACGGCACCATGGCGCTCTGGGTCGACCTGGGCGAGAAGCGGCCCTTCACCGAACAGGACCAGACGCTGCTGGCGCTGCTCGCCGGCCACGTCGCCCAGGGGCTGCACCGGGTGCACCAGATCGACCAGCAACGGGAGACCGCGCTGGCCCTGCAACGGGCGATCCTCGGCCCGGCCCAACTGCCCGCCGGCTTCGCCGTGCGCTACGCCCCGGCGTCGCTGCCGCTCAAGGTCGGCGGCGACTGGTACGACACGGTCGAGCTGCCGGACGGGCGGATCGCGATCGTGGTCGGCGACTGCGTCGGCCACGGCCTGCGGGCCGCCACCGTGATGGGGCAGCTACGCAGCGCGTGCCGGGCGCTGCTGTTGCAGGACGCCAGCCCGGCCCAGGCGCTGATGGCGCTGGACCGGTTCGCCGCCCTGCTCCCGGGCGCGCAGTGCGCGACCGTCCTGTGCGGTGTGCTGGACCCGGCGACCGGCCGGCTGCGCTACTCCAGCGCCGGGCACCCGCCGGCCGTCGTGGTGCACCCCGACGGCACATCCGAACTCCTCGACCAGGGCCGGTCCCGCCCGCTCGCCGTCCGCGCCGGGCGGGAACGCCCGGAGGCGGAGGTCACCGTGCCGGCCCGGGCCACGCTCATGCTCTACACCGACGGTCTGGTCGAACGCCGCCGCCAGCCGCTGACCGCCGGCATCGACCGGGCCGTCACGACGATCCAGGAGGGCCGGGGCATCCCGGTCGAAACGCTGGCCACCGAGGTGATGGACCAGCTCACCCCGGACGGCGGGTACGACGACGACGTGGCTCTGCTGCTCTACCGGCACCCCGGGCCGCTGGAGCTGGACTTCCCCGCCGAGTCGTCGCGGCTGGCCGAGGTGCGTACCGCGTTGCGCGGGTGGCTGGACCGGTGCGGGCTGGCCCCGACGTACTCCTACAACGTGCTGGTGGCCGCCGGTGAGGCGTGCGCCAACGCGATCGAGCACGGTCACCGGGACAGTCCCGGCGGGCGGATCCGGCTGCGCGCCGCCGCCACCGCCGACGCGTTGCGGCTGAGCGTCACCGACAGCGGGCACTGGCGGGACCGGGACCGGCCGTCGGACCCGCACCGGGGCCGCGGGCTGGTGCTGATGCGTGCTCTGATGGACTCCATCACGGTGACCCCGGGGGCCACCGGCACCACCGTCGACATGCAGGCAAGGATCATCCGATGAGTACGGCCCTGACGCTCACCACCGGCGGCGACCCCGACGGGGGTCGCGTGCTGACCGCGGTCGGCGAGATCGACATGAGCAACGCGGCTGCCTTCGCCGCCGCGCTCGACGACGCCGTCCGGCCCGACGGCGACCCCCTCGTGGTGGACCTCACCGCGGTGGAATATCTCGACAGCGCCGGCCTGGCCGTGCTGTTCCCGCACGCCGAACGCATCGCGCTCGTCGCCGGTCCGCTGCTGGAACCGCTGCTCACCATCTCCGGGCTGGCCGACCTCACCACCGTGCGCAGCGGTTGAGGCGGGGACGGTCACCCCGGGGCGGGGAGTTCGCCGGACTCGGCCAGGTGACGCGCCACGTCGAGCAGCCTGGTGTTGGTGTGCTGGCTACTCAGGGCGAGTAGGCGGAACGCCTGCTCGCCGGTGAGCCGGTGCCGTTCCATCAGGATGCCCTTGGCCTGGCCGATCACGTCCCGCGCACCGAGGGCCTGGGTGAGCTGGGTGATCTGCCGGGCGTCGGACATGGCGACCGCGGCGTGCGCGGCGAACAGCAGACCCACCTGCTCCGACTCGTCGGTGAACGCGTCCGCCCGCCGGGCGTAGAGGTTCAGCGCACCGAGGTTGTCGTCCGAGACGTAGAGCTGGAACGACAGCATGCTGCCGATGCCCAGCCCGGCCGTCCCCGCGCTGAACCGGGGCCAGCGGGCGTCGTTGCGCACGTCGGCCACCCGCACCGTCGTCTCGTCGTACAGTGCGGACAGGCACGGCCCCTGGTTCGTGTCGTACTGCACCTGGTCGACGTCGCACACCACCTGCCCGGTGGCGGCGGTGGTGCGGATCCGCCGTCGAGCGCGGATCTCCGAGATCGCGGCGTGCTCGGCGCCGGGGATGGTGTCGACGGCGGACCTGACGATCGCGTCGAGGGTGCTCTGTTCGTCCTTCTCGTGTTCGAGGCGACGCGCCAGGTCGACGAGCACGGCACCGAGGTGGTCCAGTTCCGCCCCGCCGTACTCCGACGACGGCTGGCCCGTCCGTTGTCGTTCCGGTCGCCCATGGCCGTCCCTCGCTTCCGCTCGGGCGGCTCCGCCCGCCGGATCCCCTCGGAAGCTGTCCTCCCTACCCGGTTCCCGCAGCGCCGAACCGCCGCGCTTCCGGAGACCTTCAGCACCATCGATGTTAGCGTTAACGCAGGTGGCGGCGTTGACGCGGAATTCATAAGACGTGTGGCCTCTTGACTGGTCGCTCCGGCCGGGACGAAGACGTTGACGTTACGCAGATGTAACGCTTAACGTCTGATGTCTCAGCCCTGTGACCCCCTCACCCACCACCGCTTCCGGAGGGATCACCATGTCCCGTCCCCACCTCACCCGTCGTTCACTCCTGGCCGCTCTCGGTGCCGGCGGGGCCGCGGTCGCCGCCGGCGGCGTCCTCCGTCCCGGGTCCGCCGCCGCCGCCATCCCCGGGCCCACCAGCTACGCCGAGACGTGGGCGTCGGTCGGTCAGCACCCGGCCGCGCCGGAGTGGTTCCAGGACGCCAAGTTCGGCGTCTACTTCCACTGGGGAGCGTTCAGCGTGCCGGCGTACGCCAACGAGTGGTACCCGCGCAACATGTACAACAACGGCTCCAACGAGAACAACCACCACAAGTCCGTCTACGGTGACCCGTCGGTCTGGCCGTACCACCACTTCATCAACGGCGCGAACGACCGGTCGGGCCGGTTCGTGCAGTTCGCGCCCCGGCTGCGCTCGGCCGGCGGCAACTTCGACCCCGGCGAGTGGGCCCAGTTGTTCGCCGACGCCGGCGCGAAGTTCGCCGGGCCGGTGGCCGAGCATCACGACGGCTTCTCCATGTGGAACAGTCAGGTCAACGAGTGGAACTCGGTGGCCCGCGGCCCACGGCTGGACCTGCTCCGCCTGCACACCGACGCGATCCGGGCCCGCGGCCTCAAGGTCATGGTGGCCATGCACCACGCCTACAACTTCACCGGCTTCTACCAGTGGGCGCCACAGCAGTCCGACGCCAGCCTGCGCAAGCTCTACGGGCAACTGGGCACCGCGGCGGAGGAGCAGCTCTGGTACGACAAGCTCCGCGAGGTCATCGACCAGGCCCAGCCGGACATGATCTGGCAGGACTTCAACCTCACCCGGATCAGCGAGGCGCAGCGGCTGCGGTTCCTGGCCTACTACTACAACCGGGCCGTGGCGTGGAACAAGGAGGTCGTCGCCACCTACAAGGACGGCTTGGACCTCGGCGGCACGGTCTTCGACTACGAGCGCGGCGGACCCGCCGCACTGCGTCAGCCGTACTGGCTCACCGACGACAGCATCAGCAGCTCCAGTTGGTGCTACACGGTGGGGATCGGCTACTACTCGCTGAGCCAGATGCTGCACTCGCTGCTCGACCGGGTCAGCAAGAACGGCAACATGGTGCTCAACATCGCGCCGACGGCCGACGGCACCATCCCCGACGGACAGCGCAGCATCCTGCTCGCCATCGGCGACTACCTGCGCCGCTTCGGCGAGTCCGTCTACGCCACCCGGGCCTGGACCACGTACGGCGAGGGGCCCACCCAGATGGGCGGCGGTTCGTTCAGCACCCCGCGCGCCGGCACCGCCCGGGACATCCGGTTCACCCGCAGCAAGGACAACCGGGTGCTGTACGCCACGTTCCTCGGCTGGCCGGGCAGCACCGCCACCATCACCACGCTGGCGTCGGGCCGGATCAACCTCGGCACCCTGACCGGCGTGCAACTGCTCGACACCAACGCCGGCAGCTACGTCAACCTGCCGACCCGCACCCAGGACTCCGGCGGCCTGCGGATCACCATGCCGTCCGCCGGCGCGCCGTTCAACGCGCCCGCGTACGTGGTCAAGCTGACGTTCAGCGGCCCGATCCCGGCGCTCGGCGGCGGCTCGACCACCTGGCAGCGGATCACCAACGTGACCAACGGCCTGGCGCTCGACAGCGGCGGCAACGTCGCCTCCGGCTCCCCGCTGAAGCAGTGGAGCTGGGACGGCAGCCCGAACCTCCAGTGGCAGCTCGTCGACCTGGGCACCGGGTACCACCGGATCGTCAACCGGACCAACGGCATGGTCGTCGACGGGTTCGGCCAGACCACCAACGGCGCCGCCGCCCAGCAGGCGCCCTGGAACGGCGGCAACAGCCAGCAGTGGCAGCTCACCGACCAGGGCAACGGGCGGTACCGGATCGCCAACCGGGCCACCGGCCTGGTGCTCGACGGGGGCGGCCAGGTCGCCTCCGGCTCCCCGGCCAAGCAGTGGAGCTGGGACGGCAGCACCAACCTGCTGTGGACCCTCGCCACCGTCTGAATCTTCGCGTCCACGTCCGACCTGGAGGACCACGATGACCAAGAGAGCTCTGCTGGGGCTGGGCCTGACGATGACGCTCGTCGCCTCGGCCACGCTCGCCGCCGGCTGCGGCGACGGTGCGGGGAAGGACAGCGGCTCGGGCGGCTCCGCCCCGCTCGTCGGGGTGGACTACCCCCGATCCGACACCGACTTCTGGAACTCGTACATCAGGTACGTGCCGACGTTCGCCGACGAGCTGGGCGTCGACCTGAAGACCACCAACTCGCAGAACGACATCGCCAACCTGATCTCGAACGCCCAGACCTTCATGAGCCAGGGGGTCAAGGGCGTGGTGATGGCCCCGCAGGACACCGCCGCGATCGCGCCGACGCTCCAGCAACTGGCCGCCAAGAAGATCCCGGTGGTCACCATCGACACCCGCCCGGACACCGGCGACGTGGCGATGGTGGTCCGCGCCGACAACCGCGCCTACGGCACCAAGGCGTGCAAGTTCCTCGGCACCAAGCTCGGCGGCAGGGGCAAGGTGGTGATGTTGCAGGGCGGCCTCGACTCGATCAACGGCCGGGACCGGACCGAGGCGTTCCACGAGTGCATGCGCGCCGACTACCCGGGCGTCACGGTGTTCGGCGAGGCGACCGACTGGAAGGCCGACGTGGCGGCCAGCAAGCTCCAGACCCGGTTCGCGTCGGACCCGGACATCAAGGGCATCTACATGCAGTCCTCGTTCGCGCTCTCCGGCACGCTCCAGATCCTCAAGCAGCGCGGCCTCCAGGTCCCGGCGAGCGACCCGAAGCACGTCTTCGTGGTCTCCAACGACGGCATCCCGGAGGAACTGGCCGACATCGGCCGGGACCTGATCGACGCCACCGTCAGCCAGCCCGCCGACCTGTACGCCAGGTACGGCCTGGAGTACGTGAAGGCGGCGATCGACGGCAGGACGTTCCAGCCCGGCCCGACCGACCACCACAGCACGATCATCCAGGTACGGGAAGGGCTGCTGGAGGACCAGCTCCCCGCGCCGCTGGTGACGAAGGACGGCGCGCCGGTCGCGGGCGAGCCCACCCTGAAGTTCGACGACAGGTCCCTGTGGGGCAACACCGCATGAGCGTCCGCTCACCCGCCTCGACCGACCCGCCGGCCGGCGACCTCCGGCCCGTCGTGGAGGCCGTCCACATCACCAAGCGCTTCGGGTCGACGACCGCCCTCTCCGACGCCGGCATCCTGGTCCGGCCCGGCGAGACGCACGCCCTGGTGGGCCGCAACGGCGCCGGCAAGTCGACGCTTGTCGGCATCCTCACCGGCCTCCAGGCGCCGGACGACGGGGCGGTGGCCTTCGACGGCCGGCCCGCGCCGCCGCTCGGCGACCGGGCCGCCTGGCGGCGGCGGGTGGCCTGCGTCTACCAGAAGTCCACGATCATCCCCACGCTCACGGTGGCGGAGAACCTGTTCCTCAACCGGCACGACCGCGGTCGCGGCGGGCTGATCCGCTGGTCGCGACTGCGTCGCGCGGCGCAGGACCTGCTGGCGACCTGGTCGGTCGACGTGGACGTACGGCAGCCCGCCTCGACCCTGTCGGTCGAGCAGCGGCAGTTCGTGGAGATCGCCCGGGCGCTGTCGTTCGGCGCCCGGTTCATCATCCTCGACGAACCGACCGCGCAGCTCGACGGCGCCGGCATCAACCGACTGTTCACCCGCCTCCGTGACCTGCGTGCCCACGGGGTGACCTTCCTGTTCATCAGCCACCACCTCCAGGAGATCTACGAGATCTGCGACCAGGTGACGGTCTTCCGCGACGCCCGGCACGTCGTCACCGCACCGGTGGCCGAGCTGAGCCGTCCGGCCCTGGTGGCGGCCATGACCGGGGAGGACGTGACCATGCCCGCGGCCGACCACCCGCCGCTGCCGGCCGACGCCCCGGTGCTGCTGTCCGTCCGCGACCTGGTCACCCCGTCCGGCGCCGAACTGTCCCTGGAGACCCGGGCCGGCGAGGTGGTCGGCATCGCGGGCGGCGGCGGCAGCGGCAAGGTCGAGGTGGCCGAGGCGATCGTCGGCCTGACCCGCCGCGCCGGTGGAACCGTCGCCGTCGACGGGCGCGTGCTGCGGCCGGGCAGCGTGCCCGACGCCCTCGACGCCGGGGTGGGCCTGGTGCCGCAGGACCGGCACCGCGAGGGCCTGGTGCCACTGCTGTCCATCGCGGAGAACGTCACGATGACCGTGCCGGAGCGCATCGCGCGGCATGGGCTCATCTCGCCGGGACGTCGGGACGTCGTGGCCCGCACCGCCATCACCGAGCTGGCCGTCAAGGCGGCCGGACCGCACGTCCCCGTCGCCGACCTGTCCGGGGGCAACCAGCAGAAGGTGGTGATGGGCCGAGCGTTGGCCAACGACCCGAAACTGCTGGTGCTCATCACGCCGACGGCCGGCGTCGACGTGCGGTCCAAACAGACCCTGCTGGGTGTGGTGGAACAGGTACGCCGCCGGGGCGCCGCCGTCCTGATCGTCTCCGACGAACTCGACGACCTGCGGATCTGTGACCGCGTCCTGGTCATGTTCGCCGGGCGGGTCGTCCGCGAGCTGGCCCACGGCTGGCCCGACAACGAGCTGGTAGCCGCCATGGAAGGGGTGGATCTCCACCATGCCTGAGACGCTGTCCGCCACGACGTCGCCGCCGGCCGGGGCGTCCCCGCCGGCCCCGCCGTCGCCCTCCGCACGGAGCCTGGTCCTCACCCGCCTGCGGGACCTGGCCCTGGTGCCGGCGATCGTCGCGGTCGCCGTCGTCGGCTCGCTCGTGAACCCCGTCTTCCTCAGCGCCGACAACCTCCTCAACGTGCTCCAGAGCATGTCGGAGATCGCCATCCTGGTGCTGGCGCAGACCATCGTGCTGATCACCGGCAAGATGGACCTGTCGCTGGAGTCCACGTTCGGCCTGGCCCCCGGCATCGCGGCCTGGCTGGTCGTCGACCCGGCGCTCACCCGCGGTCTCGGGCTCGACGTGCTGCCCGACGGCCTGGCGGTGCCGGTCGTCCTGCTCGTCGGCGCCCTGGTCGGCGCCGTCAACGGGCTGCTGATCGTCCGCTTCGGCCTCAACGGCTTCATCGTGACGCTGGGCATGCTGATCGTCCTGCGCGGACTGCTCACCGGGATCTCCGGTGGTCAGACGTTCTTCGCGCTGCCCGGGTCGATGACCTACCTCGGCTCGGCCACCTGGTTCGGCGCGCCGGCGTCGATCTGGGTGTCGCTGCTGTTGTTCGCGGTCGGGATCGTGGTGCTCGGCTACACCCGTGTCGGCCGGGCGTTGTACGCCATCGGGGGCAACGCCGACGCGGCCCGCGCCGCCGGCATCCGCACCGACCGGGTGTTGTGGGCCGCGCTCGTGGTGGCGAGCGTGCTGGCCGCGCTCGCCGGGTTGCTGATCAGCGGGCGGCTCGCCGCGGTGCCGGCGGCGCAGGGCGACGGCGCCATCTTCCAGGTGTTCGCGGCGGCGGTCATCGGCGGGGTCAGTCTCAACGGCGGCAAGGGCAGCGTGTTCGGCGCCTTCACCGGCGTCCTGCTCCTCTTCATGATCATCAACGTGCTCACGCTCGCCGGGGTGCCCGCCCAGTGGACCAACTTCCTCAACGGCGCCGTCATCCTGGTCGCCCTCACGGTCTCCCGGATCACCGGCGGCAAGGCGCAGACATGACGCCACCGCCCCGTCCGGCGCCGCCGACGAGCCAGCCCACCTCGACCGACCGGGAGAACCGTTGTCCGAGCACATCACATCCGTAGAGACCATCGACGTCCGGTTCCCGACGTCACGCCACCGCGACGGCTCGGACGCGATGAACCCGTTCCCGGACTACTCCGCCGCCTACGTCATCCTGCGCACCTCGGCCGGCGCCGAGGGACACGGCCTCGTGTTCACCGTGGGGCGGGGCACCGAGATCCAGATCCGGGCCCTGCGGTCGCTGGCCCCGATGCTCGAGGGCCAGCCGGTCGACGCGCTGGTCGCCGACCCCGGGGCGCTCGCGCGCCGGTTGGTCGGCGACAGCCAGATCCGCTGGCTGGGCCCGGAGAAGGGGGTCGTGCACATGGCCGCCGGCGGCCTGGTGAACGCGGTCTGGGACCTCGCCGCCCGGCGGGCCGACAAGCCGTTGTGGAAGCTGCTCGCCGACCTCACCCCGGAGCAACTCGTGGCGCAGGTCGACTTCCGCTACCTGCGCGACGCCCTCACCGAGGACGAGGCGCTGGCGCTGTTGCGCGCCGCCGTCGACGGGCGGGCGGACCGGGAACGCCGCCTGCTGACCGAGGGCTTCCCGGCGTACACCACGACGCCGGGCTGGCTCGGTTACGACGACGACAAACTGGCCCGGCTCTGCACGGAGGCGGTCGCGGCCGGGTTCCGGCTGATCAAGCTCAAGGTGGGCGGGGACCTCGCCGACGACGTACGCCGGCTGGGCATCGCCCGCCGGGCCGTCGGGCCGGACGTGCGCATCGCGGTCGACGCGAACCAGGTGTGGGGCGTGCCCGAGGCGATCCGCTGGATGCGCGAACTGGCCCCGTTCGACCCGTACTGGATCGAGGAGCCGACCTCACCCGACGACATCCTCGGGCACGCCGCGGTCCGCTCGGCCGTCGCCCCGACGAAGGTGGCCACCGGCGAGCACGGACACAACGCGGTGATGTTCAAGCAACTGCTCCAGGCCGACGCCGTCGACGTGGTCCAGATCGACGCCTGCCGGGTCGCCGGGGTCAACGAGAACCTGGCCATCCTGCTGCTCGCGGCCAAGTTCGGCGTGCCGGTCTGCCCGCACGCCGGCGGGGTGGGGCTGTGCGAGCTGGTGCAGCACCTCGCCATGTTCGACTTCGTCGCCCTCACCGGCAGCACCACCGACCGGGCCATCGAGTACGTCGACCACCTGCACGAACACTTCGCGGATCCGGTCCGGATCCGTGACGGCCGCTACCTCGCGCCCCGCTCCCCCGGCATGAGCGCGGAGATCCTCGCGCCCTCGCTTGCCGACTACCGCTTCCCCGACGGACCCCGGTGGGCGATGGCGACGACCGGAGCCGCATTCACATGATCATCGACGCGCATCACCACCTGTGGCAGCCCGACCGCGGGTACCACTGGCTCGACGACCCGGCGCTGGCGGCGATCCGCCGCCCCTTCACCCCCGCCGACCTGACCGCCGAGCTCACCTCGGCCGGCGTGGACGGCACCGTGCTGGTGGAGGGCGGCCGCTGCCACCCCGACGAGGCCGCCGAGTTCCTCGGTCATGCCGCGCACACGCCGGCGATCCTCGGCGTGGTCGCCTGGGTCGACATCGCCGGGGGCGAGGTCTCCGCCACCGTCCGGCGCTACCGGCACCTGCCCGGCGGGGAGCTGCTGGTCGGGGTGCGGTCGCAGGTCCAGGGTGAGGCGGACCCCGACCACCTCGACCGTCCCGACGTACGGCGCGGGCTCGCCGAGGTGGCCGACGCCGGCCTGGTGTTCGACCTGGTGATCCGGGCCGACCAGCTGCCCGCCGCGGCGCGGGCGGCCCGGGCGGTGCCACAGCTCTCGTTCGTCCTCGACCACCTCGGCAAGCCGCGCATCGACCGGGGCGCGGCCGGGCTGGCCAACTGGCGCGCCCCGCTCGCCGCGCTGGCCGCCAGTCCGAACGTCACCGGCAAGCTGTCGGGCCTGGTCACGGAGGCGGCACCGGACTGGTCGCCGGCCGACCTGAGCCCGTTCGTCGAGGTCGCCGTCGACGAGTTCGGCCCGGGCCGTCTGATGTTTGGCTCGGACTGGCCGGTGTGCCTGCTCAGGTCGGACTACCCGGGGGTACGGCGGGCCCTGACGGCCGCCCTGCCGCCGCTGTCGCCCGGGGACCGGCGGGAGATCTTCGCCGGCACCGCCGTGCGTACCTACCGCCTGACACCACCGGCCGAACCGGCCGCGCCCGGGCCGGCGACATGAGCCGGCCGGTCAGGCGTCCCCCGCCTGGGCGGCGAGCACGGTCCGCAACCACGCCTCGGAGGTGTTGACATGCATCAGCGCGGTGGCCTGGGCGAGCAACTGGTCGCGCGACCGCAGGGCGAGGTAGATCGCCTGGTGTTCGTCGATCGTCTTGTGTGCCGCGTTGGCCTCGATCAGCCCACGCCAGACCCGGGCCCGCAGCGTACGGCCGGAGAGCCCGTCGAGCAGCGAGGTGAGCGTCTCGTTGCCGGTGGTCGCGACCACGGTGTGGTGGAAGGCGGTGTCGAACTGGATGAGCTTCTCGGCGTCGTCGGCGGCGGCCCGCATGTCCTGCAGGATCCGGTCGAGTTCGTCCAGCTCGGTGTCGGTCATCCGCAACGCGGCGAGGCCGGTGGCCACCGGCTCCAGCATCCGGCGGACCTCCATCACCTCCAGCAGCGTGTCGTCGCGCAGCAGCTCCACCGCGACGCCGAGACCTTCCAGCAGCAGCCGCGGGGCGAGGCTGGTCACGTAGGTGCCGTCACCGCGACGCACGTCGAGCACCCGGGCCGACTCGAGCACCTTGACCGCCTCCCGCACCCCGCTGCGCGACAGGCCCATCTGCGCGGCGAGCTGCGGCTCCGGTGGCAGCCGCGCGCCCGGCGGCAGCTCACCGCTGGAGATCATGCCGCGGATCCGCGCGATCGCGTCGTCGGTCAGTGCCATTGCCGCCCCCTTCGGACCGGCCCACCGGGTGCCTGGGAAGTGGCTCCGTCGCCGGCGGCGGGCAGCGGCCGTTCCCACCACTATAGATTCATCCGACGTCTGCCCGACTCCGGCCGCCGCCGCCGGCCCCGCCGTCCGCGGAAAGGGTCCTGACGCCATGCGATACCGTCCGCTGGGCCGCACCGGCCTGACCGTGTCGATGCTCGGGTACGGCGCCTCCCCCCTCGGCGGCGTCTTCGGCCGGATCGACGAACGGGCCGGCATCGAGGCCGTGCGCGCCACGCTGGAACTCGGCGTGAACATCATCGACGTCTCGCCCTACTACGGCGCCACCACCGCGGAGACGGTGCTCGGACGCGCCCTGCGTGGCGTCGACCGGGCCAGCTACGTCCTGGCCACCAAGGTCGGCCGGTACGGCGAGGCGGCGTTCGACTTCTCCGCGGCCCGCACGGTCCGCAGCGTCGAGGAGAGCCTGGCCCGCCTCGGCACCGACCACCTGGACCTGGTCCAGTGTCACGACATCGAGTTCGGCGACCTCGACCAGATCATCGGCGAGACGTTGCCCGCGCTGGCCCGCCTGCGCGAGGCGGGGAAGATCCGCTTCATCGGCGTGACCGGCTACCCCCTGGCCGCGTTGCGTCGGGTCGCGGCGGCGGTCCCGCTGGACACCGTGCTGTCGTACTGCCGCTACACCCTGCTGGACCGCGCGCTGGCCGCGGCCGAGCCGGAGTTCACCGCCCGGGGCACCGCGGTGCTGAACGCCTCCCCGCTGGCCATGGGGCTGCTCTCCCGGCGCGGCGCACCCGACTGGCATCCGGCCCCGCCGGAACTCCGCCGGGCCGCGACCGCCGTGGCCGACCTGTGCGCGCGACGTGGCGTCGACATCGCCCGGGTCGCGCTCGGCTTCGCCGCCGCGCCGACCCGGTTCGCCACCACGTTCGTCGGTTCCGCCGACGCCGCGGACATGGCCCGCAACGTGCGCTGGGCCCTGTCCGAGCCCGATCCCGACCTGCTCGACGACATCGAGAAGTTGCTGACGCCGGTGCGTGACCTCGCCTGGCCCAGCGGCCGACCGGAGAACACCCCTATCGGAGAGGCATGAGGTGCGACGTTACGGCTGTGTGATCCGGCTGCGGCCGGACCACCGGGAAACCTACCTACGGCTGCACGCCGCCGTCTGGCCCGGCGTCGAGCAGACGCTGCGGGCGGCGCGCATCCGCAACTACAGCATCTTCCTGCACGGGGACCTGCTGTTCGGCTACTACGAGTACGTCGGCGACGACCACGACGCGGACCAGCGTCGGATCGCCGCCGATCCGCAGACCCAGGCGTGGTGGCGACTGACCGACCCCTGCCAGGAATCGCTCGCCGAGCCCGGCTCCGGCCACTGGTGGGCACCGATGCACGAGGTTTGGCACCTGACCGAGGAGGCTTGGTGAACCGCAGCGCGCACTACGTCGGCGACCGGAGGTTCGTCGTCGAGGACACCCGGGAGGTGCCACCCGGCCCCGGCGAGGTACGCATCGCGGTGACGTACACCGGCATCTGCGGCACGGACCTGCACGTCGCGCACGGCGCGATGGATCACCGGGTCCACGTGCCGGCGGTGATCGGGCACGAAATGTCCGGTCGCATCGCGGAGATCGGCCCGGGCGTCACCGACCGGCGGGTGGGCGAGCCGGTGACGGTGATGCCGCTGGACTGGTGCGATCGGTGCCCCGCCTGCCGGGCCGGTCACCAGCACATCTGTCACCGACTGAACTTCATCGGCATCGACTCCCCCGGTGCAATGCAGCGCTCCTGGACGGTGCCGGCCCGGATCGTGGTGCCGCTGCCGGACGACCTGCCGCTGGCCGAGGCGGCCCTGGTCGAGCCCACCGCGGTGGCCGTGCACGACGTGCGGCGTTCCCGCCTGACGGCGGGCGAACACGCGGTGGTCATCGGCGCGGGTCCGGTCGGTCTGCTCATCGGCGCGGTCGCCCGGGCGGCCGGCGCCACGGTGACCGTGCTGGAGATCGATCCGCGACGCCGCGCGCTCGCCGTCGACCTCGGCCTGTCCGCCGTGGACCCGGTGACGGCGGACCCGGTGGGACTCGTCCAGGAGGTGACCGGGGGCGCCGGCGCCGACGTGGTCTTCGAGGCGTCCGGGTCGGCGACCGGGGTACGCCTCGCGACCGACCTGCTCGCCGTACGCGGGCGGCTGGTGGTGGTGGCGATCCATCCCACGCCGCGGGAGGTGGACCTGCACCGGATCTTCTGGCGCGAGCTGGAGGTGGTCGGGGTGCGGGTCTACCAGCGGGAGGACTACGCCGAGGCGGTGCGCCTGGTGCACCGCCGGGAGGTGCCCGCGGCGCGGCTCATCTCCCGGATCGTGCCGCTGGAGGACGTGACCGAGGCGTTCCGGGCGCTCGCCGCCGGCGGCGACGTGAAGGTGCTGGTGGACTGTGGAGGTGGGGTGTGAACCCGTTCGACCTGAGCGGCCGGCTCGCCGTGGTCACCGGCTGCCGGCGCGGGATCGGCCTGGCGATGGCGGAGGCGCTGGCGGCCGCGGGCGCGGACGTGATCGGCGTCAGCGCCGCCCTGGAGGAGACCGGCAGCGAGGTCGAGGCGCGGGTGACCGCGCATGGCCGCTCGTTCGTGCCACACCGGTGCGACCTGGCCGACCGGGCTGCCGTGCACGCGCTCGCCGGGTGGCTGGGCCGGCGGGAGCAGCCGGTGGACATCCTGGTCAACAACGCCGGCACGATCCGCCGCGCCCCGGCCGTCGCGCACCCGGACGAGGACTGGGACCAGGTGCTGGCGGTCGATCTCACCGCCCCGTTCGTCCTCGCCCGCGAGGTCGGCCGGGACATGGTCCGGCGCGGCTCCGGCAAGATCATATTCACCGCCTCGATGCTGAGTTTCCAGGGCGGCGTGACCGTGCCGTCCTACGCGGCGGCCAAGTCGGGGATCGCCGGGCTGACCCGGGCGTTGGCCAACGAGTGGGCACGCCACGGCGTCAACGTCAACGCGATCGCGCCCGGCTACATCGCCACCGACAACACCCAGGCGTTGCGGGACCAGCCGGAACGCGACCGGGCGATCGTGGCACGCATCCCGGCCGGACGCTGGGGCCGGCCCGAGGATCTCGCCGGGGCCACCGTGTTCCTGGCCTCGGAGGCTGCCGCGTACGTGCACGGCACGGTGCTCGCGGTCGACGGGGGCTGGCTCGCCCGCTGACTCCCCCGGCACGCGACCTTCTCACGACGACGCGCCCCGGCCGGACCGGGTGGGACCCGGCCGGGGGCGACGTCGGGTGGACGTACTAGCGCACCGTCCACCGCTGGTTGGCGGCGGCGGTGCAGGTCCACTGGATCACGGTGGTGCCGTTGGCGGTGGCGGCGCCGTTGACGTCCAGGCAGAGGCCGGACTGCTGGTTGCGGATGGTGCCGTCGCTGTTACGGGTCCACCGCTGGTTGGCGGCGCCGGTGCAGTCCCAGATCTGCGCCTTCGTGCCCGCGCCGGCGTTGGCCGGCGAGTCCAGACACTTGCCCAACGCCTGGATGGCGTCCCCGCTGAACGTCCACCGCTGGTTGGCGGCGCCGTTGCAGTCCCAGATCACCGGCTGGGTGCCGTTGGCGGTGTTGCTCTGCGGCACGTCCAGGCAGCGGCCGGAGGCGGCGCTGACGAGCGCCCCGCCGGTGGTCGGGGGCGGGGTGCCGGTGCCGCCGCCGCTGACCCGGTAGACGACCGTGCCGTGCCCCGGGACAGTGGCCGAGATGGCGCCGGAGGTGGTGCTGGTCGCGTTGGTCCACGCGTCCAGCAGGGTGAACGACGTGCCGGTCTTGCCGATGGCGGCGGCGGTGGTGGAGATCGTCGTGCTGGCGCTGCCCTGGTTGAACAGGGCGACCGCGACGTCACCGTTGGCCAACCGCTTGGCCAGCACCCGACGGGTGCCGTCGAACGACACCTGACCCGCCTGCAACGCCAGCGGATCCTGGCTGATGCCGATCAGGTTCGCGTTCTTCAGGATCGTCTGCGTGGCCGCGGTCATGTTGCGCAGGTCGTTGCCGGCGATCAGCGGCGACGCCATCACCGCCCACAGCGCGAAGTGACTGCGCATCTCCGTGTCGGTCATCCCACCGCGACCGACCTCCAACATGTCCATGTCGTTGAACGCGCCCGGCTTCGCCCGCCCCGCCAACGGCACCGTCACGTCGACGATGTTCTGGATGCCCATCGGGTAGCCGTTGGTCTGACCGGTGTTCCACGCGTTGGTGATGTCCTCCGTGGTCCGCCACATGTTCGCCACGTCACCCCAGTCCCGCTGCGGACCGGTCTTCGAGTGGACGCTGTTCGAGTTGATGCTGTAGACGATCGGCCGGCCGGTGGCGGCGAGGGCGTCGCGCATGATGTTGAACACGCGTACCTGGTCGTCGATCGTGCCGCTCGGCGAGCACCAGTCGTACTTGAGGTAGTCCACCCCCCAGGCCGCGAACTGACGGGCGTCCTGGGCCTCGTGCCCCTGGGCCCCGGTCGAGCCGGGATAACTGTTGAAGTACTGCGCGCACGTCTCGGTCAGCGGGCCCTGGTAGATGCCGAACTTCAACCCCCGGCCATGGATGTAGTCACCGAGGGCCTTCATCCCCGACGGGAACCGACTCGGATCACCCTGGAGATTCCCCGCCGAGTCCCGGTTCTGGTTCATCCAACAGTCATCCACCACCACGTACTGGTAGCCGGCGTCCCGCATCCCCGAACTGACCATCGCGTCGGTCATCTGCCGGATCAACGTCTCGTTGATGTTGCAACCGAACGTGTTCCAACTGTTCCAACCCATCGGTGGCGTCCGCGCCGCGCCGTTCTCCAGCGCCGAGGCCGTGGACGGGCGCAGGCCGACCAGGGCGCCGGCCAGCAGCAGTCCGGCCGCCAGGACGGCGGTGGCCCGGCGGCGGGCCGAGCTGAGGTGTCTCATCGGTGATCCTCTCCGCGACGGTGGTACGCCCGCCGCAGGCTTGTCCGGTGGTGGTCAGGACAGCGCGCGGGCCGGGCGCGGATGCGCGCCCGGCCCGCGCCTGTCACGGGGTGGTCAGGTCGAACCGGCGGACGGTGGCCGCGCCGCCGAGCGCCTGGGTCGCGTAGTTGAAGATTCCGAAGCGGTAGCCCATGAAGAACTGCCAGGCGTTGTTCAACGTCAGCGCGTTGCCCAGCGGGACGAAGTTCGTCCCGTCGGTGCTGTAGGAGAAGGTCGCCTGCCGCCCGCTGCCCGGTCTGATGTCGGCCTTGGCCCGCAGCCAGATCCGACCACCGCTGACCGCCGCGCCGGCGATCTCGGTGCCGGTGTTCGTGGTGCGCCAACCGCTGTCCATGGTCAGGTTGTTGGTCATCACCACCCTTGTCGCGCCGTTGTCCCGGCGTACGCCGATCCAGGCCGACGAGTCCCGCAGCATGGCCAGCCCGGTGCGGTCGCCGTCGCGCATCGTCGAGTAGTCCAGTTCGATGGTCGCCGTCGAGGTCGGTCCCTGGATCCGCCGCGTCACCGTGTTGCGCGCGCTGTAGAGGTCGTTGGTGACGGTCGCCGTCTGCAACCGCAGTCCGTCACCGACCGACCACCTGGTGTTGTCCGGGTTGTGGTTCCATTCCCACAGGTGACTCAGCGTGGTGCCGGTGAACGTGTCCGCGCCGGTCATCGGTTGCACCGGGCGGGTCGGCAGCGGCGACGGGTAGGAGCTGCCCCAACCGCCGTTGACGGTCTGGATCTGGGGCCAGCCGTCGCTGGTCCAGGTGATCGGGGCGAGGGCGGGCACGCGACCGCCGGGGTACGCGTCCACGAACGCCATGTAGTACCACTGGCCGTTCTGCGTCTGCACCAGGCCGCCCTGGTGCGGCACGCCACCGCCGGCGATCGGGCCGGGCATGTTGAGCAGCACCTGCCGCGTCTCGTACGGCCCCCACGGGCTGGTGGAGCGCAGGATGTACTGACCGTTGGCGGGCCGGGTGACGAAGATGTAGTAGTAGCCGTTGCGCTTGTAGAAGCGGGAGCCCTCCAGCGTGCCGATGGACGAGGGCGTGGTGTAGACCTGCTGTGTGCGCACCTGGCTCAGGCCGTCCGCGGACAGTTGCGCGACGCTCAGGGTGCTGTTGCCGTAGGCGACGTACATGGTGTCGTTGTCGTCGATGAGCAGGCCGGCGTCGTAGTAGCAGTTGTTGATCTCGGAGCGCTTCTGCCAGGTGCCGCTGACCGAGGTCGAGGTGTACACGTACGACTTGTTGAAGTCGATGCACCCGATCCAGTAGAACGTGCCGTTGCTGCTGCGGTAGTTCAACGTCGAGGCCCAGATGCCGTTGACGTACGCGCGGGCGCCGTTGAGGTCGTACTTGGTGCCGAAGTCCAGCCGGGGCACCGAGTGCCCGGCGATCTCCCAGTTGACCAGGTCGTAGGAGCGCAGCACCGGCGCGCCCGGCGAGTAGTGCATGGTCGACGAGGACATGTAGTAGGTGTCGCCGACGCGGATGATGTCGACGTCGGCGAAGTCCTGCCAGACCACCGGGTTGGTGTACGTCGACCCGCCCGGGGTGCCGCTGTCGCCGAGCTTGACCAACTGCCACTGCTGGTTGTTGCCGCCCCAGTCGCTGTACTGCACCACGTTCGCGCCGTCCGCGGTCGAGGCGTTCTGCACCTCGACCGCCTTGCTGGAGTGCCGGGCGATCAGCCGCACGTAGCCGCCGGCGGAGTCGGCGAGCCGGAACTGCTGGTTGGTGGCGTTGTTGTCCGACCACTGGACGATGCCGGCCCCGTCGGCGGTCGAGACGCCGGAGACGTCCAGCACCTTGCCCGAGTGACGCGACCGCAGCCGGTAGTAGCCGCCGCCGGAGTCGACGAACTGCCACTGCTGCCAGGCGCCGTCGTTGCGGGACCACTGGGTGATCCGGGCCCCGTCGTTGGTCGCCTGGTTGTACACGTCGAGCGCCTTGCCGCTGTTGCGGTTGACCAGCACGTACCACGCGTTGGTGTCGACGGTCGCCGCCGACGCGCCGGACGGCGTCACCGCGACGATGCCGGCGCCGAGCAGCACCGCCAGCGTCGCGGCCACGACGCGCGACCACCGGCCGCCACGTCCCACCCGGGCCGCGAGTCTATCGATTCGCACCATGCTCCTCCTTCGTTCGGGCCGGCGCGCGGTGCGAGGACGACGGACAGCTCAGTCTGTTAGCGCTAACATGCGAGCTGTCACGCGAGAGGGGTGCGCGCCCGGGCCGGGCGGGCACTCCGGACCGCCGACGTTGCGCCACGATTCCGGAGATGCACACATCGACTGTGAGCGATAACACGGCGGACGTCAAGTCGTCACAATCATCGATGCCGCCGGGTGGGCGAATGCGTGGTCGGCCGGCGCAGACCGGCGGGCCGACAGGCTCCCGGGGGCGGCCCGCCGGCGGGGTACGTCAATGTAATGTTGACAGATGACGCCGGAGCTGGCACACCTGTCCGAGATCGGTGCCGCCCGGGCCCGGTTGGACGAGCGGGAGCTGGAGCTGATCGACCGGGCCCGGCACGACGGCGCGACCTGGGCCGAGATCGCCGACGCGTTGGGGTTGAGCAGCCGGCAGGCTGCCGAGCAACGCCGGCAACGGCTCGTGGCGGCCCGCCGGTCCCGGCTCGGACGGCTCGACCGGGCCTGGTCGGCCGAGGTGGTGGCGCTGCGGGCCGCCGTCTCCGAGCTGCACCGCTGGATCGCGGCGGACCGGGCGTGGGACAGCCGGTTCCGCCGCGCCGCGCTGGTACGCGCCACCACCGCGTCCGCCCTCGACGCCGAGCCGGGGCCGTTGTATGCGCTGGCCGCGTACCTCATGGCGGACCTGGCCGGCGTCGGACCGCGACTGCCCGCGCCGGCCCGCGGCGCGGCGGACCGCATCATCGCCGCACTGTCAACGAAGGATTGACGTTGCCGGGCGGCATTGCCGCTCCCCCACTCAAGAAATGAGGATGTGAGTCTTCCCCGCTCAATGTTGGAGGGCTCCTGCGCCGCAACGCCGCGCTGTTCGTGGCCATCTCGCTGCTGTCCGGCCTCGGTGGCAGCGCCATGGCCCTGGTCGCCGGCATCTGGGTGCTGGACCTCACCGGCTCCACCGGGCAGGCCGCGCTCGCCGGGCTCTGCGGGTACGTGCCGGTGCTGGCCGGACCGTGGCTCGGCGGGCTGCTGGACCGGGCGCCCCGGCGACCGCTTGTCATCGGCGTCAACCTGGCGCTGGCCGCGGTCCTGCTCTGCCTGCTCGCGGTGCGCGGACCGGACCAGACCTGGCTGATCTTCGTGGTCGCCGCCGCCTACGGGGTCAGCTACGTGCTGATCGACGCCGGCGAGACGGCGCTGCTGCCGGCGGCGCTGTCCCCGGCGCAGCTCGCCGACGTCAACGGCTGGCGGTCCAGCGCCCAGGAGGGCATGAAGCTGGTGGCGCCGCTGGCCGGCGCGGGACTCTACGCGTGGCGGGGCGGCTACCCGGTGGCCGTGCTCAGCGCCGCCGCGCCGGTGCTCGTCGCGCTCCTCTACGCCGCGCTGCGCCTACCCGCCACCGGCGGCGTCCCGGCCACTGCCGAGCCGCCGACGTCGCCGTCCGACCCGACGGCGGGACGCCCGCCCGGTCTGCGGGCCGGGCTCGCCGCCCTCCTCGGCCGGCGCGCGGTGCGCGTACCGGTGACACTCGCCGCCGTGTCGATCGCGATGTCCGGCTTCACCACCGCCGCGCTCTACACCGTGGTGACCACGGAACTGGCCCTGCCGTCGACGTTCCTCGGCGTGCTGGCCAGCGCGCAGGGCGGCGGGTCGGTGCTCGCCGGCCTGGCCGTGGGGCGACTCGTCGACAGGTGGGGCGCGGTCGCGGTCGGCGTCGCCGGCACGGCGCTGTTCGCCGCCGGCTGCCTGGGTCGGTGCCTGCCCTGGTCGCCGGCGACCGTCGCCGCCTCGGCGGTGATCGGCGTCGGTCTGCCGTGGACGCTCGTCGCCGCCGTCACCGCGGTCCAGACGCACACGCCGCCGGCGCTGCTCGGCCGAATCTCCGGCACCGCGAACACGCTGATGTTCGGGCCGATCACGCTGGCCATCCCGCTCGGCTCGGCGGCCGTACGCCTCGGCGGCCGGCCGCCACTCGTCGCCGCCGCGGTGACCTGCCTGGTCGTGGCGCTGCTGGTGGTTGCCGGACGCGGGCAGCCACCTCACGAGGCGTCGGACACCGACCGGCGGGCCAGGTGGCGGATCAGCCACGTTCGGGAGCGGAGCGGCACCTTCCGGTAGACGTTGCCGGGGTGGTACCCGACGGGCGCCAGCTCGCCGGCCAGCCGGACCAGCCCCTTCGGCCAGGACGTGCGCGCCGGCTCCTCCGCCGACGGCGCCACCGTCCGGGTCTACCACTGCACCGGGTTCGACAATTCGGCCCAGGTCCGGTCGTTCTCGCCGGCCTGAGCGGTGGGCGCGGCCCGTCCCCGAGGTGCGGGGGCGGGCCGCGCCGTGCGCGGTCAGCGCCAGGTGTCGGTGGCGGTGCGGGTGCCGCCGGCCGGCGTGGTGAAGCTCCGGTTCGCACCGGACTCCCAGGTCACCGAGCCGTCCGGGTTCTTCTTGACGTACTTGTACTCGACCGCGGTGTTCGGCGGCAGGTCGACAGTGGCCCGCCAGACCGGGTAGGTGGCCGGGGAGAGCGCGACCGCGTTGGCCGGGTTCCACCCGCCCAGCGCCGCCACGTTGCCGACCACGAACACGTTCTGGCCGTAGGCCGTGGTCGCGGTGACCGCGAACGAGGTGGCCACCGCCGTCGAGACGGTGTCGCCGCGGAACGTCTCGGTCACCGCGTACGTGCCGGCGGCCGGCGTGGTGAAGCTCCGGTTCGCGCCGGTCTCCCAGGTCACCGCGCCGGCGGCGGTCACCTTGACGAACTTGTACTCCACCGCGGTCGACCGGGGCAGGTCGACGGTGGCACGGTAGGCGCCGCCGCCCTGCGCGGTGAGCCGGACGCCGTTGGCCGGCGTCCACGACCCCAGCTCGGGGACGCTGCCGACGACGTACACGTCCTGGCCGGCGCTCGGGGTCGCGCTCACGGTGAACGTGGTGGCGACCCGGTCGGTGGGGCTGGTGGTCGGGCTGGCCGTGGGCGACACCGTCGGCGAGGCGGTCGGGGAGGCGGTCGGCGACGGGCTCGTGCCGGGCCGCGCGCCGACGTGGACCGCGACCGCGCCGTTGGCCGGGACGGTCACGGTGGCCCGGCCGCCGGAGACGGTCACCGTGGCACCGGTGCAGCCGGCGGCGGTGGCGCCGCCCGTGATGACGTCGCAGTACCGCCCGTCGGCCAGGCCGGTGGTGAATGTGGCGGTGGTGGCGGTGCCGGAGTCGTTGATACCGATCCACGCCCGGTCGCCCCGGTGGAAGCCGACCACGTTGCTGTTCACGGTGGTGAAGTCCGAGACCGTCTTCACCGGGCGGGCCGCGTTGGCCCAGCCGACCATGCCCTTGATGCCGACGCTGCGGGTCAGACAGTTCCAGGCCGCGCCGCAGACCGTGTCGGTGACACGCCCGGTGCCGTCGCTCGGCGGCGACTGGTTCCGGTTGGACCAGGTGAAGCTGTCGTAGACCGACGGCTTGCCGTGCGGGTACGCCAGCGCGAAGTAGTTGGCGAGCACGTAGTCGCTGCCGTTCTGGTACGACAGCACCACCCCGTCGCGCTCCAGGTCGTGGTTGGTGACCATGGCGAAGACGTTGGCGCTGGGCGCGTCGAGGTTCCAGTTCGGCACGTTGGCCAGCGAGGAGATGGAATCCAGGAACGCCGAGCGGATGCCCTTGGCGTACCCGAAGTCGAGCACGTCGCCGTTGCCGATGAACGCCCGGGCCTGCAACGCCGGGTTGCTGGCGCCGTCGAAGATCTCCTGCGCGACGTACGGACGGCGGCCCTCCGCCACGGTGTTGTTCAGCTTGCCGAGGATCGCGGCGAAGTCGTCCTTCCTGACGTGCTTGACCGCGTCCACCCGGAAGCCGTCGACGCCGAGGCCGATCAGGTCGTTCAGGTAGCCGGCGATCTTGCCGCGGACCACGTCCTTCTCGGTGTAGAGATCCGACAGGGACAGCAGCTCACAGCTCGTCACCTGGGACTCGTTGTTCCAGTCGCTGATGCCGCCGGAGGTCGGGCAGTTGTCCCCCGGCCGGTGGAAGTCCCCGCTGCCGTAGGGCACCGCCGGATAGCTGTAGCCGCTGAACTCGGTGCCGGCGTACCCGCGCGTGCCGGCCGGGTTGTTGGTCCCGGCCATGTGGTTGACCACCGCGTCCACGTAGACCCGGACGCCGGCGGCGTGGCAGGCGGTGACCATGGCGGCAAACTGCTGCCGGTTGCCGAACCGGCTGTCCAGCCTGTACGACACCGGCTGGTACACCTCGTACCAGGGGTGCGCGCCGTCGGGGCTGTTCGGCAGGCTGACCGACTCCTGCGGTGGGGCCACCTGCACCGCGCCGTAGCCGGCGGGGCCGAGGTGGTCGGTGCAGGCGGCGGCGACCGAGGGCCAGTTCCACTCCCAGAGGTTGGCGGTCACCTCGCTGTCGTTGAGGACGGTGGCGGCGCGGGCGGGGGTGGCGGTGGTGGCAGCGGCGACGACCGCCGTCCCGCCGGTCGCGACGAGCGCGGCGGCGAGCAACAGGCGAGCGACGCGACCACGCGGGTGTGGCCTGGGGGATTCCATGGCAGGGGTACCTCTTCCGGGGTGCTCGAAAGGGTGCGCGGGGGTGGACGGCCATCCGGGTAGCGAACACCATGCGGGATTCATGAAAGTCTTTGCAATACCTTGCGGCAAACTTTTCGAAACCGGTCCGCAACATCGACCGCCCCGAGACGCCCACGAGCAGGCCAAACGCGCCCCTGACGGGCCCGCGTCCGGATGGCAAGAATTCCAACGCTGTGGGACCAACGGCACGACCGTTGACCGGGGCCGGCATGATCGGGGGCAGCCACACCGCCGCCCGCACCCCGAAGGGACCCGTCATGGCACACGCCCCGACCACGCCCGCCCGCGGACCGGCCCGGCGGCTGCTGCCCGCGCTGGCGGGGCTCGCGCTGCTGGCCGCGCCCACCGGCTGCGGCGGCGCGGCCGAACCGGTGAGCGGCCCGACGAGCACCGGCTCGGCCGGCACCTCCGCGCCGACGCGCCCGTCGACCGACCCGAGCCGGGACGGCGGCACGACAGTGGACGGACGCACCGTCCCCGCGGTGGCGCCCGGACTCGGCTTTCCCGACGGCAGCAAGGTCGACACCGTGTTCGGCGACCCGTCCTCGGCGACGGTGATCCTGACCGCTCCCCCGCCGGAGCAGGTGCTCACCCACTACCGTCAGGCCGGTCCGGCGGCCGGGTACCCGGTGGGCACCGACACCGCCGGGACGCTGCACCTCGCCGGACGCGGCTGGACCGTCACGGTCGTCACCAGCTCCCGGGACACCACCGTCACCTTCGCCCACACGCAACCGGCCGGGACGACCGCGCCGCCGCCGCAGGACGACACCGAGGTCGCGCTGACCGGCCGGGACCTGGGCGTGACGAACCTGCCGTTCAACTTCCGCTTCCCGCCGGGCAGCCGGCTGCGCGACCTCTCCGACACCACCGCCGGCGCGCGGCTCACCCTGGTCGAGCCCGCCCCGGAGCGGGTGCTCGCGTTCTACCGCGACCACCTGCCCCGGGGCTTCTTCGACGTCACCGGCGACCGCACCGTCGACGGGACCACCACCATCACGTTCGACAAGGACGACGGCGAGTGGACCGGCACCATCGAGGCGACCGGCGACCGGGTCACCGTCACCACCGTCCACCACCGGTAGCCCGGATCCGCCGGGCGCCGACCACGTTGAGCGCCACGCCCCACAGCAGTGCCGCGCTCGCCCACCGCGCCCACCCCGGGCCCCCGGCTGATTCGGCGAGCACCGCCCGCAGGGCCGCGTACGGGGTGAGCCAGTCGCGGACCCCGGCCAGCGGGGTCAGCAGCGCGTACGCGCCGAGCGGCAGCGCGATCGTCGCCAGGCAGGCCCACGCCGGCCGTCCGATCAGGAGCCCCAGCCCGGTCCCGACGAGCTGCGCGAGAACCTGCACCAGCACGCCCGCCACGGCGATCGCGCCGACGTGCGCCCACGGTTCCGGCGCGGTGGACCCGGCCGCGGCCAGCGCGGCGACGGAGAGGGCGTCGCCGGCCAGCCCCACGACCACGGCGATCGACACCGCCGCGACGATCGTGGGCCGCACGCCCACGCCGGGGCGGCGGCGGAGATCGTTCGCGAGCAGCACACCCACGAACGGCAGCGGGACGGAGACGGCCCCGTGGACCAGCTCGCCGACCGTGGCGACGGTGCGCTCGCCGGATGGGAGCCCGGCCGTGAGCGCCGCGGCGGCGAGTCCCACGCCGATCGTCACCGCCAGGAGGACCCGCCGGCCCCGTGTCCCGACCGCCCGCCGCAGCGCCTGCGCGACCGCCCCGTCTCCGACCATGTCACCCTCCCGCTCGGTACTCCGACCGGGACGACGATCGCCGATGGAGCCGCCGGGCCGCACGGGCCGGAGGATCCGGCCGCGCCCCTACTTTGGTAGCTACCGTCCACCGCCGAAACGCCTAGGCTGCGGGCATGGCCGCCGCGCTGATCGCCCTGCTCGTGCCGGACCCGCCAGGTGGTCGGGCGACCGTGCGGGACCGCGTCGCCGACGCCGTGGCGGCCACCGTGGCGCTCGGGTACGGGCTGACGATGCTGCGGATCGGCGACGCGACCGCGGCCGGCGCGGCGATCCCGTGGCCGGTCGACGTGCTGCTCGGGGTGCTCTGCGCCGTTCCGTTGGCGATGCGGCGACGACGCTCGTTGGCGGTGCTGCTCGCCCTGCTCCCGTTCGGCGCGATCTCGGTGACGGCGACCGGGCCGATCCTGGTGGCGCTGTTCACCGCGGCGATCCGACACCGGGCCCGGCTGCTGTTCACGTTGGGCGCGGCGCACGTCGGCACCGGCGTGGGCTACTTCCTGCTCCAGGGCGATCCGCCGTATCCGGTCTGGGTGGACGTCGTCCTCCGCGCGGTGACCGGCGCGGCGGCGATCGGCTGGGGCCAGTTCGTGCAGGCCTACCGGCGGCTCACCGCCTCGCTGCGCGCACACGCGGCGCGGTTGCAGGCCGAGCAGCACCTGCGCGTCGAGCAGGCACGGCTCACCGAACGGGCCCGGATCGCCCGCGAGATGCACGACGTGCTGGCGCACCGGATGTCGCTGATCAGCCTGCACGCGGGCGCGCTGGAGGTGCGTGTCGACGCGCGACCCGACGAGATCGCGGTCGCGGCCGGGGCGATCCGGTCCAGCGCGCACGAGGCCTTGGCGGAGCTGCGGGCCGTCGTCGGCGTGGCGGGCCGGCCCGAGCCGCCGCAACCCGGGCTCACCGACGTGCCCGACCTGGTGGCCAGCGCCCGCGAGGCGGGGATGCGCGTCGAGTTCGCCGACGAGGTGGCCGGCGACGAGCCACCGACGATGGTGGGGCGGACGGTCTACCGGATCGCGCAGGAGGCGCTGACCAACGCGAGCAGGCACGGCAGCGACGCGAGCGCGACGATCCGGCTGACCGGCCGGGTCGGCGAGGGGCTGCGCATCGTCGTGGCCAATCCCCATCCGGGTACCGGCGGGCGTGCCGGCCGGCCCGGCGGGATGGGCCTGGTCGGCATCGACGAACGGGTGGCGATGGCCGGCGGGCGGGTGCGGTACGGCGCGGAGGGCGGGGAGTACCGGATCGAGGCCTGGCTGCCGTGGCCAGCCTGACCGACGCACCCGACGGACCGTCCGCCACCGCCTCGGACCCCGGCCGGCGGCCGATCCGGCTGGCTGTCGTGGACGACGACCCGCTGGTCCGCTCCGGGCTGCGCATCCTCGTCGGCGGATCGCCCGACATCGAGGTGGTCGCCGAGGCGGCCGACGGCGCGCAGGCCGTGTCGATGGCGCACGCGCACTGGCCGGACGTGATCCTCATGGACGTCCGGATGCCCCGCGTCGACGGGCTCACCGCCACCCGGCGCATCCGGTCCCGTCCGGGCGCACCGGAGATCATCGTGCTGACCACGTTCAACGCCGACGAGTACGTGCTCGACGCGCTGCGCGGCGGCGCGTGCGGGTTCCTGCTCAAGGACACCCCGCCCCGGGAGATCCTCGCCGCGGTCCGCACCGTCGCCCGGGGTGCGGCGATCCTCTCCCCCGCCGCGGTCCGTCGACTTGTCGACCACATCGCGGACCCGGCCGCGGGGATCCGTCGGGCCCGTGCGCGGGACCGGCTGGCCGCCCTCACCGACCGGGAACGGGACGTGGTGGTGCTCGTCGGCGAGGGCCGGTCGAACGCGGAGATCGCCGCCGGGCTGGGCATGAGCGTGCCGACCGTGAAGGGCCACGTGTCGCGGCTGCTGGCCAAGCTCGACCTGAACAACCGGGTGCAGCTCGCCCTGCTGGTGCACGACGCCGACCTCGCCTGAGCGTCGGCTGCGCCGCGCCGAGGAGTCACCGGGCGGGATACGTGAGAGCGTGGCGCCGGGAAAAGCTCTGGGCGGCCGGACGTGCTTCCCGCATGATCGGCTCGTGGAGACCTACCTGGAGACCGAGCGCCTGCTGCTGCGCCGGTTCACCGCCGACGACGCGGAACTGCTCATCGAGTTGGACAGCGACCCGGCGGTGATGCGCCATCTGACCGGTGGCAGGCCGACCGCGCCGGAGACCATCCGCGAGCGCTCCCTGCCGAACATCCTGGCCGGCTACCAGAAGTGGAACGGCGACCTCGGGCTGTTCGCCGCACACGAGAAGGACGGCAGCGCGTTCGTCGGCTGGTTCATCCTGCGTCCGGCGCCCCAGGGCCCGCTCGACGACGTCGAACTCGGCTACCGGCTGCGGCGGGCGGCCTGGGGCAACGGCTACGCCACCGAGGGCTCACGGGCGCTGCTGGGCAAGGCGTTCACGGAGCTCGGGGTGCGCCGGGTCTGGGCGGACACGATGGCGGTGAACCAGGGTTCGCGCCGCATCATGGAGAAGCTCGGCATGACACTCGTGCGGAGCTTCCCCACCCCCGCCGACATCGGGGTGATCGAAGGCGCCGAGCACGGCGGCGTGGTCTACGAGATCACCAGGGAACGGTGGGGGCGGCAGTAGCCGCCTGCCGGCCGGAAGACCGGACGAGCCCCGGCCGATCCGTGACGGATCGACCGGGGCTCGCCGGTGCGCGCGGATCAGGCCAGGTCGAACCGGTCCAGCTCCATCACCTTGGTCCAGGCGGCGACGAAGTCGGTCACGAACTTCTCGCGGGCGTCCTCGCTGGCGTAGACCTCGGCCAGCGCCCGGAGCTGCGAGTTCGAGCCGAAGACGAGGTCGACCGCGGTGGCGGTCCACTTCACCTGGTCGGTCGCCACGTCCCGGATCTCGTACACGTGCTCCTCGGACTCCGACGCCTTCCACCGGGTGCCCGGGGAGAGCAGGTTGGCGAAGAAGTCGTTGGTGAGCACACCCGGCCGGTCGGTGAGCACACCGTGCGCCGCGCCACCCACGTTGTTGCCGAGGGCGCGCAGACCGCCGACGAGGACGGTCATCTCCGGCGCGGTCAGGCTGAGCATGTACGCGCGGTCGACGAGCAGGACCTCCGGCTCGGTCTTCTCGCCCGGCCGCAGGTAGTTGCGGAACCCGTCGGCACGCGGCTCCATCACCCGGAACGACTCGACGTCGGTCTGCTCCTGGGTGGCGTCGGCGCGACCCGGGTGGAACGGCACCGTCACCTCGACGCCGGCGTCCCGCGCCGCCTTCTCGACCGCGGCCGAGCCGGCCAGCACGATCAGGTCCGCGAGCGAGATCTGGGCGCCGCCGGCGGCGTTGAACTCCCGCTGGACGCCCTCCAGGGTCGCCAGCACGGTCGCGAGCTGCTCGGGCTGGTTGACCTCCCAGTTGCGCTGCGGCTCCAGCCGGATCCGCGCGCCGTTGGCGCCACCGCGCTTGTCGGTCGAGCGGTAGCTCGCGGCCGAGGCCCAGGCGGTGGAGACGAGCTGCGCGGTGGTCAGGCCGGAGTCGAGCACCTTGGCCTTCAGCGCGGCGACGTCGGCGTCACCGACCAGTTCGCGCTCGGCAGCCGGCACCGGGTCCTGCCAGAGCTGGGCCTCCGGCACCCACGGACCGAGGAAGCGGCTGACCGGGCCCATGTCGCGGTGCAGCAGCTTGTACCACGCCTTGGCGAACGCCAGCGCGAACTCGTCCGGGTGCTCCAGGAAGCGGCGCGAGATCTTCTCGTACGCCGGGTCGACGCGCAGCGACAGGTCGGTCGTCAGCATCGTCGGCTTGTGCTTCCTGGCCGGGTCGTGGGCGTCCGGGATGATCTCCTCGGCGTCCTTGGCGACCCACTGCTTCGCCCCGCCCGGGCTGGTGGTGAGCTCCCACTCGTAGCCGAACAGGATCTCGAAGAAGCGGTTGCTCCACTCGGTCGGCCGGTCGGTCCACGTCACCTCGAGGCCGCTGGTGATGGTGTCCCCGCCCTTGCCGCTGCCGTGCGTGCTCAGCCAGCCCAGGCCCTGGTTCTCCAGCGGGGCGCCCTCGGGCTCCGGACCGACGTGGTCGTCGGCGACGCCGGCGCCGTGGGTCTTGCCGAACGTGTGGCCACCGGCGATGAGCGCGACGGTCTCCTCGTCGTTCATCGCCATCCGGCGGAACGTCTCGCGGATGAAGTGCGCCGCCGCGGCCGGGTCCGCGTTGCCGCGGGGACCCTCCGGGTTGACGTAGATGAGGCCCATCTCGGTCGCGCCGACGCCGGCCGCCATCTCCTTCTCGGAGGCGTAGCGCTCGTCACCGAGCCAGGTGTCCTCCGGGCCCCAGAAGATCTCCTCGGGCTCCCAGACGTCCTCGCGGCCGAAGCCGAAGCCGAACGTCTTGAAGCCCATCGACTCCAGGGCCACGTTGCCGGCCAGCACCAGCAGGTCGGCCCAGGAGATCTTCTGGCCGTACTTCTGCTTCACCGGCCAGAGCAGCCGGCGGGCCTTGTCCAGGTTGGCGTTGTCCGGCCAGCTGTTCAGCGGGGCGAACCGCTGGCCGCCGTCGCCGGCGCCACCACGGCCATCCTCGATACGGTAGGTGCCCGCCGCGTGCCAGCTCATCCGGATCATCAGGCCGCCGTAGTGGCCGAAGTCGGCCGGCCACCACTCCTGCGAGGTGGTGAGCACCTGGGTGATGTCCCGCTTGAGGGCCTCGACGTCGAGCTTGGCGAACTCCTTGGCGTAGCTGAAGTCGGCCCCCAGCGGGTTGCCCTTCTCCGAGTGGGCGTGCAGCACCGACAGGTCGAGCTGGTTGGGCCACCAGTCCCGGTTGCTGCGCGGGCGACCACCGGTCTTCGGGGTCGGCGAGTCGATCGCCGGGTTCTCGCTCTCGCTGCCGTGCGCGGTCACGGAGTCGTGCGCGACCGGGCAGCCGGCCGCCTCCTTGGCGTCCACGCCCTGGGCGCTGACGGGCCCGTTGTCCTGGGTCTCGCTCATCTGTTTCCTTCCGAACTGGCGGATGACTGGCCGAACTCGCGGATCACTGGGCGGTGCGGGCGGTCGCACAGTCGGGGCAGGTGCCCCAGTAGACGACCTCCGCCTCGTCGACCACGAAGCCGTGGTCGTCGGAGGCGGTGAGACAGGGGGCGTGACCGACGGCGCACTCCACGTCGGCGATCGTGCCGCACGAGCGGCAGACGACGTGGTGGTGGTTGTCTCCCACCCGCGACTCGTAGCGGGCGACGGCGCCGGCCGGCTGGATGCGTCGCACCAGACCGGCGTCGGTGAGCGCGCGGAGCACGTCGTAGACGGCCTGGTGGGAGACGGTCGGCTGGTCCGCCCGGACCAGCGCGATCACGGTGTCGGTGTCGACGTGCGGATGGTCCCGCAGCGCGGCGAGCACCGCCAGGCGGGGTCGGGTCACGCGCAACGAGACCGCCCGCAACTGGGTCTCGAAGTCGGACGTCATGCCCGCAACCCTAGTCCAGTCTTCTGGAATGAATCAAGTTTCCGCCCCGGCGTGTCGGCCGGCACACGCGACGACGGGGCGCCGCGAACGCGGCGCCCCGTCGGGCGGGAGATCGGCTCAGGCGGCCGAGCAGCTCGCCGTCGGCGTGTTGCTGTTGCCGTTCTTGTAGAGCGTGATGCCGAAGTTGTTGCCGTTGCCGTTCGGGCGCGCGGTGAGCGTACCGCTGGTGCCGCTCACCGACGCGTTCCAGCTGTTCTGGAGCGTCTGACCACCCTGGGTCTGGATGTTGACCGTCCAGTTGCTGCTACCGCTGACCGAGAACGTCACGTTGAACCGGTCGCTCCAGTCCTCGGCCCGGCTGACACTGACCGTGCAACCGCCGTTGTTCGGCGGCGGGGTGGTCGGGTTGGTGCCGGTGCCGCCGATCGTGATGTTGGAGTTGCCGCTGCTCTGGTAGCCCTCGGTGGCCAGGATCTGGTAGTCGTGGCTGCCCAGGTTCATGCCGGAGCGGGCCCAGGCGTCGAAGTGGTTGCCGGCGGTGATCGTGCCACCGACCCGCTTCGACTGCCGCACGCTCCAGTACTGGTAGAACGTCCGGGTGCCCTCGATCGAGGGCGCGTTGACGCGCTGGGTCCGGTAGATGTCGTACGTGCCGCCGTCCGAGGTCACCGTGCCCATGAAGCCGCTGCCCGGCGGGCGCCAACTGCCCCAGCTGTCGACGATGTAGTACTCGACGAGCGGGTTGCGGGTCCACCCGTAGAGGGTGAGGTACGCGTTGCCGGACGGGTTGAAGCTGCCGGAGTAGCTGACCGTCCGGCGCCCGCCGGGGTTCCAGCCCTTCCCGGCGACGAAGTTGTTGATGCCGCTCCACTGGGTGCTGTACTGGCCACCGTTCCCCATGGTCATGGAGACGTTGCCGCTGTCCTTCCAGAACGAGTAGAAGTAGCCGTTGTTCGTGCCGGTGGAGTTCGACGTGACGGTCTGGTCGGCGTAGGCGGGACCGGACAGGACCGCGGTGGTCCCGGCGGCGGCGAGCGCCACGGCGCAGGCGCCGCCGAGGAGCATCCTGAGGCGTCCGCGCCTGCGGCTGCCCGAGCGGACGGGGGCGTCGTTCATGGGCGTGTTCCCTCCCTGTGGTGGCGGGCACGCGGCCGGCGGGTGGCAGCACCACCGCCGACCGACGGACATCGACCGTCATCGAGGCGAGTCGATGGCCACAGTATTGGAGCCGCCCCTTCACAGTGTCAACAACTTCCGGAAACATCATGGAAACCGGCGGCGGCGTGCGACATCCCGCCGCAGCCCCGTGATTGCTGCTCAGCACCATTTTGAAGCGCTTCGACAGCCCGCCTCAAACGACGCCGCCCATGACCCAGCGGGGCCCGCCGAAGCCCGAAACCCGAAACTTTCGGAGACTTTCCGGACCGCCACACCGGCCCCGCCACCCCCTCCACCCCGACGCCCGCCCCGCTGTTTCACGGAAATAGTGGCCATTCGAGCGCCGATGAGCCCGCTTCCCGTGAAACAGCGGGGTGCGGGGTACGCCTCGCCCCCGGTTTCGTTGAACCTTATGGTTCAGTGTTTTAAGGTGAACCCTGTGGTTCAGCAAGAGACTCTCAATCGGGTGTTCGCCAGCCTGGCCGACCCCACACGGCGCGACATCCTCGTCCGGCTCGGCGCGGGCCCGGCCACCATCAGCGAACTCACCGAACCGACCGGGATGAGCCTCACCGGCATGAAGAAGCACGTCCAGGCGCTGGAGAACGCCGGGCTCGTGGTGACCCGGAAGGTCGGCCGGTCCCGGCAGTGCCGGCTCGCCGACGCCCCACTGGACGACGCGATGGCCTGGCTCGCCTTCTACCAGCGGCTCTGGGCGCGTCGCCTGGACGGCCTCGACGCCTACCTCACGCTCCGGCCCGAACCGAGCAGCCGGCCCGAACCGAGCAGCCGGCCCGAACCCGAGCAGCCGGACCCGACACGACCCGAAGGACCGTGACACATGACGACCGACCTGACCGTGACCCGACAGCTCCCCGCCTCCCCGGAGGAGGTCTTCGACGCCTACACCGACGCCGAGAAGCAGAGGACCTGGTTCGGCATCCTGGACACCGAGCCCGGCATCGTCGAGATCGAGGTCGACCTCCGGGTCGGCGGCAGACAGACCGCGGTGTGGGGCCCCTCCCCGGACGCGCTGTTCCGTGAGACGCAGACCTTCCTGGAGATCGACCGGCCGCGCCGGCTGGTCACCGAGTCCACCGGGAGCAGCCCCGACGGCGCCACCATGACCACCCGCATCGAGGTGACGTTCGAGGAGAAGGACGGCGGCACCCTGATGACCGTGGTGCAGTCCGGCTTCCCCACGCCGGAGCTGCGCGACTTCTTCGCCGGAGAGGCGTGGACCGGAGCGTTCGACCGCATCGAGGCGTACCTGGCGCGCGGGCGGGGGCGCGCGGATGGGGACGGCTGACCGCCGGCGGGGCGGCCGTCAGGAGTCGGACCCGGCCGCCGCCCGCAGGGCGTCCCGCGCGCCGCGGGGCGCACGGCCGAGGAGTTCGCCGAGCAGCGGGTCGACGCCGGCGAAGAAGCCGTCCCGCGCGGCCCGGTAGAAGCCGAGCAGGAAACGCGTCCGCTGCTCCGGCACCCCGGCCGCGACCTGCGCGGCGATCCAGTCCGCCTCGTCCACCGGTCGGCACCGGATGGTCCGCCCCGCCAACTCGGACGCGATCTCGGCGATCTCGACGAAGGTCGGGGCCGCGGACGCGGTCAGGGTCGTCGGGCCGTCGTACCCGCCGTCGGAGGCGAGGATCGTCGCGGCGGCCTCGGCGGCGTCCTCGCGGGCGGTCCAGGACACCGGCCCGTCGCCGGGTACGGCGATCACCCCGGTCTCGCGCCAGGGGCCGGCGAACCACGGAAGGCTGTGGGCGTAGAACCCGTTGCGCAGCGAGGTCCAGGCGATCCCGGAGGCCGCCAGGAGCTGCTCGGTGGCGAAGTGGCTCCGTCCGGGGGCGAACGGGTTGTCCGGCGCGGCGGCCTGGTGACTGGTGTAGACGATCCGCTTCACCCCGGCGGCGACCGCGGCGTCGACCGCCGCGCGGTGCAGGGCGGTCACGTCCTCGACCGGGTCGTTGGAGGAGACGAGCAGCAACTGGTCGGCGCCGGCGAACGCCGCCGGCAGGGAGGCGGGATCGGCGTAGTCGCCACGCCGGACCTCGACGCCGCGCCGCGCGAAGCGCTCCGCCTTCGCGGTGTCGCGCACGGCGACCACGATCTCGCTCGCCGGCAGCCGGTCGAGCAGGTGGTCCACGGTGGCGCCGTTGAGGGCGCCGGTCGCCCCGGTGACAATAATCATTGATTCGCCTTTCATGTTACCAATGGAAACACGACGACCGTAGCCGCCCGGATCGTCGATAGCAAGCTGGTGTTATCGTTGATTCATGAGCGATGGCGTCAAGAGTCGGGCGGACACCCGGGCGGCGATCGTCGACGCCGCCGCGTGGCTGTTGCACAGCGGCGGGCCCGGTGCCGTGACGACCCGGGGCGTCGCGGAGCGGGCCGGCGTGCAGGCCCCGACCATCTACCGCCTGTTCGGCGACAAGGACGGCCTGCTGGAGGCGGTCGCCGAGCGGGTACTGGCCACGTTCGTCGCGGACAAGGCCGTCGCCGTGGCGGCGGCCACGGCGGCGGACGCCGACCCCCTCGACGACCTGCGGGCGAGCTGGCGCCGACAGATCGAGTTCGGGCTCGGCAACCCGGCCGTGTTCCGCCTGCTGAACGACCCGGAACGCGTGGCCGGCTCACCGGCGGCCCGCCTGGGCAGGCAGATCCTTCAGACACGTGTGCACCGACTGGCGGCGGTCGGCCGGCTCCGGGTCCCCGAGCCGCACGCGGTCGACCTGATCCACGCCGCGGGCGTCGGCACGATCCAGACACTGCTCGCGACTCCGCCGGAGCAACGGGATCCCACCCTCGCCGACGCGATGATCGACGCCGTCCTGGGCCGGATCCTGACCGACGCCCCGGCCGAGGCGCCGGACGGCTCCCGCGCCACGGCCGTCGCCCTGCGGGCCCTCGCGCCGCACCTGCCGATGTTCAGCGACGCCGAACGCCACCTGCTGGTGGAGTGGCTCGACCGCATCACGACGGCGGCCGGGAGGTAGCGCGCGTACCCCGCCTCGTTCGTCAGCCCGGCGTGCCGCAGCCGTCCGCGCGCACCCCGGCGAGCATGTCGGCGGTGGTGTGCGCCCGGACGTCCGGCGGCGCGCCGCCGGCGTGTCGCGCCACCACGGCCCGGACGTGGCGCTCGGCGGGGTCGGCCAGGCCGTCGTAGACGGCCGCGAACAGGTCCCGGGCCGCCTGTCGCGGCCAGCCGGCCGGCAGGAGTTCCAGCGGCAGGTGCGGGTCGAGCGTCGGGAACCGCCGGTAGGTGTCCATCACCTCGGTGCGCGCCCGCACCGCCGCCGCGCCGTCGACCGAGCCGGTCCGCGCCGCCAGCGGCGTCCACCGGCGCAGAAACTCCTGGTACTGCCCGCGGATCGCGCCGACGTCCCAGGCCTCGATGGGCGCGCGCCCGCCGGCCGCCTCCAGCGCCGCGTGTCGGCCCCGGAACACCGTGACGACGCCGAGGGTGAGCTGGGCCAGCCGCGCCCGGGCCGGCGGCGTCAGCTCGTTCGGCGAGATCCACAACCCGTCGTACAGGGGTGCGTAGCCGAGCCAGCGGAGCTGACCGCGCAGCGCCCGACGCTGCGCGCTGTGTTCCTGCGGCAGCGAGAACGCGACGATCGTCCAGCATCCGTCCCACGGCGTCGCGGCCGTGGTGGAGGTGAGGATCCAGTTCCCCCCGGCGGAGAGGTCGGCGGCCACGGTGGGGCTCAGCCGGTAGGAGCTGTGGCGACCGTGCCGGCTGCGCTCCAGCACACCACGGCGGGCCAGCCGGCTGATCGCGGTGCGGGCGCCGGCGCTGGTCACCCCGGCCTCCGCGAGCAGCGCCACGATCGCGGCGGAGGGAAGCGCCGCCCGGGTACGCAGGGTGTAGTCCGCCAGGAGCGTCACCGCGACGCCCTGCGGCGCCGGGCCGGACTGTCGCCGGGGCAGGCGCACCGACGGCTCGTCCGGATAGATCTCCTCGATGTCGAACGCGCTGGCCACGGGCGCTCCGGACTCGGCTCGGGGACGGGACCTCGACTGTAGACGGATCATCCCCGGGCCATACACATCGTGATACGTCGATTGACACTTCCGGGACCGGCGGGAACACTATCTGCTACCCGACACGGAGCCGGGCAGGGCGCACCACCGACGACCTCAACCTGCACAGGTGATCGAAGGAGTCTCCGTGAGAATCAGAGCGAAAATGCTGCTCGCGCTGGCCGCGACGCTGGCCGCGGCCGGCCTGGTCATCCCCGCCACGCAGCCCGCGTACGCGGCGTCGCTGACCGAGGTGACCAGCTTCGGCGACAACCCGGGGCGGATGCGCATGCACGTCTACGTGCCGGACAACCGGCCGACCCGACCGGCGACCGTGGTGGCCATGCACGGCTGCGGCGGCTCCGGCCCCGGCTTCTATTCCGGCAGCGAGTTCGCCTCACTGGCCGACCGCTACGGGTACATCGTGATCTACCCGACCGCGACCCAGCAGGCCGGCTTCGGCAACTGCTTCGACACCTGGTCCGACGCCGCCAAGCGCCGCGGCGGCGGCAGCGACCCGGTGTCGATCATCTCGATGATCCGCTGGGTCCAGCAGCAGTACGGCGCCGACCCGGGCCGGGTCTACGCCACCGGCAGCTCGTCCGGCGGCATGATGACCAACCACATGCTGGCGCTCTACCCCGACGTGTTCTCCGCGGGAGCCGCATTCATGGGCGTGCCGTTCAACTGCTTCGCCAACGCGGCCGACTATCCGCCGCAGAGCAGCCAGTGCACCGGCGGCAGCATGAACCGGACACCGCAGCAGTGGGGCGACGCGGTCCGTCAGGCCTACCCCGGCTACGCGGGCCCCCGCCCCCGGGTGCAGTTGTGGCACGGCACCGCCGACACACTCGTGCCGTACTCGCTGCTCCAGGAGACCATCGAGCAGTGGACCAACGTGTTCGGGCTCAGCCAGACGCCCACCTCCACCGACACGCCGCAGACCAACTGGAACCGGCGCCGCTACGCCGACTCCGGCGGCACGGTGCAGGTCGAGGCGTACAGCGTCCAGGGCGCCGGGCACAGCCTGCCGGCCAGTGGGATGGCCGCGGCCGCGATCGCGTTCTTCGGCCTGACCGGCACGCCGAGCCCGACGACCTCGCCCAGCCCCACCACCTCGCCCACCACGTCGCCCAGCCCCACCACGTCGCCGACCCCGGGCCCGACCACGCCCCCGCCGGGCTCCGGCGCGTGCCGGATCAGCGTCGAGGTCAACGCCTGGAACTCCGGGCTGACCGAGAACATCACCATCACCAACACCGGGGCCGGTGCGGTCAACGGCTGGTCACTGGTGTTCACGCTGCCCGGCGGCCAGACCATCACCTCGGGTTGGAACGCCTCCTACTCCCCCGCCGCCGGCCAGGTGACGGCCCGTAACGTCGCCTACAACGCCGCCATCCCGGCCAACGGGTCGACCACCATCGGCTTCCAGGCCAACCACAGCGGCAACACCGCCAAGCCCGGTTCCTTCACCCTCAACGGCGCGCCCTGCACGCTCACCTGACCGGGGTCGCCCCCCGGGTCGCGCCCTGCCCGGGGGCGACCCCGGGCAGGGCGCAGTTTCACGGAAAGTGTGGCCATTCGAGCCCGAATGGCCACACTTTCCGTGAAAGCGGGGGGTGGGGGGTGGGCGGCGCGGGGCGCGGAGGCGCGGGGGCGGGTCAGGGCAGTGGGGTGCCGCGGGCGACGATCCAGAGGTCGTACCACTCCTCGCGGGTCAGCTCCGGGTCACGGCCGGCGGCGTCCCGGCAGGCCCGGATGCGGTCGGGGCGGGCGGTGCCGATCACCGGCGCCACCCGCGCCGGGTGCCGCTGAATCCACCACAACACGATCGCCTCCGGCGTGGTGCCCTTCGCCTCGGCCAGGGCCGCGACCCGCTCGGTCGCCTCCCGGTCGGCCGGCGTCTGGGCGGCGCCGGTGAAACGCCCTCGGGCCAGCGCGCCCCACGCCTGGAGGCCGATCCGGTGCGTCCGGCAGTGCTCCAGGGTGCCGAGCGGAAAGCCGGTCCCGGTGGACTCCGCGGTGTTCACCAGCACGCCGGCCTCGACCCAGTCGCGCCGACCCAGGCTGATCTCCAACTGGTTGGCGACGAGCGGCACGTCGAGGGCGGCCTGGAGGTGGGCGATCTGCGGGGCCGCCATGTTCGACACGCCGAACTGCCGCACCAGCCCCTGCCGGTACAGCGAGGTCAACGCGCCGGCCACCTCGTCCGGGTCGGCCAGCGGGTCCGGCCGGTGCAGCAGCAGGACGTCGATCACGTCGGTCCGCAGCCGCGCCAGGCTCCGCTCGACGCTGCGCTCGATGTGCGCGGCGCGCAGGTCGTACCGGCCCGGCCCCTCGTCGCCGGGTAGGCGGATACCGCACTTCGTCTGGATCAGCACCCGGCGGCTCAGCTCCGGCGCGCGGGCCAGCACCTCGCCGAAGACCGCCTCCGACTTGCCGTTGCGGTAGATGTCCGCGTGGTCGAACGCGGTGACGCCGATCTCCAGCGCGGCCTCGACCGCCGCCTCGGCCGCCGCGATCTCCGGCGCGCCGTACGGCTCGGCGTCCCACCCGCCGCCCAGCCCCATGCAGCCGTAGATCAGTCGGTGGTCGCGGATGTCGGCGCTCGCCGGGGAAACGTGCTGCTCGTCGGCCATGACTCGTGGATAGCACAGGAACCGATCATCGGCGCGGCGAGCACCGGGACCGTACTTTCGACCGGTTCGGCGTGGGCCGGGACTTCCTAGCCTGGTGCCATGAGCGACACGCGTCGACCGGCCGGCCTGCTGTGCGACCTGGGCCTCGCCGTGGTGTTCGTCCTCGGCCTGGCGTTCACCGCCGTCATGCTCGCGGACAGTTGGGGTCCCCGGTACGCCGTGCTCGACGGGACGGTCGGGGCGACCGTCTGTCTGCTGGCCCTGCGCCGCCGCCGGGACCGGGTCCGCACGGCGGCGGCCGGGCTCGGCGTGGCGGCCGTCGCCGTCGGGGTCGCCCATGTCGCGGGCCTGCCGCAGGAGCCCGGCCCGATCACCGGGCTGGCGCTGGCCGTGCTGGTCGGCTCCGTGATCCGGGCCCGGCCGGTGCGGACCGCCGCCGCCGTCGGCGGCGCCGGTCTGCTGGTGATCGTCGGCAGCCTGCTCACGTCGCTGGACAACCGGCACGGCTTCTCCGCGGTGACGGTGCTCGCCGTGCTGTGCTGGCTGGCCGCCGTCGCGGTCGGCGTCGCGCTGCGCCTCGCCGACGCCCGGGGCCGGGCCACCACCGAGCGGGTACGCCGGGACGAGCGGCTCGCGCTGGCCCGTGAGCTGCACGACGTGGTCGCCCACCACGTCACCGGCATCGTCGTGCAGGCCCAGGCCGCGCAACTGGTCGGCGCGAAGCGGCCGGCGGAGGTGCCGGCGATGCTGGCCGGGATCGAGCTGTCCGGTGCCGACGCGCTGGCCGCCATGCGCCGGGTGGTCGGGCTGCTCCGGGACACCGACGACGCGGCCCCCGCCCCGCCCGACCCGGAGCAACTCACCGACCTGGTGGCCCGGTTCGACCGGCTCGGCCCGCCGGTGCGGCTCCGGTTGCCCGCCGGTGACCACGGGTGGCCACCCACCGGTGACCTCGCCTGGCCGCCGGAGGTGACCACCACGGTCCACCGGATCGTGCAGGAGTCTCTGACCAACGTGTCCCGGCACGCCCCACACGCCGGGTCGGTGACCGTCACGGTCGACAGGTGCTCCGAGGGGGTGTCCGTCGAGGTGGTGGACGACGCGCCGGCGGCGCCCGCCCGGGTCGGCCACCGCGGCGGCTACGGCCTGGTCGGCATGCGCGAGCGCGTCCGGACGCTGGGCGGCACGCTGACCGCCGGCCCCCGCGACGGCCGGGGCTGGGCCGTCCGGGCCACGCTCCCCCTCCCGGTCCGGAGCCCACGATGAGCATCCGGGTGCTGATCGCCGACGACCAGGCCATGATCCGGGGCGGGCTGCGGCTCATCCTGGAGGACCAGCCCGACATCACCGTGGTGGGTGAGGCGTCCGACGGCGTCGGGGCGGTGGCCGAGGCCCGCCGGCTGCGCCCGGACGTCTGCCTGGTCGACATCCGGATGCCCCGGCTCGACGGCATCGAGGTGACCCGCGCGCTGGCCGGCCCGCCGAACCCGCTGCGGGTCATCGTGGTGACCACGTTCGACCTCGACGAGTACGTCTACGGCGCGCTGCGCAACGGCGCGGTCGGTTTCCTGCTCAAGGACGCCGGGCCGGCGCTGCTGGTCGAGGCGGTGCGGGCCGCGCACAACGGCGACGCGCTGGTGTCCCCGTCGGTGACGCTGCGGCTGCTCAGGCACGTCACGGCCGCGACCCGGCCCGCGGCGGCCCGGTCGACGGCCCGGCTGTCCGCGCGGGAACTGGAGGTGGTCCGGGCGGTCGCGCGCGGGCGGACGAACCAGGAGATCGCCGCCGAGCTGTTCATCTCGTTGAGCACCGTGAAGAGCCACATCTCCGGCATCCAGACGAAGCTGGACGCCCGCAACCGGGTGGAGATCGCCGCCTGGGCCTGGGAGAACCGGGTGGTCGAAGGCGCCTGACCGGCTCATGCCGGCGGCTCGACGAGCGGCCGGCGGAACGGGCTCCAGCCGAGGAAGCGCTGGTACATCTGCTGCGGGCTCGGACCGTCGTGCGGGTTGAGGTGGTAGAGGTCGCGCATCGCCTCGTAGAGCAGCCCGGCCAGGTAGATGGTCATCGCGGCGAGGTTGCGGTCGTACTCGGCCTTGAGCGCGAGCCGGGCGTGCGGGCAGGGCCACGGCTCACCGTCGGCCCGGCACGCCCACGTCGGGCGCACCGGCGTGTGCGGTACGGCCGTGCCGTAGCCGTGCGGGCGGTCGGGCTCCGGGCCGCGGCCGGGCATTGGCAGTCTCGTCGTGATCACGGAACCTCCTCCGTCGGACGGCGTGGACCGGCGCCACACCGGTGACAGTCTGGTGAGGACTCGACTACTGTCGACAGATGCTCGGCGCGTCCGCGCAGCTCAGGTGGATGGCTGGGCAGCCGTGGGCGGGTCCGCCGCGGCGACTGGGCGGAGGTTGGGGAGACGATGGGTAGCGCGACCAACTACGTGCTCGGCGAGCTGCGTCTGTTCCGGGCGTCGGTGGAGCTGAGCCAGGAGGAGTTCGGCCGGCGGATCGACTACTCGGGGTCGCATGTCAGCTCGGTGGAGACCGGCGGACGCGCACCGACCCGGGAATACATGAGGGCGGTCGACGAGCGGTTCGCGACCGGCGGGCGGTTCGAGCGGATGCTGCGCGCGCTGGCGTCGCTCGACGCCGATCCGGCGTGGCTGCGCGAGTGGATCGAGGTGGAGCGGGAGGCGACCACGTTGCGCTGGTTCGAGCTGGCCTACCTGCCCGGCCTGCTCCAGACCGAGCGCTACGCCCGCGCCACGCTGGCCGGCGGCCGGTTCACCCCGGAGGAGTGCGACCGCATCGTGGCGGGCCGCGTGGAGCGGCAGGCGATCCTGACCGGGCCGCGACCGCCGCAGCTCATCGCCGTCGTCGACGAGGCGGTGCTCCGCCGGCCGGTGCTCGACGCGCCGGGCCTGATGGCGGAGCAGTTCGACCGGCTGGTGGAGCTGGCCGCGCTGGAGCACGTCCAAATTCACGTGGTGCCGGTCGACGCCGGGATGTACCTGGGTCTGGCCGGGCAGTTCATCATCGCCGAACTGCCCGACGGCGGCCGGGTCGCATATGCCGACAATCAACTCAACGCGCAGATCGTCGACGCGCCGGCCGACGTTGCTAGGCTCGCCCGGACGTGGGAGATCGTGCGCAACGAAGCGCTCCCCCGCCGCCAGTCCCTCAAGCTGATCAAGGAAGTGGCGAAGGTATGGAACTGACCACCCCTACGTGGCGGAAGTCGACCCGGTCCGGCGGCAACGGTGGAGCATGCGTGGAGGTCGCCGACAACCTGCCGGGCGTCGTGCTGGTCCGCGACACCAAGGACCGCGACGGCGGCACCCTGCACGTCGCCGCCGCGTCCTGGCAGTCGTTCGTGGAACTGGCCAAGCGGCTCGGTCCCACCGCCTGACCCACCCGCGACGGGCTCAGTCCGGGGGCGTCACCCGCACGCCGAGCCACTGCTCGGCGTCCCAGGCGTAGAACCGTTCCAGCTCGGTGAACCCCCCGCTTCGCCGCAAGGCGAGTCACCCGCAACACGCGCGACGAACACGGACGCCCGACGATCGCCGGGCCCATCCGCCTGACCCGTCCTCGCCATCAAGTTTGTAGCGTGCCGGGACCACTGTCCCCACCGGACTTCGACCAGACGCGTCAGCTCGGACGGCGCTGGACCCGCCGGAACGCGACCGCCGCCAGCAGGCCGGCGAGCACCAGGTAGCAGCCCGACTCCAGCCACTGGACCGACCAGTACCGAGCGACCGGCTGGTAGGCGACGTCCACGTGCAGGTCGTGGTCGGCCAGGCAGGTCGCGGTGTCGCCGAACGGCCCCTCCGCCGCGCCGGTCCTCGGCGGGTCGGTGAAACACCTGTCGAAGATCGCCCGGTCCAGTGGCGTGCCATCGCGGGTACGCAGCTCGCTGACATCGGTGATCCAGGCGTCCGGCAGGGTCAGCCCCTTCACCACCGGCGCCCCGGTGATGCCGCCCAGGCCGCGTGCCTGGTTGATGGCCGCGGCGGTCATCGGCAGCGTGACGTGCTCCGCCGGCAGCAGGTGCGGCCGGACCAGGTTCGGCACCAGGAACTGGACGACCACGAAGACCAGCGCGGTCACCGCCATGGCCGGCACGGTCCGGCGCACCACCAGCCCGATCAGGACCCCGAGGACGACGGCGAACACCGCGTACGCCACCGGGGCGAGGTTGCGGGCACCGAACAGGACGGTGCTGAAACGGTTGTCCGCGACCCGGTCGACCGGGCTCATCGCCCAGGTCACCAGCGCGGCGGCGACACCGGTCACGGCCATGGCGGCCAGCCCGACCACGGTCAGCTTGACCGCGAGCCAGCGGCGGCGGGTCACGCTCTGGTTCCAGACCAGTCGTTGGGTGCCGGCCTCCAGCTCCCGGGCCACCAGCGGCGCGCCCCAGAACATGCCGAGCAGGCCGGGCGCCGGCGCGAGCAGCGCCGCCAGATAGAGCGAGGTGTTCTCGTAGTCGACCGCCAGCTGGGCCAGCCGGGGGCAGTCGGGCCGGCCGGCGCACTGGGACCGGTAGGCGTCCTCGGCGTCCCGGACGTCCAGGCCGAGATGCACGACGTACGCGGCGAACAGCGCCAGCGCGACCACGCCGACCAGGGCCGGCACGCGAAACTGCCGCCAGGTGAGCCAGCTCATCGGTTTCCCTCCCCCGCCGCCCGGGTCAGATAGCTCAGCACCAGGTCCTCCAGCCCGACCGGCGCCACGCGCCACGGCCCGCACGGCGGCGGGCCGTCGACCCGCACGACGGCGTCGATGTGCGCCCCGGTGTGCCGTGTCGCGACCGCCTCCACCCCGGCCGGCAGCCGGTCCCGCTCATCGCGCGGGCCGACCAGCCGGTGGTGCCGGGTCAGCAGGTCGGCCACGTCGCCGGCGACCTGCACCCGGGACCCAACCAGGACGACGAGGTGGTCGCAGGCCCGGGCCACGTCGCCGAGCAGGTGGGAGGAGAGGATGGCGGTGGCACCCAGTTCGGCGACCACCTCCATCAGGTCGCGCAGGAAACCGTCGCGGGCCAGCGGGTCCAGCGCGGCGGCCGGCTCGTCGAGGATCAGCAGGTCGGGACGCTTGGCCACGGCGACGGTGAGCGCCAGCTGCGCCCGCTGGCCGCCGGAGAGCCGGCCTGCCCGCTGACCCGGGTCGAGTCCCACCCGGGCGATCCGCCGCGCCGCCAGCGCCGGATCCCAGGACGGGTTCAGCTTCGCCCCCATCCGCAGGTGGTCGGCGACCGAGAGGGCGGCGTACACCGGGGTGTCCTGGGCGACGAAACCGACCCGGGCCAGGTGCGCGGCGTTCGCCGCGGGCGGCGAGCCGAGCACCCGCAACGTGCCCGCGGTCGGCGTGGTCAAGCCGCAGGCGAGATTCAGCAACGTGGACTTGCCGGCGCCGTTCGGGCCGACCAGCCCGACCACCCGGCCCCGGGGAACGTCGAGGTCGCAGTCGACGAGCGCGGGCCGACGACCGTACCGTTTCGTCAGGCCCCGGGCGTGGACGGCGAGTTCGGAAAGTGACATGCCCCGATCCTGCGGATCGGGGCCGTCGCCGGCATCGGTCCGGAGAAGGGCCGACCGCCCCGGCCGTCGTCCTTTCGGCCGGTTTCCGGGCCGGGGGCGGCGGGTCCGTCAGCCGGTCAGCACGACAGTGTCCCCTCGTCGCCCGGGTCGACGCCCAGCACCTCGGTGAACCGGCGGTACGCGTCGACCCGGTCCCGCACCTGCCCGGGGTTGCCGCCGCCGCACTCCAGCGCCCCGTTGATGCTGCTGACCGTTCCGGCGAACCCGGCGCCGCCGGTGATCGCCGCGTGCGGCGTGGTGGTGCCCGCGCCGGACTGGGTCATCCAGAACCAGAGCGCGGTCCGCCACGCCACCGCCGGGTCGGTCGCGACCAGGTCCGGGTTGCCGAGCAGGTCGACCCCGAGCGCGTCGCCGGCCGCCTGGTAGTTGTAGTTCCAGCTCAGTTGCAGCGGGCCGCGCCCGTGGTAGGCGGTCCGGCCGGCCGGGCACCCGTAGGGCCGGGAGCCATCGCAGTAGGTGCCCCACGCCGCCCGGTCGATCTCGTCGACGTGGACCAGACCCTCGGTCTCGTGGTCGACGTTGGCCAGGAACGCGGCCAGTTCCCGCTTGCGGGTCCGCTCGTCGCCGGTGGTGGCGAACGCGGGGAACGTCGCCATCGCGTCGGTGAGCCCGGCGTACGTGTAGAAGGCGTTGCGGCTCGGGAACATGGCGTCGAACGTGGACCCGGTCAGCGTGCCGTCGTTCTCCGGCACCACCCGCTTGTTCGATCCGGCCCTCGGGGGCACCGACGGGGTCGGGGAGCCGGTGGACGTGTCCGTCCCGCCGACCGTGTAGCCGGCGAACAGGCCGCGCACCCGGAACGGGTAGCTGTCCAGCAGGATGACCGGCATGCCGCCCTGGGCCTCGACCGCCGCCGTGCCCTGGTCCCAGGCCATCAGCGTCAGCGTGAGATGGTCACCGACCACCTTCTTGTCGTCGAGCATCCGCTGGGTCTCCTCGGCCAGGTGGCAGAACCACCGGGCGTGGGCGTGGATGGAGTCCTCCGGGTCCAGCGCCGACGCCTCGCCGCTGTCGTCGTCGTCCTCGCCGTACTGCGCGAAGACCTCGGGCGTCAACTGGGACAGGCCCTTGCGGCCCTCCTGGCCCTCCTTGTCCGCGTCGAAGTCCGACGCGTACTCGATCTGGGCGGCGAGGATCACGGGGGTGAGCAGGTCGCACTCCCGGGCCGCCGCCTCGATCGGCGCGACCAGGTCGGCGTCGGGCACACCCGAGGAGTCGAACCGGCCGCGACCGTCGCCCCCGGCCAACTGGGTGAGGACGCTGCCCCCGGCGCCGGGGCCGAGCGTGCTCTCCGGATCCGGCGAGTACGAGGTCAGCTGCGACCCGCTGAGCAGGATGATGATCACCAGGACGATAAGGGCCAGCGCCGCCATCGCCGCCAGCGGGAACATGCCGACCATCGAGAGGAGCAGCCAGGTGAGCTGGGTGGCGCCCAACCGGCCCGTCGCCGTCTGCTGCGCCGCCCGCGCCGCCGCCACCTTCGACACCGGCCGTCACCCGGCCCGCTGGTGCCAGGCCGCCGACGCCCGCTCGGTGACCGCCCGCGCCTCGGCCTTCGCCGCCGCCGCGATCGGCGCCGCGTCCGGCTCCTTGTACCAGGGACGCAACCGGATCACCGCCGGCCGCACGCCGGTCGCCAGCAGCAGCGCGGTGCCCTTCGGCAACGCCCGGATCCGGTCCGCCGGCAGCACCTGCTCCTGCCGGTACGACACCGACCGGCTGCCGCCGTCGCGGGACCGGGAGTAGGTCGGGGTACGCACGTCGTGCTGGCCGACGAGGCGGGCGACCTTGTCCACGAAGTCGGCGTCGTCCAGCCCGGCGCCCAGCAGCTTGACCGTGGCGGCGCTCCACAACGCGTCCATCCCCGCCTCGCCCCAGACCCGCACCCCCTGCCGGTAGCTCTGCAACAGCGTCACCACGCTGACGCCACGGGAGCCGAGATGGCTGTAGAGGTCGGGCAGGTCGGCGATGCGGCACACGTTCGCCGCCTCGTCCAGCACGGCGGTCATCGGCGGGTCCAACCGGCCGCCCATCCGTTCGGCGGCCACCACGCCGGCCCGGACCACGGCGTCCGCCAGCCCGGCGATCACCCCGGCGGCGGACCCGCCGCCGTCCTTGGACAGCAGGTAGAGCGTGTCCCGGCCGAGCACGTGCTCCGCCGGGACGAACTCCGGGCGGTCCGGGTCCGGGCTGACCCAGGCCAGGATCTCCGGGTCGAGCAGGCAGGCCACGCACTGTCGGGCCGTCTCGTAGATGCCGTCCCGGGTCTCCACCGCCCCGCGTACGGTGCCCTGGAGCTGGTCGGCCATGGCGGTCAGCCCGGCGTCGCGGAGCAGGTCGATCGGACTACGGTCGGCCGGGTCGGCGAGCCAGGCCAGCATCTCGACGACCGGCACGCCGCCGCGGGCGGCGGCCAGGAAGAGCGCGGTCAGCGTGTTCTGCGCCGCGGCGGTCCAGAAGTCCCGCTTCGACGCGTCGTCGTTGACCGAGCTGACGAAGTGACCGGCGAGCCGCCGCGCGCCCTCCGGGTTGTGGCAGCCGCCGAGCATGTCCCACCACATCGCCCGCTCGGTGTACGCGATGCCCTGCGGGTCGAACGTCCACACCCGGCCGATCCGGGCCCGCTCCTGCCGGGTGACCAGGTAGACGTCCGACTTGTTGGACGTGAGCAGCACCGCGCCGGGCGCGCGCAGCACCCGTGGGATGGCGATCCCGGTGGACTTCCCGGAACGCGGCGCCATCAGGTCGAGTTCCACGTCCTCGTAGGAGGACCGCAGCTCGGGGCCGGACGGCAGCAGGTCGCCGAGCAGGTTGCCGGTGTCGTCGGGGCGCAGTCGGGGCAGGTCCCGCAGCGACGGGCGCAGTTCGCGGGCCCGCGCCTCGGCCGCCCTGCCCGTCATGGTCCGCAGGTCGGCCGCACCGGCGAGGTTCGCCGGCCGACCCAGCCGGCGGACCACGGCGCGGGTGGCCGCGACCACCGGGACGGCGGCGAACGGGACAAGACCGGCCGCGCCGCCGTACACCAGGGCCGACGGCACGCCCGGCCACACCGCCCCGGCGTCGCCGGCGAGCAGGCTCAGGTAGACGTCGAGGCGGAACGGCGGCGGGCGCCAGCCGTAGCCGCCCACCGCGGCGGCGAGCGTGCCCCCGAGCCAGAGCAGGGCGAAGGCGGTGAGGTTGATCAACGCGAGCACGGGGACCAGCCAGGCCAGGTGGTCCCCGCCGCCGCGCTTCACCGGTGCTCCAGGTCGGGCCGGGAGCCGGCCGTGACGGCCCGCACCACCGCGTCCCGCTCGGCGCGCATCCGGTCCGCGTCGCCGTTGGCGATCCACCGCGTGTTCGTGTCGTGCAGGTGCCGCTCGGCGTCGGTGATCGCGACCCGGATCGGGATGCCGGGCCGCCCACCGACCTTGATCAGGAAGCGGCCCCGGCCGGGCGGTTCCTCGTTCCCGCCGTCCTGGGCCCAGCCGGCCGGCGAGGACCAGGACGAGACCAGCTCGATCTCGCGCCGGGACAGCCCGACCACGCGGGCCAGTTCCTCCATCTCCGCCCTCGGCAGCCCGGCGCAGGCGACCATGCCGGCCCGCTCGACGAACCCGCGCGCCTTGGCCTTGTCCGCCTCGCTGCCCAGCGCCTCGGCGTCCTTCAACGTGTGGGTGATCTTCGCGTCGGCCAGACCGAGCGAGCGGTTCAGCCGGGTGAGCGCGTCGATCCGGTCCACGATGCCGGAGGCCGCCCGCAACGGCCGCCACAGCTCGTCCAGCACGGTGAAGAACCAGCGCCGGGGCGCCAGGCCCGCGTCGGCGAGGGCGTGCGACGCGGACACCGTGCCCAGGCCGTCCGACCAGGCGGCGAGCATCGCGGCGGCGGTCAACTGCCCGTCCGCCTCGCCGATGCGGGAGATGTCGATGCAGACCGCGGTGGCGTCCGGGTCGATCCGGGTGGCCGTCTCCGACGCGAACGTGTCGCCGAGCGGGCCGTCCACGATGCCGAGCAGCGACCGGTGCAGCGGGTCCACCGCGTCCCGGTACCGGGACTCCTGCCCCCGGTCCAGCGTGACCTGCCGGACCTGCGGCGGCCCGGCCTCCAGCACCGCGAGCAGGTCCGGCAGCCGGTACGTCCGGCCCGGCGCGGTGCGCTCGCGCAGGTGCCGCAGGCAGGCCGAGAGCACCGACTGCTCGTGGTCGCTGATCGGCGCGCCCCGCACGATGGTCAGCAGGGCGGCCACCATGTTCAGCACCCGGCCGTGGGACTCGGCGGACAGCGCCTCGCCGGCCTGCCCGCCGATCCGCGCCGCCGCCGCGCCCATCGCGCCCGGGTCGAGCACGTTGAGCCCGCCGACGCCCCGGGCGATGGAGATGACCTGCCCACCGAGCGCGCGGACGGTGTCCGCGTAGTCGGGCTTGAGGTCGCCGAGCACCAGCGGGACGACGCCCTGCCCGGCCAGGCCGATCAGCATCCGGTTGATCAGCGTCGACTTGCCCAGACCCGGCATGCCGAGCATGAACAGCGACGGGTTGGAGATGTACCGCGCCCGGGTGAACCAGTTGAGCGGGTCCCCGCAGACCGTGGCGCCGGTGCTGATGTGCTGCCCGAGCGGTACGCCGGTCATCGGCGCGCCCGAGCCGGAGGCGAACGGCCAGAGCCCGCACGCCTGCACCGTGGTGGCCCGCCACATGGCCGGCGGGTCCAGCGTGGCCACCCGGCCGCCACCCAGTTCGGGCGAACCGCGGTGCGGCACCACGTCGGCGCGGTCCATCCGGGCCAGCCGCTGCCGGTACCGGTGCTCGGCGGCCTCCTCCGCGGCCCGCCGCCGGCGCGCCCGCCGCAGCGCCCGCGGAGTCTGCTCGCCGGTCTCGTCGGGCTCCCGGTCCTGCGCCTCCACGGGTGGCACCACCAGGCCGGACATCGCGGTGTCCGGCCCGGACGTCCCCCGTGGCCAGCCCGCGCCGAGGTCCAGCACCCGCGCGCCGTCCGCGCCCACCCCGGCCGTCACAGCGCCTCCTGAAGGTCCTGCGGGACGATCGACTGCTCCCAGGGCAGGATGCCGACCGGAAGCGCGCAGGTGAACGCCGCGGCCTGCAACCGGTCCGCCGGTCGCATCGCGATCCGGGTCGCGCCGAGCAGGTTCCGCATGGTCACATTCGCGTCGCGCACCTCGGCGACCGAGTCGACGGTCAACGTCACCAGCATCGAGAACTCCACCAGGCCGGCGCCCGAGGCCTCCTCCGCCGCGGTCTGCTCGGCCGCCTGGATCTCCGCGACCGCCCGGGCGCGGACCAGGCCCTTGGTCGAGTTCGCCATGAACTGGGCGGACCGGCGGTCGGACTCGACGATCCGGGCGGAGGTCGCCGGGTCGATCGGGCGGTAGACCAGGGCCACCCGCTTGCGGCGGATGCCGGCGGCCGGGTCGAGCAGGCTGCGCAGGATCCCGGAGCGCACCACGCCGCGCGGCGCCATGGTCAGCAGCCAGCTCCGGGACACCCCGGAGTCGTGCTGGTACGCGGTGACCGTCTCGACCGTGGCGGCCGGCCCGGCGTCGTCCCACTCCAGGCCGGTGCCGCCGTGCTGGGCGCGTACGTCGAGCACCTCGGCCGCGGCGGCCGGGTCGTACGCGACGCGGACGACCTCGGCGATCCGTTCCGCCGACAGCGGCTCCGCCGCGCCCCCACCGGCGGCCACCAGCCCGTTGAGCACCCCCTGCAACCGCAGCGCCAGGTCCGCGAGCATGGCGTCGTCGTCGCGCCGGCCGCCGCCCGGCGCCGAGTAGGTGAGCGTCAGGTAGGTGTTCATCTCCGAGGACGCCTCCGGGTAGGAGCGCACCACCTCCTCCATCACCGCGCGGGCGGCGGGCGGCGCGTTCGGGGAGAGCCGGCCCAGCACCTCGGTGGCGAGCCGGGTGCCCGGGTCGGGGGCGGTCTCCACCACCACCGACGCGCCGCGCAGCCCCGGCTCGTGCGCCAGCCGGGACAGCCACTCCCCCCACAGCGCCACCCACGTGTCGACCTGGTCCGGGTCGACGAGCGACCCGCCGTCCGGCTCGCAGCTCAACACGATCGTGTACTGGTGCCGGTTGCGGTGGTGCAGCACGCCGAACGGCCGGTCGTACGGGTCGCGTCCCTCCAGCATGGTCACCCGGCTCAGCAGCCCGGGCGGGCGGAACCGGCCACCCGGCCGGGTGGACAGCGGTCCGGAGACGTAGAGGTGCTGCCGCTTGGACCGGCGGCGCATCCACCCGACCCGGACGCCGGCCATCTGGAAGACGTTGCGGCCGTCCTGGGTGCGGATCGCCAACGGCGCCAACACCAGCGCGAACGGAAGCCCCACCACCAGGGCCGCGTCCAGCGAGATCATGGACGCGATCAGGACCACCACGAGACCGCCGAAGAGGCCGAAGGTCCCGATCAGGCCCAGCGAGCCCAGGCCGGCCTTGCGGGGACGGCGCCAGTTGCCGTACGTCGGTGTCTTGATCTGTTCGGTTGCCGTGCTCATGCTCGTCCTCCTGGGCCGGCCTACTGTCGGTCGGATTGCGGCAGCGCTCCCCCGGCGATGCCGGCGGCGTGCCGGTGGGTGCCGGCGAGGGCGCCGGCGCTCTTCTGCGCGGTCCAGGCGGCGGCGCCGACCGCGCCGACGACCGCGCCGCCGACGACCCGCCCGGCCGTCGACGCGACGCCGCGTCCGCCGCCACCGGACGAACCGCCGCCGGACGGCGCCGCGTTCTCGGGCGCCGGGGCGCCGCCGCCGGACGCGGGCTGCCCGCCGGACGCCGAACCGCCACCGCCGCTACCTGACCCGCCACCGCTGCCGGCGGACCCGCCGCCGGACGTCGCGGCCCCGCCGGCCCGGGATGCCCCGCCGGTCTTCGACGCCCCGCCGGACCCCGACCCGCCACCGCCCCGGGCCGCGCCGGAGGGTGAGCCGCCACCGCCACCGCGCGGCGCCCGGGCCGCGCCGCCGCCGTGACCGCCGCCGGCGATCCGCCTGGCCCCGCTCGCCACGGTGCCCGCCGCCGCCGCGCCGGCGCCGACGCCGGCGCCCACGCCGTCGCCCGAACCCAGTGCCGCCATGGCCGGTACGACCAGCCGCATCAGCGCGGGCAGCGCGACGGCGGCCATCAGCAGGATGGCGGCCCCGGCCAGCTTGTAGTGCTTGGCGTCGCCGTCGACCGAGCCGATCATGGCGGCCCCGGAGTACATGATCAGACCGACCACCGGTTTGAACGCCAGCCAGGCCACCATCCAGGCGATGTGCTTGCGCCACCACCCGCCGCCCGACTCGGTCATCGACGCGGCGGCGGCCAGCGGCAGCGTGCCGGTGAGCAGCACCATCGCGCCGAGCCGCAGATACATCAGGATCACGTGGATGCAGCCGGCGACCAGCAGCAGCAACCCGATGATGATCAGCAGGAACGCGGTCAGCCCGTCGGTCCCGCAGTTGGCGATCAGCTTGAGCTGCGCCTTGATGCCCTGGTCGTACAGGTGGTCGCTGTAGCGGTCGGCCTCGGTGGCGAGCAGGTTGAGCACGGTCCACGCGGCGCCCACCGTGAGCACCATCCGGACCAGGCCCAGCAGTGCCGTCCAGAGCGCCTGCCCCCGGCGCAGCAACGCCATCCGGAACGCCGCGGCCAGCAACGACGCCACCGCGATGGACACCACGAGCCAGTTGGTCTGCAGATGGATCTGGTTGTTGATGGTCTCGTCGCCGAGCGTCGGCACGTCGCCGAGGTTGGCGAACAACTCCACCGCCGCGCCCAGGATGGCGCCCGCGATGTCGCTGAGGATGCCGTCGATCCCGCGCTCGAAGAAGCCGACGACCTGCCCGATCTCCCCGATGTAGACGGCGTCGCCGGTCGCGCACTCAGCCATCGCCGACCCCCCGCCACAGCACGAACCCGGTCAGCGACACGACCGCGGTGACCGGCCCGTACAGGCCGCCGGAGGTCAACGGGCGCAGCCGCCAGTCGACGTCGTTCCAGTCCGCCGTGTAGTCGACCGAGAAGTACCGCGCGGTCGCCTGCCGGACCAGCACCCGGACCACCGCCGTGCGGGGCGTGTACCGCACCACCAGGAACCCGGCCAGCCGGTTGGAGGTCTGCGGCGGGCCGCCCTCCTCCAGCGACTCGCGCATGGCGTCGAAGTAGTCCCGCCCGAGCCCGGGCACGAGCTGCTGCCGGCTGACCGTCCGCCAGTCCGGACCGCTCATCTGGCGGGAGATCGTGTGCACCGCCAGCACCGCCCCCATCGGGGTGTGCGCGAAGCACCAGCGCAGCGGCCCGGTGGTGCGCAGCGGCCCGGCCGAGGCGGAGAACGGCGTCTGCGCCCCGTTGACCGGCCGCCAGGTGACGTCGTCCGGCGCCTCGACCGGGATCTGCTGCGCGGTGTCCACGGTGCGGCAGCCCTGCGGTCGCGACCCGTCCGGCCCGAGACCGCCGATCACCGGCCCGGTCGCGGGCGCGGCCCGGGTGGCGTCGTCCCCGCCGCCGTAGACCGCCGCGCCGACGCCGGCGCAGAGGGCCAGCACGACGAAGGCCGCCGACACCTGCCACCGGCGTTGCCGCCAGAACGGCCCGCCCTCCACCGGCCCGGACGCGTGTCGTGAGCGCACGGTCAGTTCCCCTCGGCCTGGCCGCCGGTGCCGAATACCCAGCTCACGATCGGGCCCGCGGTGGCGACCAGGATGCAGCCGCCCAGCACCATGCCCAGCCGGCTCATGTGCTCCGAGCTCTCGCCCCGCTTGTGCGAGATGGCCATCACCGCGCCGGTGATCAGCACGCCGAGGACGCCGGCGGCGGTGCCCGCCCAGGCGACCAGGCCGAGCGCCTGCTCGACCTTCGTGGCGAGCTGGCCGGGCACCGAGTTGCCGCCGGTGGACGGCTGCGGCACGCCGCCGCCGGACGACTCGGGGGTGGGCTCGAGGCGGAGGCGGAACCCGACCGGGATCCGTACCAGCCCGCTGTAGTAGATGTCGGAGAGGGCCATGGGGTGCTCCTTCGCTGTCAGGGAGGGGGTCGGTCAGCCGGCCGGCGGCCGGCCGGGTCGGGTGGTCACTGGCTGAACCCGAGCGCTTCGACGATCGGCCCGGCGGTGGTCGCGAGCAGGCACGCCGCCATCACGAACGCGATCTGCTTGGTGTACTCGGTCCGCTCCTCCAGCGCGCCGCGCCGCAACTGCGACGCCAACGTCATGCCGGTCAGTAGCAGGCCGACCACGGCGGCGGCGCTCACACACCACGCCATCAGCGTGAGCAGCTGCACGACCGGCGCTTCGGCGTCGTCGACGTCCACCTCGTACGGTGCGATCGACGGGGTGCTGAAGCTCTTCTTGTTGATCGCGTTCTCACACGTGAACTTGCCCGCGTACAGGGCGCCCTTGAGCGTGCACGAGTGGGATCCGGTGATCTCCACGTCGTCCTTGGTCCGCGAGTGGCCGCTCAGGTCCACGAGCATCTCGACGTCCATCCAGACCGTGTCCCCGTCGGTGTACTCGGCGGTCAGGTCGAACGAGCCGTCGGTCGAGCCCTTCTTGCCCGAGCAGACCCGGTCGCCGTGCCCGGCCGGGTAGGTGTTCACCGTGGTGGTGGTCTTCAGGCAGATCTTGTAGAGGAACGCGGCGTCGCCGCCGTCGACGGTCACCGTGTAGCTGCCCGCGGCCACCGCCGCCGTCGGCGGGGCGAGGGCGAGCAGCGCCAGGACCAGGGCGACCAGGACCGGCCAGGACCGGCCCGGCCGGATCACCGCGTCCCCCGTCCCGGCCGGGCCTCCGCCAGGGCGGCCAGCCGGGCCAGTTGGCGGGGTAGCTGCCTCGGCTCCACCCCCACCCGGTACGACGGGATCCACGGCACCCGGTGCACCGGGGCGATCGCGCGCAGCAGCCGGATCCGGCCGAGCAGCGGCGCCGGCAGCCGGCCCGGGGCGTCGGCGATCAGCACCACCCCCACCAGCCACATCCCGGCCGGGTGCCGACCCTCCCGCATCGCGTTCAACGCGCGGGAGACCGCCCGCAGACCGTCCAGGCCGGTCCGGCCGACCACCGCGACCCGGGCCGGTTCGCCGATCGCCGGGTCCGGCCACCGGCACCCGACGTCGGTGCCGCCGAGCAGCCGGGTGAGGGTGCTGGCGCCGGCGCCGCCGTGCGCGCCGATCCAACCGATGCCCTGGTCGGAGAGGACGTCGCGGTGTCGGGCCGGACGCTCGTCACGCTCGGCTGGTCGCCGCAGCATCACCGGCTGGCTCATCGTCCGTCTCGCCTCCCTCGTTGCTCGCATCGCGTCTGCCGGCCGCACTACGACGCGACCGCCCACCCGGTTCAGCGCGGATCCCAGGTTTTTTCCGGAGCCCGCCCCGGCCCGGCCCACCGGTCGGGCGGGGACGGGGACCGCACGGCGGTGGCACGACGGGCCCGGGCGCCGAAGCACCCGGGCCCGTCCCGGGGCCGGTCGGATCAGCGGGCGGTCTCGCGCCAGTTCTGGTTGCTCTGGCTGGCGGCGCACTCCCAGATCTGCAGCGGCGCGCCGTCGTCGGAGTTCCAGTCGCGCACGTCGAGACACTTGCCGGAGTGCGGATTGCGCAGCAGCCCGCCCTCGGCCACCCAGACCTGCGCCGGCCCGCCGTTGCACCACGCGAGCTGCACCTTGGCCGCGTTGTCCCGGGACGCCCACGCCACGTCCATGCACTTGTCCAGGACCGTCAACGTGTCACCGGGTCCACGGGTGAAGCGTTGGGCCGGGGTGCCGTTGCAGTGCCAGAGTTGCAACCGCACCCCGTCGGCCGACTCGCCGCCCGGCACGTCGACGCACTTGTCCGCGTACCCGCGCAGCGCGAAACCGGAGGTGGAGCGGACGACCGTACGCTTCGGCGCCGGCGGGTCCCCACCGCCGCGGAACGTCACCACGACCTCCGCGCAGCCCGGACAGTTGTAGACCGTCTCGTTGCCGGCGACCCGGTCGTGGGTGGACCACAGGTAGGCGCGCGGGCCGAACGGAAGCAGCGCGGCGGTGTACGCGCTCTCCGCGTCCCGGTTCGGGTTGACGCAGTTGATCCGGTCGCCCCGGGCCGGGTCCCGGACGGCGTGCGCCTCCGGGCAGGCGGCGAGGAGCTGCCCGGCGGAGCAGTCCCACCGCGCGCAACTGCCCGCCGGCTCCGGCCTCGGGGCGCCGGGCGCGTCGATCGTGATCGTGGTGGAGACCGCGTCGACGTAGCTGACGTTGTACCAGGGCGCGGCGGCGTTGTTCCGGTCGAAGTTGAACTCGGCCAGGCTCACCGGCTCCGCGCCCCGCTCACACCTGTCGGCGAACGCGCCGCAGTCACCGACCCGGCAGCGGAACGACCCGTTCGGGTCGCCGTCGCAGCGCTGGCGGGCGAAGAACCGGCCCCGCCAGTGGCCCGGCTCGCCGGCGTCCGGGATGACGATGGTGCCCTTCTCGCCCGGACGCAGGGTGGGCAGGCCGGTGATCGGCCGCGAGCCGTCCCCGCTCTCCCCCGCGCCGATCCACAGCGTCTCCGCGGTGCCGTTGACGAACGTCACCCGCTCCCCGGTGGCGGCGGTCGCCGTGCCGCCCGGCACGCCCACGATCAGCCCCGACCCGAGCAACACGACGGCGAGCAGGGCGGACCTCCTGCGCGTCGGTCGCCCGCGGGTCGACGATCCGGTGTTCACTGCCATGTAGCCCTCCCTCGGCCTGACGCGGGGACGCGTCACGTCCCCCGACGAGTGCGGCAGGCGCACGGCCACACGACGGCGCGGGCGGGCTTCCGGTTCAACCGGATTCGGTGCGGATCGGAGGGGCCGCGGTCAGCGGGAGATCGGCGCGGTCACCACGGAGGTGCCGTCCGGCCGGCCCACGCCGACGAAGGAGAGGTCGTCGACCGACGGCGACAGCTCCCCGGTCACCTCCTGCGGACCGGCCGAGGCGGTCCAGTCCCGGACCGGGTGGGTGACGCCGTCCCGGGTCACCGCGAAGAGCCGGTAGCGCAGGCCGGGCCGCAGCCCGGTCGCGGTGATCCTGATCGTGGAGCCCTGGCCCTCGTGGGTGGTGATCGACACGGAGAGGCTGACGCCCTGGCCGGGCGCCTCGCCGGTGGCGGTCAGCACCAGGTCGTCGCGGCCCCCGCCGCCGCCGACAACGGCCACGATCCCACCGGTGAGCACCGCGAGCGCCAGCGCCACCGCCCCACCCCAGAGCAGCAACCGGCGCCGGGCGGAGAGCGGCCGGGAACGACCGTCGCCGGGGCGGGAGCGGCGACCGGACGACGGCGCCGGCCCGGTCGTGCCGCCGGGCCCTCGGCCGGGCCGCACCGGCCGCCGACCCGCCGGCACCGGCCCGCCGTCCGGCGGGGTCGGGCCGTCCGGGTCCGGCCCGGAGCGGGGCACGGCGGGCAACGCCGGGCGCGCACCGGCGTCCGACGGGGATTCCGGAACGACGGGTCCACCGGCGACCGGCACGGCCGGCTCCCCGGCGACGGGCGGGGTCGGCTCCCCGGCGACCGGCGTGGCCGATTCCCGGACGACGGGCGCGGCCGGCTCCCCCGCGGCCGGCGCGGCCGATTCCCGGACAACGGGCGCGGCCGGCTCCCCGACGACCGCCGGGTCGGGGACGGCCGGGTCGGGAACGGCCGGGTCGGGGACCGCCAGGTCGGGGACCGCCGGGTCGGGGACCGCCGGGTCGGGAACGGCCGGCTCGACGACGGCGGTGGACGCCGGGTCGGGGCGCACGGCCGGGACGGCCCGCGGGGGCAGCACGGAGGCCGGCGGCAGGACCGCGGCCGGTGGGACGTCGAACTCGGCCCAGTCGGCCGCGTCGAGCGCGCCGAGCCCGCTGGTCACGCCACCCAGGTCGGCGGCGGCGGAGAGGCACTCGTCGCAGCCGGCCAGGTGCGCCTCGAACGCGACGCGGTCGGTCTCGTCGAGCGCGCCGAGCAGGTAGAGCGCGAGCGCCTCGTGCGCGGACGTGGGGTGTTCACCGCCGGTGCGCATCACGCCCCCCTTCCCGACCCGACGAAGGGTGCGCCGGAACGACGACCCGGGTCACCGCGTCGGTGCCGGGATCGGACGAGGAGCCGCTGGGACGTGACATCAGGCCGACTCGATCGGGCCGATCGCCGCGTGCAGCGCCCGCACCGCGTAGTACGTCCGGGACTTTACCGTACCCTCGGGTATCCCGAGCCGCTCCGCCGCCTCCGCGACCGAGGCGCCCTTGTAGTACATCTCGATCAGGACCGCCCGGTGCTCCGGCTTGATCTGCCGCAGCGCCAGCCGGACGGTGTGGGCGGTGACCACCCGGTCCATCTCGTCGTCGGCCGAGGTGAGCCGGTTGAGGTCCGGCACGGCGACCTCGGGCGGCCGGGCCTGCCGGGCCCGGCCGGCGTCGACGGCCACGTGCCGGGCGACGGTGTAGAGCCAGGGGGCGATCCGGCGCGGCTCCTCGGCCAGCGTGCCGAGGTTGCGCCAGGCCCGCAGGAACGTCTCCTGCACGAGGTCCTCGGCCAGCTCCTGCCGGCCGAGCACCAGGCGGGTGACGAAGCGCAGCAGCGGTTCGCGGTACTGCTCGTGGATCCACCGCATCAGGCTCTCGGCGGAACCCTGACCGACGGCCTCGCCCGGAACTCCGGGCTCCACCGCCTCGTTGGGCACCGCCGACACAGAACGCCTCCCCCTGACGTGTCGGGCGTGCCCGCCCGGCCGGCCCGGCGCCACGGCACCGGACCCCTCTGAGGGAGAAGGATAACCGTACTCATCGGACGCCGTCGCCGGCCGGCGGACCGCGACCAGGGTGGCGGTGCTCACCGGACGCGCCCCGACCGACGGACGACGACCCGGCGCGGGCCGGCCCCGCCCACGACGACGCTGGTCAGCCCCGCGCCGGGCGAATGGTGGCGAGTCCACATCGGGCACTCCGATCGACGATCCGGCGGTGTTCGGCGGCGGAAACCGGTCCGTCCGGCGCCGTCCACGTTGACGGCCCGGTGCGCCGGTCGGTTCAATGGCGGCCGGACTGGAATCGGAATGATTCCGGTCGGGTGAACCGAGGACGTCGCGCATCCGTCACGCCAGGCGACGTCATCACCGGAAGGGAAGTCCCGTGACACCCGATCTTCCTGGCCTCCGATCCCGGCTTGCCCGGATACCGCGTCGTGTCGTCGCCGCCATCGCGGCCGGCCTCGCGGTGCTGCTCATGGTGGTCGCCTCCGTGAGCTGGGGCATCGCCACCGCCCGCGACGACAAACTGACCGGCCGCAAGGTCTCCGCCGAGCATCTGACCGCGATCCGGGCCGCGGCCCGCTCCTGCCCCACGCTGACCCCGGCCCGGCTGGCCGGGCAGCTGATGACCGAGTCCGGCCTGGACGGACGCGTCGGCAAGACCACCTCGGGTGGGCGCGGCTTCGCCGGCCTGGACGACGACCGGTGGAAGTCCTGGGCGCCGTGGCCGGGCGCGGACCGCACCGACACGGCCGCCAACATCCTGGCGCTGGCCCACCAGATGTGCGACCTCAGCGGGCAACTGCGCCTGGCCGCCATCCCCGGCGACCCGTGGCGGCTGTCCCTGGCCGCGTTCCACACCGACCTCGACCGGGTACGCGAGGCGAAGGGCGTCCCGTCCGACGCGGTCACGTACGTCGACGACGTCAGCCGCTACGCGGCGTACTACGGCGAGCTGACCGCGTTCGGCGGCTCCGGCACCACCCGATCGGACACCGAGCGCCAGCAGCCGAAGGCGGTGCCGGCGAGCTACGTGCGGCTCGTGGTGCGGGCCGGTTCGGTGTGCCCGGAGGTGCCGCCCGCGGCGGTGGCGGCCCAGCTCATGGCGGTGTCGGGTTTCGACCCGAACCTGCTCGGCGACGACGGCCGGCGAGGCATCGCCCAGTTCCTGCCCGAGGTGTGGCGGGCACACGGGCCGGCGGGCGCCTCACCGTGGGACCCGCAGGTGGCCGTCCCCGCGGTCGGCGTCGCGCTCTGCGCGCTGCGTCGCGACCTCGCCGGCCTCGAGGGTGACCCGGGCCTGCTGGCGCTGGCCGCGTACCGGAACGGGCCGACCGCGGTGCGACAGACCGGCGGTGAACTGGACGACGACACGCAGGCGTTCCTGCGCCGGGTGAAGGAGTTCACCGACTTCTACGCGCTCGACGGGCGGCTCACGGCGGCACCGGCCAGCCCGAGCCCCTCCCCGTCCGCCACGCCCCGGTCGCCCAGCCCGACGCCGAGCGTCAAGCCGCCCGCGCCACGACCCAGCGTGTCGCCGTCGACCCGCCCACCGGCCGAGCCGGAGAAGCCGGCCCCGCCGAAGCGCCCGACCGGCGCGAAGCAGCTCGTCGGCAAGGAGACCGGGCTCTGCGCCAGCGGCGGCGCCGGGGACGGCATCCCGGTGGTCCTGCGGCCGTGCCGGGAGGAGCGGGCGCAGTGGTGGACGTTCCAGTCCGACGGGAGCGTCCGCGCCAACGGTCTCTGCCTGGACGTGGCCTGGGGTGAGAAGCGGGACGGCGCGCCGGTGCAGAGCGCCCTGTGCAGCGGCAACCCGGCCCAGAAGTGGAGATGGACCGAATACAAGGGCATCCGGTCCCTGTTCAACCCGGAGACCGACCGCTGCCTGGACGTGGACGGGCACGGGACGGGTGCTCCGCTGAACGCGTGGACCTGCGTGTTCAACCCGAAGCAGACCTGGTCGCTGCGCTAGCCGGAGGTGTAAGGAGGGGCCCCTTTTTAACAGACGTCTGTTAAAAAGGGGCCCCTCCTTCACTGCGTGGCGGTCAGCCGGCCCAGCGGCGGCGGCGCAGCCGGTAGACCAGGAAGCCGCCCGCGCCGAACAGCAGCGCGAACCCCAGCAGCACGGCGACCAGCGCGCCCCCGCCCCGGCCCGCCTGCGCGGCGGCCGGGGCCTGGGCGTCCACCGACGGGGCCACCGAGGCCGCCGGATTGATCATGCCGGAGCCGTAGCGCGGATCTCCCTCGGCGACCTGCCCGCCCACCGGTTCGGCGGTGGCCCGGATGCGCTCCTCCACCTGCGCGGCGCTGAGGTCGGGCTGGGCGGCCCGGATCAGCGCGGCCTCACCGGCCACGAACGCCACCGCGAACTCGGTGCCGGTGTTGCCGATCACCTTGCCGCCGCCGACACCGAGCGTCGCCACCTCGATGCCGGGCGCGACCACCTCGACCGAGCCGTCGACGTACTTCTCGGCGAGCTGGCCGCCCGCGCCGACGCCGCCGGTGAGCACCAGCGACCCGCCGGATCCGCCCCGCGGCGACGGGAGCGTGGTGGGCTTGACCGGCGCTCCCGCCACCACCAGCACGTCGTGCTCCAGCGCGGTGGCCAGCGACGCCGCCACCGCCGGGTCGGCCAGGTCGACCCGGGAACCGAGCGCCACCACCGAGGCGCCGGTGCTGACCGCCACCTCGATGGCCGTCGCGGCGTCGGCCGGGCGCGCGTCGCCGGAGGACCGGACCATCCGCACCGGCACGATGGTGGCGTCCGGCGCCAACCCCACCGGGCGGTTCTCGACGCTGTCGTCCGCCGCGATGATGCCCGCCATCGCCGTGCCGGAGCCGAGGCAGTCCTCGTCCCCGCGTCCATTACCGACGGTGACGTCCGCGCCCACCGCGACCCGGCCGCTGAGCTGCTGGAGGCCGGCGTCGACGCCGGTGTCGACGACCGCCACCTTGACACCGTTGCCGCGGGTCAGGGTCCACGCGCTGTCCGCCGCCATGCGTAGCTGCGCCCACTCCGACCGGCCGCTCGACGCGGTGGTGGCGGTGCACTTCCCGTCCCGGCCGGGGCCGGTGGGCGTACCGGAGGGCGTGGGACTCGCGCCCGGTGACGGGCTGCCGTCCGGCCGCGCGCCCGGCGACCGGGTCGGCGTGGGGCGGGCCGACGGCCGGCGGGGGGCCGGCAACTGTCCGTACTCGACCCCCTCACCGGCGGCGTCCCACGGCAGCACCAGGTGCCACCCGGCCCGCAGCGTGCCCGGGTCGGTGAGCCGGGCTCCGTCCGGCTGGACCCGCCCGGTGTTGAGCTGGTAGATCTCGGCGGCCCGCGCGCCGCTGCCCAGGAACCGCCGGGCGATCTCGGTGAGATCCTCCGGCTGGCCCTGGTACTGCGCCGCGACCACGTAGTACTTCACGTACGGCTCGGTGTCCGGCCCGGACCGGGCAGCCGAGGGCCGTGGCACGGCCAGGATCGCGCAGCCGACCATCACCACCACGAGCAGTCTTGCAAGGATGGAGTGCTTCGCCAGCACCTCGGGTCCCCTTCCGTCACCGCGGCCCAGACCGACCGGCCGTCACCGTCTATTGCGGATCCGCGCCGACTTCGTTCAAATCAATCTGAACCAGATTTCCATGGCGTCCGTCATGGAGACCGCCGAGGGTACCGGCCCTCGATGTCGAACGGCTCCGGCCGACGGCGGGACGACTGTGTGACGAAGGCGGGGCGGCGGTGACAGGGCTGGCACGGACCGCCCCCGTGGACGGCCGGGGGATCGACCGGATGCCGACCACCCGCCGCTTCGACCCGCGCCGGCACCGGCGGGTGCCCGGCCTGCTCGATCTGTGGCTGGTGTGCGGCCCGCGCGGGAAGCCGGCGCTGCCCACCGCGCCGGACCGCCCGCTGGACGCGCCCGCGCTGGCGGACCTGGTCCGGCGGACCGGGGACGCCGCCGACGACGTCCGGATCCTCACCGACGACGGGGCCCGCCACGCCGAGCTGTTCACCGAGGTGGCCGGCCTGCTCGGGCACGACGTGCTGGTCAGCCCGGACGGCGCGGACATCCGGCAGGTGCTGCCCGGCCGGGTGCCCGACGCCGGCGACGGGCCGCTGCACGCGTTGCCGCTGGACCGCGTGACCCGGCAGCCGATGGACTGGCTGATGCTGCAACCGCCGGACCTCGCCACCCCGCTGCCCGGCTGGTTCGCGGTGGAGGACGGTCTGGTCCGGCCCCGCACCGGCGTGGTCAACCTGCCGCTGCCCACCGGTGTGGCGTTGGCCACCCGGGCCGACTTCGTGGCCCGCCGGGCCACCGCCCACCGGCTCGGCGCCACCGCGACGGAACTGGTCACGGTCTCCGTCACGGCCCGCTCCGGCGGCTTCCTGATCGGCGACTACAGCGGCACCCAGCAGGTCCGCGACGCCGGGCACCTGGCCGCGCTCCTCGGTGAGCTGCCGCTCTACGGCGCCGACCTGCGGCTCTGGCTCACCTGGCCGTCCGAGCCGGACGAGCAGGCGAAGCTCGCGGCCCAGGCCGCCGAGCTGGCCGAGACCACCGGCGCCACGGTCTGGACCCCGCCGCCGGGCGGACGCGCCGAACTCGTCGCCGACCATCGCCACCTGCGCGCGCTCGACGCGGCCGGCGGCGTCGCGCCGTGGCAGGCCCACCGCCCCCGGTACGCCGAGGGCCCGCCGGGCGTCGACGCGACAGCGGACGGTCTTCTGGTGCCGCGCCCGTCGCGGCAGCGCATCGTGGTGACCGACGCAGACGCCGACGTCGACGCCGAGGGGATGCGGGCGGTCGAGCCGCCCACCGCCGACGTGCCCGACGACCACGACGTCAGCGTCCCGGAGTCCTCGCCCCGTCCCCCGCTGGCCGCCGAGCAGCGCCGCGCCGGCCGGTACGGGCCGCCCTGGCTGCGCCCCGGCCAGCAGGTCACCGTCGAGGCGTTCGAGGCGTTCGTGCCGGTCACCGGCGACCTGGAGCGGGCCGCCGCCGACGGCGTACCCAGCGCCGAACTGTTCCTGGTCGGCTACCTGGACCCGCGGTCCGCGCCGGACCGGGCCGACCTGCTGCGGGTACGGGTCGAGCCGGGTGGCGCGATCCCGGTGCAGGTGCTGCGCTCGCACGTCCCGGCCCGCCTCCAGTACCTGCTCGGCGCCCCGGACACCTACCTGCTGCCGGCCGGCCGGCTGGACCGGGCGCGGGTGCGGGGCGCGTTCCGGGCCACCGACGACGGCCGGCTGCGCCCCGTCGACGGGCTCGACGGCGGGGCGCTGCGCATCCGCCCCGCGCCGACGAGCGCGTCGAGCGCCGGGCTGCCGCACGACGTCAGCCGCTGGCCGGCACACGGCACCCGGCGGGCGTACGCGCTGCTGCCGGCACACTCGCGCGGCCTGGCGCCGGGTTGGTTGCCGCTGTCCCGGCGGCGGCCGGCGGCCCGGGCCGGCCGGCTGCTCGTGGAGGTACGGGTGCCGCGTGGCCGTACGCTCGACGTCGTCGCCACCGCCGACGCCCTGGCCGCGCTGCCGCTGGCCCGTGGCCGCGCGGAGCGGCTGCGGCAGGCCGGCGTCGAACTGATCCTCACCAGCCGCTCCTACGACCGGGTCCAGGTGGACCGCGTCCACCGGGCGCGGGACGGGGCGTGGGAGGCGGTGCCCGGCGTGGCGGCCGGCCCGCTGCCCGTGGTGGCGCGCGGCGTTCAGTCCGCCCCGACCGGCCCGGCGGCCACCTCGAACTGAAGCGACCAGCGGCCGGCCGGGACCGGCCCCAGCACCACCGGCACACAGCGTCCGTCGGTGGCGGCGGCGAGGCCGCGCGCCCCGGCCGGGGACGGGCCCGCGGTGAACACCACCGACGGCGCCGGCAGGTCCTCCCCCGGCCGCGGCGGCTCGGGCAGGCCGGCCAGGCGGCGGTAGCCGTCCGGCAGCTCGGCGCCCAGCGCCTCGCCCACCACCGCGACGGCGACACCGGCGTCCGCCAGGCGTCCGGCGAGGGTCGCGGCGGCGCGGCCACACACCGCCGCCGGCCCGACCAGCGTGAACACGTCGGGCACCCGGGCCAGGTCCACGTGCAGCCGCCACGGTCCGCGACGCCCCAGCACCAGCGGCAGCACGGCCGGCGGGGCCGTCTCCCCCGGGCCCAGCCAGGCGTACGGCGGCACGCCCCGCCCGGCCGCCACCCCGACCAGCCGCACCCGGGCCGGGCCGACGTCGGTCTCCAGGTCGGCGGTGAGGTACGGCGCCTCGTCCGCGGCGGGCAGCGGCGGGCGCGGCACGTCCGGCGTCGTCCCGGTGGCAGCGGGACCGGTCCCGGTGCCGGTCCCGGTGCCGGTCGCGTTCCCCGGCGACGCGGCGGGACGGGGGGCCGGGGACGCCGTCGACGGTGCCGGACGCGGCTTCGGCGTGTCGGCCGCGCCCTCGACCGACGCCCGGGGTGTGGCCGGCGGGGCGACCCCGGCGGTGGGCGGGCCGGCCGGCGGCGGGGCCGGTGACGGCGCGGGTCGGGAGCGGCCGGCACCGGCCTTCGTCGCGTTGCGCGCCGGCGACGCCGTCGAGTTCGTCGTGGTGCTCCCCGAGCGGCCGGCCGGCTGGTCCGGGGCGACCGCCCGGGACGGTCCGGGCGGGTCGCCGACGGGCCGGCGGACCGCCGTCGCGGCGTCGTCCGCTGCCGCTGCCCCTCCCGCCACCGCCGGCGCCGGCTCGGGCGCGACACGGTCACCGGGCGCGGGCGTGACGCCGTCACCGGGCGCGGGCGTGACAGGGCCGCCGGGCTCGATCGCGACACGGTCACCGGGCGCGGGCGTGTGGTGCCGCGCGGGCGGCCACGGCCCGTCGTCACCGGCCAGGGACACGCCACGAGCGGCGCGACGCGGGCGCAGCAGCACGATCGCCACCGCCGCGAGCAGCACCGACAGCACGCCCGCGCCGACGCGGATCACCATCGGGTCGACCCCGCCGCCCGAGGCCCGGCGTCCTCCGGGCGGCGGAGCGGCCACCTCGGTGGCGACCGGGGGACGCGACGCCGCCTTCGTGGTGGCGGGCGCCCGGGTCGACGGCGGTACGCGGCTCGGCGGGGCCGTGGTGCGGGCCGGCGTGGACGGGGCGGGGTCCGGCGACCGGGTCGCCGGCGGGGCGGACCGGGTTCGGGTCCGGGGCAGCGGACCGATGCGTACCCCCTGGCCCTTGGCGTCCCGGGGCAGCACGAGCACCCAGCCCGGGTTCAACACCAGCCCGTCGGTGAACGTCTCCCCGTCCGGCTGGGCGCGACCGGTGTTCAGGTCGACGATCTCCCGGTAGCGGTTACCGTTGCCGAGCGTGCGCAACGCGATGGCGTACAGGTATTCCCGCTGTCCGTCGACCGGCGGACCGACCACGTAGTACCGGCCGGTCTCCGCCGGCGCGGCGCGCGCCGGACCGGTCGGCACCAGCCAGATCCCGACCAGCACCAGCACCGCCAGCACGGCCCACCGCATCCGCACGCGTCGCCCTCCCTCTCCTCCGCCACCGCCACCCTGCCGTCGGGCTCACTACGGACCGGATCGCCGGCGGTTCAACGGTGATCGTGGTCGGATCACGGAGCGGGCCGGCGGAACGGTGTCACGGGGAGGTGGAGAAGACGCCCATCAGCGCGAGCCCTCCGCAGCAGAGCGGCACGACGACGACCAGCGCGGCCAGCGCGACGCTGTAGTTCGACCACAGGCCGAACCGCGTCACGTCGGTGCCGTAGGCGTCGTGGACCCGGTTGCGCCAGCCACCGAACCGGAACGACAGGTGATGCGCGGCCCCCGGCTGGGCCAGCACCGACGTGGTGATGATCGGGATGCCCATGAAGTCGGTGTAGCGGACGTCGCGCGGACCGGCCGGGACCGCGATGTGCCAGGTTCCCTCACCGGGGATCGGCACCGACCGCCCGTCCACCTTGAAGCGGCTGGTCGTCGGCGCGGGCACCAGGTAGGGCCCCCGGTTCACCGAGACGACGAGCACCGCGAAGCCCGGCGGCGGCGCGATCGGATGAGGGTAGGCGACCAGGGGCGTGACCGCGCCGGGCATCGGCGGGTACGGCTGCGAGGGGAGGTAGGACACGGCTGACGATTCTGGCACGGCGGCGCACCCCCGCGCCCGCGGGCCAACCTCCGGCCACCGGCGGTCCGGTCAGCGCAGCTCGACGACCGGGCGGGTGAGCACCTCGTCGGCGTAGCCGTCGTCGGCGGCGAGCCAGCGACCGAAGTCGTCATCCCGGTAGGCGGTCGCCAGGGTGAGCCAGCCCAGGAAGAATCCGCTGCCACCACAGGTCGCGCCGCCCCCGTCGCCGCCGCACACCACGGTCCGCTCGGTCGTCGCCTCGTGCCGGTAGGGATCCTGCCCGATCGCCAGGCCCCACCGGTTCTCCTCCCGGTGCGGACCGGTGCGGTGGTCGAAGGGGTATCCGTCGGCAGGGTGGTCGTCACCCCAGCGGAATAGCGTCGTCGCGCCGGCCCCGCACGCCCACTCCCACTCGTCCGGGGTGGTGGTCCGCAGGTCCAGACGCGCGAGCCCGGCCATCGCCTCGTCGTACGAGACCTGTCGGATCAGCCGGGCCCGCGTCACCCGGCCGGTCCGGTCGAACTCGACGTGCAGCCCGCCGTCCGGCCCGACCCGCCGTATCCCGCCGACCCCCGGCTCCGCCGACGCGGCCACCTCGCGCACCCGGGGATCGTCCGGTGCCAACGGCATGCCGCAGGGGTCGAGCGCGTCCACCGCCACCAGCATCGCCGGCATCTCCACCACCCGCTCCGGCGACGTCATCGCGTCGACGAACTCGGGCACGGGCGGCAGGTCGTACTCGTCGGCGCTCTCCGCGTAGTCGGCCGCCTGGGCGGCGTCCGGGCGGAACCGTGAGCCGTCGTACCCGAGTGTCGGTCGCCCGCCCGGGACGAGCGCGAACCGCGTGCCGTCCCGGTCGAACCGGGCCTGCCGGTGCGACCACCCGGCGCCGGCCCGGACCGCCAGGCCCCGCAGCGTCAGGCCGTGCCGGTCGGCGATCCCCGCCGCGACCCGGTGCGCGGCGTCGTCGGACATGGCGTGCCACTCGGCGGACGTGAGCGCGGCGTAGGACACGGCACGAGGATAGGGTCCGCACGCCGACCGCGCGGCCCGGCTCACCCCGCGGGGGACGCTCCGGCGTCGGCCAGCAACCGCTGGCGCATCAGGAACTTGCGGACCTTGCCGGTCGGACCCATCACCACGCCGTCGTCGGGCACGGACACCACCCGGCGCAGCGTCGCGGCCACCGCCGGGCCCAACGCGGCCCGGACCCGGTCGGTGCGGTCCAGCGCCGGGTCGGCGGCGTCGGTGAGCAGGAGCAGCACCTCGGTGACGGTGGCGCCGTCGTCCCCGGCGGCGGCGATGACGGTGCAGTCCCGCACGTCCGGGCAGTGCGCGAGGATGCGTTCCTCGGACAACGCGGTGTAGAGCCAGGTCCCGCCGCCCAGGTCGACCGCGTCGCTGGCCCGGTCGACGTGGTGGTAGTCGCCCCGCGCGTCGCGGTACATCAGGTCGCCGGTCAGGTAGTAACCGTTCAGCCGGGTCCGGTACGTGGTGACCGAGTCGTTCCAGTAGCCGATGGCCAGCGTCGGCGACCTCAGCCCGACGTGCCCGACCTGCCCCTCCGGCACCTCCTCGCCGGTGGCCACGTCGAGCAGCGCGATCTCGGCGAACGGGTACGGCTTGCCGACGCAGCGGTCGTAGCGGTCGCTGCCGGGCCGGTGGGTGATCCGGAACGCGCCGTGCCCCATCTCGGTGGAGCCGAGCATGTCGACGAACTTCGAGCCGGGCACGTCGACCGGCCCGTCGGGGGTCCAGGTGGGATGGCTGCCGACCGCGACCAGCCGGCGGACGTGCGACTCGTGGGCGCAGTCACCGGTGTTGAACCAGTTGCGCACCGAGCTGAGGTCGCGGGTGGTCAGGTCGACGCGGGCCAGCTCGGACCAGGTCACGGCGAAGCCGAACACACCGGTCGGGCGCCACCGCTCGATGGCGTCGAGGACGGTCTCGGCGCTGCGCGCGAACGGGCCGCCCTGCGCCGAGAGGCAGAGCAACTGGTAGCCGTTGCAGAGCGCCTGGTTGAGCGTGATGATGCCGGCGGCGTGCGCGGCCGGCAGCGCGGACATCTCCCGCACCTCGCCGTGCGGCCGGGACTCGGTGAGCCGTACGGCGCGGATCGCGGCGAACAGGCCGTGGTGCGAGTGGACGATCGCGGCCGGCACCCGGGTGGTGCCGGAGGAGTGGGTGATGACGACCGGGTCCTCGGGATGGTGCCGGTGGTGCGCGGGCGCCCGCGCCGGGTCACCGGTGCCGGTCTCGGCGGCGTCGCCGAGGACCGGTACGCCGAGGTCGTGCCCGCGCAGCGCGTCGTGGTCGGCGTCGACGAGCACGCCGACGCCGCGCAGTCGGCGGACGAACTCGGCCGCCAACTCGATCGGCATGTTGCCGTTCATCAGCGCCGGGATCGCCCCGAGCCGGGTGAGGGCCAGGAAGTTGAGGAACACGTCCGGCGCGGAGGTGACGTAGACCGCGACCGGGTCGCGCCGGCCGATGCCGCGCCCGGCGAACCAGGCCGCCCGGGCGGCTACCCGCTCGGTCAGGGTGGCCAGCGACAGCGGCGTCCAGGCGGGGATGCCGTCGACGTCGACGTCGAACGTCACCCGGGGCGTCCGCATGTCGGCGCCGTGCTCGGCCAGCCGGAGCAGCACGTTGCCCGCGCCGAGTTCCTGGTCCGCCGCCAGGGTCGCCCGGAAGTTGTCGGCACCCAAACGAGTCGCCTCCCCACGTGACACGCTCACCGAAAGCGCCCCCGCCGCGCCAGGACACGATCAGGCTAGAGCGCCGGCCACGGCGAGACAATGGTCGATGGACGGACGGTCAGGAAACCTCGCGGTTGAACAGGTGCGACGACCAGAACAGGCTGGCGGCGGCCAGCCCGGTCATGATGAGCGCGCCCTGCCAGACCACGGTCTGCAGGATCTGGCCGGCGAACAGCGCCCGCATGCCGTCGGTGGCCCAGGCGAACGGGTTCCAGAGCGCCGCCCGCTGGATCCACATCGGGGCGAGCACGAGCGGGATGAGCACGCCGGCCAGCAGTGAGATCGGCTGGCCCACGGTGTTCACCAGCACGCCGAGGCTGTTCTCGTTGCGGACCAGCAACGCGATGTCGTACGAGATGGACGTGCTCAGCAGCACCATCACGGCCAGCAGCGCGTACGAGACGAGCAGGTTGGCCAGGTGCACGCGCAGCCCGAACGGCAGCGCCACGAGCGTGATCACGACCGCCTGCACCACGTTGAGGCACACGTGCATCAGGGCGCGGCCCAGCAGCAGGGCGGTCCGGCTCACCGGGGTCACCCGGCAGCGTTCGATGATGCCGGCGCGCAGCGCGCTGAGCAGCCCGTAGCCGGCGAACAGGCCACCGAAGAGGCCCATCGCCACGAACAGGCCCGGGACGTAGATGCGGTAGGCGTCCGCGTACGTGGAGGCGCCCCGGTCGACCATCACCACCTTGAGGAACGGCGCGAACAGGATGAGGTAGGTGATCGGCTGGGCCAGGCTGAACGCGACCATCACCGGGTTGCGCACCATCAGGCCGGCCTCCTGCTGGAAGATCAGCCAGGTGTCACGGACGACTCGCACGGTCACTCCTCCAGCGAACGGCCGGTCTTGGCCAGGAACACGTCGTCGAGGCTGGGCCGGCGGGTCTCGATCGCGCCCGGCTCGATGCCCCGGTCGTAGAGCGCCCGCATGATCTGCGGGATGGCCGTGGCGGCGCTGTCCACGTAGAGCCGCAGGGCGCCGTCGACCGGTTCGGACCCGCGCACGTAGGGCGCCTCGGCGAGCACCTTCGTCGCGGCCGGCAGGCCGCCGCCGGCCGGGTCGGCGAGGTCGGAGGCGGTGAAGTCGATCGCGACCACGTCACCGGATATCTCCCGTTTGAGCGCCGACGGCGTGCCCTCGGCCACGATCCGGCCGGCGTCGATGATGGAGACCCGGTCGCACAGGCTGTCCGCCTCGTCCAGGTAGTGCGTGGTGAGGAAGATCGTCATGCCGTCCTCGCGCAGCCGCCGGACCTCCTGCCACATCCGGGCCCGGCTGGGCGGGTCGAGGCCCGCGGTGGGCTCGTCCAGGAACATCACCTGCGGCGAGTGGATGACCCCGAGCGCGACGTCGAGCCGCCGGCGCTGCCCACCGGAGTACGTCCGGATCCTGCGGTCGGCGAAGTCGTCGAGCTGGAACGCGCGGATCGCCGCCGCCGCCAGTTCCTGCGCCACGCCCTTCGACCGGCCGTGCATCCGCGCCTGGAGGATCAGGTCCCGGCGGGCGGTGGAGTCGTCGTAGGTGCCGCTGGCCTGCGCCACGAACCCGATCCGGTGGCGCACCTGGGCCGGCGAGCGCAGCAGGTCGACGCCCGCGATCGTCGCCGCGCCCCCGCTGGGACGCAGCAGCGTGGCCAGCATCCGCAGGGTGGTGGACTTGCCCGCGCCGTTCGGGCCGAGGAAGCCGACGATCTCGCCCCGCCGGACCGCGAAGTCGACGCCGCGGACCGCCTCGACCGTGCTGGCGCCGCGACCACGCCCCACCCGGAAGGACTTGCGTAGGCCGGTGGCCTCGATCATCGAGCCTCCTCGTGCGGCGACGACGCGGGGCCGGCCCGCGTCGCGCACCGTCCGATCACGACGTTGGCCGGACGGGGGCGTCAGGTCAGGCTAGTGCGGGCCCGGGCGTGGGACAACGGTCGATGCGTTCCGGTTCGCCGCGGGTCGGCGTCACGGCGTCGCGGCCAGCGCGGCGAGGTGCGCCGCCGCCGCGCCCGCGCCGCCGGCCGCGGCGAACGAGTCGCGGACGCGGGCCGCCCCGGCCCGGTACGCCGGATCGTCGAGGACCGCGGTCACCGCCTCGGTCAGTTCCGCCGGGGTCGCCTCGTGGAAGGAGACCGCACGGCCGGCGCCGGCCCGGGTCACCTGGCGGGCGATGGTCGGGTGGTCGTGCCGGATCGGCGCGACCACCACCGGCACGCCGTGCGCCAGCGCCTCGGAGACCGTGCCCAGCCCGCCGTGCGAGACCACCGCGTCCAGCCGGGGCATCAGCTCCAGCACCGGCACCCGAGGCGCGACCAGCACGTGTGCCGGCGGGTCGGGCACCAGGTCCGCCGGGGCGGTGAGGATCACCTGGAGCCGGTCGGCGAGCGGCGCGGTGGCGGCCGTCACCCGCCGGTAGAAGTCGCGGGCCAGGTGCTCGGCCATCGTCCCGACGGTGACCAGCACGTGCCGGCGGTCCGGCGCCCAGGCGGCCCAGTCGAAGTCGGGCGCGTTCGGCCGCCGCCCCAGCGCCGGCCCGGTCAGCACGCACCGCGCCGGCATCGGCGTCGGGCCGGTGAGGGCCGTGGTGGTCAGCCCGATCACCAGGTACGGCGAGAAGCGCAGGTCGAGCGTCTCGTCGACGGGCAGGTCGGTCATCGCCCACACGTGCCGCACCTGGGCCGCCACCCAGTCGGTGAACTCGGGCATCTCCGCCGTCGGCGGGGTCAGTTCCAGCATGCCGACGCAGAACGTCGCCCAGGGCACGCCGTGCCGGTGTGCGGCCAGCGCGCCGGCCATCGCGTACTGGTCGACGACGACGACGTCCGGCCGGTACTCCGTGACCGCCTGCTCGGCGGCGTCCCGGATGAAGCGGTTGGCCGGCAGCACGTGCCCCGCCCAGAGGCTGCGCACCGCGGCCATCCCGGACTCGCCGTCCGGGCGGTACCAGCGCTTCCCGGTCGGGAACAGCGTGGCGTCCGGGCCGATCAGCGGACGCAGGTCGCTGCGCGGACCGCACCAGGCCACCTCGTGTCCGGCCGCCGTCAGCGCCTGGCCGATGGCGAGCGGGGCGTTCAGATGGGAGACCACCGGCAGCACCACGAAGAGGAACCGAGCCACGTCGATATGATGCCACGCGCGTTGACATCCACCGGCGTCGTTGATCTGATCCTCTCCGTGACGGTGTGCGGATGACGGCTGTCGACGCCGTCTCGGTGTTCCTGCCGGCCCGCCGCGTGCCGATCGAGAGTCTGGCCGCGCCGCTGCGCCTGACCGAGATGCAGATCCGGCTGTTCCGGCGGTTCCACGGGCTGACCGAGGTGCGCCACGACCCCGACCTGTCCCTGACCGACCTGCTGCGGCACGCGGTCGACGGCCTCACCGCGCTGCGCGACGTCGCGCACCGGGTGCGCTTCGTGGTGTACGCGCGGGCCTTCCCGGTGGTGGCGCCGTACCCGGTGAACCCGCTGCACGACGTCTGCCGGGCGGTCGGTCTGGGCCACGCGGTGGCGTTCACGCTGACGCAGCAGTCCTGCGCGAGCGCGCTGGCCGCGGTCGACGTGGCTGGCCGGCTGCTGGCCGCCGAGCCGCACCCGCCGGGCGACGAGCCGCTCGCGCTGGTCCTCACCGGGGAGAAGGCGTTCACCCGCGACGCCCAGTTCATCCCGGAGACGTCGGTGTTCAGCGAGGGCGCGTCCGCGTGCCTGGTCAGCGCGCACGGGCGCCGGGACCGGCTGCTCGCGTACGCCGCCGCGCAGCGGGGCGAGTTCGACGTGGCCGGCGGCGCGTCGCCGGCCCGGTTCCAGCGCGAGTACCGGCCGGTGCTGGCCGAGGTGATCGGTCGGGCCCTGGCGCGGGCCGGCACGACGCTCGCCGACCTGCGGCTGATCCTGCCGCACAACGTCAACCTGATGACCTGGAAGCGGCTGGTCAAGCTGATCGGGTTCCCGCTGGACCGGGTGCTGCTGGACAACGTCACCGGCGCCGGGCACGTGTTCTGCGCGGACGCGTTCGTCAACTACCGCACCGCACGGGAACGCGACCTGCTGCGGCCGGGCGACCGGTACCTCGTCGCGGCCGTCGGCGCCGGGGACGGGGCCACGTTCGCCGCCATGGTGTTCGAGCACTGACCGGGGAGCGTCATGGGCACCGACCTGCACCTGATCCGCGCCGCGCGCCGGGAGTTCACCGGCCCGGCGGTCCTGCTCGACGATCCCGTGCTGCGCGAACGCGCCGGCGAGTACCTGACCGACCTGGTGCGCCCGTACGGCCTGCGGGTCGACGCGGCGGCGCGGGGCCAGTCCTACGGGGAGATGGCCGCCGAGCTGATCGGGGCGCTCGTGCCCGAGGACGAGCCGGTCGACCTGCTGGTGCTGGCGTTCGCCGTGCACGACGCGCTGCCCGGCCGGGCCACCGCGGCCTACCTCAGTCACGTCTGCCCCGGCACGCCGATGTCCTTCGCGCTCTGCGACCAGGGGTCGGCGGCGGCGTTCACCGGGTTGCGGATCGCCGGTGCCCACGCGTACCGCCGGGCCCTGCTCCTCGTCGTCGAGCAGTCCGTGCTGCCGTACGACCCGGGGGTTGCCGTGCCGGACCGGCACCGGGCCGTGGCGTTGCTGCTCGGCGACGGCCCGGCCGACGGCAGCGCGCGGGTGACAGCGGTCCGGCAGCACGCGGACGTCGGGCCGGACGACGTGGCCGATCTGGCGGCGGCCGAGTTGCGCGCGCTGGGCGCCGGGCGCGCGGCCGTCGCGGTGGTGCTCGGGCCCGGCCTCGCCGGGGTCCGGCCCGCGACCGGCGGGCCGGTCACGGTCGTGCCGCCGGGACAACCGTCCACCGGCGTCTGGTGGGCGCTGCTGGACCGGCTGGCCGACGACGCCGCTTCTCGGGTGGTGGTGGTCGACTACGACGCCGAACTGCGCTATCTGTGCCTGGTGGCGACCTCCACCGACCGTCCCTGACGGGATCGGCCGCAAGTGACCTACCGTCGTCCGGACGCAGCCGCACGATCACATCATCGGCGCGGCCACGCCAGCGTGTACCGCTCCGGCGGCGTGGATGAAGGCGCGGATCAGTGTGGTCTCTGCGGCGCTGCGCCAGACCGGGGCGTACTGCAGGACCGGGCCGTCGGTGATGGGCACGAATGCGAGGTCACGACGTTGCCGGGAAGCGGCCGCGTATGACCCGACGGGGGACACGACGCTGCCGGCGCCGATCGCCGTGAGGGCCTCTTCGAGGGTGGCCGCGGTGGTGCCGCGCCGGATGGGCCGTCCGGACGGTGTCACGGCCGGGGTGTGCGCCTGCCACACGTAGGCCGGAACGGGTCCCTCCAGGTCCACCACCGGATGATCGCCGAGGTCCTCCATCTCGACCCGGTCCCGTCCGGCCAGCGGATGAGCGGAGGAGACGGCCAGTACGAGCCGCTCGGTGTACAGCTCTGGCCCGACGGTGAGGTCGGGCTCGCGGATGGGCATCCAGAGCAGGCCGATGTCGACCCGGCCGGCACGCAGCCCGCCGAACGGGTCGGAAGGGAGGATCTCGCGCATGCGCAGCTCGCATCGCGGATGCCGCTGCCGGAACAGGTCGAGGACGGCCGCGATCTCCCGGTGGTGGGTGTCGAAGGTGCCGATGGTCAAGGTGCCGACCTGCCCGCGGGCGGCGGCGGTGGCTTCGTCGATGCCTGCCGTGATCTCGCGGTAGCCCGCGTCGAGCCGGTCGCGCAGTCGCTCGCCGAGCGCGGTGAGGCGCACGCTGCGGCTGGTCCGTTCGAACAGGGCAGCGCCGATCCGGCGCTCCTGGTGTTTGATCGACTGGCTGACCCTCGCCTGGGACACGTGAAGGCGTTCGGCCGTGCGCCCGAAGTGGAGTTCGTCGGCCAGTGTCAGGAAGATTTCGATGTCGCGCAGCTCCACCAAGCCGCCTCCCCTCCGGTCGTTGCGTAGTCCCGATCCTGCCCCTGAACTGCGTGGATCAGGGAAAGTTTACGGCTTCGGCGCCGAACGATAACCGGTGGCTTAAGCGGCGGTTCGATCTTTCGCGTTGTTCCTCCCGGTGGCGGGGGGCGATCGTGCGTCCATGAGCAAAAACCTCGATCGACTCGGGACAAGGACATCACCGATGAGCAACGCCGAGGACCACCAGGCCGCCGCGCAGCTCTTTCGGCCGGAGGCGTGGCCGCAGGCGCTGGAGGCGTCGCCGGTCCTCGCGCTGATCCAGCCGGCTCCGCGCCAGCCGGTTGACCAGCAGGTCGAAGGAGACGGCAAGTGACCTCGGACGCTCGGACGTTGCCGACCGGGTTCGGACGGCTGTGGACCGCCCAGACGGTGTCCTCGCTGGGCGACGGGGTGTCGCGTGCCGCGCTGCCGCTGCTCGCGCTGACGTTGACGCGGGATCCACTGGCGCTCGCCGTCGTCGCGGCCGCGGGGACGCTGCCCTGGCTGCTCTTCGGAGTGCTCGGCGGCGCGCTGGTGGACCGCTGGGACCGCCGGCGGACGATGTGGGTCACGGACGCGGCGCGTGCGGTGCTGCTCGGGATACCCGCGGCGGCTGCCGTGCTCGACGTGCTGACCATTCCACTGCTCGCCATCGTCGCCTTCCTGCTCGGCCTCGGAGGGCTGTTCTTCGACACGGCCGCCACGGCCTATCTGCCGGACCTGCTCGGCCGGCAGCCCGCGCTCCTCCAGCGCGCCAACGCCCGCCTGCGCGGCGCCCAGACCGCCATGTCCGGCTTCGCGGGGCCGCCCGCGGGCAGCGCCCTGCTCGCGCTCGGGCGGGCGGTTCCGCTGCTCGCCGACGCGGTGTCGTTCGCGCTCTCCGCACTGCTCGTGCGATCGCTGCCCGCCGTGTCCCGGCCCGTGCCGCAGGTCCGTGAGTCGTTGCTGCGACAGGCGCGAGCCGGCGCCTCGTACGTCTTGCGGGATCGGTTGCTGCTCGGGCTCGCGCTGCGTCCGGCGGTCGGGAACGTCGCCTTCCTCGCCGTGGAGACCGTCCTCGCCCTCTTCGCCCACGACCGCCTCGGCATCGACACCTACGGCTTCGGCCTACTCCTCACCGCGGAGGCCACCGGCGGTCTGCTCGGCGCGGGAATCGCCTCCCGCCTTGGCCGACGACTCGGTACCGGCGCCGCACTGACCTGCACAGCCGCCCTCGAAGGGCTTGCCATCCTGGGCCTGGCCGCTGCCCCGAACCCGTACGTCGCCGGTCTCGCGCTCGCCGTCTGCGGAGCGGGAATGGGCGCCACGATGGTGCTCGGCCCCTCCCTGCGGCAGACGATCGTCCCCGCCCACCTGATGGGCCGGGTCGCCTCCACGTCCCGCATGCTCGCCATGTGCGCCGCCCCGCTCGGCGCCTTCCTCGGCGGGTGGCTCGCCACCGCCTACGACGTACGCACCCCGCTCTACGCCGCCGCGGGCCTCCTCCTCGCCATGACCGCCGTCACGGCGACCATGACCAGCAACCGCCGGGTCGAGGCAGCACTGCGTGGTTCCTCCGACCCTGGGAGCCCGGCAACCCACAGCAGGCCCGCCCCGGTGCCCGATGCAGTCACAACTGCCTGATCCGTGCACCCGCCACCTTTGACGTCACGACCGCCGGAAAGGCATCAGATGCTCTACTCGACCGCACGCGTCGTCACCGACCGCCCCCACCGCTACCTCAAGCAACTGGTCTCGCACCTGGGGCACAAGGTGCCCACCGAGCTCGACGAGGAACGCGGGTCCGTCATCTTCAGCCTCGGCAGGTGCCTGCTGGTGGCCTCGACAGCCCACTTCGACATGATCGTCATAGCCGGCGCGGCGGACGCCGCGGCGGCGGTGGAGGACACCATCACCAGCCACCTGCTGCGCTTCGCGACCAAGGATTCGCTCGTCGTCGACTGGCTGCCCCTGGTGCGACCCGCGACCACCGAGGATGACGGCGCTCTCCTCGCCCTCGACCGTGCGGCGTGGACCGCCGGGTCTGGGCTTCCCTCGACCCGGGTCGAGGAGCGGACGGCGTACTTCAACGAACGACGGAAGCCCGAGTCCCACCTGGTCGCCGCGCTCGGCGGCCAGATCGTCGGCGCGATCAGCACCCACCAGACGACCCCGTTCCCGGAAGGGGCTCACGTCTTCGGCCTGTGGAACCTGGTGGTAGCCGAGCCGGCCCGCCGCATGAGCATCGCCTCAGCCCTGCTTGCGGCCGCCGAGCATCGTGTCGGCGCGCAGGGCGCCAAGAAGATCGGACTGCGCGTCCTGGCGACCAACACCGGCGCCCTACGGCTCTACGAACGGCACGGTTACGCCGTCGAAGGCCGACACGTCGACGAGTTCCTGATCGACGGCAGCTACGTCGACGACGTCAGCATGGGCAAGCGCCTGACGTCGCCCGCGCCGGGGACCGTCTGATGGTGTCCTGGTAGCCGCCGCGGCCGGCGAGGTGGATCGCGAAAGCCGAGGCGGGCGGGACATCGCCGAACCGCAGGCGGAACAACGGCAGGAGTGCCTCGGCCGCCGCCGGCCCTCGGCGGTCACTGGTGCTCAGAAGCCCTCGTCGAGCGCCGCCCGGACGAACGCGCGGAGCCGGTCGTTCGCCTCGTCCGAGCCGACCGTGATCCGGACACCGGCGCCGGGCAGCGCCATCACCAGGATGCCGGCCGCCCGGGCCCGGTCGGCGAACGGCACCGCCCGCTCCCCCAGCGGCAGCCACACGAAGTTTGCCTCGCTGGGCGCCACGGTGAGCCCCAGGCCCCGCAACGCGTCGGTCAGGCCGGCGCGCGCCGCCACCAGGTCCGCGCACCGCCGGGTCAGCTCCGGCGTGACCTCCGGCGCCAGGCTCGCCACGGCCGCCGCCTGGGCGAGCGCGTTCGGGAAGAACACCGCCCCGGTCAGCGCCGCCGCCGGGAGCAGCCGGGGCGGCACCACGGCGTAGCCGACGCGGAGCGCGGCCAACCCGTACGCCTTGGAGAAGGTGCGCAGCACGCAGACGTTGTCGTACGCCCGGAACAGCTCCATCCCGTCCGGCGCGTCCGGGTCGGTGACGAACTCCCGGTACGCCTCGTCCACGATGACCGGGACGTCGGCCGGGATCCGGTCGAGGAAGGCGCGCACCTCGGCGCGGCGCAGCGCCGTCCCGGTCGGGTTGTTGGGGTGGCAGAGCAGCACGCAGCGGGTCCGGTCGGTCACCGCCTCCGCCATCGCGGGCAGGTCGTGGTCGTAACCGTCCAGCGGCACCGGCACCGCGGTCGCGCCGGCGTTGCGGACGATCAGCGGGTAGCCCTCGAACGACAGCGCCGCGTGGACGACCTCCGGCCGGGGGCCCAGCGACTGCACCAGGTGCTGGCACAGCCCGGCCGAGCCGGGGCCGACCAGTATCGACTCCGGCCCCACCGCCAGCCGGGCGGCCAGCGCCGCCACCAGCGCCGACGAGGTGCGGTCCGGGTACCGCTGGAGGGTCGCGGCACCGTCGGCGACGATCCGTCGGATGCCCGGCAGCGGCGGGTACGGCGTCTCGTTCATCGACAGGTCGACCGGCGGCGTGTCGACGGCGGTGGCAGGGGTCATGATCGCTCGCTTCTGGACGGGGCCGGCGGGGACGGGACGCGGGCGTGCCGATCGGTGAGCAGCCCGAGCTGGTAGAGCCGGTCGACGAGGGAGAGCGGCCGGACGTCCGTGCCGGAGAGGTTGCCGGCGGTGAGCCCGAGCAGCCTCGGGTTGGCGGCGGTGCGGCGCATCATCCGTACGCCGAGCAGTTTCGGCAGCCCGGAGACGCTGGTGATCATGCGCGAGGCGTTGTGGCTGACGGTCGCGACGTGGTCGAGGCGGGGCCGGCGCGCGGCCTCGAAGGCCCGCAGCGCCCGGTCGACGGACGCCGGCGCCGGCGTGCCGCCCTCGGCCGCCAGGCTGGCCGCGAGCGTCTCCGCGTCGCCCAGGGAGCTGTTCACGCCCTGCGCGGCCATCGGGTGCACCGCGTGCGCCGCCTCGCCGACCAGCGCCAGGCCGGGCACGGCCAGGCGGTCGGTGCGCAACCGGTAGACCGCGAGGAGTTGGCGGCGGTGCAGGCTGGCCCGGATCGCGGCGCCGATCGGCCGGACCGCCGGCACGTCGGCGAGCAGCCTGTCGCACCACGCGCCCAGGTCGGCCCGGCCCCGGAACTCGTCCCCCGTCACCTGGACGTAGAGCCGGCACCGTCCGCCGGGCAGCGGGTAGACCAGGCACAGGCCGCGCCCGGTCCGGTACGCCGTCACCTCGTCGGCCACCTCGGCGTCGGCCACGTCGAACGCGACCAGGCCGTGCGGGTACTCGCGGCGTTCGACAGTCACGCCGGCCGCCCGTCGCAGCGGGGAGGACATGCCGTCCGCGGCGACCACCAGCGCCGCCGGAACGTCCTGCTCGCCCCCGTCGCCGGCGACCCGGACGCCGGTGACCCGCCCGTCGTCGGCACGCAGCGGGCCGGTCACCCGCCGGCCCCACCGGACCTCCACGGTGGCGGGCAGCCCGTCGGCGAGCACGCCACGCAGGTCGCCGTAGTCGGCGCAGAGGATCTCCCGGTACCCGCCCGGCAGGCCGGCGTAGTCGAGGCAGAGCAGCGGCCCGCCGTCCGGGTCCCGGATGGCCAGCCGCCCGACCGGGCGGGCGCCGGTGGCGCGCAGGGCGTCGAGGACCCCCCACGAGTCGAGGATGCGGACGGTCTCGGGCTGGAGGATCTCGCCCTTGGCGATCGACGCGGGGGTGCGCTGGCGGTCGAGCACGAGCACCCGCAGCCCGAGCGCGCCCAGCGCGCGGGCGGTCGCCAGGCCGCCGGCGCCGGCGCCCACCACCACGACGTCCGGGCTCATCGGGCCACCGCGCCGGGCGCGACGTCCGGCCGTCCGGCGGTGGCCCGGCGGTACTCGCCGAGCGCGCGCAACGCGACCGCCTGGGTGATCACCGCGTTGGGGTAGCGCATGTGGTGGCGGATGTAGTTGCACACCCGGGCCGCCGGCCACCCGCCGTCCGGGCCGGCCGCCGCCACCAGCCAGGCGACGCCCCGCTCCACGGCGGCCTCGACGTCGGGATCGCCGGTGGCGAGCAGGCCCTGGACGGCCCACGACGTCTCCTCGACCGTGCCGGGCGTACCGTCGCCCGGGCCCCACGAGCCGTCCGGCAACTGCGTCCCGCGCAGCCACCGGACCGCCCGTCGCACCACCTCGTGCCGGGCGTGGCCGACCCGCGACAGCGCGCCCACCACCACGGCCGTGCCGGAGGTGTGGTCGCGGTACCAGAGGTTCTCGAACGTGCCGTCGGGCGCCGCACGGGTCAGCAGCCAGGCCGTCGCCCGGGCGATCGCCGGGTGGTCGTCGGGATGGCCGGCGTCGTGCAGGGCCAGGATCGCCTGACTGGTGATGGCCGGGCAGGGACCGTCGTTGGCGAGCTGCGTGTCGCGGACCCACAGGCTCCACGAGCCGCGGCTGTCCTGGCGGTCGACCAGCCAGGCCAGGCCGGTACGCAGCACCGGGTCGGTGTCCGCGTCGGGATAGCCGGCGAGCGCCGACAGGATCTCGGCGGACTCCAGTGTCACCGGCCAGCCGCCCACGTTGGAGTAGCTCCACCCGCCCGGCGGCACGTCCAGCACCTCGAAGGCGGTGGGCTTCTGGGTGGCGTGGAAGACGTCGCGGGTGGCCCGCAGCCGCGGGTCGGCGGCGTACCCGGCGGCGATCAGGCCGGTGACCGCGTACCCGGAGCGGGTCAGGTCCAGGTTCGTCACGGCGTCCCAGGCGCCGTCGGGGCGGACCGCCCGCCGCAGCCAGCCGACCACGGCCGCGGCGATGTCCGGCGCCTCGCCGCTGCGGGCCAGCCCGAGCAGCACCAGCGCGGCGGGCCACGGGTCCTCGCTCAACGCGCCGGTGCGGCCCTCGTGGTCGAAGATGGCGCGCAGCAGGCGGACCGCCACCGGGCGGGCCCGGCGCAGCGTGGCCCGGCGCAGGCGGCCGGCGGGCAGCAGGTCGGCCTGCATCAGGGCGAGCCCGACGAAGGGCGCGGTGCGGAACGACAGCCGCCGGCGGCGGACCCGGTCGAACAGCACGATCTCCAGCGGCAGCCGGCGCAGCGGACCGGCCTCGGCGGTCATCCCGGCCATCGTGAGCAGTTGGCGGCAGAGCAGCGAGATGGCCCGGTCGGTGACCGCGTCGACGCCGCCCATCCCGGCCAGCCGGGCCCGGCCGGCGGCGATCGCCTCGGCGCTGGCCGCCGGGGCGCTCAGCGCCAGCGCCGCGACCGCGACCGCGGTCGGGACGACCTCGCTCTCCGCGCCCACCACGCCGCCCCAGCCGCCGTCGTCGTGCTGCTGCCGGCGCAGCCAGCCGGCACCGGCGTCGACCAAGTCGGCGCTGCCCACCGGGTCGGCGGCGTGCAGCGCGGCCACCGCGCCGGCGGTGCCCAGCACCGAGGCCGGCGGGTCGTCGCCGAAGACGCCGTCGGGGCGTCGGCGGCGCAGCAGCGCCTCGGCGCCGGCGGTGATCGCTCGCCCCACGGCCTCGGCGGTGACAGCGGTCATGGCGCGTCCTCCAGGGACATTCGACGGGGGGTGGCCAGGGCCAGGTCGGCGGGGGCCGGCCCCAGTTCGTGCCGGGCGCGCATGCCGCGCTGCGCCCACCAGGTCAGCGCCACCATCGGCAGCGCGAGCACGAGCTGCACCGCGACGCCGAGGCCGAGCCCCACCACGGCCGAGGCCAGCACGACCCGCTCGACGACCAGCACGGAGTGGGCGCGCAGCGCCACCATGACGGGCATGTCGGTGTGGTGTGCCAGCAACGGCCTCAGCGCGGCGAGGCCCACGGCGCCGACGACGAGCAGGGTCGCCAGGTAGCCGGCCCGCCCGCTCCGGTCGGCCAGCAGGCCGGCGGTGAGGGCCGCGCCGAGCGTGCCGGCGTAGAGCGCCAGCACGGTCCGGACCGCGAACGGGACACCGCGCCCGACCGGCAGCGTCCGGTAGCCGCCCGCGCGGTCGCCGTCGATGTCCCGCAGCGCCCCGACGAGGTTGGACATGGCGTCGTGCGCCCAGAACGTGACGGTCAGCGCCAGCAGGACGGGCAGGACCGCTGACGGGTCCGCCGGCAGCCCGACGGCGAGCGCGCCGTAGAGCAGCGCGACCGCGCCGAGCCCGCCGCGCACCAGGTTGCCGGCGAACCCGCGGGCCTTGAACCAGCGGCTGTAGGCGACGATGCCGCAGCCGGCCAGCAGCGCCGCCGTCGTGGTGCCCCAGCCGCCGGCCACCGCGAGGACCGCGAGGACCGCGAAGCAGGCGAAGCCACACCCCAACGCGGTACGCGCGCCCAGCCGGCTGGACGGGATCGGCCGGTGCGGTTTGCTGCCGGCGTCCAGCTCCCGGTCGAACCAGTCACCGAGGTAGTGGCCGCCGAGCCAGCCGGCGGTGGGCGCCGCCCAGGCCGACAGGAGCCGCCACGGATGGTGGGCTCCGTCGACCACCGCCGCCCCGCCGAGACCCACCAGCCCGACGTACCAGAGCGTGTAGGGCCGCCAGGTCTCCACGTGCGCCCGCAGCGCCCGGGCGGCCCTCACGCCATCTCGCTCGTCATCCAACGCGCGATGCCGGCCAGCACGTCCGCGCTCGCGGAGGGGGCGAGCACGGCCAGTTCGGCCCGGGCCCGCTCGGCGTGCTCCGTCATCCGTCGGCGCGCGCCCGCCACCGCGTCGACCTCGCGGAGCAGCGCGGTGACCCACTCGACGTCGCCGGGGCCGGCACCGCGCCGGTGCAGCACCGCCATCAGCTCGACGCGATCCGTGTCGGTGGCCGCGTCGTACGCCAGCAGCAGCGGCAGCGTCGGTCGGCCGTTGTTGAGGTCACTTGTCGCCGGCTTCCCGGTCTGCTCCGGGGTGGCGACGTAGGACAGCAGGTCGTCGCGGATCTGGAACGCCGTGCCGAGGTGCTCGCCGTAGCGGGCCAGCGCGGACGCCACGCCCGGTTCCGCGCCGCCGAGCAGGGCGCCGATGTGGCACGCGGCGCGGAACAGGGAACCGGTCTTGAGGCGGATCATCTCCGCGTACCACCGGGCGCCCGCGTCCAGGTCGCCGACGAGCTGGGCCTCGACGGCCTGGCCCCGGCACAGGTCCTGTCCCGCCTCGGCCAACGCGGTGACCGCGGCGACGACGTGGCCGGGCGGGACCGCGCCGCCGCCGTCCACGATGGCCTGGAACGCCTGGAAAATGAGGTGGTCGCCGGTCACGATGGCGTTCGGGATGCCGAACGCGACCGGGACCGCCGGCCGGCCGCGGCGCATCGTGTCGGCGTCGATGATGTCGTCGTGCACGAGCGTCGCGACGTGCAGATACTCCATGCCGAGCGCGGCGGCGAGCACGTCCCGGGGAGACCCGCCCACCGCTTCCGCGGCGTGCAGCGTCATCATCGGGCGGAGCAGCTTGCCGGCGGGCAGCAGCGCGTACCGGGCGATCGCGGCGGGCTGCTCGGCCGTCTCCGGCCACCGCCGGAGAAGTTCGGCGTGCAGCAGCCGCCCCGATTCGCTGCGGGCGAGGTCGTCGATGAAGGGCGGATATCTCGTGAAGCCAGCAACCGTCATGACGCGTCGACCCTTTCACGAGGGCTCGGCTAGTCGCCACGCGAGACGTTACCGGCCGGAACTCCCACGAACAACCATTGATAAATGTGCCGATTCATGGGTGGAGGCGAATACGATGACGATATTCTTCGGCAAATTGGACGATGCGCAGTCAAATCGTCGACGGCCCGGCGCACCGGTGGGTAAGGGACGCGTGGCGGCCCGACCGGTCAGGCGGGCGCGAACTCCATCAGCGTGAGCCCGTCGGGGCCGTGCCAGGTGCGCCGGGGCGCCAGCCCCGCGGCGGCGGCCAGCGCGGCGTGCTCGGCGGCGCTCCGCTCGCGACCGCCCACCAGCACCAGCATCCGCAGGTCGTACGGGGACAGGTGCGGCACGTGCGGCACGGTCGGGAGCACCTCGATGACCAGCACCCGGCCGGTGTCGCCGGCCGCCTCCGCGCAGCGGCGCAGGATCGCCGTCGCGTGGTCGTCGCTCCAGTCGGTCAGCGCGCGGGACACCACGTAGACGTCCGCGCCGGCCGGCAGCGGGGCGAAGAAGTCCCCGACCACGCCCGCGGCCCGGTCGGTGAGGCCGTGCTCGGCGAACGTCGCGACGGCGGTCGCCACCGGCTCGCCGCGGTCGACGAGCGTGCCGCGCAGGTGCGGGTGGGCGCTGAGCAGTTCCCGCAGCAGCCCGCCGGAGCCCCCGGCGACGTCGACCACGTGCGTCACCTCGGCCCAGGGGTAACGCGTCGCCACCTCGGGGGCGGTGAACCGCTGCTGGCTGAGCATCAGCGCGTCGAAGTAGGCGCGGTGGTCCGGGTGGGCGTCGAGGTCGGCCCAGAAGTCCCGGCCGTGCACCGACCCGTAGCCGGGCCGGCCGGTGCGGATCGCGTGCGGCAACCCGGCGAAGGCCAGGTCCATCCGCGCGCCGAGACCGCCGAGGTCCAGGTCGGCGCCGTGCCCGCCGCCGTTGCGGTCGCAGAGCAGCTCACCCACGTCGGTGAGGGCGAAGACGTCCGGTGACACCTCGACGAACACGCCCCGGTGGGTCAGGTAGCGCAGCAGCCGGCCGAGCGCGCCCGGGTCCGCATCGCACGCCGCGGCCAACGCGTCCAGGCTCGTGACGCCGGCCGCGATCCGGTCCGGCACGCGGAGGGTCACCGCCGTGCGTACCGCGAACGGGGTCGCCAGATCGGTGAGCCGGTCGAGCCGCGCGGCGGCGTCCCGGTCCCCGTTCGCATCGATCGTCACGAGTCTCCCCTCCCCCACCGACGGGCCCGGATCATGGCCCGCGGCCCCGAATGATCCCAAGCCGGCCTCCGGCGCGTCAACGACGACGCTGGTGAGGACATTCACGATCGTGGAAGAATGCGGCGACGGGGCCGTCGCGCGCAGACCGGAGGATCATCGATGACCACTTCCACCGCCGTCGACGTGCGGCTCGTCGCCGGAGCCCTGGGCGCGCGGATCCGCGGCATCGACCTCAACACGCTCACCGACGCCGGTTTCGCGCTGGTCCACGACCTCCTGCTGAAGCACCAGGTGGTGTTCCTGGCCGGCCAGACCGGGCTGACCCCCGAGGCGCACGTCGCGTTCGGCCGCCGCTTCGGCGAGGTCGAGCTGCACCCCTACCTGCCCCGGCTGGAGGGGCACCCGGAGATCGTGGTCATCGACTCCACCGACGGCGGCAAGGTCGACGTCTGGCACACCGACATGACGTTCCACCAGAGCCCGCCGATCGCGTCGATCCTGCACCTGACCGAGTTGCCGGAGGTCGGCGGCGACACCATGTGGACCAACCAGTGCCGGGTCTACGAGGCGCTCTCCGCGCCGCTGCGCGACCTGCTCGACGGGCTCACCGCCATCCACGTCATCCGGATCTGCACCGAGTTCACCAGCCGCGCGGAGCACCCGGTGGTGCGCGTCCACCCGGAGACCGGGCGTCGCTCGCTGTACGTCAACCGGCTCTTCACCTCGCACATCCCGCAACTGACCCGCACCGAGAGCGACGCGCTGCTGGAGCACCTGTTCCGGTTCTCCGAGAGCCCGCAGTTCACCTGCCGGTACCGCTGGCGGGTCGGCGACGTCGCGGTGTGGGACAACCGGGTCACCCAGCACTACGCGATCAACGACTACGACGGTCTCCGGCGTGGGCAGCGCATCACCGTGCTCGGCGACCACCCGGCCGGCGACCCGCCCCGGTGGGAGCACTACGCCCCGGCGCCGGGCGAGCGCTACTGGCCGGACCGGGTCAACGCGGTGGAGAGCTACTGACCGCGGCGCTCACCAGGTGACCGGGAACGACGCGATGCCGCCGTTCATCCGGTCGTGCCGCCACGGGATGTCCTCGACCGGCACCGCCGGCGCCAGCTCCGGCATCCGGTCGAGCAGCACCCCGAGGGAGAGTTCCACCTGCATCCGGCCCAGCGCCGTGCCGAGGCAGAAGTGCGGCCCGAAGCCGAAGGTCAGGTGCGGCGCGGTGGGCGTCCGGTCGATGTCGAAGACGTTCGGGTTCCGGAAGTGCCGGGGATCGCGGTTGCCGGCCCAGGGCAGCGCCATCACGCACTCCCCGGCCCGCATCGCGACGCCGCCGAGGACCAGGTCCTCGCGCACCACCTGGACCCGGAACATGCTGCTCACCGACGTGTAGCGGAGGATCTCGTCGGTCGCGGCGGACAGCTTCTCCGGGGCCGCGCGCAGCTTCGCCAACTGCTCCGGGTGCTGGAACAACGCGCGCAGGCCGGCACTCGTGGAGTTGATCTCCAGGCCGCCGAGCAGCACTCCCATCGCCAGCTCGACCAGCTCGGCGTCGACCAGCTCGTGCGCGTCCTGGCCGCGCACCCACGCCGAGAGCAGGTCGTCGCCGGGCGCCGCCCGTTTCCCGGCGAGCTGCCCGGCCAGGTAGGCCCGCAGCTCGGCCTGCGCGTCGGCGGCGCCGGCGGAGCCGTACGCGGTGATCGAGTTGAGGCCGGAGATCCAGTCGTAGAAGCGGGGGCGGTCGGCGACCGGCACGCCGAGCACGTCGCACACCACGTGCACCGGCAGCGGCGCCACGAGCCCGGCCACCAGGTCGGCCGGGCGGGGACCGGCGAGCATGGCGTCGACCAGACCGTCCACCAGCCGTCGTACCCGGGGCCGGAACGTGTCCATCCGGCGCGCGGTGAACGCGCGGCTGGCCACCCGGCGCACCACCGCGTGCGCCGGACCGTCCATGTTCAGCTCCCGCGGGCCGGTGGCGCCCGACGCCTCGGTCGCGCCCAGCGGCAGCCGGGAGAACCGGGGATCGGCCAGCACCGTGCAGCAGTGCTCGTAGCTGAGCACCAGCCAGGCGGCCCGGCCGTCGGGCAGCCGGACCCGGCTGATCGGGTCGCTGACCACCATGTCGAGCAGCTCGGCGGGCAGATCGCCGGTGAACGGCTCGAACGGATAGGCGCGCGGGCCGGAATTGACGGCCACGTCGAGGTCCACGTCGGACATCGGGTAAGACTCCAACACACGTTAGTCCGGCGTCAATATCTATTGACGGTGGCGGCGACCTTCCGCGTACGGACATCCATCGCCTAGCATCTGTGGTCCGGAGCTGCCGTTTCACGTGCGGATTGGTCGGGTTTGACTGCGCCTTTGCGAATTCTGATGTCGACGTGGGGCTGGCGGTCGCATTTCTACAGCCTGGTCCCGCTCGCTTGGGCGCTCCAGGCGGCCGGGCACGAGGTGCGGGTGGCCAGCCATCCCTCGCTGGTCACGGCGATCACCTCGGCCGGGCTCGCGGCGGTGCCGCTGGGCGAGGACGTCGACTTCGCCGAGGCGTTCGCGGGACGGATCGGCGCGGTGGGCGACCTGGACCGGCCCGGGGCCCAGCCGGCGGACCGGCTGGAACCGGCGATCACCGCCGACGGCGGCGTGGTCCGGTTCGCCGACGCCCTGCTCGACGACCTGGTCGCGTTCGGCCGGGCCTGGCAACCGGACGTCCTGGTCTGGGAGCCGTTCAACCTGGCCGCGCCGGTGGCCGCCGCCGCGCTGGGCGTGCCAGGCGTGCTGAACCTGTGGGGGCCGGACTCCTCGGTGACGCTCCGGCTGGACCCGGAGTCGGTGCTCGGGCCGCTCGCCGCCCGGTTCGGGCTCGCCGCCGCCGACGTGTCGCCGCACGGCGACCTGACGCTCGACCCGGCGCCGCCGCCGCTCCAGGCGCCGACCGCCCGGCCGGGACGGCCGGTGCGCTTCGTGCCGTACAACGGCACGGCCGTGCTGCCGCCCTGGCTGCACCGGCCGGCGGCCCGGCCGCGGGTCTGCGTCACGGCCGGCACCATGATGGCCGGCGTCGGGCTGCACGACCGGCTGGACCTGACCCGGGTGATCCGGTCCGTGGCCGAGCTGGACGCCGAGGTCGTCGTGGTGGTCGAACCCCGGCAGCAGCGCGGCCTGGGCCCGCTGCCGGCGAACGTCCGGCTGGCCGACGCGCCGCTGGCGATCCGGCTGGTGCTGCCGACCTGCGCCGCGCTGGTCCAGCAGGGCGGGGCCGGCACCACCATGACCGCGCTCGCGTACGGCGTGCCGCAGCTCATCCTGCCGCAGGTCAGCGACCAGCACTTCAACGGCGAACGGCTGGCCGCGACAGGCGCCGGCACCTGGTTGGCGCCCGAGCACGCCGGGGGCGCCACGCTGCGGGACACCGTCGGCGAGCTGATCGGCGACGGCCCGGCGCGGACGGCCGCCGCGTCGATGCGGGACCGGATCCGCGCGCTGCCCAGCCCCGCCGAGGTGGTGCCGGTCCTGACCGCCCTCGCCCGGCGCACCCGGACCTGACCAGCCGCCAGAGGAGTCGCAGATGACGCAGCCGCAGCCCGTTCCGTACCCGCTCGCTCCGGCTCCCACGATCTACCACCCGTCACCGGACTACACCCGGTTGCGGGAGACCTGCCCGGTGGCCCGCGTCGAGCTGCCCGACGGGGCTTCGGCGTACCTCGCCACCCGGCACGCCGACGTCCGCCGGGTGTTCACCGACCACCGGTTCAGCCGGGCCGCCGCGGCCGGGCCGAACCGGCCGACCCGCGAACTCGGCTCGCTCGCCGAGGACTCGCTCATCGGCATGGACCCGCCCCGGCACACCACGATGCGCCGGGCGGTGTCGCACGCGTTCACCGTGCGCCGGGTGGAGGAGCTGCGCCCGACGGTGGCGGCGCTGGTGGCCGGCATGATCGACCGGATGGAGGCGGCGGGCCGCCCGGCCGACCTGATCACCCACCTCTCCGCGCCGCTGCCGATCTACGTGATCAGCAAGCTGTTCGGCATCCCGGAACGCGACCAGGAGCGGGTCCGGGAGTGGTCCGACGCGCTTGTCGGCGACTGGGACGCCGACCCGGCGGCCCCGCAGGCGGCGCTGGACGCGTTCCAGGAGATGATCGTCGAACGCCGGCGCCGGCCCGGCGACGACCTGATGAGCGCGCTCATCGCGGCCTGGGACGCCCACGGGGACCTCACCGAGCGGGAACTGGTCTCGGTCACCGCCGGCATCTTCGTGGGCGGGCACGAGACCACCACCAACCAGCTCAACCTGTTCCTGCTGGTGCTGGCCCGCCACCCGGAGCAGCTGGCCGGGCTGCGCGGCGACGACCCGGACGCGGTGGCCCGCGCGGTCGAGGAGCTGTCCCGCTTCATCCAGCTCGGCGACAACGGCGTGCTGCTGCCCCGGGTCACCACCGCGGAGGTGGAGCTGGGCGGCGTACGCCTGCCGGCCGGCACGGCGGTGCTGCCGGCGATCGCGTCGGCCAACCGGGACGCGGCGGTGTTCCCCGGCGCGGACACGCTCGACCTGTCCCGCACGCACAACCCGCACCTGGCGTTCGGCGCCGGCCCGCACCACTGCCTCGGCGCGGCGTTGGCCCGGATGGAACTGCAGGAGGCGCTGGGCGCGTTGCTGCGTCGCCTGCCCGGCCTGCGGCTCGCGGTCGACGAGTCACAGCTGCGGTTCCGGCCGGGACTGGTGGTGCGCAGCCTGGAGTCGTTGCCGGTGACGTGGGACGACAGGTGAGCGCCAGGCGACCGGTCAGCCGCCGGCCGACCCGGGTGTGACCCGGGTCGGCGCCGCCGCGTCGAGCGCCGCCTCCACGGCGACCTCCTCCACGCCGCGCAGCAGGCGCTCCGCCTGCGCCTCGGTGAAACTCGCGAAGTCGAAGATCACCTGGAGGTGCACGGTCCCCGGATGGTCCTCGACCGTGATGAACGCCTGCTCGGGAAGGTGGTCCAGCGGGCCGTCCCAGACCAGGAACGTCTCGGCGGCCCGGCGGCGGAACGTGTCCGCGGTCACCGGCTCGTCGCGGGCGTGGTCGTCGGCCGCCGCCCGGGTGGTCACCCGCCGGTCGTTGATCCGGCAGCTCACGCGCGCCGGGTAGCCGCGCTCCGCGTCCAGTCGCGCCCCGGTCTCGGCGAGCTGTGCCGGGTCGTAGTAGGCGTACATGCCGGCGGTCATCGAGGCCCGCCGGGCCCGGGACACCACCTCGTCCACGGTGGTGTCGGCGGTGTCGACGGTCAGCACGCCGTTCTGGCTGAGCGGGGCGATCGCCTCGGCGAAGCCCGGCCGGAACCGGTTGCCCACGATCAGCTTCGCGGTGAGCGGACTGACGCCGGTGGCCCGGCCGATCGCGACGGCGATGACCGCGAGCAGGACGCGCGAGGTGTCCGTCCGGGTCCGCCGGGCGACGGCACGCACCGCGAGGTACGCCGCGGGCGAGCTGAACCGGCCGTGCCAGTACCGGTGGCCCCGCCGACCGCCACCGGGCCGGGGCGGGCCGAACGTCAGCGGCGGGACGGACCGCAGGTGCGACGCCCAGTGGCGGACGGCCCGGTCGCTGACCCGCCGCAGCGGCGGCGTCTCCTCACGCCGCCCGAGGTCGAGGATCCGCACGGTGCGCGGGTCGTGGCCACGGCGGACGGCCGGCCCGGCCAGCCCGAGGTCCGCCAGGAGCAGCGACGTGGCGGTCCCGTCCACCACCAGGTGGTCGAAGGTCAGCACCCGGTGCACCGGCGCGCCCCGGTGCCGGACCACCGCCATCCGCACCGACCAGTCCCGGTACAGGTCGTAGGGGGCCAGCAGGCGGGCGTGCCCGAGCTGGTAGGCGAACGTCGCCACGTCGGCCGGGTCGGCGTCGTCCGGCACGTCCACCACGTCGAGCACCGTCTCCCCGGCGGCGGACACCACCTGGCACGGCCCGCCCCGGTCGTCGGTGCCGAGCCGCATCCGCAACGCCGGGTGCCGGGCCAGCAGGTCGGCCAGCTCCGCCGCCATCTGCTCGACCGTGACGCCGGCCGGCACCGGATGGGCGCCACTGACGTTGTGCGTCCACCCGGTCTCCCGCATGTCCTCAAGGATCGCCTTCTGACCCCAGGTCAGCGGCGCGGTCCCGGCCCCGGGGCCGGCGAACGGGACGGGAATCCGCACCTCGGCCGTCTGCGCGATCACCGGGCTATCAGAGCAACGCGCATCGGCACGTGTCAACGCCCGGACGGACCGTTACGCTGCCGTCCATGCCGGACCGCGTACGCGTCTGCGTCGTCGCCGCCGACGGCTCGCCGGACGAGCTGGCCCGGTGCCGGGCGGTGCTCGACCGCGACGAGCGGGCCCGCGCCGCCGCGCTCGGCGCACCCTGGCTTCGGGACCGGTTCACCGTCGCGCACGGCGCGCTGCGCGTCCTGGCCGGGCACGCGGTGGGCGTCCCGCCGTCCGCGCTCGTCTGGCGGCGGGGCCGGCACGGCAAGCCGACGTCGGACGGGCCGCACACCAGCCTGTCGTACTCCGGCTCGCTGGTCGCGGTGGCGATCAGCCGGAACCGCCCGGTCGGGGTGGACATCGAGCACCTGTCGCCGGGCCGGGACCCGGTCGGACTGGCCGCGCGCTTCTTCCACCCGGCGGAGGCCCGGCACGTCGCCGCCGGGCCCGACGCCGGGGAGCGGGCCCGGCGGTTCACCCGGCTGTGGGTCCGCAAGGAGGCGGTGGTCAAGGCGGCCGGGGGCCGGCTCTGGCCCAACCTGGCGGTGGCGGTCCACCCCGACGACGTGGTCGCGTGCGTCGAGCCGGCCGGCGCGTACCGGGTCGCCGACCTGGTCACGCCGGCCGGGTACCGGGGGGCGGTCGCGTCGCCCGGCGACGCGCCGTACGCGGTCGAGTTCCACCCGTTGACACTCGCCGATGTCCTTTGCTCTGATGAGTCCATGCTGGAGCGCTTGATCGACCCGCCGGCACCCCGGTGCTAGAACACGACACGTCGACCACGTCGCCGCAGCGCGACCAGGTGGTCGAGAGCCTCACGGCGTTGCTGGGCCGCATGCTCAGGCCGGCCGCCCCGGTCACCGAGCGAACCCAGCTGATGGACGACCTCGGCCTCAGCTCGTCGCTCGCCCTGGAGCTGCTGCTGGAGCTGGAGGACGAGCTGGAGATCCAGATCGACGTGGAGGATCTGGACGAGGACCGGATGACCACCCTCGGCGACCTGGCGGACTACATCACCGCCAACTCCACGCCCCGTTGAGCACGGCGAACGGGCGGCAGCCGGCCCTGAGCGTGGTGGTGCCCGCGCACAACAACGGCTCCGCGCTCGACGCGACGCTGCACTCGCTCACCCGGCAGACCCTGCCGCGCGACGACTTCGAGGTGATCGTCGGCGACGACGGCTCCACCGTTGCGCTGGGCCCGGTCGTGGACCGCTACCGCGACCGGCTGGCCGTCGAGTACGTGCGCAGCGACACCAACCGGGGACGCAGCGCCAACCGCAACGCGGCGGCGGCGCGCGCCCGGGCCGACACGTTGATGTTCCTGGACGCCGACACGGTGGCGCACCCCGGGTTGCTGGAGCGGCACCGGGACTTCCACGCCGACCGCGCCGGCCGGCCCGGGGTGCTGCTCGGCCAGCGCTACGACCTGGACTGGGCCGGCGCGGACGCGCTGCGTCGCGGCGAGCCGATCGTCCCGGCGATGCTGGACGCCGAGCGCGGCGACCCGCGCCTGGAGGACATCGCCCATCCGCAGCGGACGGGCGACTTCCCGAGCGCGCCCTGGGTGCTCGGGCTGACCCACAACGCGTCGGTCGACCGCCCGTCGTTCCGGCGGGTCGGCGGGTTCGACGAGGCCATGGTGAAGTGGGGCTTCGAGGATCTCGACTTCTTCTACCGGGTCTTCCACCTGCACGGCGCGCCGCCGGAGCTGTTCCACCTCGACGTCGACGCGTGCTCGTACCACCTGCCCCACTTCCGGCGGACCACCAACGGGCTCGCCTCGATGGACAACATGAAGTACATGCTGCGCAAGCACCTGCGCTACGACGTCGAGGTGCTGTACGCGATCAACACGTTCGGCCGGCACCTGGGCCGCATCCGCCTCTACCGGGACGCGATCGACGCGTACCGGCGGGCCGGGCTGGGCCGGCCGGCCGCGCTGTCCGCCACGCTCCGGGAGGAGCTGGCCACCAGCCGGGCGTTGCTGATCGGCCACGGGGTGTCCACCGTGGACGTCGGCGCCGGGTCGCACACGTTCGACCACGCGGCGCCGCCCGGCGACACGAACTCGCACCTGCTCGGCACCGTGCTCCAGCAGTTCAAGACCGGCGCGCTGGACGTGATCGTCAACGTCGACCTGTGGCGCTGCCTGCTCCCCGAGGACCTGCCGGCGTTCCTGACCCGGGGGCTGCTCAAGGCCGACCGGATCGAGCTGGTCGCCAGCCACGTCGACGTGGACCAGCGGGCGCTGCTCCCGGTGCCGCTCGTCGCGGACCTCGACTACCTGGTCGACATGCTGAACCCGCACTTCGCCCTGACGGTGACGACGCACGACGCCGCCACCCAGATCACCCTCCACTGACACCGTCCTCCCCTCCCTCCCCCTCCCCTCCCCCGCGCGCACTTTCCGTGAATCTGCGCGGGGAAGGGGGTGGGGGGAGGTGGTCAGGGGGTGGTGGGGTGGGTCAGGACGAGGCTGACGTTGTGGCCGCCGAAGCCGAACGAGTTGGACAGCACGGCGTCCACCGCGACCGGGCGGGGCTGCTTGCGGATGTGGTCGACGTCGCCGGCCGGGTCCGGGTCGTCGAGGTTGTGGGTGGGCGGCAGCAGGCCGCGCCGGAGCGCCTCGACGCCGACGGCCGCCTCGAGCACGCCGGAGACGCCGAGCAGGTGCCCGGTCACGCCCTTGGTCGAACTCATCGGCGGCGGGTGCGCGCCGTAGACGTCGGCCAGGGCGGCCAGTTCGGCGGCGTCGCCGGCCTTCGTGCTGGTGCCGTGCGCGTTGACGTACCCGATGTCGTCGAGGCCCAGGCCGGCGTCGCGGACGGCCATCCGCATGCAGTGCGCCGCGCCGGAGCCGTCGGGCCGGGGCGTGGTCGGATGGTACGCGTCGTTCGTGGCGCCCCAGCCGAGCACGTCGGCGTGGCGACGGGCACCCCGCGCGGCGGCGTGCGCGGCGCGTTCCAGCACCAGCACGCCGGCGCCCTCGCCGAGCACGAGGCCGTTGCGACGGCGGTCGAACGGCCGGCTCGCGGCGGTCGGATCGGCCCAGCCCCGGGCCAGCGCCCGGGCGTTGCCGAAGGCGTCGGCGAACGTGGGGAACAGCGGCGCCTCGGCGCACCCGCACAGCACCACGTCCGCCTCGCCGGCGCGCAGGATGCGCAGCGCCTCCCCGACCGACTGGGCGCCGGCCGCGCACGCCGTGCCGACCGACGAGGTGTAGCCACGGATGCCGAACGTGATGGCGACCCGCGCCGCCGCCATGTTCGGCAGCGTGCCGGGCAGCATGTACGGGCTGACGCCGAAGCGGCCCCGCTCGGCCCGCCGCAGCACCTGGTCGGCCAGTGTGGACAGCCCGCCGACGCCGGAGACGACGACCGCCACCCGGTACGGGTCGACGTCCCGACCGACCCGCAGACCGGCGTCGGCCAACGCGTCCCCGGCGGCGCGCAGCGCCATGACGATCGACCGGTCCACGACGCGGGACTCCGGGCCGGGCAGCACGGAGGCCGGGTCGATCGGCGGGGCGATCGCCGCGACGTCGACCACGCCGTGCACCGGATGGCCCTCCGGCGGGCGGGACAGCCCCGACCGGCCGTCGCACACCGCGTCGAACACCTCGACGGCGGTCGAGCCGACCGGGCTCACCAGCCCGATGCCGGTGATCGTCGCGCCCGGCCGCACGCTCAGTGCGCCGAGGCCGGCTGGATGCGCTGCGCCACCGTCCGGGAGAACTCGCCGAGCGTCATCATCGCGAGCATCTCGGCCTCGTCGTCGTCGAACGCCACGCCGAACCGGTCCTCCACCCGGACCGCCAGCTCGGCGAGGCCGAGCGAGTCCACGTCCAGACCGGCCGGCCCGAAGACGGTGTCGTCGTCGACGTCGTCCACGTCGTACTTCATCTCGGTCAGGGCGGCGAGCAGGAACGCGCGGATCTCATCGGTCATGGCCCGGTGTGTCCTTTCCCCAGCGTGGCATCGACCTTACTCAATCGGGATGGTTTGGCAAGGTCCCGATCGGCCGGTGGACCGCCGGCCCCGGCGACGTGAGACGCACCGGCAGGTGGTCGTACCCGCGCAGCATGAGCTGACGCCGCTCGCCGGGCTCGGCGGCGAGCGCCAGCGCCGGGAAACGGTCCAGCAGGAGGGGCAGGACCAGCCGGCCCTCCGCGCGGGCGAGGGCCGCGCCGAAGCAGTGGTGCGGCCCGGCGCTGAACGCCAGGTGGCGGTTGTCCACCCGGGACGGGTCGAACACGTCCGGGTCGGGAAACCGGCGCGGGTCGCGGTTGGCGGCGCCGGTCAGCACCACCACGGTCCGACCGGCCGGCACCGGCAGCCCGGCGACCTCGGTGTCCGCCGCCGCGTACCGGAGCGCGAAGTGCACCGGCGGCTCGTACCGGAGGATCTCCTCGACGTACGCCGGGGCGACCGACGCGTCGGCGCGCAGCGCGGCCCGCGCGTCCGGCCGCGCCACGAGCAGGACCAGGCCGTTGCCGAGCAGGTTCGCGGTGGTCCGGAACCCGGCGTTGTACATGATGATCAGGTTGGCCAGCAGCTCGTCGGCGGAGAGCTGGTCGGGGTCGCGGTCCCGGATCCGCACGAGCGCCGACACGAGGTCCCCGCGCGGCCGGTCCCGGCGCGCGGCCAGCAGTTCGGTGAAGTACGCGGTCAGCTCCGTCGCCGCGACGTTGGCGGCCCGCACCTCCCGCATCGATCGCCGGCCGATCTCCAGCACCGCGTCGAACGTGCGCACCCGGGACGGGAACCAGGCCCGGTCCCGCTCCGGCACGCCCAGCAGCTCGCCGACGACGTCGCTGGGCAGGGTGAGCGCGAACCCGTCCATGAAGTCGACCGGTCGGCCGTCCGCGCCGGCCGCCGCGAGCCGGTCGAGCAGGCGGTCGGCGATCCGCGTGATCGCCGGCTCCAGGGCGGCGACCCGGCGCGGGGTCAACGCCTGGCCGAACAGGCGCCGGACCCGGAGGTGGTCGCCGGGCGCGGCGTTGAGCATCGACGTCTGGAGGATCCGGGTCACCGGGTGCTGGCGCCAACGGGTGCCGGCCCGGTCCAGGAACTCCGCGCCGAGCACCCGGAAGACCGGGTCCCGCAGCACCCGGTGGACCGCCTGGTAGCCGTGGACGACCAGGGCGTGCGGTTCGCCGGGCCGGAAGGCGACCGCCTCCCCCATCCCGTGCAGCCTCGCGTAGAACGGGTACGGGTCGCGTCTCACCTCCTCGCCGAGCAGGTCGTCGAGGGAGATGGAGACACCCATGGGCCGCTCCTCGGGACACCGGTGCGCCCGACCTTAGACGCGTCGCCACGGGCTGTCCACGGTGTCCGGACACCCGGTGGCGCCGGCCGACCGTCAGCGCGGCGGCCGGTCGACGGTCAGGGTGGCCACCAGCGCCGGATGGTCCGTCGTGCCGCGCATGTCCACCGCCCGCCGGCAGCAGATGGTGACGTCGGTCGTCGCCACGATCTGCTGCCGGGCGCCGTCGTCGACGCGGCGGTAGCCCGGCGGTACGCACGACCGCACGTCGGGCACGCCGCCCGCACGCAGGTTCAGGTCGCCGCCGAGCACGGTCGGGGCGTATCCGGCGTCGCGGCGGATCGCCGGCACCACGGTGGCGAGCAGCTGCGCGCACTGGGCCAGCGCGACGGCGCCGTCGGTGTTCGCCAGGTGCGTGGTGCAGGCGTGCAGCACGGCGACGGCGTGGAGGCAGAGCCAGACCCGCTCCTCCGGGTCCGCGAGGTCCTGCGCCGGATAGGTGCCGCGGTGCGCGCCGGCGCGGGCCCCCGGGCCGGCGAGGCGGGCCACCAGGCCGATCCCGTACGGCTGGCCGTTGACGCAGCGGGTCGCGGCGCGGCTGGGGCGGTCGCCGGCGGCCTGGAACGCGGGGACGACCCGGCCGCCCGGCCGGACCGCCGCGAGCGCGCGGGCCAGCGTGTCCACGTCGTCCCGGCAGATCTCGTTGAGGGTGACCACGTCGGGCCGTTCGGCGGCGATCACCTCGGCGGCCCGCCGCACGGAGCCGCCGGTGTAGCAACCCGCCCGGCCGCTGTTGCAGAGGTTCATCTGGAGCATCCGGACGGTGCCCGGCCCGCTGCCACCGGCGCTTGACGAGCCGGCGGGCAGCCCGGCCACGACGAGCAGGAACACGACGGCCAGCGCCCGGCGCAGCGGCCGGGCGACGCGGGGTGCGGGCGACTCGGGCAGCGGAACTCCGGCGGGGGTGGCGGTCTCGGCGGGGTGTGCGTGATCCTACGTGCCGGCGTCCCGGCACCACCGCCGCCCGCCGGCTCGACGTGCGCGGGGTTTCCGGTGGTGCGGTGGGCGGGCATGAGTGCCGGAACCGGTGGGAGGAGTGACGGCAATGCTCGTGGGTGGTTATCTGGGCGCGGTGCTCATCGGCGCCCTCATCGGGCTGCTCGGGCGGCTGGTGCTGCCGGGCCGGCAGCGGATCGGCATCTTCGCCACGTTCGTCATCGGCGTCGGCGCGGCGGTGCTCGGCACCGTGGTCGCCCGCTGGGTCGACATCGCCGACGACGCGCCGGTGCGGCTCTGGGTCCTGCGGTGGGACTGGATCGTGCTCGCGCTTCAGGTCGGCTTCGCGGTGGTCGGTGTCGCGGCGGCGAACGCGCTCACCTTCACCCGGCTCGCCGGCGGCGACGAGGAACCACGCCGGCGGAACGCCCGCGGCAAGGCCCGGAGCTGATGCCGGCGGCGGCCCGGATCCTGGTCTACGGCGTGTACGGCGCCGGCAAGTCCACCCTGGCGGCGCGGTTGGCCGAGCGGCTCGGGCTGCCCTGGCGCCCGGTCGACGACCTGCTGTGGCAGCCCGGCTGGGTCGAGGTGCCGGTCGCCGAGCAGCGCCGCCGGATCGAGGCGGTCTGCCGGGGCGACCGGTGGATCCTGGACGGTGCCTACCACGGGTGGCGGGACGTGGTGCTGTCCCGCGCCGACCTGGTGGTGGGCCTGGACTATCCGCGGGCGCTCTCCTTCTGGCGGTTGCTGCGGCGCACCGCCGGCCGGCTGGTCAGCGGCGAGGAGATCTGCAACGGCAACCGTGAGTCGCTGCGCAGCGTGCTGTCCCGGGACTCGATCCTGGTGTGGCACGTGTCCGCGTTCGGTCGGGCCCGGCGGCGGATGCGGGCCTGGCGGGCGGACCCGGCCGGCCCGCCGGTGCTGCTGTTCCCCAGTCCGGCGGCCCTGGACCGCTGGCTCGCCGAGCTGCCGTCGTCGTTGCCCCGCTGACCGGCCGGCCCGACGGCAGCGTCGCCTCCGGCGTCGGTCAGAACGGGAAACGACCGACGCGCCAGCGCCAGTGACGCCCGGCGGCCAGGTGGTCGACGGCCGCCCGCTGGAGCGCCGTGCGGCGCTCCAGCCGGTCGAGCGGCGTGCTCAGCGTGCGGAAGACGAACCGCAGCACCTCGACATCGGCGTCGATGCCGTCCGGCTTCTGGTAGGGCTCCAGCTCGAACCGGCGCTGGAACCGGACGATGTTGGAGTCCGCCGGCAGGTATTCCCGTAGCTGGGGGTCGAGCAGCCAGGAGCCGCAGGAGAACTCCGTGTGGCGCTCGTCGGGGAAGTGGCGCGGAAAGAACGCCCGGGCCCGGTCGAGCGACGCGTCCACGGCCGCCGGGCTCAGCGGCCCCGCCTCGGGGATGTGCAGGCCGATGGTGTCGCCGCGCTGGTGCTGGAGCCGACCCAGCTCGTAGAGCCCGCCCCGGGTGTGCAGCGTCAGCCAGCTCTGCATGACCGGCCAGCCCTCGCCGGTCATCCGCCTGTCGATCGCCAGGTTGCGGCCCAGGTCGGCGAGGGTCGCCCGGGTCACCGCGTCGTCGATGCCGTGGTCGCGGTGGTACGCGGTGACCACGTCGACCAGGGCCAGGTACGCGTACACGTAGAGGTGCCGCCAGGCCGGGCCCCGCTCGCGGGGCAGGGCCGGGCCGGGCGGCAGCCAGTCGTGGCCCCCGAGATCGGCGCGGACCAGGGCGATCGAGCGGTCGAGCAGCCAGCGCAGCTCCGGGGTCCACAGTGGGGAGCCCGGGTCGGGCCAACCCGCCATGACCTCGGCGGCGTCGTCCGGGCGGACCCCGAGCCGGTCGAGGATCGCCGGCGCGTCGGCCCGGGCCGGCAGCGGCGCCGACGGCCGGTCACCGGCGAGCCGGTGCACGCGTGCGAGGTCCTCGACCGGCACTCCGAGCCGGACGGCGGTGTCGTCCAGATCCACGCCGACGACCCTACCGACGGCGCGGTCGCCGCGACAGGCCGCGCCCGGGGCCGGTCAGGCCGGCTCCGGCACGCCGCCGGGCTCCCCGTCGTCGGGCATCGGCTCGGTCGGCGCCTCCGGCAGGACGTCCGGCGTGTCCGGCAGCAACTCCCCCGGGTCGTCCGGCACGTCCTCGCGTGGATCGATCGGTGGGTACAGCGCGGGGTCGAGGTCGGGATTCGTCATCGGCCCAGTATCCGACGGGATCGCCCCGACCGCCCGGGACGGCGTCGGGTCCGGTCAGTGCACCGCCACGACCGCCGGCGCGGGCTCCAGGTCGGCGAGCCGGGCCGGCCGGACCACGACCAGCAGCACCGCCAGCGCCGCCACCATGCCGCCGGCCACCACCAGGGCCATCGCCAGCGCGCCGGTGCCCAGCACGCCCACCAGCGGCGCGGCCACCGCACCCACCCCGAACTGCACGGCGCCCAGCAGCGCGGACGCGGTGCCGGCCGCCTCGCCGTGTCGGGACAGCGCCAGCGCCGGCGCGTTCGGCATCGCCAGGCCCGCCGCCGCCAGCACGAGCCACAACGACACCAGCAACGCGGGCAGCCCGCCGACGTCGGTCGCGGCGAAGACCGCCAGGGCCAGGCCGGCAAGCGTCCCCGCCGCCAGCGAGGCGACCAGGATCCGCTGCGGCGGGAAGCGGCGCAGCAGCCGGACGTTGTACTGGGTCGCCCCGATCAGGCCCACCGCGCCCGCGCCGAACGCCAGCCCGAACTGCTGCTCGTCGAGCCCGTAGCCCTGTTGCAGCACGAACGACGAACCGGCCACGTACGCGAACAGCGCGGCCATGGCGAGGCCGGCCACCAGGACCAGGCCCACGAAGACGCGGTCGCGCAGCAGCGACCCGTACAGCGCCGCGGTCGCGACGACGCCGCCGCGCCGGCGCCGCGCGGGCGGCAGCGTCTCCGGCAGGCCGAGGGCGGCGACCACGACCAGCAGTACGCCGAAGACGGCCAGCGCGACGAAGACGCCGGTCCAGTCCGTCCAGCGCAGCAGCCCGCCGCCGAGGGTCGGGGCGAGGATCGGCGCCGCCCCCATCACCAGCAGCAGCCGGGACAGCAGGGTGGCGAACGCCGCGCCGCTGAACAGGTCCCGGACCACGGCCATCGCGACCACCGCGGCGGCGGCGACCCCCAGGCCCTGCACCACCCGCAGCGCGCCGAGCACCGCGACGTTGGGCGCGACCACGCAGAGCGACGACGCGACGACGTGCAGGACGAGCCCGGCGATCAGCGGGCGCCGCCGCCCGACGGCGTCCGACAGCGGGCCGATCAGGAGCTGGCCGAGGGCCAGCCCCGCCAGGGTGCCGGTGAGCGTCAGCTGGACCGCCGCCGAGGTGGTCGCGAAGTCGTCGACGATCGCGGGCAGCGCCGGCAGGTACATGTCGATCGTCAGGGGTCCCACCGCGATCAGCGAACCGAGGACCAGCACGAGCCGGGCCCGCTGTCCGCGGCTCATCAGGTCACCGGGTGTCCGGGTGCCGGGCGTCGACAGCTTGTCGGGACGGACATCGGTCATCGGGAAGCCTCCGCCCGGTCAGGGCGCGGCCGGGCGAGGTTCGGTGCGGTAGTCACACCTCGGTTCAAATGCGGTGGCGCCGACCTGATTCCCGGCTGGCCGAGAGGTAACGCGGGTCACTCCGCCGAGGCCGGTAGACACTGTCTACGAGGGGTGGTAGACAGTGTCTATGCCGCCGTCCGACAGCACGCTCCGGGCCCGCCTGGTGCGGGCCGGCGTCGACCTGCTCGCCCAGGAGGGCACCGCGGCCCTCACGCTGCGCGAGATCGCCCGGCGGGCCGGCGTCTCCCACGGTGCGCCGCGGCGCCACTTCCCGACCCACCTCGCCCTGCTCGCGGCCATCGCCCAGGAGGGTTACCAACAGCTCGGCGCCGAGGTCACCGCCGCGATCGGCGGCACCGGACCGGATCCGTACGACCAGGTGCTCGCACTGGGCCGGCTCTACCTGCGGTTCGCGCGCACCAACCACGGCATGTTCGAACTCATGTTCCGGCACGACCTGCTGCGGGGCAACGGCATCGGCCTGCGGGACGCCAGCGAGGAACTCTTCGGCGTCCTGGTCGACCTGGTCGCCCGGGCCCGGCCCGACGCGCCCGACGCCCCCGCGCCGCCGGTCGTCGCCGGCGCGCTCTGGGCCAACCTGCACGGCATCGCCGAGCTGCGACAGTGGGGCAGCCTCCAAACCATGGTGCGCAGCGACGACGTCGAACCGCTGCTGCGCGCCGCCGTGGCGGCCCACCTCGGCCGGCCCGCGCCCGGCGTCCCACGGTGACCGGGACCCACCCTCGGAGGGAACACGTGCTGCTGCAGACCGGCACCCGGCTGGTGCTCGCCCCGCTCGGCAGGATGGCCTTCCGGCCGGTCGTCGAGGGCCGGGACAATGTGCCGCGGCACGGGCCGGTGATCCTGGCCGCCAACCACCTGTCCTTCATCGACAGCGTGGTGATCCCGCTGGTGGCGCCCCGACCGGTCAGCTTCCTGGCCAAGGCCGAGTACTTCCGGCGGCCCGGCCCGCGGGGGTGGCTCACCCGCAACTGCCTCACCGGCATCGACGCCATCCCCGTGGAGCGGGGCGGCCACCGGTCCGCCCAGGACTCGCTGCGGGTGGCGCTCGACGTGCTCGCCGCCGGGCGGGCCTTCGGCATCCACCCCGAGGGCAGCCGCTCCCGCGACGGGCGGCTCTACCGTGGTCGCACCGGCGTCGCGTGGCTCGCGCTGGCCTCCGGCGCCCCGGTGGTCCCCGTCGCCGTCCTCGGCACCGACCGCATCCAACCGGTCGGCGCCCGACTGCCTCGGCCCGGGCGGGTCATCGTACGGTTCGGCGCGCCCCTGCACTTCACCCCGCCGGTCACCGGAAGCGGCGGGCGGGCCCGGCGGGCCGTCACCGACGAGATCATGACGGCCATCCAGGCGTTGTCCGGTCAGGAACCCGCCGGCTGCTACCTCGACCTGCCGTCCGAGGGATAGCGAACACCGTGCCGGCACGTCGACCGCGCTCACCCGGTCGGACCGGTCCCCGCCACCGGCTCCGGGCCCGAGGCGCGCTTCCACCGCAGCGTGACCGTCAACTGCCCCTGCACCCCGGTACGCGCGATCACGGCGCCGGCGTCGGCGGTCACCTGGACGCCGAACACGATCTCCACCTCGTCCGGTCGGTGCGCCATCGACTGGAACTGGCCGAGCGCGGCGGAGGCGGCGTCGCGAACCTCCGACAGGGCCCGGTCGAACGTCGCCCCCGCCGCACGGATCACCCTGCCCGCGTTGCCCGCCGGGGTCATCCCGGGCTTGCCGTCGACCTCGACCACCACCGAGCCGCCCCTCTCCAGGTCGAACCGCCGTAGTTCGGTCATCCGTCACATCCCCTGTCACTCGGCCGCCGGGTGGCAGCGCAGATCCATCCAATCGGTACGGGACACCGTGCCGGCCAACCCGTCGAGTTCCTTGAGCAGCTCGTCGAGGCGTTCGGGCTGGTGCAGGTAGACCAGGGTGGCCCGCTCGAACGCGGTCGCCACCGGCGCCGGCAGCAGGTCCGACCCGTCCCAGCACAGCGTGCCGGTGCCGAGCCGGGCCGCGACCCGGCCGGTGACCTGATCGGGATAGGAGTCCGCGGGCCCACGCCGGCTGAAGAAGAGCCCGCCGCTGGCGCGGCGCCAGACCTGCTGCGCCGACTCCGAGGCCAGGAACGCCATCAGCTTCCGGGCCGGCCCGGTGTCCCGCAGCATGGCGGCGATGTCGTCGGACACCTCCTGCAACCCGCCGGTGTCCGCCGAGCCGATCGGTGGCGTGGGGAAGAAGTCGACGCGGTTCCCCGCGCTCCGGGGCGGTTTGCGGTATTCGCGGACCGCGAAGGACGCCTGATGGTCCAGGTGGCAGCCGCCCCGCGCGTCGAACAGGCCGGCGCCCGCCTCCGCCCAGGTGGAGAACAGGCCGGCCCGCCTGGCCTCCGGCGACGGCGTGGCGCTCAGCAACTGCCCCCAGGTCCGCCAGGCGTCCCGCACCTGCGGGGAACTCCAGGCCAGTTCGCCCCGGGTCCACGACTCGTACGCCCGCTGCCCGGACCGGTGCAGCAGGATGTCCTCGATCCAGTCGGTGCCCGGCCACCCGGAGACCGGTGGGGAACTCAGCCCCAGGCACCACGGCATCCCGCCACCGTCCCGGACGGTCCGGGCCCGGTCGACCAACTCGTCCCACGTCCTCGGCGGCTGCCGCAGGCCGACGGTGGCCGCCCGCACGCGGTCGTACCAGAACACGCTCTTCAGGTGGGTGGCGATGGCGACGGCGTAGACCCGCGTGGGGGCGTCGTCCGACCCGGTCCGGGCGGCCAGGCGAATGAGCTGTCGACCGGCGGCCGGGTCGTCGGTCAACCCGGCGACCCCGTCCAACTGTCGGACGGCGTCCTCGTTGACGTAACGCTGGAGGTCGTTCAGGCGGGGCAGGACCGCCACGTCGGGTGGTCGCTGCCGCTCGATCCCCGCCTGCAACACCTGGCTGACGTCCCGGTGCCCCTGGTACTCCGCCCGGATGCCGGTCTCGTCCTCGAACCGGGCGAGCACCGCGCGGAAGGTCGTCTCCTCGTCGCCGGTCCAGGAACCGAGCACGGTCACGCGTCCGGCCGGCTCGGCGGCCCCGCAGCCGATCAGGCCGACGCCGGCCAGCAGCGTCACGACCAGGGCCAGCGCCGCCCGCGACACTCCACTCCGGCCGGTCATGACGCCCGGTGTCCGTATTCGGCGAGGCGGGGCTGGAACCCGGTGAGGACCAGCACCACGATGCCGAGCGCCAGCACCGGCAGGACGTACTCCACCTGGCGGCTGTCGGCGGCCCGGCCGGCGCGGGTCACGGTTCTCGCCTCCGCCCCGGCCGCGGTGCCCGGCTCCGGTGGTGGCCCCGACGCGCCCCCGGCGTCCTGCTCGATCGCCGCCAGCACGCTGGCGCACGCCGACTCGCACTCTCGGCGCACCTCCTCGGCGAGTCGGGTGGCCGCGTCGGCACGCACCTCGCGGAGCTGACCCTGCCGGACGTCGTGCACCACCCGGAGGTCCGCTCGGGCCTGGTCGAGCTGCCCGGCCGAGCGCAGGCTCAACGAGGTCAGCAGCACCAGACCCACCGTCGCCGCGGTGGCCAGCAGGAGCGGGAGGTTCCAGGTCCGCCGGAACCGCCGGGACAGGTAGGTCTGCGCCAGCACCAGCAGCACACCGAGCACGGCCAGCGGCGCCAGCCAGGCCAGGGCGGTGGCCGGATCGGTCCAGCCGGTGTTCACCTGCTGGTCGAGGACGGCGAGTTGCTTTCCCCGCAGCGTGTCGAGCAGCCCCATGATGTCGGCGAGCAGACTCGCCGCGTCCCGCAGCGCCACCGCCCCGAGCGTGTGCAGGTCGGCCTCCCGGTAACGCGCGTCGGCCTGCTCGATCAGACCGGTGTACGTGACCAGGAGCGCCTCCACCGTCTGGATGTCCCGGGTGCCGTCGTCACCGGCCGCGTTGTTCTCCGCCACCAGGGTGAGGTACTGGCCGGCGCCGGCGATGTCGCGCTGATATTCCACGCCCGGCCCGCCCAGCACCACGCCGCCGACGGTGAGGTTGCGTACCGCGGCGGCGTGCGCCCGCAGCAACGCGTTCTGCGCGTCGTAGACGGCGAGGACCGCCGGGACGGAGCGGTCGGCGGCGGCGTCGGCCGTCCGGGCGACGCCGAGGAAGACCGCCAGGCAGCCGGCGAGCGCGAGCGCGGTGGCGGCGAGCAGCGCTGCCCGCAGCCGCACCAGATGACGGCGGGTGTCGCTCACCCGCCGCGCCGGCGGCTCGGGGATGCGCTCCGCCGTCACGCCTCCGCCCGCCCGACCGGACCCCTGTCGTCCAGGTCGTGGCTGCACCGCTCGCAGTAGGTCGCGTCCCCCGGTGACCACCAGCCGCAGTTGCCGCAGAGCCGGTCCGCGTCCACCCGCCGCGGGGCGGGCGGCGCGGACGGCGCGGACGGCGCGGACGGCGCGGACGGCGCGGTCGGGTCGTCGCCGAACATGACCTGGCTGGACATCACGGAGCTGACGATCACGTCGGTGCGGCTGAGGTTCGGCCTGAGCCGGACCACCCCGCCCGGCTCGATCTCGACGAGGTAGCGCAGTTGCTCCAGCGCCGCCTCGTCGCGCGTGGCGGTCGCCAGTTCGACCGCCCGCGCCCACTGCGCGTGCGCCCCGGTCAGATCACCCCGGTCGTACGCGTCGCAGCCGGCGTCGATCGCCTGCCGTACCTGCTCCTGCCCGGTCACCTGGGACACGCCCGGGTCCAGTCGGGCGGACCTGACCAGGTCGTCGGTCCAGTTCACCAGCACGGTCGCCGGCGCGGTGCGCGGCTCCCCGTCGACCAGCAGGTCCACCCGGGCGGCCAGCCGGTCCTGGTCCAGGACCGCGTCCGGCGCCGTCACGTCGAGGCAGAGGTGGTACTCGCGACGCTCGACGCCCCACGCTCCGGCGGCGAACTCCACCGTCCGGTCGTCGACGCGTTCCGCGTACTCGGTGAGGTCCATGACGGCCGGCCGGGCCTGCTTGACGAAGGCCACCCGGGCGTACGGCAGCGTCTGTAGGCGGATCCGCACGGCGGGCTGGAGCTTGGCCGTCGCGGCGCGGATCGTCTCCCGGAAGCCCGCCTCCAGCTCGGCCGGGCGGCGCACCGCCTCGGCGGTGCCGCTCAGCGCGGCGGCGATCCGCAGCAGGTCCCGGGGGCGCCAGCCGTCCCCGACGCCCAGCGCGTCGCAGGTGAAGCGGCCGGCGCAGGTCCGCAGCACCCGGTCGAGTTCCGCCTCGGTCTCGTGCTGGTTGATGCCGTCGGTGAGCAGCAGCGTGTGACAGATCGTCGACGACTGCCGGGGCAGCAGGTCCCGCGCCGCCGCCAACCAGCTACCCATCGCCGTGCCACCGGCGGCGGCGAGCCGGGCGACCACGGCCTTGGCCCGCTGTCGGGTCTCCACCGACGCGGTGGCCAGCCCCGGCTCCGGCGGGTAGACCACGCGGGCCTGGTGGGTGCCCTCGACCACGGCGAAGCGCACCCCGTCGGGCAGGACGTCGAGCGCCGCGGCGGTGGCCCGTCGGGCCGCCGCGATCTTGGTCGGCGGGTCGGCCATCGATCCGGAGCAGTCGATCACCAGCACCTCGGCCAGCCGCGGTGGATCGGGCCGGACCGGCCGGCCGTCCTCGCCGGTCGCCCACCGCCCGGTGACCGAGACGATGGCGTGCATCTGCGTGCCGCCGGCCGGGAGATATCTGTTCTGGTTGACCTCCAGGCCGAACTCGATGCCGGTGTCCACCCGCGCCACGCTCCGTTCAGGTCGGTCGGTCACCATCGGGTCCGGGGCCGGACGGCGTTCGCCCGGTCGATCAGCACGTTGTGGTCCTCGACGCGGTGGGCCTGCTGGGCGAGGACCCGGTAGGACCCGCCCAGCAGGTCCCGCACGGTCCGTTCGGTCGGTGGCTCACCCCACAGCGCGTCGCCGGCCAGGCCGGTCGGGTCGCCGGAGCGGATCAGATCCAGCGCCGCCTCCCGGATCGCCGCGGTGAGCCGGTCGCGCGACTCGCCGTGTCCTTCCCCACCGTCGAGGTGCACCGACGCCAGCCGGTCCACGGCCCGGTTCAGCTCGTCGGCGCTGGGCGGCCCGCCGGGCAGCCGGGACGCCAGCACCCGCACCGCCGCGATCCGGGCCGCGTCGTGGTGTCGGGACAACGCGGGGACCTCGTCGAGCAGGGCCACGGCGCCGGCGCGGTCGGTCACCGCCAGCCGGAGCCGGGCCAGCCCGAAGGCGGCGCTGGCCTGGAACGGGTCCCGCCGCCAGACCGCGGCGTAGAAACGGGCCGCCGGCTCGGCCTGGCCGCGCCGTTCGGCGCAGTAGCCGAGCGCGAGCTTCGGAGCGATCTCGCCCGGGATGTCGGCGTAGACCGCGTCGAACTGTCGGGCGGCCTCGTCGATCCGGTCGGCGGCGAGCGCCAGCAGCCCCTGGTGCCAGGCGATCCGCCAGTCCGTGCCCGCCCGGGCGCCGAGGATCGTCACGGCGGCGGCCAGCGCGGCGGCGGCCGCCGTCGGATCGGCCAGGTCGAGGTACGCCCGGCAGCGACTCAGCTCGACCTCCACCGACGCGTGCGGCACCGTGGCGAGCTTGTTGAGCAGGCTCTGCGCGTCCGGCGCCTCCACGGCGCCCAACTCGTCGACGGCCGGGTCGTCCGGGTCGGGGCGGGGCGCCGGCAGACCCCGTGCCACCGTGGTGGCGGCGGGACGGCCGTCGTCGAGCACCGCGCTGTCGTGCCCGCCGGTCCAGGTGTGCAGCGGCGGCACCAGTCCGAGGCCCGCGTCGAGCAGCCGGGCGGAGGGTCGGAACAGCGAGACCGGCTCGGCCTGGCGCCGGTCCGGCGCGCCCGCCATGATCTCCCGCAGCACGCCCAGGAGCTGCTCGGACATCTCGGTGGCGGTGGCGAACCGCCGGGTCCACTCCGGGTGCGTGGCCCGCGCGACGAGCCGCTCGAACGACTCGACCCCCAGGGCGTCGGGCGCCGCGCCGGGGGTGTCCGGTCCGGGCGTACGGTGCTCGAACAGCTCCGCCAGCGTCCGGCCGAGCGCGAACAGGTCGGAGCGTACGGTCGCGCCCCGGGTCTGGAGTTCCGCCGCGCTGACCAGGAAGTCGGGCGAATGGACGAGCCCGGCCGCGCCGCCGTCGTAGCGCCGGACGCCACCCAGGTCGACCACCTTGACGCGGTCCGCGGTGCGCATCACGTTGTCCGGCTTCATGTCGGTGTAGAGCAGCCCGCGCCGGTGCAGGTAGTCCAGGGCGGCCAGGATCTCGTGGCCGTAGGCGAGGATGTGGTCCAGCGGCAGGGTGACGTCCGGTTGCCGGGGGTCCGCGGCGGCGGCCATCAGCCTGCGCAGCGACATGCCGTCCAGGTAGTCCATCACGATGTAGCCGGTCGGCCCGACGTCCGGGTCGTCGTGGGTGGCGAAGTCGATGCTGCGCACGATGTTGGGGTGGTCCAGCGCGTTGAGGAACTGTCGCTCCTGGACCGCGGCGGCGAGCGCCCGCTCGTCGTCGGCGTGCAGCACGCCCTTCAGCGCCACCTCGATCTGGTCCTGGTGGGCGTCCCGGGCCAGGTAGACCCAGCCCTGCCCGCCCCGTGCCAGGTAGCGCAGCACCTGGTAGCGGCCCGCCACGACGTCCCCGGCGGACAGGCTGGGCCGGAAGCTGAACGCCGCCCGGCAACGCGGGCAGAACCCGTGGTCCAGGCCGGGCCGGCCGTTCCGGCTACGGCCCACCGGGTGGCCGTTGCGGCACACCCGCGCGTCGTCCGGAACCCGGGGCGGCGTGACCGCCGTGGCGTCGGAGGAGAACGTCAGGACCGGCAGCGAGACGAGACCGGCCACGCTCCAGGTGTCCCCCTGGGCCGCGTGCCGTAGCACCGTGACCGCCGGACCGGCGACTCTCGGGCCGGGCGGCGCGTCCGGCCCGGGGGCCAGCCCGCAGCCGTCGCAGTAGCCGAGGTCCGGCAGCACCGTCCCCGCGCAGCCCGGCGTCCGGGTGCACCGGCTCATGCCGCGCCCCGGCCGGCCTCGATGCGGCCCAGCAGCGCCTCGCCGTACTCCCGGACCGCGGCCTCGGCCGCCGCCAGGTCGCACGGACCGTCGACGAGCAGCCCGTGCGCCCGGCGCTGGTCGGGGCCGAGGCCGGGATCCTCGGAGAGCCCGTGACGCACCGCCATGGCGAGGAACGCGTCGAGCCGACCCCGCAGCTCGGACCAGCGGTCCCGCATCGCCACCAGCCGCTGCCGCACCGACTCGGCCTCACGCAACGCCCGGTCGGTCGTCCGCTCGGTGTCGGCGAGCCGGGCCGGAAGTGACGCGTCGCCCTGGGCGGCCGCGGCCCGCAGCGCGGTGAGACGGACCCGCAGCCGGGTCGCCCGGGCCGGGACCGGCGGGGCGTCGGCGACCAGCGGCGCGACCACCCGGTACGCCGCGCGGGCGGCGTCCTCGGTGGACCGGAGCGCGGCGACGCGGTGCGCCAGCAGGGCGGTCCGCAGCGGGACCGACTCGCCGCGGAAGGTCAGCAGCATCCGCAGGTCACGCGCGGGCGCCTGGTCCACCAGGGGCAGCACGACGTCGGTGAGCAGCGTCTCCGGCTCGGCGGCGGCGTCGAGGTTGTTGATGATCAGCGAGCGCGGGGGTGGTTCCGCGTCCTCGTCGGGACGTGGCCCGGTCTGCGTGCCACCGGCCGGGCCGGCCCAGCCGGCGATCCGCTGGGACATGTCTCCGGTGCTCCGGCCCGCCGCATCCACGGCCAGGTCGATGCTGCCGATCGGCGGCGCGGCGAGGTCGTCGTCCGGCCCGGCCGACGGGCCGCCGGACGGCCGGAACTCCCGACTGGACCGGACGGCCGCCCGACGCACCGCCGCGGCGGCGCCGGAACCCGGATGGACGGTCACCATGACCAGCACGTTGGCCGGCAGCCGATGGCCGAAGAAGTCGGCGATCCGGCGTGCGGTGGACGGGTCCACCGGGGTCGGGTCGGGCCGCAGGAAGTCGAGGTCCACCGAGGGTGCCCCGGACACCCGGTCGCGGAGGGACGGCAGGTGGTGCACGATCGTCTCGACCGGGATCATCCAGGACAGGCCGCCGGCCGGCGCGCCGACCGCGACGGCCTCCCGGCCCCCCTCGGCGTCGTCGTAGGTGCTGACCACCATGCCGACGACGTGCCCGGTGATCTCGTCGACCACGGCGGCGCCGCTGAACCCCTGGACGATCTGGGCCCCGGTGGCCGGGGAGTCCATCTGGACCCGTTCCCGGCCGGCCCCGGAGCGACCGCGGAGCCGGGCCCGCACGTAGGCGCCCTGCTCCAGCGTCTGCGGGTAACCGCAGACCACCACGCGACGGCCCCAGGACCGCAGCCGGCGCAGCGGCGCGAACGGGCCGTGCGGCAGCGGCGTCGCCAACTCCAGCAGCGCGAGGTCACCGCGCCCGTCGGCGGTCGGTGGGACCCAGCAGTCGGGCAGGACGCGCGCCGAGGTGGTCGGGGCGCCGGGCTGGCCGACGAGGTCGACGCCGACCGGACCGGCGGGCGGGTCGGCCGCGCCGTCGCCGCCGGCCTCGGCGACGACATGGGCGCAGGTCAGCACGTGCCGGTCGTCGACGGCCAGGCCGGCGCCGAGGACCTCGCCGTGCGGGCCACGGATGCGGGCGGGCCACGGCTCGGTCCCGTGATTCACCGCCATCTTGCTCACGGTAGTCGATAGATGCCGGATCCGTTGCCCCCGCCGCCGGCTCTCACCGGGGCGGCGCGGCGGTGCTCTCCCGGACCGTGAGGCTGGTCGCCAGCTCCAGACCGGTCCGCTGCGTCGGTTCGCCGCGCCCGAGCGCGAGTGCCAGCTCGGTCGCGGCCACGGCCATCTCGGCCAGCGGCTGACGCACGGTGGTCAGCGGGGGATCCAGCAGTTCGGCGATCGGCAGGTCGTCGAAGCCGACCACGCTCAGGTCGGCGGGGATCCGCAGCCCGCGTTCCCGCGCGGCCCGGTAGACGCCGACCGCCTGGAGGTCGTTGCCGGCGAAGATCGCCGTCGGGCGGTCCGGCCGGCCGAGCAGCCGCAGGGCGGCGGCCCGCCCGCCGTCCACGGTCAGGTCGGTGCGGGCCACCAGGTCCACGTCGACCGGCAGGTGGGCGGCCTCCATCATCGCGCGGTAGCCGTCGAGCCGCGCCCGGCAGCAGAGAATGCGGTCCCGACCGCCGATCATCGCGATCCGGCGATGCCCCAACCGGAGCAGGTGCCCGGTGGCGGAGCGACCGCCCGCCCAGTTGGTCGCCCCGACGAAGGGCACACCGTCGGGCAGCTCGCTCGTGGGATCGAAGACCACGAAAGGGATGCCGCGCGCTCGCAACTGGTCGCGTTGCTCGCCGGACAGCTGCGCGACGGAGACGATGCAGTCCGGACGACGGGCGAGCGTGTCGTCGATCCAGTAGCGGACGCCACCGCGCTCCGGCCCGAACTCGGTCAGCACCACGCCCACCCGGTGCGCCCGGGCCACCTGCTCGACGCCGCGGACGACCTCGACGCCCCACATGTGTTCCAACTGGTCGAAGACCAGTTCCACCAGGTTGCTGCGGGTGGACGAGGTGGGCCTGCGGTAGCCGTACCGGCTGATCAGCGCCTCGACCCGGGCCCGGGTGTCCGAGGCCACGCCGGTCCGGCCGTTGATGACCTTCGACACGGTCGGGACCGACACCCCGGCGGTCTCCGCGATGTAGGAGATCGTGACCGGCCGGCCCGGAGCCGCGGCGGTGTCGTCCGGCCCGACTGCCGACGCGTCCGGCTCGATCTGCGACAAGCTGGCTCCTCCCCCGGCCGGCCTGCCCTCCGGGTGGCCACCGCTGCCCGGCCCCAGGATAGCCGTCCGTCCATGCCCGTCGGTGCCGTCGAGCGCCACCGGTGCGTAGCGGGTGGCCCGAAACTTTCCAGTGGATCTCGCGCTTTTTCTGCACCGTATCGCACCGTTGACGTCGCACGACGTTGAAGATCGCCGCCGAGCCCGCCTTCTCATTGACCACCATCGAAGAAACGCGTAGCGTTCGACCCGAAACTTTCCAGGGAGCCGGGAAGTTGCTGCCGCGACGCGGCGATCGGCGGAGGCATCGGGCGGCGTCCGCGAGAAGCACTCCAGCGCGCGACGGGTCGCCGGGTGGCCGTGCGAGGCCACCCGGCGACGCCGGGCGCGCGCCCCCACCCGTCCGGAACCGTTGGCCACCGGCCGCGTACGGGCGGACAACGGCAAGGGAGAACACGATGATCCTGCGCACCCGAAGAATCCGCCTCCGGGGCGGTCCGCTCGTCGGTGCCGTGGCAGCCCTGCTGGTGGCGTCGACAATGACGGCCGTGGGCGCCCAGGCGGCCGGCGGCTGCCGCGTGGCGTACGCGGTGCCGTCGCAGTGGTCGGGCGGGTTCACCGCCGCGGTCGACGTGACAAACCTCGGCGCACCGGTCAACGGCTGGCGGCTGGCCTGGACGTTCCCGTCCGGGCAGCGGGTCACCCAGGCGTGGAACGCCACGGTCACCGCGACCGGCGGCCAGGTCACCGCGACGAACGCCGCCTGGAACGCGAGCGTGCCGACCAACGGCACCGTGTCGTTCGGCTTCAACGGTTCGTGGTCGGGCGTCAACACCGCGCCGACCGGCTTCACGCTCAACGGCGTCACCTGCGCCGGGGACGCCGGCGGCACGCCGTCCCCGACCGGTGGCCCGTCGACCACTCCGTCGACGAGCCCGTCGCCGACGGCCACGGCGTCACCGTCGACGCCACCGACCACCCCTCCCCCGGCCGGGAACCCGATGGCCACGGTGGCCGCGATGCAACCCGGCTGGAACCTCGGCAACACGCTCGACGCCATCCCCGACGAGACCGCCTGGGGCAACCCGCTCACCACCCAGGCGCTCCTGCGTCACGTGCGCTCGCAGGGCTACCGCAGCGTCCGGCTCCCGGTCACGTGGAGCAACCACCACGGCCCGGCGCCCGACTACACCATCGACGCGGCCTGGCTGGGCCGGGTACGCCAGATCGTCGACTGGGCGCTCGCCGAGGACCTCTACGTGATGATCAACCTCCATCACGACTCCTGGCAGTGGCTCAACACCTACCCCACCGACCGGGCCGGCGTGACGAATCGATACCGGGCACTGTGGACGCAGCTCGCCACCACGTTCCGCGACCACTCACCGAGGCTGGTCTTCGAGAGCATCAACGAGCCCCAGTTCGCCGACACCACCGACGCGCAGGGCGACACCGCGACCCGGGACCTCAACGCCGAGTTCGTCCACCTGGTCCGCGCGACCGGCGGGGCCAACGCCACCCGGCTCCTGGTCCTGCCCACGCTGCACACCAGTGGCGAGCAGGCGCGGCTGGACGCGTTGTCCGCCGGCATCGCCGCACTGCACGACCCCAACCTCGCCGCCACCGTGCACTTCTACGGGTGGTGGCCGTTCAGCGTGAACATCGCCGGCGGCACCCGGTACGACACGAACGTGGAACAGGACCTGGTCGGCACGTTCGACCGGCTGCGGGACACGTTCGTCGCCCGTGGCATCCCGGTCGTCATCGGCGAGTGGGCGCTGCTCGCCTGGGACCACACCCGGCCCGGCATCATCGAACGGGGCGAGTTCCTGAAGTACCTCGAGGCGGTCGGCTACCACGCCCGCACCCGCAACCTCACCACGATGCTGTGGGACGCCGGTCAGTTCCTCGACCGCACCACGTTGCGCTGGCGCGACCAGCGCGTCGCCGACATGATCAGGGCGAGCTGGACCAGCCGATCCGGCACCGCGTCCAGCGACCAGGTGTACGTGCCGCACACCGGCGCGATCACCGGCCGGGCGCTCACCCTCAACCTCAACGGCCTGTCGTTCCGCGGCCTCTGGCAGGGCGACACCCCGCTGGCCGCCGGCGCCGACTACACCGTCACCGGCACCACCGTCACGCTCACCCCGGCGGCGCTGACCCGCCTGGTCGGCAACCGGGCCTACGGCGTCGACGCCACCGTCGAGGCCCGCTTCTCCCAGGGTGTGCCCTGGAAGATCGACATCATCAGCTCCGACCCGCCCACCCAGGCAGCCGCCACCGGCACGACCAGCTCGTTCACCATTCCCACCCGGTTCCACGGTGACCAGCTCGCCACCATGGAGGCCACCTACGCCGACGGCAGCCCCGCCGGCCCGGCCAACTGGACGCCGTTCAAGGAGTTCTGGGGACACTTCCAACCCGACTACACCGCCGACACCATCATCCTGAAGCCGGAGTTCTTCGCCGAGGTGAACGACGGCACCGTCACGCTCACCTTCCACTTCTGGAGCGGCGCGCGGACCACGTACCGGATCACCAGGGCCGGTACCGCGGTCACCGGCGCCCCCTGACCGGCCCCGGTGCCGCGGTGGACGCCTCGGCACCGGCGGCGGGTCCGGTCAGCCGAGGCCGGGCCAGGCGGCGAGGTAGCCGCCGCCGGTGCCGAGGGACGGCCCCGGACCACGCCAGAACCCGGCCTTGTCGACCTGCGCCACCGCCGCCGCGACACCGCCGGCCGCGGCCACCCCCCGCACCGTCCCGGCGCCGCCGTCGGTGAGCACCACCCAGCTCAGCCGCCGCCGCAGGTCCGGGGCAAGCACCAGCACCCAGGCGTCCCCACCGGCGTACGGGGCCAGCCGCCGGCCGCCGAGCGTCACCCGGGACCGGTCGGCGATCTGGTACGCCGACACCCCGCCGGCGTAGATCCGGCCCGACTCGTCGGCGCCGATCGCGAGCGGCGTGATGGTGTTGCCCCGGTTCCCCTTGCTGTCGATGCGGCTGATCACCACCTGCCCGGCGAGCTGGCGTCCCGAGGCGGGGTCGAACCGGGCCAGGTAGGTGTGGTGCGCGTCGCCGGTGTTGGTCGCCCGGCTGAAGTCGTCGGTGACCACGTTCGGTGCGGGCCGTCCCACGTCGGCGGCCGAGCGGGCGAACACGCTGTTCCCGCCGGCGGTCTCCCCGGCCAGGTAGAGCCGGCCGTCCCGGCCCATCGCGACGCGGTCGGCCCGGCTGTCCGCGCACAGGTCGCCCAGCCGGTCCGCCGGATGGTCGTACGCCCGCCAGCGCAGTCGTCCCCGCCGGTCGTAGGCGTGCACGTAGGCGATCTGCACCGGCACGCACCGCCCGCCGGAGGTCTGCCGGAACCCGCTGACGAAGACCAGACCGCTGCGGTCGTCCACCGCCACGTCGCTGACCGTGCGACCGCTCGGGGCGATCCGGGCCAGGGTGGCGCCGGTCAGGTCGTACACCGTGACGGTGGCGCCGGTGACCGCCGCGACCGTGCCGGCGGATCCGACCGCGACCCGGCTGGCGGGCCCGCCGCGCTGCCAACGCGCCCGCCCGGCCGCCGCGTCCAGCAGCAGCACGCCCCGGTCGGTGGCCACGGCGATCTCCCCGCCGGTGCGGCGCACCTCCAGGTCCTCGACCGCGCCGGCCAGCCGGACGGTACGCAGCAGCCGCCGACCGGTGCCGTCCAGGAGCAGCACCGCGCCGGCGCCGCCCCGACCGATCGTGGTCGCCTGCTCGCCGGGCAGGCCGGTGAACCGGCCGCCGACGACGAGCTGGCAGGTCGGGCTCACGTCCACCGCCGTCGCCACGCCGCCGGCCCGTCCCAGGTAGGAGCCGGCGGTCGGGTCGAGCCGGCTCGCCGACCGCGACGCCCGGCCGGGTGGCGGGCAGTCGAGCGGCGCGGGTCCCAGCCCGGCCCGGCCAGCACCCGGCGTGCCGGTGACTCCCGCGGCCGGGCGGTCGGGAGCCCCGGCGGTCGGCGCGGTGGTGGTCGGCGCGCCGGTCCGTGGTGCCGGGCCCGGGGCACAGCCGGACAGGAGGAGCAACAGGCCGGCTCCGGCCGCCGTCCATCGGCGGCCCCGGGGGATCGTGGGCACGGTGGTTCCTCCCTCGGCCGCGACGCCGCCCCGGGCGCTCCCGCGGCGACGCGCAGACTAGCAACCCGCGGCGGCACGAACGGGTGGCCGGGCCGCAGCGCCGCGCGGGGTGCGGGCGCGGCGTGCCCCGACGCCCGGGCCCGGCCGAGGGGTGCGACCATCTGCGCTAACGTGGCCGGATGACCTCTCCAGCGACGCAGGCGCGGGGCCTGGAGACCCGGCGGCGGGTGCTCGACGCGGCGATGGTGGAGTTCGCCCGGCACGGCGTCGACGGCGCGCGGATCAACCGGATCGCGGAGCGGGCGCGGGCCAGCAAGGAACGGATCTACGCCTGGTTCGGCGACAAGGACGCCCTGTTCGACACCGTGATGGAGGTCGGGCTCGAGGAGTTGTCCCGGGTGGTGCCGATCACGCCCGACCTGGTGGACTACACGGTCCGGCTGCACGACACGTTCGCCGCCCGGCCCGACCTGCAACGCATCGCGGCGTGGGCGTGGCTGCACGAACGCGGGCGGGCCGAGCAGGTTTCCGAGAAGCGCGTGACGGGCTACCGGCACAAGATCGCGGTGATCCGGGACGCGCAGCGGGCGGGACTTGTCGATCCGGAGTGGCCGCCGCACCACCTGCTGGCCGCGTTGATCGCGGTGGCCACGTCCTGGCTCACCGCCCCGGTCGAGCTGCACCGGGCGCTCGGGCCGCAGCCCGACTCGGACGACGACGCCCGGGCCCAGGTCCGCCGCGCCGCGCAGCGGTTGGTCCGTCCGCCGGGCTGACGTCGTCCGCACGGGGCGTCGACCCACGCGAGGCGAATCGAACCAGACGGTTTGATTTTCCCGCGACCGGTGCTATACCTGAACCGAACCAAATGGTTTGATTTTAGGAGGCGGAGCGATGCGCGCGGTGCTGATGGTCCTGTCCGCGGCCGACCACTGGACGCTGCGGGACGGCACGCGGCACCCCACCGGCGTCTGGGCCGAGGAGGTCGTCGAGCCGCACCGGATCTTCTCCGCCGCCGGCTGGCGGGTCACCGTGGCGACCCCCGACGGCGTGCCCCCGACGGTCGACCCGCTCAGCCTGCGGCTGCCCGCGACCGGACCCCGGCGCGCGCGCCGGCACCGCCGCTATCTCGCCGCCCACGCGCGGGAGTTCGCCCACCCGCGGAAACTGTCCGAGGTGGACCCGACCGACTACGACGCGATCTTCTACCCCGGCGGGCACGGCCCGATGGAGGACCTCGCCGTCGATCCGGTCTCCGGCGCGCTGCTGACCCGGGCCCTGCGCGCCGGCACGCCGCTGGCCCTGCTCTGCCACGCCCCCGCCGCGACGCTGGCGGCGACCGGCGAGGACGGGACGTGGCCGTTCGCCGGCTACACGATGACCGGCCTGTCGAACCGGGAGGAGCTGCTCAACCGGTTCGCCCGCAAGGCCCGCTGGCTGCTGGAGGACGAGCTGGTGGCCCGCGGCGCCCGCTACGTCCGTGGTCGCGTGCCGTTGCGGCCGTTCGTCACCGTGGACCGCAACCTCTACACCGGGCAGAACCCCGCGTCGTCCGCGCGGCTCGCCCGCCGCGTGATCGCCGACCACGAGGCGCGGCCCGCGCTCTCGGTCCGCGTCAGCCGCACCGTCCCGGCCGCCCCGGACCGGGTCTACGCGTTGGTCAGCGACATCACCCGGATGGGCGAGTGGAGCCCGGAGACCTACGCCGCCCGGTGGCGCGAACCGGGCCGGCGGTTCACCGGCAGCAACCGGATCGGTCCGTTCTACCGGTGGCGCATGGCGGCGACCGTGACGGAGGCGGTGCCCGGCCGGGTGTTCGGGTTCACCACCGCCTGGCCGTCGTCGTCCACCTGGCGTTACGAGCTGGAGCCGGTCGACGGCGGCACCCGGGTCACCGAGTCGATGACCCGGGCGACGCCCCAGATGGCGGGCGTCCGCGCCGTCCAGCGCCTGGTCGGCGTCGCGGACCGGGCCGCCCACCTGCGCGCCGGCATGGCGACCACACTGGAACGGCTGGACGCGGCGCTGCGCCGGGAGGACGACGGGGCGGACGGCGCGGCCCGCCCGACGACGGAGGGGAGCACCCGGTGAGCGAGGGCACCTGGCAGCCGTTCCGGACGCCGCTGCACTACCTCGGGCTGCCGCGCAGCGTGACGCCGCCGATCTGGCGGGAACGGCGGGCCGGCGCCGAGCTGGCCGCCCTGCGGGCCGCGCGTCCCGCGCCGCCGACGCCGCCCGAGCCGGGGGCGCCGGTGCTGGTCGTGCCCGGCTTCGCCGCCGGCGACGACCGGGTGGCGTTGCTGCGGGACTGGCTGCGCGAGGGCGGGTGGGACGCCCGACCGACCGGGCTCACCGACGGCCGACGCTGCTCCAGCCGGGACCTGGCCGTCGTCGAGGCGGCCCTGGTCCGCCTGCACACCGAGACCGGGCGGCCGGTCACCCTCGTCGGCCACAGCCGGGGCGGCATGTTCGCGAAGGCCCTCGCCGTCCGCCACCCCCGGCGGGTACGCGCCCTGGTCACGCTCGGCTCGCCGCTGACCGACCCGTTCGGGATCCACCTGGCGGTACGACTGCTGACCATGTGGATGGCCACCATGACCCGGCTCGGCCGCCGGGACTGGGTACGCAACTGCCCGTTCGGCGACTGCTGCCGCGAGGTCCACGACGACGTGCTGGCCGCCGCGCCGCCCGGCCTGCCGTTCACCTCGATCGCCAGCCGCAGCGACGGCATCGTGTCCTGGCACGCCTCCCAGGACCCGGCGGCCCGCTGCGTGACGGTGGACAGCTCGCACGGCGGGATGGTCGCCCACCCGGGCGTGTGGGCGGCGATCGCCGACGCGCTGACCAACGGCGACGCCCCGGGCCGGTCGCGGGCCGGGTAGCCCGGTCAGTCCGCCGGCCCGCCCCGGGCCCGGCGTGCGGCGGCCCGGAGCGCGTGGTCGATCTCGGGGTGCGCGTCCACCCGCCAGGCCAGTGCCAGCGTCGCGGGCGGCGCCCCGCGCACCGGGACGTACGCCACGCCCGGCGTGGCCGCGGTGCGGGCCAGCAGGGACGGCACCGGGCAGCAGCCGACACCGCCGGCCACCGCGCGCAGCAGCCCGGCGACGTCGGTGACGGGCTCCCCGGCGCCGACCGGCGCGTCCGGGGTGAGCCGCCACCCGGCGACGAAGGCGGCGTCGACGTCGTCCGGCATCGGCACCTGCGGCTCCCCGGCGAGGTCGGCCACGGTCAGCTCCGGTCGTCCGGCCAGGTGGTGCCGCGCCGGCACAGCCAGCAGCCGCCGGAACGCGCCGACCGGCTCCAGGTGGAGGTCGCGAACGGCGTCCGGTGTGTACGGCGGCCACAGGTAGCCGGCCTCGGCGGTGCCGTCCCGCAGCCGGGAGAGGTGCTCCCGGAACGGCACGCCGGTGAGCGTGACCTGCCAGTCCGGCAGGTCACGCCGCAGCCCGAGGACGGTTTCCGCCTTCAACTCGTCGAGGCTGGCGGCCAGCGTGGTGATGAGCAGCCGGCGACCCGGCGCCGGGTGCGCGGCCCGGCGCGCGTCGCGGCGCGCCTCGGCGGCGAGGTCGAGCAGGGCACGCGCGTGCGGCAGGAACGCCCGGCCCGCCGCGGTGAGCGCGACCTGCCGTCTGCGTCGGGAGAACAGCTCGACGCCGAGGTCGGTCTCCAGCGCCCGGATCCGCGCCGACAGCGACGGCTGTGCCAGGCCCAACTCCTCGGCGGCGGCGGTGAAGTTCATCCACTCCGTCGCGGCGACGAAGGCCCGTACCCGCTCCAGGTCCACCGGCCCCACCCTAGCCAGGTCGGATAGGAGAAACCTCTCGACACCGTGCCGGCGTCTCTTGGACACCGGCGGTCCCGGCGGGTCATGGTCGGGGCGTGTCTTCCCTCATCATCTACGGGGCCACCGGGTACGTCGGCCGGCTCGTCGCCCGCCTCGCCGTCGACCGCGGGCTCCGCCCGGTGCTGGCCGGCCGGGACGCGAACCGGCTCGCGGCGCTGGGTCTCGACGCCCCGGTCCGTACCGCCGCGTTGGATCAGCCGCGCGCGCTGGACCGGCTGCTCGCCGACGCCGCGGTGCTGCTGAACGCGGCCGGTCCGTTCGCCCGGACCCAGCAGCCGTTGCTCGACGCCTGTGTCCGGACCGGAACGCCCTACCTCGACCTGTCCGGGGAGGCGGCGGAGTTCCTGACCGTGTGGCGGCGGGACGCCGAACTGACCGCCGCCGGGGTGATGGCGATGCCCGGCGTCGGCTTCGGTGTGGTGCCGACCGACGCGGTGGCCGTGCACCTCGCCCGGCGGCTGCCGACCGCCCGCCGGCTGGAGCTGTCGTTCGCCACCGTCGGCCGGGTGTCGCGCGGCACGCTCGACACGCTCACCGGGGGCATGGCGGACGCCGGGGTGCAGCGACGCGACGGGCGGCTGGTGCCGGCGCGCGCCGCCGCCGAGCACCGGTGGATCGGCGACGGCGCGACGCGTACCCGGGTGGTCACCAACCCCTGGCGCGCGGACGTCGTCTCCGCCGCGCGGTCCACCGGCGTCGCGGACGTCGCGACGTTCTTCGCCGCGCCCGCGCCGATCCGCCTGGCGCTGCGCGCCGCCCCGGCCGCGCCGTGGCTGGTCACGTCCCCGGCCGCGCGGCGCGTCCGGGCCGCGTTGCTGGCCCGGCTGCCGGACGGGCCCACGCCGGCGCAGCTCGACGCCGGTCGCACGCTTGTGCACGGGCTGGTCCGCGACGACGCGGGCACGGTGGCCGAGGCGGTGCTGACCGGCCCGGACGCCTACCGGTACAGCGCCCACACCGCGGTCGAGCTGCTGGCCCGCACCGCGGCGGGGGACGCGCCGCCGGGCTACCGCACCCCGGCCGAGGTGCACGGCCCGCAGATCGCGCTGACCACGCCCGGCACGTCGCTGCGGGACCTGCGGTGACCGCCCCCGGATGGCCGCCCGGCCGGGAACCGGCGCGCTGCCCCGTGCACATTCGCAACGAGGCGTTCGTGCCGCTGCCCCCGCAGGCGGTGTGGGCGCGGCTCGTCGACGCCACCGCCTGGCCGTCGTGGTACCCGAACGCCCGGCGCGTCGTGCTGACCGGCGCGCCGCTCCTCGGCCCCGGCGTCGAGTTCCGCTGGACGACGTCGCGGGTCCGCGTCCGGTGCGTGGTCGACCGCTGGGAGCCCTACCGGCTGCTGGGCTGGACCGGTCGGGCGGTCGGCTCGTCCGGGCACCACCGCTGGGTTCTCACCCCGGTGCCGGGCGGGACCCGGGTGGTCACCGAGGAGACGCAGACCGGGCTGCTGCCGCACCTGGCCGCTCCGGTGCTGACCCGGTCCCTGCTGCACTGGCACCAGCGCTGGCTGGACGGCATCGCGGGCTGAACCCGGCGCGGCGGGGAATCTCACCAGCGGTCGACGTGCAGCACCTCGTCGAGTGGCTGGCGCTTCGCCGGCCGGAACGTGTCGCCGGTGTAGTAGGCGGTGGGGATCAGGGCCGCCTGCCGGACCTCGGCCGGGAGGCCCAGCAGCTCGGCCACCTCCGCCTCGTACGCCAGGTGGAGCGTGGTCCAGGCGGTGCCGAGTCCGCGGGCGCGCGCCGCCAGCATGTAGCTCCACGCGGCCGGCAGCAGCGACCCCCACAGCCCGGCCTGGTTGCCGGCCGGCAACTCGCCGCCGCCGGAGAGCCGCAGGCACGGGATGAGCAGCACCGGCACCTGGCCCATCCGGTCGCCGAGCCACGCCACGCTCTCCCCCACCCGCCGCTGCACCGCGGCGCGCTCGGGCTCGTCGACGAACAGCCGTGCCGCCGACCCTTCCGACGCCAGGTAGCTCTCGACCGCGCGGCGGTAGAACCCGCCGATCGCGGACCGTACGCCCGGGTCGGTGACGACCATCCAGTGCCAGCCCTGCCGGTTGGAGCCGGAGGGCGCCTGCAGGGCGATCTCCAGGCACTCCCGGACGAGGTCCATCGGCACCGGACGGGTCAGGTCCAGCCGCTTACGCACGGTTCGGGTGGTGGTGAGCAGGTCGTCGGGGGTCAGTGGCAACGTCGGCATCCCGCCAGCGTGGCACGCCGGCGGGCCGGTCGTCCCGACGGGTGTCAGCCGCCGGTGGCCACCGGCCGGATCACGGTGAGCACCGCACCCGCCGGGTCGGCGAGGGCGCACACCCGACCGGTCATGACGTCGCTCGCCGGCACCAGCACCCGGCCACCCGACCGGACGGCCCGCGCGGCGGTGTCGTCCGGATCGGTCACCGCCACGTAGACCATCCAGCCGGTCGGAAGCAGGTTCCGCAACGGCGGCGGCATCCGCAGCCGGCCGGCGACCGGGCCGGCCGGGCCGGCGAGCAGGGCGTAGGAGTCGTCCGGCGCGCCCGGCGGCACCGAGGCCCGCAGGCCCAGCGCGTCGGCGAGGAACCGGTCGGCCGGCCCCGGGTCCCCGGTCATGTACTCGTACCAACAGGGCTGTCCCACCCCGGAGGCCGCCGTCGGCGCGCCGGCCCGCAGGCGGAAGGCCGCGCCGAGCGGATCGCGCACCTCGTCGCCGGTGACCCGGGCTCCGGCCCGCTCGGCGGTCGCCCGGACGCCGGCCGGATCGGCCGCGCCGAAGACCGTCCACCACCGGGCCACGCCGTCGCCGCGGCGCAGCTCGGCGGCGACCACCCCACCGGCGTACGCGGTGCCGCCGTGCGCGGTGGTGGTGAACGTCCAGCCGAACAGGTCACCGTAGAAGTCACGTGCCGCATCGAGATCGTCGGTGACGAGTTCGGCGCCGATGGGCGACGCCGGGGCGGGGGGTGGGGTCACGGGGTCCTCCGGGTGCGGTCGGTCGGTCAGGGCTCGGGCGGCCGGACGACGGTCGGCACGACGACGGTGTCCTGCCAGGCGTGGGCGGTCCGACGCAACAGCTCGTCCAGGGGCGCGGGACGGCCCAGATGGAAGCCCTGCCCGGCGTCGACGCCGAGCGAGCGCAGCGCCGGAACCAGGGGCGCGTGCTCGACCGACTCGGCGACGGTCCGCATGCCCAGGCCGTGCGCGGCGCGGACGACGGCGTCGATGAGGACCGGGTCCGCGCCACCGCGGTCCGCCTGCCGGACGAAGTCCCCGGCGATCTTCACGGTGTCGAAGGGCAGGTGCTTGAGATAGGCGAACGACCCGAAGCCGGCGCCGAAGTCGTCGAGGCTCAGCCGGCAGCCCGCGGCGCGCAGCGCGTCGGCGAGGTGTCGGACCGCGGCCACGTTGGTGATCGCCGCGGTCTCGGTGACCTCCAGTCCCAGCCGGTCGGCCTCGATGCCGGCGGCACGCAGGGTCCGCACCACCCAGTCGCCGAACCCCGGTGACTCCAGCGAGCGGGCGGAGATGTTGATGTCCAGCCGTAGGCGGGCCCGGGTGGGACCCGGCGCGGCCAGGGCCGCCGTCGCCGTGGCCACCACCCAGCGGTCGAGGTCACCGATGAGGTCGTCGCGTTCCACGGTGGGCAGGAACTGCGCGGGCGACAGGGCCGGCTGCACCCCGTCGCGCAGTCGGATGAGCAGCTCGTGGCTGATCACCCGGCCGGTCGACAGGTCGACGATCGGCTGCGCGTCCAGACCCATCCGGTTCTCGTCGAGCGCCCGGCGCACCCGGGTCGTCACGCTGACCCGGCGCACGGCGTGGCGGTACTGCTCGGGCAGGTAGAGCCGGGCCCGGTTGCGGCCGGCGTCCTTCGCCTCGTAGAGGGCCAGGTCGGCGTGCGCCAGGAGGGTGTCGCGGGTGTCGCCGGGCTGCCGGGCGGCGGCGCCGATGCTGAGGGTCACCCGCAGCCCGGCGCCGGCGGTCGGCACCGGGGCACGCACCACGGCGTCACACATCGCCTCGGCGAACACCACGGCGCCCGCCGCGTCCGCCCCGGGCAGGACGACGGCGAACTCGTCCCCGCCGAGCCGGCCCAGCACGGTGCCGGGCGGCAGCTCGTGCGCCAGCAGCCGGGCCAGCGCGCGCAGGACCTCGTCGCCCACCGCGTGCCCGTGCACGTCGTTGATGTCCTTGAAGTTGTCGATGTCGACGAGCAGCAACGCGCCGGTGCCCTGGTCGTCGGCGAGCAGCTCGTCGATGCGGGCCAGCAGGGCGCGCCGGTTCGGCAGGTCGGTCAACGGGTCGCGCTCGGCGAGGCGGGTCAGCTCGTCCTGGACCCGGCGTATGTCGGTGATGTCGTGGGCGGTGCCGAGCACCCGCGTCGGCGCGCCGGCGTCGTCGGTGAAGACCTCGCCGTAGCACTCGAACACCCGCATCGTCACGCCGTCGGCGAGGAACATCCGGTGCGTGTACGAGAAGGGTTCGCCGGTGCGCAGCGCCGTGTCGAGCGTGCTCTCGATCATCGCCACGTCGTCGGGGTGCAGCATCCGGCGGTACGACCCGTAGTCGAGGGTCGTGCCGGGCGGCAGCCCGAACATCTGCAGCAGCACGTCGCTCCAGACGACCGCGTTGCCCCGCACGTCCCACTCCCAGGTGCCGACCTTGGCGAGCTGTTCGATGTGCGCCAGCCGCCACCGGTAGTTGCGTCCCCGCTCGCGCTCCTCGCGTTCGGCGCTGACGTCACGCACCTCGACCAGCCGCAGCCGCTGGCCCGCGTGCTCCATGCCATGGCACCGCATCTGAAACCACCGCAGGGTGCCGTCCGCGGCGGGGACCGGGAGGTCGGTCATGCTCTCGCCGGGTGCCAGGCCGGCCAGCGGCAGCTCGTCCAGGCCCGGCCCCAGCCGGTGACCGGCCAGGTTGCGCCACAGTGGCCGACCGTCGGAGGCGAGGACCACCAGGGCCGTGGTGATGGTGTCGGCTGCGATCACCGACAGAGCGCTCACTCGGGATCACCCACTTTCTGCACCGACCGGGAGCCCGGCACGCGACGGACGACGGAAGGTCATCTTGCCGCGACGCGGAGTCTATCGACGCACCCGGCCGGTCCGCCCGTCGAGCACCCCCTCCGGTGGCCGCGCCGACGGTGTTCGCGGTGAGCGGAACACTAGCCACGTAACTCCGTAATCGTGTAATCATGTAATCACGAGCAAAGGAGTCGTCATGTCCCCTCGCCACACCCCGCCCCACGCCCGATCGGAATCCCCCGCCGACGCCACCGGCTGGATCACCGGCGTGACCCCGGACGGATGGTTCTCCGAGCCACCGCAGGTCGTGATCGACCGCGACGAGATCACCATCTGGGGCCGCCTGCCCGAACCCCAGCTCGCCGCCGACGTCACCGACGCCGACCGCACCGCCGCCCAGGCCGGGCGGATCCTCCGGTTCCGGGAGGACACCCGCGACGACCGCATCCGCGTCGCCCGCCAGGTCGAGCACCGCTACCAGCGCAAGGTGAGCTGGGGGGTGCGCTGCGGGGCGACCGAGCAGTTGTTCTCCCACCTCGCCGCGCCGGTGATGACCCGGCTCCGCCAGCCGGAGCGGCAGGTCCTCGACACCCTGGTGGACGCCGGCGTCGCCCGCTCCCGATCGGAGGCGCTGGCCTGGTGCGTCCGGCTCGTCGGCCGGCACACCGACGACTGGCTGACCCAGCTACGGCAGGCCATGACGACGGTCGACGACCTGCGCCGACAGGGCCCCGACGGCGTCTGACCGGCGCGGCCGGGCCGGCAGGCGCCGAGGCGAGCATGCACGCCTACGAGCAGCGGTTCGGCAAGACCTGTGGCGTCACCTACCGCGACGGCAACTGGCGGAGCGGCGGCGGGTACGGCGTGATCCTGGCCGACTACCAGATCACCGCCGACTGCGTCTGATCCACCGCGTGCCGGGCGGCCCCCGGTCGCCCCGGAATCCGCCCGGCACGGGCGGCGCCCGCGTCGTGGCGGGCGCCGCCGCAGCGGTTCAGCGGGCGGTGGGGGTGCGCGGTCCGTCGCCGGTCGACTGTCGGCCGCGGGTGGCCACGAGGCTCCAGCCGACGGAGACGGCGAGCGTGCCGACGATGACGCCGAGGGTCAGCGGGATGGGCAGCTTGCCGACCGGGGTCTCGGAGAGGATCAGCTTCACCCCGGCGAACGCGAGCAGGAACGCCAGGCCGTGGTGCAGGTGCACGAACCGGCGCAGCAGGCCGGCGAGGCAGAAGTAGAGGCTGCGCAGGCCGAGCACCGCGAAGGCGTTGGCGGTCCAGACGACGAACGTGCTGGTGGTGATCGCCAGGATCGCGGCGACGGAGTCGATCGCGAAGATCAGGTCGGTGGCCTCGACCGCGACGAGGACGACGAACAGCAGCGTCGCGACGCGCCGGCCGTCGACCCGGGCGAAGAACCGGTCGCCGTGGTAGCGGGCGTCGGTGGGGACGACCCGGCGGACGAGACGGACGACGAGGTTGCGGTCGGGGTTCATCTCGGCGTCGTGCCGGAACGCCATCTTCCAGCCGGTCCAGACCAGGAACAGGCCGAACACGTACGCGGTCCAGAAGAACGTCTCGAGCAGTTCGGCGCCGACGAAGATGAACACCAGCCGGAACAGCAACGCGCCGATGACGCCCCAGAACAGCACCTTGTGCTGGAACGCGGCCGGCACGGCGAAGTAGGTGAAGACCAGGGCGAAGACGAAGACGTTGTCCACCGACAGCGCCTTCTCGATCAGGTACCCGGCGTAGTAGGCGCCGGCGGCCTCGTCGCCCTGCCACAGCCACAGCACCACGCCGAACGCCAGCCCGGCGGCGATCCAGACGGCCGACCAGATCGCGGCCTCGCGGAAGCCGATGACGTGGTTGTCACGGTGCAGGAACAGATCGACCGCGAGCATCGCGGCGATCACCAGGCTCAGGGCCAACCAGGCCCACAGGGGTACGGACACGGCGAGCGCTCCCTCCGACCGGGCCGGCGGGTCGCCGGCGAACGGGTCGAAGGTCTCCCCTGGCCGCCCGACGGGTGCGGACGGTTCGCGTGGCCGGAGCCCGTGGGCGGGCTCGTCCTGACGGCCGACGCGTCCGGTGCGGGATGGGTACTCCCCCTCGAATTACGATCCATTATTCGGTAATCTGAGTTCGCAAGTCAAGGGTCGGGCCCGGCCCCGGCGACGCCTAGACTTGACGTCGAGGTGCATCGATGGACAGGGGCCCTGGGCGGCTGGCGTGGGACCGGCCCGACCCGAATCCGACGACCGGGCGCGACGAGCCCGGGAGCCGTCCCCCGCTGTGGTGCGGGGTCCTGGGCCCGCTGCACGTACGGGTCGCCGGGACCGACGTGCTCGGGCCGGGCCCGCGACAGCGGGCGCTCGTGGCCGCGCTGGCGCTGCGGTACGCGGCCGGCGTGCCCCTGTCCGCGCTCTCGGCCCGGGTGTGGTCCGAGCGCCACGACGTGGACCGCGGCGCGATCCGCGTCCTCGTGCACCGGCTCCGGCAGCGGCTTCGGACCGCCGGTCCCGACGCCGACGCCGGTCTGCGCCGCACCGCCGACGGCTACCGGTGGGACCTCGGCCCGGGGAGCAGCGATCTCGCCGACCTTCGTCAGCTTCGGGACCAGGCCCGTCGCGCCGAGGCGAGCGGGGATCTGGCCCGGGCCGTGGACCTGCTCGACCGCGCGTCGGCGCTGGTGCGCGGTGCGCCGTGCCAGGGCGTCTGGTCGGATCCGGACCGGTGGCCCGAACTCGTGGCGGTCGGCGAGGAGGTGCGGGAACTGCGGCGGATGTCGTTCGACGCGCGCCTGCGGCTCGGCGACCACCGGACGGTCCTGCCCGACCTGGCCGCCCTCGCCGCGCAGGAACCCACCGCCGAGTGGGTGCACGACCTGCACCTGCGCGCGCTGTCGCTCGCCGGCCGGTACGACGAGGCCGTCACCGCCCATCGGGCCTTCCGCCGGCGGCTGCGTGACGACCTCGGGGTGGAGCCGAGCACCGCGCTGGTGCGGACGTACCGCCGGATCCTCGACCACGACGAGCCGCTGCCGGGAAGCTCGCCGCCGGCGCGCGAGGTGATCCGGGCCGGCGCGGACGACCGGTCGCCGTCGCCGGGGAGCCGAGCCGCGCTGCGGGCGTTGACCGAGGCCGGCGCCTACATCGCCGACCGGGGCGACTACCGGCGGGCGGCGCACTGCCTCACCGCCACCCTGCGGCTCGGTGGGGACCCGGCCTCCCGCGCCGAGGCGTTGCTGCGGCTCGGCGAGGTCCGCTACCACCAGAGCGGCGCGGGGCTCGACGAGCTGACCCGCGCGGCGACGCTGTTCCGCCGGGAGGACCGGCGGCACCAGGCTGCCGAGGCGCTGTCCTGGCAGGCCCGGGTGCTCTGGCTCCGCCCCGGGGACGGCGACTCCGCCCTCCGGCGGGTGGCGGAGGCCGTCGACCTGATCGACGACCGCGCGCCCGACCCGGCCGGCGCGGCGGCCCTGGTCAACATCTGCGGGATCCTGGCGGTCAGCGACCGGGGCCGGCCCGCGCGGCGAGCGGGACTGCTCGGGCTGGCCTGGGCCCGGCAGATGTCCCTGACGCCGCTGGACCTGCGAGCCCGCGCCAACCTGGCGCTCGTCGACCTGACCGCCGGGGACGCGGACGTGGTCGCCGAACTCGCACACCTCACGCAGGCGTACCGGGGCCGTCTCGGCTGGGTGCCGCCGACGCTCTGGGTCGCGCTGGCCGACGCCGAGGACCGGCGGGCGCGGCTCGGCCCGGCGGCCACCTACCGGGAGCTGGCCGTGGGGAGCATCCGCGGGCAGGAGGCGACCGCCGACGTGCCCTGGTTGGTCGCCGAACGGGTGCGGGAGGCGTTCCAGCGCGGCCGGTGGACCGCGGCGCGCGGCGCGGGCGTCCGCTACCTGCGCGGCGAGCACCGCCACCACCGGATGGCCTCCGAGGTGCACGTCGTCCTGTCGCGCCTGGCCCTGCACCAGGGCGACCTGCCGACCGCCGACCGGCACTCCGGCGCCGCGGAACGCCTGGCGCGGCGCGACGGCGGGGCGACGCTGCTCGGCCCCGCGCTGGTGCAGCGGCTCCGGGTGCGGATCGCTCTGGACCGGCCGCGCGCCCGCATCACCGCGACGGCGGAGGAGTTGCTGGACCGGGTGCACGGCGCGGCGCTCACCAGCAGCTTCGGCGTCGACCTGCCGTTGGCGTTGCGCGAGGCGGGCCTCGACGTGCGCGCCCTCGCCCGGCACGCGCCCGTCGAATCGCCGTGGCGGCAGGCGGCGGAGGCGGTGCTGGCCGGCGACATGGCACGCGCCCGGCGGACCTACCTCGCGGTGGGCAGCCGGGGCGACGCCCGCCAGGTGACGGCGGCGGGCGGGTGACCGCCCGCCCGCCGCCGTCGGGGCGGTCACCGGTCAGTTCAGGCCGGCGAAGTCGAACGGGATCGCGCTGCCCCGGCTCACGCTCTGGCCACAGGTGCCGGCCGAGTTCCAGACCTGCGGCGAGTCGTAGCGCAGCATCTCGAAGTGCAGGTGCGTGCCGCCGATGCCGGGCGGCGAGACCCCGCCGGTGTAACCCATGTAGCCGATGCCGTCACCACGGTTGAAGTACTCCCCCACCCGCATCCGGGAGACGAACCCGTCGAGGTGGCCGTAGAGGGTGCTCCAGCCGCTGGTGTGCGTGATGATGACGAAGTTCCCGTAGCCGCCGGCGTCCCAGCCGATGTAGCTCACCGACCCGGCGTAGGCGGCCGAGATCACCGACCGGTAGTTGCCGGCGATGTCGTAGCCGTCGTGGTTGTCGTAGCCGGGGCACCGGTCGTCCACCTTGCTGGTGATCACCCCGGTCGCCGGCCACTTGACCGCACCGTAGGCCGCCAGGGCCGGTGCCGGCGCGGCGCCCGCACCGAGGCCGAGGCCGCCGGCCACCAGGGCGGCGATCATGAGTACGCGGAGAAATGTCCGTCGCATGGCGGAAGTCCTGTCGTAGACGGTGGGTTTCCGAAGCGCGCGCCGCTGAACCAGGACAGTAACGACAGGACCGTTTCATCACCGTTACACCGGCCGCGACCCGTGCCGACGCCGGACCCCCGGGCGTCGAGGGACCCGACAAGCAGGATGTGGACGTGGGATCCCGGCGGCCGGCCAGTGGCGGGAGCGCCCGGAGAAGTTCGGGTCGCTGATGCGGCCGGGGGCGCACGGCGATCACGACGGGGCGGCCGGCGGTCAGTAGAAACATCCGGTGGCGGGCAGCGCCGAGGGCGCCGGGACGGCGGCGCCGTCGTAGACGGCCAGCAGGAGCTGCTGCGGGCAGCGGTTGGCGCCGTTCACCCGGATCTCCAGGTGCAGGTGCGGCCCGGTCACGTTGCCGGTGGCCCCGGTGTAGCCGACGACCTGCCCGGGGGTGACCCGCGCCCCGGCCGCGACGACCCGGGACGACAGGTGGCAGTAGAGGTAGTACACGCCGTCGTCGGCGGTGAGGCCGATGCCGTTGCCACAGCTGCCGCCCGCGTAGCCGACCGTACCGGCGGTGATCGCGTACGTGGTCACGCCGGTCACCGTGGGCAGGTCGATCGCCGGATAGTCGTGGTGCGGATCGTCGTACTCCGACCGGGGCAGGACCGAGCGGTCGATGATCGGCGCGTAGAGGCCACCGCCACCGCCCCCGCCGAGCAGCCACTGCCAGGTCGTCGCGCCGACGGTGGTGCCGCCGGTGAGTCCGCGCCCGGTCTTGAAGGCGGTCACCGCGTCGGTGGTGCCGGCGCCCCAGGCCCCGTCGACAGTCAACCCGTACCCGTACTTGTTCAACGCGGTCTGCAACGCGCGTACCGCGTTGTTGTTCGCGCCGGGGTCCAGCGTCACGACGAGCCGCGACCAGGTCAGGGCGCCGACGACGCCGTCGGCGGTGAGGCCGTTCGCGGACTGGAACGCCTGCGTCGCCGCGGTCGTGCCGGCGCTGAAGGCGCCGTCCACGGTCAGGGTCTGGCCGTGGTGCCGGAGCAGGAACTGGGCCGAGGCGACGTTGGCGCCGGACATGCCGGCGCCGATGGTCGGCCAGGCAGGTGTGGCGGCCTGCGCGGCGGCCGGGCCGACCAGGACGGCGGTGAGGGCGAGCACCACCACGGCCAGTCGGCCGGTGAGGCGTCGGAGGGAAGTCGGCATCGGCGCTCCTCATCCAGGAGATGACCGGCCGGTTCGCTGGCCCGGCCCGTCCGGTCCGGGACGGCTGCCGGACCCGGCACCAGTATCACGACGGCGATAAATATTTACAAGGATTGAGAAAGTGTAAAAGGTCTTCGCCGGCGGATCTGCGGTGGACAGGGCAGTTCCTGGCCGCCGCCGAGACGGTGCTGCTGGGCAGTGGTGCCGCGCGGCCGGGCTGGTGCCGCAGCCGGAGTGAGCCGGCGACGCGGGCGCGGCGGCCGTCGCCGTCCCCGCGTCGCCGGTCGGCTCAGTGCAGCCGGGTCTGCCAGTCGCTCGGCACCCGGCCCTCGGGCCCCGGGGCCGGCTGGTCGAGCGGATGCGCGTGCGGCTCGGCCAGCTCCGGCCCGCCCGCGTGGAACCGGCCGCGGGAATAGTCCCAGAACCACGACTCGCCGGGCTCGAAGCTCTGCACGATCGGGTGGCCGGTGGTGGCCGCGTGCGCGGTCGCGTGCTGGCCGGGCGACGAGTCGCAGCAGCCGACGTGCCCGCAGGCCGCGCAGCGGCGCAGGTGGAACCACCACCCGTCGGTGGACTCGCACTCGACGCAGCCCGGTCCGCTGGGCGGCACGGCCGGGTCGATCGCCACGGTCTCGGCCGGCGATGCCGACTCGGGCAGGTCGTTCACGATTGTTCCCCTCCGGTTGGTGACCGCGTGCACGCTCCGGCCTGCATCATGTCGCCTTCCGGCCGGCGGTGCATCCGCGTGTCGCCCGATCCCGCCGTGGACGTCCCCGTCAGGTGACCCGGATCGCCCCGGCCGGGCAGAGGTCGGCGGCGCGGCGTACCCGCTCGGCGCACTCCGCCGGCGGCGCGGCGGCCAGCAGCAGCACCAGCCCGTCCGCGTCGTCCTGGGTGAACACCTCCGGCGCGGCGAGCACGCAGTTCCCCGAGCCGCAACAGGCGCCCCGGTCCACCTCCACCCGCACCGTCCACTCCTCGCCGACGGGGCCGCCGGCGGCGGTCACCAGGTCACCGGCAGCGCGTCGAGACCGAAGACGATCGAGTTGTCCCGGGTGCTCAACTCCTCCGGGGCGGCCGTCACGCGCAGGTCGGGAAAGCGGCGGGCCAGCCCCGTCAGCGCGATGCGCAACTCGGCGCGGGCCAGCGGCTGCCCGATGCACTGGTGCACCCCGAACCCGAAGGCCACCTGCTGGTGCGCCTGCCGGTACGGGTCGAACCGGTCCGGATCGTCGAAGACCTCGTCGTCCCGGTTGGCCAGGGAGATCAGGGCGATCACGCCCTCGCCGGCCCGGATCGCCCGGCCGCCGATCTCGACGTCCTCGGTGGCCACCCGGAGCACCCCGGTCCGCAGGACGCTCAGGTAACGCAGCAGCTCCTCCACCAGATCCGCGGTCCGGTCGGGCTCGTCGCGCAGCAGCGCGTACCGCCCGGGTTCCCGGGTCAGCAGCAGGACACTCAGCCCGATCATGTTGGCGGTGGTCTCGTGACCGGCGACGAGCAGCAGCATCGCCATCCCGACCAGTTCGTCCACGTCGAGTTCCCCCGGCTCGACCCGTTCCCGGATCAGCCGGCCGAGCAGATCGTCCGATCCGTCGGGCCGGGCCCGCTTGGCGTCGATCAGCGCCCGGAGGTAGTCGCGCAGCGCCCCGAACTCGTGCCGGAGCTGTTCCGGCGGCAGCTCGCGATCGAGCAGCGAGCGGCTGCGGGCCTGGAAGAAGTCGTGGTCGGCGTAGGGGACGCCGAGCAGGTGGCAGATCACCATGGACGGCAGGGACAGGGCGAAGGTCGACACCAGATCGGCCGGGGGCCCGGCGGCGGCCAGGGCGTCGAGCGACTCCTCGACGCTACGCCGGATCAGCGGCTCGATCCGACGGACATTCTTGATCATGAACTCGGCGGTGAGCATCCGGCGCAGCCGGGCGTGCTCGGCGCCGTCCATCCGGAAGAACATGCCCTTGCCCTCCTCGGCCTCCCGGGGCGGCAAGGGGCGCAGCAACGGAAAGCCGGGGCGGTAGAAGTCGGCGCTGAAGGCGGGGTGCCGCAGCACTTGACGGACGTCGGCATGCCGGGTGACCAGCCAGGCCGCGGCCCCGGTGGACAGGCGCACCCGTCTCACCGGGCCGCCGTAACGCTGGCGCTCCGCCTCGTCCAGCGGGGCGAACGGACCTCGGGTGGGATTGACCGGCGGCCAGAGCGGCAGTTCCGCCTCCACGGCACCCATCACATGTACCACCTCCGATTGAAGCGTTGAGTAGTCACATCGGTGCGCCACGTTACTCATCGATGAAGGTCGACACAATCCCCACGGTCGAGGCCCAGGACGCGGTCAGCGTGCGCGCCGTACTACCGGCGGCGGCGCGATCGTCAACACCTCCGGCATCGGCAGCCGAAGGGCGGACCTATCGACGCCTGGGAGGCGGCGTCCCCGGGCGTCCGGGCGAGGATCAACGGCGGCATTCCACTCGGGCGGATGGCCCGAGCCGCGGGAGGTCGCCGAAGCCGCCGCCCGGCTGCTCAGCGACCCCGCCTCCATGGTGACCGGCGCGAGCCTGCCGGTGGGCAGGTCAGGGCGTCCAGCGTACGCCCGGGTTCACCCGCCCGGACCAGTCGAAGACGGCCATGTTGTCCCACTGGTTGCCGGTGCCGTTGATGTTCCCCGGGTCCCAGCCGTTGCCGCGCACGGCGTACCAGGTCGGTTCCCAGTAGAAGACCCCGATGGCGCCGGCGTTGCGCGCGGTGTTCTGCACCCAGTCGAACTCCTGGGCCTGCCCGGCCCAGGTCGCGGCGATGCCGTCACAGGTCGCGTCGCCGACGGCGTTCGGCTCGCCGTCCGCGTCGTCGCGGGTGAAGGGGTACGCGGTCTCCACGATCACCACCGGTTTGCCGTAGCGACCGCGCAGGTCGACGATGTTCCGGTAGAGGTTCGCCAGCGTGCCGTGCCACATGCAGTAGTACGACAGGGCGGTGACGTCCCACTGCACGCCCTGGGCGCGGATGCCGTCGTAGAACCAGCGGGCGTTGGCGTTGCTGTCGGCGTCCGCGGTGTGGATCATCACCGGGATGTCGCCGCCGCACGCCTTGGTCGCCTGGTAGCCCTGCTTCAGCAGGCCGGCCAGCGGCGCGAAGTCGTTGTTGACGACTTTCCCCTCGTTCCACAGCATCCCGACGTTGATCTCGTTGCCGATCTGCACGCTGTCCGGCGGGGTGCCCTGCGCCCGGAGGCTGGCGCAGACGTCGTAGGTGAAGGCGTACACGTCGGTCCGCAGCTGGCTCAGGCTGTGGCCGGCCCAGGCGGCCGGCTTGTACTGCTTGCCGGGGTCGGCCCAGGTGTCGGAGTAGTGGAAGTCGATGAGCACCTTCAGGCCCTTCGCCCGGGCCGCGCTCGCCTGGGTCAGCACCCGGCTCTTGTTGTTGTAGCCGCTGGCCGGGTTGTTCCAGACACGCAGCCGGACGTAGTTGACGCCGACGGACTTCAGGATGTCCAGGGGGTCGCGGGCGACACCGCCGGCGTCGTAGTACCTCGCGCCCAGGTCCAGGCTGCGCTGCAACGAGGAGACGTCGGCGCCCCGCATGCTGAGCGTGTTCGCGGCGGCGGCCGGCGCGGGCGGGCCGCCGAGCGTGGCGGTGACGGCGAGGACGCCGGCCGCGACGGCCGCGGCCAGGGCCCGGGGGCGGCGGTGGGATACGGCGGGACGGTTGCTCACTGCCCTGCCCCTCACGCACCGACGGCGCAGGGTGCGCCGTTCAGCGAGAAGCCGGTCGGCGCCGCGTCGCTGGCGCCCCACCGGCCCTGGAGGCCGAAGGTCGCGGAGCCGTTCGGCGCGAGCGTCCGGTTCCAGTCGACGTTCCGGGCGGTCACGGTGGCGCCGGTCTGCCCGACCGTGGCGTTCCATCCCGAGGTGACCTGCTGGTCTCCGGGGAAGGTGAAGGTGACGGTCCAGCCGTCGATCGGCGCCGCCCCGGTGTTCCGGACCGTCACGGTGGCCACGAATCCGCCCGGCCACTCGGACTCGTTGCGATAGCTCACCCGACAGGTCGACGGCGGCGGGGTGGGCGGGGTGTCCGCCGTGGGCAGGGTGACCGAGTTGGACGCGATCGACACGTTGCCCACCGCGTCCCGGGCCCGCACGTAGTACAGGTTGCGGAGCGGCGTCGACGGGGGCAACGCCGCCGTGTAGGTCGTGCCCGCCACGGTGGCGACGCGCGTCGAGGTGAACCAGCCGTCGAAGCGGTAGACGTCGTATCCGAGCACGCCGACGTCGTCGGTCGACGGCGACCAGGACAGCGCGGCGGTCGTGCCGGTCACCTCGCCGACGGTCAGGTTCCGGGGGGCGGTCGGCGGCGTGGTGTCCGGGCCGGTGTCCGTCACCGGGGTGACCACGGTCACCGTGTCCGACGAGCCGGAGCGGTGTCCGAGGCTGTCCCGGGCGGCCACCCGGAACGAGTACTGGCGGCCCGGCTGGATGTAGCCGGTGATCGTGGTGGTGGTGACGTCCCCGACGCTGGCGCTGTAGAGGACGTCGTCGAACGGCTGGTAGTACGTGATGTCGTAGCCGGCGACGGGGCAGCAGCCGGGCGTGGCGGCGGTCCAGGTGAGGGTGACCGAGCGGGTCGTCACCTCGCTGGCGGTCAGGTTCGTGGGCGGGCTCGGCGGGAAGGGCGTGGTGCTCGGCGCGCTGGGCGCCGCGGCCGGACCCGAGGACCCGATCGCCGGTGTGGTGCCCACCATGGTGCCGAGCACCGCGACCACCAGCACGAGGACGGCCAGCAGACCCGATCGAGGACGGCGGAACGGCGAGGACGAGCAGACGCCTGTCATACCTCGACGATGCCCGCAGATATCGATGATCGCCAACATGTCCCACACCTCGGTCGATCTTGACCACCCGACCGCCCGCGGATAAGTTGAACGCGTTCAAACAAGGTCGGGCGAGGAGGGGCCATGAAGGTCGTCATCCCTGGCGGCACCGGACAGATCGGCACCATCCTGGATCGGGCGTTGACCGCCGACGGCCACGACGTGGTGCTGCTGACCCGCTCACCGGCGGGGCCACGTCAGGTCCGGTGGGACGGCGTCACGCTCGGCGACTGGGCCGAGCGGATCGACGGCAGCGACGTGGTCGTCAACCTGGCGGGGCGCAGTGTGAGCTGCCGGTACACCGCCGCGAACCTCGACGCCATGATGAGGTCCCGGGTGGAGTCCACGCGGGTGGTCGGCGAGGCCATCGGCCGGGGGGCCCGACCGCCCCGGGTGTGGTTGCAGATGAGCACCGCGACGATCTACGCGCACCGCTTCGACGCCGCCAACGACGAAGACGCCGGCCTGATCGGCGGCGACGAGCACGGCGTGCCCGGATACTGGGCGTACAGCGTCCAGATCGCCCGGAACTGGGAGGCCGCGCAGGAACAGGCGGCGACTCCCCACACGCGCAAGGTCGCCCTGCGGTCGGCCATGGTGATGAGCCCCGACCGTGGTGGCGTGTTCGACGTGCTGAGCTGGCTGGCGCGGCTCGGCCTCGGCGGACCGGTCGCCGGCGGCCGGCAGTACGTCTCCTGGATCCACGACCGGGACCTCGTCCGCGCCGTCCGCTTCCTGATCGCCCGCGAGGACCTCGCCGGGGCGGTGAACCTGGCCGCGCCGCACCCGTTGCCTCAGCGGGAGTTCATGCGCGCGCTCCGGTCGGCCTGGCGGATGCCGGTCGGCCTGCCCGCCACCGGATGGATGGCGGAGCTCGGCGCGCTCGCGCTCCGGTCGGACACCGAACTGCTGCTGAAGAGCCGGCGGGTCACCCCGGGACGACTCACCGACGCCGGGTTCACGTTCACCCACCCCCACTGGCCGGCCGCCGCCGGGGAGCTGGCCCGACGGCGTCGCCGGGGACAGGGCCGGGCGACGGCCGACGGCACCGGCCGTTCCCCGGCAGGTTGACTCCTGCCGGACGTCCTGCCTGTCCCCCCACATCGGACGTTGCTTGACTCGGCGTCATGACACACATTCGGAAAGCGATCGCCCGTACGGTGGTCGCCGGAGCGGTGATCGGCGCGACGACGCTCACCGGGCCCCTCGCCGGACACGCGGCGTCCGACCGGCCGGAGGCCACCCGCGCCCCCGGCACCATCCTCGACGTCATCCCGGCCCGGACCGTGGACCGGATGGTCGCCCAGGCCCCGCTCGTCGACGCCGCCAACGTCATCCGCACCGCGGTGGAGCGCACGCCGGCCCGCGGCTACGCCGGCATCGGCCTGGTCGACGACCACGTCACCCTGTGGTGGAAGGGCGCGCCACCCGCCGACGTCACGGCAGCCGTCACCGCCGCCCGCCGCACCGCGCCGGTCCAGGTGGCTGGTGCCACCTGGTCCCGCGCCGACCTGCGCAAGGCCGCCGCCCGACTCACCCCGGTGGTGGAGGCCGGCCCGGCGGGCGCCGGCCGCTCGGTGCGACTGCGCACCGACGGCAGCGGCATCGAGATCGCCGTCGACCGCACCCCGGGCGCCGCGCTGCCGAAGCTGCCGGCCACCGGCGTCCGGACCAGCGTGGTCACCCGCGACCGGATGGTGCCCCGGTCGCGGGCCAGCGACGCCGCGCCGTTCGACGGCGGCGCGGGCATCGGGTTCACCACCCCCGGGTGCACCGCCGGCTTCGGCGTCCGCAACGCGGACACCAACGCCGGCTACGTCCTCACCGCCGAGCACTGCGGCGCCGTCGGCTCGCCCTGGCACGTCGGCTGGAACACGTCCACCGGCACCGGCACGCTCGTCGGCTACGCGGTCGACAGCAACGACGACCACGACACGATGATCATTTCGACGTCCACCCCCGGGGACCACATCTACGTCGGCGGCCAGCACGACGAGGTCCGGGCCCGGGTGGCCGGCTGGACCGAGGTCTTCCCCGGCCAACTGTTGTGCCAGTCCGGGTACACCTCCGCCGGCGCACTCGGCGGCCCGGTCTGCAACCTGCGGGTGGAATTCCACTACGACGACATCGAGGACCTCGTCGAGGCCACCCAGCTCGACGGCGACGAGGCCGCCCGGGGCGGCGACAGCGGCGGTCCGGTCTACGCCGTCAACGCCGACGGCACCGTGCTCGCCGCCGGCACCACCACCCGGTCGGCGGGCCCGGGCTTCGGCTTCCAGGACTTCGCCACCGCCCGCGACGACTACGGCAACCTCGTGCCGGCGACGGCGAGCGCCAGCACCTGCCGGGTCTCCTTCGTCGTCACCAACTCGTGGAGCACCGGATACGCCGCCAGCGTCACCGTCTACAACGACGGCCCGGCCGTCAACGGCTGGTCGCTGGGCTGGACCTTCCCCGGCGGCCAGGTCGTCCAGGGCCACTGGAACGGCGTCTTCCAGCAGACCGGCCCGGCGGTGACCGTCACCAACGAGGGGCACAACGCCGCCATCCCGACCGGGGGCGCGGTGAACGTCGGCTTCACCGCCGACGGCTCCCCCGCCGTGCCGGCGCCGTTCACGCTCAACGGCACCACCTGCAACTGACCTCGTCCACCGACCCGGGCCCCGCCGCACCGCCGGCGGGGCCCGGCCGTCGCGCCGGCCCGGTCCGGCCCGGCCCGGTCCGGTCCGCTCAGGCCGGCCGGTTCCGCCGCACCAGGCCCTGGACCAGTTCCCGGCGCAGCGCGGCGCGCAGCGTCCGCACCTCGGGGGCGTCCAGTTCGCCGCACCTGTCGAGCGCCCGCCGACGCAGCCGGCCGGCGTCGTCGCCCAGGTCCGGGTTCGCGTCGGCCAGGACCGCGAGCGCGTGCAGCGTCTGCGCCTCCCACCACGGGCAGGACAGCGCGGCGTACAGGGCCAACGCCGCCCGCAGCGCGTCGGCCGCCGCCTTCGCCCCGCCCAACGCCTGAAGCGCGAGCCCGTACCGGTGCACGGCGTTGGCCTCGCTGAACGTCGCACCGCACCGCTGGAACACCCAGCGGGCACGGTCGTACTGGTCGGCGGCCTCCCGCCACCGACCCATCCCGGCCAGGTCCGCCCCCAGGCTCATCATCGCGCCGGCCCGGGCCACCGCCGCGCCGGTACGGCTGAGACCGTTACCCCGGCCGTAGAACGCCAGCACCTCGCGGTGCACGCCGGCCGCCTCGGCGAACCGGCCGAGCGCGGCCAGCGCGGCGCCCTGCACGCTCGCCGCGCTGTACTCGCCGAGCGCGTACCCGATCTCGCGGAACAGGCCCACGGCCCGGTGGCTGTGGTCGATGGCCGACCCGCCGTCCCCGGTCCGGACCTGGATCGCGGCGATGTAGGTGAGCGCCCACGCCTCCTCGCGGCGGTCCCCGATCCGCCGGGCCAGGTCCAGCGCCCGGCCGAAGGCGGCCAGCCCGTCGGTGTTGCGGTCCCGGCAGAAGTACCGGGCCCACCCCAGGAAGTTCAGGAGCACGGCCTCGTCGTGCGGACTGCCGGCGGCCTGGGCGGCGGCGAGGCCCAGCGAGAAGATCTCGTCCCAGGAGTGCCGGTGGCTGTTGGCGTCGGAATACCAGTGCAGCGCCCGGGCGACCGCGACCACGTCGGCGTGCCGTCCGCGCCGGGACGCGTCGCGCAGCGCCGCCAGCCAGTTGCCGGACTCCCGGTCCAGCCAGTACGCCGCCGCCCGGTCGTCGTCGAACTCGGAGTCGGCCCGGGAGGCGACCGGTTCGAACATCGCACCGGCCTGCCGGGTACGCCACAGCAGCCAGTCGACCATCCGGTCGTGCGCCCTGGTCCGGGAGACCCGGTGCTCCTCGGCGTCGAGGCGCTCGGAGGCGTAGAGCCGAACCAGGTCGTGGAACTGGTAGCGGTCCCCCACGGTCAGGAGCACCCCGGCCTCGACCAGCTCCTCCAATGCCGCGGACGCGGTTTCCTCGTCGGTGCCGGCCACGGCGGCGACAAGCGCGGCGGCGAAGTCGGCGCCGGGAATCAGCGAGGCACGTCGGAACACCCGTGCGGCCATCGGGTCCAGTTGCCGGTAGGAGACCTCGAACGCGGACCGGACGTCCAGGTCACCGGCGGTCAGCACGGTCAGCCGCCGGCGCTGGTCGTGGAGCAGGTCGACGAGCCGGCCGACCGTCCACTCGGGTCGGCTGGCGAGGCGGTTGCCGGCGATCCGGAGGGCCAGCGGCAGCCGGCCGCAGAGCTTGACGAGTTGATCGGCGGCGGCCGGCTCGGCGGCTATCCGGTCGGCGCCGACGATCGCCGTGAGCAGCAGTCGACCGGCCGCCGGCGGGAGCAGGTCGAGCGGCTGCCGGACCGCGCCGGCCAGACCGGTCAGCGGACGCCGGCAGGTGACCAGCACGAGACACCGGTGCCCGGCCGGCAGCAGCGGACGCACCTGGGCCTCGTCCGCGGCGTCATCCAGGACCAGCAGCAGCGGCCGGTCCCGCGAGAGGGTGCGGAACAGTCCACCCCGTTCGGCCGGTGACACCGGCACCCGGCTGTCCGGCACCCCGAGCGACCGTAGCAACCCGGCCAGCGCCTCGGCCGGGTCGACCGGTCCGGCCGGTGGGCCACCCCGCAGGTCGACGAAGAGCTGCCCACCGGCGAAGGCCGGACCGAGTCGTTGACCGGCCGCGACGGCGAGGCTGGTCTTGCCGATCCCCGGCGGGCCGTGCACCACCACCACCGAGGCGGTGCCCGGTCGCCCGGCGACGACGTCGGCGGCCAGCGTCGCGAGCCGGTCCAGGATCTCCGCGCGGCCGGCCAGGTCCGGCAGGGGCGCCGGGAGTTCTCCGGGCACGGCCACCGCCGGGTGGTCCTCCGGCCCGACCGGACGGTCGGACGACTGCCGCTCGGCCCGGGCCAGGGCGACGAAGCGGTCGCGGTCCGCCCCGGCCAGCCGCAGCGCGTCGGCGAGCAACACCACCGTGCGCCGTTGCGGGTTGCGGACCCGACCGCGTTCCATCTCGCGGATGCCGCGGACGCTGGAGCCGGCCGCCTCGGCCAACTCCTCCTGGGTCAGCCCCCGCTCCCGACGGAACGCCCTGAGCACCGCCCCGAACCGGTCACGCTGCACCTGACTTGTCGGCATGTTCCCCCCACCACCCGACGCCCCACAGTGACGTAACGCGGATCGATGATCCCACGGTGGTGACCCTCCGCAGGGCACTGTGGACGGACTGTGATCATTGCCATGTCGGACAGCGCACCACCCGTAACGCGTCCTAGGAAACTGGTTTACCTGCTGGCCGATCGGCCGCAGCGCGTCGGCCGGCGGGTCGTCGTAGGCTCGGCGGAGCGCCACCGCTGCGCGGCGTGATCGCCGTCCGTGCCCCTCGGACAAGGGAGATCCGGATGCACCTGCCCCTCGACACACCACTGTCGAGCGCGCCGAAGACCGCCGTCCTCTGGGGTGTCTCCTTCGACGGCACGCCGATGTCCGGAGTCGTGGTCGAGTTCGTCAAGCTCGCCGACGTGTTCCGCCAACGCGGCCACCGCGTGCTGCTGGACATCGGGTACGACATCAAGGAGGACAAGAACCGCTTCTTCGATCCCTACACCGACGAGGCCCGATGCCTGCCGTCCTGGATCGAGCTGGCCCGGGTGGACGGGCTCGCCGACGTCGCCGGCTACGACCCGGCGTTCGTCCGCGACACGCTGCACGCGGTACGCCACGGCGACCCCCTGCCGTCCCGGACCGACGCGGTCAGCGACGCGATCGCCGACCGGATCGTCGCCACCTGGCGTCGCCACTCGGTGACGGCCGTGCTGGTGGAGAACGGCACGCTGCCGGAGAACGTCGCGTACACCCGGGCGCTCTACCGCGCCATCGAACGGTACGGCCGGGAGACGGGCCAGGGCACCTACGTGCTGTGGCGTGACCACGACCTGATGTGGACCAGTGAGCCGGCCACCGGGAAGTACGGCGTTCCGCCCTACCCGCACGCGGTGCGCCCGGTCGACTCGCCGCACATCCGCTACCTCGCCCTGCACGAGCAGGCCCGCCGACGCACCCTGGACTGGTCCCCCGGGCTGCGGGACATCCGCGTGCTGCACAACTCGTTCCGGTTCGAGCCGGCGGAGCCGGCCCCGGTCGACCGCCGGTTCCGGACGCACCACGGGATCCCCGACGACGCGGCCCTGATCGCGCGCTTCACCCGGCTGGTGCCGCAGAAGCGGATCGACCGCGACATCGACCTGCTCGCCCGGCTGATCCGGTGGTTCGCCGACCGAGGGGTCGACCGGCCGGTCTACCTGTTCGTCGCCGGCGATCCCACCGAACACCCGGCCACGGCCGCGGCGCTGCGGGCGTACGCCGCACACCGGCAGGTCGCCCACCGGGTGGTCTTCGGTGGCCGGCTGGCGCCCCGTGACGTGCCGCCCGGCCCGGAACGCGGCCACACGGTGGCGGACCTGCTCGCGCAGGCCGACCTGACGTCGTTCCTGACCTCGTACGACTACGAGAGCTACGGGAACCCGATCGGCGAGTCGATCGCCTCCGGGGTGCCCTACCTGACCACCCGCTACGAGATGTACGACGCCGTGTACGGCAGCAAGGGGCTGCACGCCCCGGTGCTCGACGTGACCCCCACCGATGAGGCGCCGATCACCGACGCCTTCGTCGCCGAGGTCGCCGAGCTGCTCACCAATCCGGTCCTGCACCGCCGGGTGGCGGCCTTCAACCACACCCGCGGCAAGCGCTACTTCGCCGCCAACCGGGCCGCGGAGCTGGTGGACGAGTTGCTCGGCGCCGCGCCGGCACCCGTCCCGCGGCCCGGGCCGGCGGCCCCCGAGGTGTACGGCCGGGCCGGGCGGGCCGCCGTGCCCGCCCTGACGGCGGAAACCCGGATGACGGTCGTCCTGCCGGTGCTCAACGAGGCGGCCAACCTCGCCGCGGTGCTCGGATCGCTGGCCGGCCAGCGCGGGCCCGACGGTCCCCTCGACCGGGCGCTGTTCGACGTGCTGCTGGTCGACAACAACTCGACCGACGACACCGTGGCCCGGGCCCGCCGACTGGCCGCCGCCCATCCGGGGTTGCGCGTGCACGTCATCGGGGAGTCCGCACAGGGCGTGTCGTGCGCCCGGAAGGCCGGCATGGACCTCGCCGCCGAGCGGGCCCGCCGGCGCGACGCCGCCGACACCGGTCTGCCCCCGTTCTACCTCGTCTCGGCGGACGCCGACTGCCGCGTCGACGGGTACTGGTTGTCGGCGCTGCTGACGGCGATGGACGGCGGCAAGGCCGCGATCGGGGTCTGCGACTACCACTACGACCGGGAGCACTTCACCGACCGGCCGTTGCTCTGGGACGCGATCGACCGGACGCTGCGGTGCCGGGCGGTGACGTTCGGCCTGTTCGGCGGATTCCCCGACGGCAAGGGATTCGCGGTGGAACGGCAGGCCTACGAGCGGGTGGGCGGCATCGAGCTGTCCTACCAGGTCAAGGACGGCCGGTTCGTCAACCACCTCTCCGACGACTGGGACTTCGGCATCCTGGTCCGGGCCAGCGGTGACGACATCACGTACGTGCCCCGGTCCCGGGTGGAGATCAACCCGCGCCGGGTCGACCACGCGATCGACGAGGTGATCGCCGGGCGGGCGTACGGCGCCGGCGGCATCATCACCATGCGCGACATCCGCCCGGACGCCGCCCACTCCCCGGCCGTCGACCTCACCGAGGACGAGGCGGTCCAGGCGTGGGAGTTCTCGATCAAGGACTTCGTGCCGAAGAACATGATCCTCCCGGTGCTGCTGACCCCGGCCCTGCTCGACGAACGCGCGGTGATCGAGTTCTTCACGCCCGCGCTGGCGGACCGGCTGGCGCGACGCATCGCCGAGATCAGGGCCGAGAGTCGGCTGATCGACTTCGTCCCCATCCACTCCTACAAGTCCCCCAGCTTCCGGCTCTACTTCGAGTTCGCGGCGGAGTTGTTCGCCCGGCTCCGCGCCACGGTCGGGCCGGACATCGGATATCCGCCACCGCTGCCCGACTGCCTCCAGGAGATCCGGGAGGAGGGCGATCCCGGGCGGTTCCGCGATTTCGTCCGCCACTACTGCGAGGACCGCGAATCCGGCGCGGCCCACGACTACTTCGGCAACGGAGGGGTGTTCTGATGAGCGACACCTACGAGGACGCGCTGGCCTCGCTGTCCCACCTCGACCCCGACCATCCGCGGCCCGCCGTCGTGGACGTGCTCGCCGCGCCGGAGAACCGCCGGCTGCTCGAGTACGTCGCCCTCGACCCGTTCGGGTCGCACGTCTTCCCCGGCGACATCCCGGACGCCCCCGTGGACTCCTTCCTCGACGACCTGAACGCGCAACTGGCGAGCACCCGGCCCATCCACCTGTGGTCCTACATCCCGACGTGCAGCTACCGGTGCCGGTTCTGCCAGTACCCGGTGGTGCTGGTGAAGGGCGACCCGGCGGTCACCCGGGCCAAGGTGGACCGGTGGGTCGACCTCAACATCCGGGAGGCCCAGCTCTGGCTCGACCGGGTGCCGAACCTCCGCGACGCGCCGATCGGCGAGTTCAACGTCTTCGGCGGCACCCCGTCCCTGATGTCGCTCGACGCGGTGGCCCGGCTGCTCGACTTCTACCGCGACAACTTCGCCTTCGCCCCGGACACCGCCATCCGGTTCGAGGGCGACCCGACCACCTTCACCGAGCCGCTGTTGGAGTTCCTCCTGGAGCAGGGCTGCCGCAAGCTGTCCTGCGGGGTGCAGTCGTTCGACGACCCGGTGCTGCGGCTGTCCGGGCGGGAGCACGAGGCCGTCGAGTGCCGGGCCTTCCTGGCGAACACCCGCCGGCTCGGCTTCGACTGGGTGACCGTCGACCTGATGTACGGCCTGCTCGACCAGACCGTCGACAGCGTGCGGCGTGACCTCGACACCGTTCGGGAGTACGAGGTGCCCGGCCTGGTCTGCACCAAGCTGCACCTGCGCTCGTACGCCGACACCCGCACCGGGGTCGCCGGTGACCGGCCCGCCGCCTGGCAGTTCGCCGGCTACCGGGACCGGCTCGCCGCCGCCGGCCACCACTGGCCCACACTCGGCGAGCAGTACCAGATGCGCGACGTGCTGGCCGGTGGGTTGACCGCGGCGGGCTACCGGGAGCACCCGACCATGTACTTCCACCGGGCCGGGCACGCCCCGGAGATGTGGAAGGCCATCATGGTGGACCAGGACCGGCAGGACGCCGAGGTCGCCATCGGCCTGGGCGGCAGCTCCAGTTGCCGGCGCTCGGAGGCGATGACCGAGGTCAACGAGCGGCGTTACGTCGAGGCGGTGGAGGCCGGTGTGCTGCCGCTGGCCTCGGCCACCCGGTTCGGGCCTCTGGCCACCGAGTCCCGGTCGATCAAGATGGCCCTGTCGACGCTGCAACCGCTGCGGGACGACCTGCACCGGGAACGGTTCGAGGGCCGGTCGCTGTTCGACGAGCCGTGGGGCGGCGCCTTCGCCGCCCTGGAGCGCCGCGGTCTGCTCACCACGGACCGCGACGCCGGCTCCGTCACGCTGACGTCCACCGGCGAGGTCCTGGTGGAAGCCATCATGCACACCGACCTCGGGTAGCGCCTCACTGATCCGCGCCTCGACGGCGGAGCCCGACGTGCGACTGGACCAGGTACGTCACGCCGGCCAGGAGGGAGAGCACGCCGGAGAGGACGACGGCCCCCCGGTAGCGGCCGGCGGACATCAGGGTCCCGTAGGCGAGGGAGGCCGCGGCGCTGCCGGCGAAGATGCCCATCCGCTGGACCCCGTTGACGAACGCGCGGGTGCCCTGCGCGGCCCGGCTGTTGGCGAGGTTGTCGAGGACCGGCATCTGGGCGTAGTGCGCCCCCTGGCGCAGCAGGTACCAGAGCACGAAGAGGCTGGCCGTGCCGGCGGTGGCGCTCAGGATCTGCAGGAACAGGGCCGCGATCATGGCGAAGCCGGCCACCCGGAGGGCGCCGCCGCGCTTCATCAGCGGGAACAGGACGAAGATGCCCAGGACGCTGGCCAGGCGGTCCGCGACCAGGAGCCAGCCCAGCGACTCGGTGGCCAGGTGCAGGTAGTTGACGGCCACCAGGTTGATGAAGCGGATGGCGAGGACCCCGGCGCCGCCGACGAGGACGGCGAGGACGAACAGGCCGGCGAGGTGACCGGCGTTGGCGCGCAGGGCCGGCAGCACCGGGGGGCGGGGCTCGCCGGGCACGACGGCCGGCGCGGCGTCGCGGCGCCACATCGCGATGCGGGCCACGCCGATCAGCACCGCCAGGACGGCGGAACACAGCAGGTCGAAGCGGTACCAGCCGGCGGTCTCCGCGCCGACGCGGGCGAGCAGCACGCCGGCCACGTTGCCGACCGCGGAGGCGGTCAGGAAGGCGACGAAGCCGGTGCGGAACAGCGCGAAGCGTTCCTGCTCGTCGTGGATGGCCGAGGCGAGCACGGCGTTGACGCTGACCAGCATCAGGGCCGAGCAGACGCTGTTGAGGCCGAACAGCAGCAGGTGGGCGGAGAGGCTGTCGACGAACGGGATCGCCAGCATCGTGCCGGCGAAGCCGAAGCTGCTGAGCAGCATCATCGGCTCCAGGCCGAGCCGGTCGGTGAAGGCGCTCAGCGGCAGCACGATCACCGCCATCACGGTGAAGCCGACCGAGAAGACCTGCCCCGCGCCGGCCGGCGGGATGCCCACCTGCCCCAGGAACAGGGCGTAGTACATGTCGAACAGACTGGTCGCCAGGCCGAAGAAGACCTGGCTGAGCACGAAGCCGGTGCGGACCCGCCGCAGGTGGTGCTCGCGGCGGGTCACGGAACCGGTGTCCGGAAGCAGAGTCACCGAGCAGAGTCTCCCGTCAGCGGGGTGCGCGCCGGGTGCGACGCGCCGAGCTCTCGCCCGGCCTTGGACACCAGGATGCCGTCGAGGTAGAGGTGGTCGAGTTCGGTGCGGACGAAGGTGCAGAGCGCGTGCAGCGGTGTCTCGACGATCGGCTCCCCGGCGTCGTTGTACGACGTGTTCAGCACGATCGGCACCCCGGTCAGCTCGTGGAAGGCGGAGATCACCGCGTGGTAGGCCGGGTTGTCGTCCGCCGAGACCGTCTGCAGGCGGGCGGTGCCGTCGACGTGCGTGATGCTGGGGACGCTCTCCCGGCGGGCCGCGACGACCTGCGGGACGAGCAGCATGAAGTTGCTGTCGCCGGTGAAGTCGAACCACTCCCCCGCGTGCTCGGCGAGCGCGGACGGGGCGTACGGGCGGAACGGCTCCCGGTGCTTGACCACGTTGTTCAGGTAGTCGCGCATCGCGGGGTGCCGGGGGTCCGCCAGCATGCTGCGGTTGCCCAGCGCGCGCGGGCCGATCTCGGAACCGCCGTTGAACCACCCCACCACCCGGTGCGCGGCGAGCAGCTCGGCGACGTCCCGGGGGCCGGCCTCCCGCGAGGTCAGCTCGACCCCGGTGTGGTCGGCGACCCGGCGCACCGCGTCCAGCACCTCGTCCCGGGAGTACGCCCGGCCGAACGACGCCGTCCGCATCACCGCGGGACGCCGGTTGCCGAGCAGCTCGACGCTGCCGTAGAGGGCCGCGCCGATCGCGACGCCCGAGTCGCCGGCCGCCGGCGGGATGAAGAGGTCACGGAACGGCGACTCGGTGCGTACCCGCTCGTTGGCGACCGAGTTGAGCATGACGCCACCGGCCATGCAGAGGTTGTCCGAACCGGTCAGCTCGTGCGCCACACCGGCGAGGTGCAGCATCGCCCGCTCCAGCTCGGCCTGCACGTGGTGGGCGACGTCCTCCGCGAACGGCGACTGCCAGCGCAGCGGGTCGGCCGGGTCGTAGTCGGCGCCCTCCTCGGCGAGCAGCCGTTGCCAGATGTCCTCGAGATCCTTCTGGGCGGAGCGGATGTCGAACCCGTCCAACGTCAGCCAGTGCCCCCAGTCGGGACGCGGCCGACCGTAGGGCGCCAGCCCCATGGTCTTGCCCGCCTCGGGGTAGCCGCCGCAGCCGAACACCCCGAAGTCGGGGGTGCCGTACCGGGTGACGAAGCCCAGCCGGGCGGTGAAGAAGTCGTAGAACAGGCCGAGGCTCAGGTCGGAGTAGTCGGCCGGGTAGCGGCAGGCGGTCACCGGCGCCAACCGGTCGCCGTCGCCCCGGAAGAGGGTGTGCTTCTCGATGGTGCCGTCCGGGAACCGGGCGCCGGCCTGGTCCACGACGAGCACGGCCGCCTCGTCGTACCCCGACGGGTGGTAGGCGACGGCGGCGTGGGCGCGGTGGTGGCCGGGCAGCGGCAGCGCGCGGACCTTGCTCTTGTCCTTGATGGGCAGCTCGCGCAGGATGCGGTGGACGGCGCCGTCGCCGAGGGGTCGGTTGCCGACCACGAGGTCCACGTCGTCGATCCCGGCGCCGACCGCGTCGAGGCAGTAGGCGATCGCCTTCATCGGCAGGGTCTTGGTGATGCGTTCGAAGTGGCCCTGCACGAGGAAGCCCTCGGAGTGCTTGATGCGGTCCAGGCGCTCCTCCTCGACGGCGACGGCGATCTCGCCGTCGCGAACCAGGCAGGCGGAGCGGTCGTGGCTGAGGTTCAGACCGAGCACGAGAGACATCGGACTCCATTTCCTAAGTCGGAGCGGTGCGGGCTGGTCAGGGCGTCGTGCGGCAGCGGTCCATCGCCTCGGCGAGGCCGTCGAGGATGCGGACCGCGTCGTCGCGCAGCGTCAGCGGGTCGGTGGTCCGCAGGAAGAGCAGGCCGGCATAGCCCAGCACGCCGGTGTTCGGGTGGTAGCGGGGCATCGGGCTGCCCGGCTCCTGGGACTGGCCGCGCACCAGCTCGACGCTGGTGGCGGGCGACACGAGCGACGACCAGTCGACCCGGTCGGGGTCGAACGGCGGCAGGACGGGCCAGGGCTTGCCCGCCGAGTCGGACGCGATGACCGAGAGGGACGCGGCGGCGCAGGTGGCGTCCGAGGGCAGGAGCAGCCGCCCCGGCAGCTCGGGCCGGTCGCCGAGCGCGGCGGCGTGCTGGAGGGCGACGAGGTCGACGCCGTAGACCTCGAGCAGCTCCCGGGTGACCGCGGCACCGCCGGCGCGGGCCGCCGACTCCAGCAACCGCACCGTGCCGTCGGCCATCAGTTTGAACTCGGTGTGGGTGGCGCAGGTGTCCAGGTCCAACGCGTCGACGGCGCGGCGGGCGACGTCCGCGACGCGCTGTTGCAGCTCCGGCGCCAGCACGCACGGCGCCTGGTTGCTCAGCTCCACGTACACCGGGATCGTGGGCAGCCGCGCGGTGATCGCCAGGGGGTGGTAGGTGCCGCCGGTCACCAGCCCTTCGACGCTGAGGTAGTCGCCGAAGCCCGGCTCGGTGTACCAGCCGTCGGTGCTCGACTCGATGACCTCCTCGGCCAGGAACCTGGGTCCGCTGGAGCTGCCGTGCTCGTACATGCCCGATCTCCTCGCGGCGTCGACGGCCGCCGCGAGTTCCCGCCACACCGGTTCGACGTCGTCGCCCGGCTGGATCGTGGCCTGCCCGATCGAGCCGGCGCCCAGCACCGACTTGACGATCACCGGACCGGCCAGCTCGGCGCAGGCCGCGGTCAGGTCGTCGAGCGAGTCGACCGGGCGGAACGCCGGGTTCGGCACCCCGGCCGCCGCCCAGGCGCGGCGCATGAGCAGCTTGTTGCGGGAGGTCGCCGCGCCCGGACCGGGCCCGGGCAGGCCGAGCCGCCGGCAGGCCGCCGCGGTGGGCACCACGCAGTACTCGGAGAAGGTGAGCACGGCGTCGGCGCGGACGGCCGTGGCGTGCGCGACGATCTCGTCGGCCAGCGGGGCGTCCGGCCGGGCGTGGTGGAGCCGGCGGCACAGCCGGAACAGGAGTTCGCGTTGCCAGGGCTGGGGCTCGCCGACCAGCAGCACGTCGACGATGGCCCGGCTGGTCAGCCTCGGCAGCAGGTACTCCAGCGCCGGGCCGCCCTTGCCGTACACCAGCAGGGTCACTGGTTGCATGCGTCATCGCTCCTGTTCGCGGGGGCCGACCGGGAGAAGCCGGTCGGCGTCTGCCAGAGATGGGTACGCAGGGACGTCCGCATGGCCCGCAGTTGTCCGTCGATGGTGTGCAGGTCCTCGCGGCTGGGGCGCCGCGGCGCCGGCCCGAGCAGGGGCAGCAGCACCTCCACCGCTTCCAGCAGGCACAGCACCGCGTCCCGCTCGGCGGTGACCGGCCCGGCGTGCACCGCCACCGTCAGGCGGCTCAGGTGCCCCAGCAGGTCTGCAGGACCGCCGTCGCGCTGTCCAGTTTCATCCGGGCCTGCTGCCACACCAGGCTCCGCGGCGACTCGAGGACGGCCGCGGCCACCTCCTCCCCGCGGTGCGCCGGCAGGTCGTGCAGGAACACCGCCTGCGGCCAGCGGCTCAGGAAGGCCTCGTCGATGTGGAAGGGCCGGAAGGTCTGGCGCCACAGCGGGTCCTCCTTGACGGTTCCGGTGGTCTGCCACCGTGTGGTGTACACGCAGTCGGCGACGTCCGGCAGGTCGTCTCGTTCGTGGGTCTGGCGCACCCGGGCGCCGGCCACGGCGTCCTCCGCCGCCGCGGCCAGGGTCGCGGCGTCGAGGCCGTAGCCCGGCGGGGTGTAGAGGGTCAGCTCGGCACCCGGGATCCGGGCCAGCGCGTGCGCCAGCGCGGAGGCGGTGTTGTTGCCCTCGCCGACGTACACCACCCGGATGCCGTCCAGCGGGCCGAGGTGCCGTCGCAGCGTGGCCAGGTCGCACACCGCCTGGGTGGGGTGCTCCTCCCGGGCCATCGCGTTGATCAGCGGCAGGTTTCCGGCGTCGCGCATCCGGGCCAGCTCGGCGACGGTGCGGGTGCTGCGGATCACCACCCCGTCGAGCATCAGCCCGAGGATCCGCGCGGTGTCCTCGGCGGACTCGCCGGTGTTGGTCTGGAGGCTCTCCGGCCCGTAGGGCAGCACCTGCGCGCCGAGTCGGAGCGCCGCCACGCTGAACGCGGTGCGGGTCCGGGTCGAGGTGCGTTCGAAGAGCGTCGCCACCACCGCGCCGGTCAGGCTCGGCGGCACCGCGGCCGGGTCGTCGGCGACCCGGACGGCGGCGTCGACCAGGTCGGTGAGCTGCGCGGCGGTGAGGTCACGCAGGGAGATGAGGCTGCCCCGACGGCCGGTCATCCGAGGTCCACCGTCGACCCGAGACCGGCGTGGACGGCGTGGCGACGCACCGCCTCGATCAGGGCGACGTCGAGCACGCCCATCCCGAAGGGGTTCACCACGGTGAAGGAATCCGTGCGGACGAGCCGGTGCCGGCCGGTGACCAGGCCGCCGATCGTGCCGTCGATCGCCCGGCCGGTGGCCGAACCGGGGCGGGTGACCCGACCCTGCGCCATCAGCGCGCCGAGCGGGCGCCGGGGATTCTCCGCGACCAGGTCGACGTCGTCGACGTAGAGGGCGCCGGCGGCGAGCAGCGCCTCGACGGTCAGGTCGGCCAGCGACACGTTGACCACCAGGGCGCCGGCGGGTATCCACGCCGGCGGCAGGTAGCCCGCGTCGGCGGTGGTCGTGGCGATCGTCACCTGGCTGGCCGCGACGGCGGTGGCCGCCTCGGCGGCGACGCGTACGTCCAGCTCGGGGCGGAGCCGGCGCAGGCGTTCCGCGAGGCCGTGGGCGGAGGCGTCGACGTGGTCGTGGAGGGTGACCCGGGACAGTCGCGGGAGGGTCTCCAGGAGCAGGGCCGCGTGGGTGCCGCCCTGCGCGCCGCAGCCGAGCACGGTCAGGCTCTCCGCGTCCGTGTGTCCGGTGAGGTCCACGGCGAGGGCGGAGACGGCGGCGGTGCGTACGGCGCTGACGATCCCGACCTCCACGACGGCCATTATCCGGGCGGTCTCCGGGTCGAAGCAGAGTCCCACGCCGCCGGCGCGTTCCAGTCCCGCCTCCGGATTGGAGACGCTGGCGTTGATGATCTTCATGCCGTAGGCGCCCGGCACCGCGCCGGGCATCCCGATGGACCGGGTGTACGCGCCGCGGCTGTTGTCCCAGCGCAGGTACGCCTCGCCGGGCAGCACGCACCGTCCCGCGTCGTGGTCGGCGAGGGTACGCCGGACCAGCGCCACCACGTCCAGCGCGTCGAGGCAGCGCAGGACGTCCGCGCGGGACAGCACCGCGACACTGCCCGGCCCGCGGAGCCCGGGCAGCCCGGCCGTGAACCATCGGTCGACGGAGGTGGTCACAGAAGTCCCTCCTCGTGGAAGGCGTCGAGCCCCTCGGGCAGGTCGAGGACCCCGCAGGAGCGGAACAGTCGGACGGACTGGACGGCCTGGTCGCGCGTGGTCCGACGCACCGACTCCGGTGGGTAGACGTCGCGGACCACGTCCTCGACCTGCGTGGGGGTGAGCCCGGCGGCGGCGAGGTTGGCCCGGGCGGGCCGCAGGTCCGGCCGCAGGCTGTGGCCGATCAGCCGGGGCAGACAGCGTGCGGTCTCCCGGCGGGCGGCCGGGTCGAGCCCGGACCACACCTCGCGGAACAGGTGCGCGAAGAAGACGTGGTGCCTCCCCTCGTCCCGGGCGTGGTCGCGGACCGTCTCGCGGACCAGCCCGACCACGTCCGGGTCGTTCGGCAGCTCCGCCAGCAGCGTCGTCACCAACGTCTCGAAGACGACGACCTGGAGCAGTTGCGGCAGCGTCCCACGGTGCGGCATCGCGCCGGAGGAGATGTCGTCGAGGCGGTTCAGGAACGGGGTGAAGTCGTACGGCAGCGCCTCGACCCGGCTCGCGGACTCCAACTGCCGCACCACGTCGAACGAGTAGAGCGCGTGGTACGCCTCGTCACAGTAGATCTTGAACGCGTCGAGCCGGACGTCCCGGCGCAACGGCGCGTCCACCCGGCCGTTCGCGAGCATCTCCGCGGCCCGGTTGACCACCCTCGTCTCGAAGTGGGCGGTGAACGCGAAGTAGTGGTAGGCGTGTCGGGCCACCAGCGCGGTCCGGGCCTCGTCGGCCAGGCCGGCCAGCAGCTCGTGGTCGAGGTAGGGGATCAACCTGGCCGGGAAGAGCACCTTGCCGCCGTCCGTCTCGTCGGCCAGCACCCGGCGCGGATCCACCCGCACGCCCGCCCGGTCGAACCAGTCCCGCAGCGGATCGGCGTTCATGCGGTGCTCCATTCCACCGGACCGCGCACGACAGCCGGCGGGTCCGTCCGGAACCCGTGCGCCGCCCGCCAGTGCGGGGAGTACACCGTGTCCAGGTAGTTGCCGGCGCCGTCGGCGCAGACGCAGACGACGTCGGTCAGCCGGTCCCGCTCGATCAGCCGCAGGGCCGCCGCGACCAGCGCGCCCGAGCTGGCGCCCACCCCGATGCCGGTCTGCTCCAACAGCCAGACGGCGGCGGCGACCGCCTCGGCGGGACGGACCCGTTCGACCGGTCCGTCGGCCGCCGAGACGAAGCCGGAGCACTTGCTGGAGCCGATCCCGGACAACAGTCGCGGACCGTCGGTGTGCCCCACCGCGTGCGAGCCCGGCACGTCGACCCCGACGACCGTCCACTTCGCGGCGCGGGCGGCGTAGCTGCGCAGGCCGGACAGCGTGCCGCCGGTGGAGACGGCGGCCAGGACGACGGTGTCGGCGGGAACCTGCCGGGCCAGCTCCGGCGCGGTGCCCCACTCGTGCGCGGCCGGGTTGGCGGGATTCTCGTACTGGTTGGTCCAGCACAGGGTGGGCCGCTCGGCGAGCATCCGGTCGACCATCGCGAGGCGGCTGAGCAGGTAGCCGCCCCGACCGTCCTCGTCGGTGGCCACCACCACCGAGGCGCCGAAGCGCCGCATCTCGCGCACCGCGTAGGCCGGGGTGCGCGGGTCCACGACCGCCGTGAACGGCACGTGCGCGGCGGACGACAGCGCGGCCAGGGCCACCCCGAGGTTGCCCGAGGTGGACTCGATGATGCCGGTGGCCGGGTCGACCTGGCCGGCCACGGAACCGAACAGGGCGACGGCGGTGCGGTCCTTGATGGATCCGCACGGGTTGAACGACTCGAGTTTGAGCCGCAGCGTCCCCTCCCGGCCGCCGGCCGTGACCGGCACGGAGACCACGGGGGTGTCGCCCACCAGGAGCGGGATCAGTCCGGCCCGTGGGGTCGGGACGGCGAGGTCGGGACCGGTCATCGGGTCACCGTGCCCCGACGGGCTCGGGGGCGTCCGGATCCGGCGTCCCGGCCGCCCGACGGCGCCGGGCGTGGACCGCGTACGCCACCGGAACCGCCACCAGCAGCGGCACCCCGCTGAGCATCGGCAGGCCGAACGTGTCGCTGAACGCCATGGACCCGAGCACCGCGGCCAGCACGACCATGGCCAGCACCACGGCCACGGCCAGTCCGCGGTCCGCGGGACGTTCCGCGCGCCGGTAGGCGAGGTAGGTGGCGAGGATGAGGATCCAGGTCAGCAGCGCGCCCGACAGCGAGAACCCGATCAGCGCCAGGAACGCCCGCTCGGGGGCGACCGCCGCGAGCAGGGCCGCCAGCAGCAGCCCGGCCCCGGAGACCAGCAGCGCGGGCAGCGGCACGCCGCGCCCGTCGACCCGGCCGAACAGCCGTGGCGCCTGGCCGCTGCCGGCCAGTCCGTGCAGCGTGCGGCTGGCGACGTAGACGTTGGTGTTCATGGCGGACAGCGCCGCGGTCAGCACCACCGCGTTCATCACGTGCACCGCGGCCGGGACCCCGGCGATGTCGAACAGCCGGACGAACGGGCTGGCGTCCACCGAACCACCGGCCGCCGCCTCGTTCCAGGGCACGAGCGAGACGACGACCGCGGTGCCGAGGACGTAGAACAGCAGCAGCCGCAGCACCACACCGCGGGTGGCGGCAACCAGGTCCCGGCTGCCGGCGCGCGCCTCGCCGGCGGCCACGGCGAGCGCCTCGGTGCCCATGTAGCTGAAGGTCACCAGCACCATGGCGAGCCAGATGCCGCCCACGCCGTGCGGCGCGAACCCGCCGTGGTCGGTCCAGGCCGACAGGCCGGTCGCCGACCGGCCGCCGAGACCGACGAAGATGGCGACGGCCCCCAGGCCGACGAAGACCACGATCGTGATCACCTTGATCATCGCGAGCCAGTACTCGAACTCGCCGAACACGCCGACGGTGAACGAGTTGACCACCAGCACCAGCGTCGCGAAGAGCACCGCGGGCACCCACAGCGGCAGCCCCGGCCACCACAGTTTCAGGTAGATGCCGACCGCCAGCGCCTCGCTGCCGATGTTGACGACCCCGGCGATCCAGTACCACCAGCGCTGCGCGAACGCGGGGCCCGGGCCCAGGTAGCGCTCGGCCAGGCCGCCGAACCCGCCCGCGTCGGGATGCGCGGCGATCATGCGGGTGAGCGCGTACGCGAGGGTCACCGCGACGGCGCCCCCGATGGCGTAGGCGACGGTGACCGCCGGGCCGGCGGTGGAGATCGCCTGACCCGAGCCGAGGAAGAGGCCGGTGCCGATCGCGCCGCCGAGGCCGATCATCCTCAACTGACGCCCGGAGAGCTCCCGCCGCAGCGATGCGCCACCGGAGGTCGACTGTGCGGTCATGGCCTAGTGCTCGACAGTCGGCAGCAGGGGGCGACGGCCGGCGGTGGTCACGCCGGCGCCGACCGGGTCACGTTCCAGCGGCGAGAAGTCGTACCTGTCGAGCGGATCCCGCTTGAGGTCGACGATCCGCGAGTTGGCGTCCTGGATCCGGGCCAGGACCTGCGGGCTCACCAGACGCAACGCAATGCTGTCGGCGACCGGTACGCCCTTGTCGGTCAGCCGGATGGCGTCGTCGTCGATCCGGATCAGGTCGTGCTCCCGGTACGGCGCCAACTCGGCGGCGAAGTGCTCGGCGGGGTCGACGCCGTAGCGGCTGCGGAAGTCGTCGCGCCCGACGCCACGCGAGCGCAGGTTGAACATGACCGCCCGGCGCATCCGCTCGTCGGTCGACAGGTGCACGCCGTGCCAGACCGAGGGGCGACCCGCCTCGACCCGCTGCATGTAGCCGTCCATGGTGCAGTCGTTGTAGTACTGCGTGTTCCCGACGTAGCCGAACCCGGAGACGCCGAACGGCAGCAGGTTGGTGTCCTCGATCGAGTCGTACTTGTTCTCCTGCTGGCGGGAGTGGGTGGCCGCCTTCGAGTAGTAGAAGAGCGGACCGCGCCGGAAGCCGAGCCGCCGGGTCAACGCCTCGGTCATGAAGTGCATGCGCAGCCGCTGCCGCAGGTCGGGGAAGATCCCCGGCTCGTTGCGGTAGTGCGCCGAGATCGGGTCGGCCTGCTTGAACATCAGCGGGAAGATGTTGAACTTGTCGACGCCGTACCCGATCAGGCTGGTCAGTGTGGTGTACCAGTTCTCCTCGGTCTGGTACGGCAGCCCGAAGATCAGGTCGACCGAGTGGTTGTCCAGGCCCCGCTCGTGCAGCAGGTCGAGCAGCCGGTAGACGTGGGACGCCTCATGCCCGCGGTTGAGCTTGCGCAGCACCCGGTCGTCCATGGACTGCACGCCGAAGACCCACCGGTTCACCCCGGCGTCGCGCAGCGCGTCGAGCCGGTCGGTGTAGTCGGGGGCGTCGATGACCGACGGGTGCAGCTCGAAGGTGATCTCGGCGGTGCCCGGGACGTCGATGTGCTGCCGCAACCGGGCGAAGAGCGCCGTGATCTGCGCGGCGGACAGGTAGGAGGGGGTGCCGCCGCCGAAGTAGACCGTCTCCGCGGTGACCCGGTGCGGGAGCATGTCGGTCACGATCTCGAGCTCGCGGTGCAGCGCGGCGAGGTACCGGGTCACCCGGGGCGAGTCCGGCCGGATCTCCTTGGCGAAGTGGCAGAACGTGCAGCGCTGTTCGCAGAACGGCAGGTGCAGATAGATGTTCGCGTTCCGGGTCAGACCGGCGAAGGTCTCGGCCGGGGTGATCTCCCCCATTGCCTTGAGCGGCGGGTAGGTGCCGACCAGATAATAGTTTTCGATCGGTTGCAGAATGCCGATGTCGGCCAACTGGTCGATCGGCATCGCGGCCAGGCTGCGCTGTGCTTCCGCGCGGATTTCCGAAAAGGGGGGAAAGGGTGGGGACATGGGTAGGCCCTCCTGTTGTCCCGGGCGGGCGGAACGGCATGGGTGGCGGCTTCGGTCATGCGGTGGCCGCCACCGCGGTGTGGTGGCCGTACCTGCGAAAGAGCAGGAAGAAGCTGTCGCCGCGGCGACAGCACAGGGCGACGTCAACAGGTTGACAGATAACTCAGGTCTGCCGAATGGCGTGGCTCATGCGCGAGAACTCCCCGTGTCAGCGCTGCGTCGAGTTACCGCGAAGACCTCGCGGCTCACTCTGGTGGCCGGGAAATAGTTAACCCCCGCCCCTCGGGCGGTGTCAACGGAACTTCCATGATCCTTTGTCGGCATTGCCTCGCGCTACTGACACTTCCCCATCGAACATACAAGTCGGACATTGTCCGGATACTCTTGCACCGGACCGGTAGTGTCGGCGACATGACACATTCCCGCGATGCGGTACCGACGCCGATGCGCATTCTCGACCGGGCCGGGGCAACCTATGCGGTGGCCACGCATCGGGCCATCCGCACCAGCGACGACGTGGCGACGTTGCTCGACTTCCCGGTGACCCGATCGGTGAAGACCCTGGCCTTCCAGGGCCCCCCGGACACCGTGGTGCTGGCGGTGCTGCCCGGGCCGGCCCGGCTCGACTACCGAGGGCTCGCGGAAGCCGTCGGCACCTCACGGTCGCGGCTGCGCCCCGCCGACCCGGCCGTGCTCGACGTGCTCGACATGGAGCCGGGCGGCGCCAGCCCGCTCACCGACGCCGACGGCGTGATCACCGTCTTCGACGTCGCGGTCGCGGGCATGGGCCCCGTCTACTGCGGCAGCGGCCGCAACGACCGCACCCTCCAGGTCGACGGTCGCGACCTGCTCCGGCTCGCCCGCAACCCCCGGGAGGCGCCCATCACCCGCGCCGCGGACTGACGCTCACCCGGGCCGGGCGAGGGCTGTCCGCCGGGCCATCGCGCCACGCAGCGCGAAGGCCGCGGCAGCCGCCGCGAGGCCGGCCACGGCGCAGGCCACCCAGAGCGTCGTCGGCCCGGCCGCCGCCAGCACCGTGGTGCCGGTGAGCGGCCCGACCAGGCTGGAAGCGCCGTACGCCATGCCGAACAGACCGCTGTAGCGCCCCTCCGACCCCGGCGGGGCGAGTTCGGTCACCAGGGTCGGCCCGACCGTGGCCACGCCGATCTCCCCGATCGTCCAGATCAGCACCGCCAACGCGTAGCCGGGCACGTTGCGCGCGGCGGCCAGCAGCCCGAAGCCCACTCCCGTGACGGCCAGGCTGCCGGCGTAGACGGTCGGTCGCGGCCAGTCGGCCAGCCGGCCGGCGAGCAGCGGCTGGAGCACCAGGATCACGATCGGGTTCACCGCGATGACCAGCCCGTACGCGGTGGACGGCAGCCCCTGGTCGAGCATGGTCAGCGGCATCGTCACGTACGCCTGCACGAGCAGCACCGCGAACACCAGGAAGGTGCCTGTCACCGCCCACAACAGGGCGTCGGAGCCCGGGCTCCCCGCGCCGCCCCGGCCGCCGTCGTGGGCGCCCCGCCGCCGGTCGGGCGGCAGGAGTCGCGCCGCGACCAGCGCGAAGATCACGCAGCTCGCGGCGTCGACGGCGAACAGCAGCACGAAGCCGCGCGCCGCCATCAGACCGCCGGCCAGCCCGGCCACCGCGCTGCCCAGGTTGACCGCCCAGAAGATCAGGCCGAAGGCGCGCGCCCGGTGCTCGCCGGGGACCGTGACGACGACGAGCGCGGCGAGGGCCGGCCGGTAGAGGTCCACGGTGAGGCCGTAGAGCACCACGGCGCCGACCAGCACCGGCAGGGTGCCGGCCCAGGGGATCAGCATCGCCGTCACCGCGGTGGCCAGCAGGCCCGCGACGAGCGTGCGCCGCCCGCCCCAGCGGTCCGTCAGCCAGCCACCGAGCGGCTGGGACACCACGGCCCCGGCGCCGAAGCTCGCCAGCACCAGGCCGACCGTGCCGGGCGACAGGCGCCACTGACCCGACAGGTACAGCGCGAGGAACGGTTGGATCAGGTAACCGAGCCGGTTCACCAGGCTGCCCGTCCAGAGCACCCAGAAGGCACGCGGCAGCCGGCGCCGCCCGGTGGCGGAGCCGCTCTCCTCGACCAGGTCCGTCATCGCCGCACGGTCACCCGGTCACCGCCGGTGGACTCGAGTTCGCCGATCACCCGGTCGAAGAAGTCGCGCAGCTTGGCGCGCATCGGCGCGAACCCGGCCGGATCGGCGCCGGACACCCCGCGGATGTGGTTGGCCAACAGGTGGTAGGTGTTCGCGCCGACGTCGAGCTTCTTGACCTCGTTGCCGCGGCCGAGGCTGAAGACGCCGATGCCCTGGCCCGCGCCCCACCGGAAGATCTCGTAGAACGCCGCGCGGTAGACGTTCTGACCGGGCGTCACCAGGGCGGGGTCGATGCCCTGGGCGAGGATGGTCAGCTCGGTGCCGGTCGGGTCGAGGAAGCAGAGCACGGCCTGGACGGTCGCGCCGTCGGCCCGCGACTGCCGCAGGAAGAGCCGCGTGCGGTCGCGCAGCGGCGAGTCCAGGACCAGTTCGAGGGCGGTGGACGACAGGTGGTTGAAGCGGTGTCCGTACTTCGCCAGGTTGAGCGCGTGCAACCGGTCGAAGTCCTTGAGCGCCGCCGGGTCGGCCGCCGCCCCGGCGCCGTCGAGGACGCGGTGGTCGTACTCGGCGTCCGCGCGGCGCACCAACCGGCGCAGGTCCCGGTAGCGGGAGTTGCCCAGTTGGGCCCGCAGGTCGTCGTCGACGCCGGCGCGCACCCGGTACTGGGCCTCCATGAACCAGGGCAGATCGAGGAAGCCGTCGCGGGCGAGCGCCGTGGTGTCGGCGGTGGTGCGGATCTGCGGGTAGAGCAACCAGTCCGCGCCGGCCTGCCGGGCACGGTCCCGATCGATCCTCCGACGCTCGGCACCGGGTGCCGGGATGTGCATCTCGTAGAAGTGTCCGGCCGGCACGAAGGCCGTGCCGGAATTGCAGTCGTCGTCCTGCATTCCGACATCGGCGGTGACGGCCCACCAGTGGATTATCTTGTGCAGCGGCACCGCCGGCTCGGCGACGCCGTACATTCTGCAGAACATTTCCTGGAAAGCCGACCCGGCCGTTTCCCACATGGTCAGAGAACCCTTTCTCCGTACACTTTCCACGGAGCCCCCGCCGCGCGCTCCGCGCCCATGATGTCAAACCGCCCTCCGGTCCGCGCACCCCGCACAGTCGGTGTTTCATCCACTTCTGCGGCTTTTTGGCTCACCGGTTGGGGTTTGCCGATCACGCTGGTGGACCTTCCCGGGCCACGACTTCGAGCGTGCTGAACTGGCGAAACCGCCGCCGCATAGATCAACGACTAACTGCCGACCGACTGTCGGGTGGACGCCGCTGCCGTCGCGTGTCAGGATGGGCGAGCCGTCGCGGCGTTGACCGGAGTGGGACACGACGACGTTCCCCACGGTTTCGCAGAGCCAGATTACTCGTTCTGGCGGCCAGCCCTGCCGCCGAACGCGACAGTCACCACGGGGAGGGCGTCATCGTCATTCGACGTGTCCGCGGAATCCGGTACGACGAGGTGCAGGCCTACCAGCCGGCGGCCCGGGATGTCATCACGCAGGCCGAGGTCGACGCCGCCGTCGAACACATCACGAGGGAGCCGGGCGCCGAGTGCCTGCGCGTCGTGGTCTTCGGCGCCGCCGAGCTGGCGCCCGAGGGCGAACGGTCGCTGCGGGCCCTGACCGCCGGCCCCCAGTACCCGGCCACCGGCCGGCCCGGCATCGAGGTCACCGCGATCGTTCCGCTGCCCGGTGCGGACGTGGAGGTGGTCGCGCTCGACGCCGGCACCCGCCTGGTCCGCACCCACGAGGACGGGGCCGAGGTCCGACGGCTGGTGCACGTCGCCGCGCCCGGTCGCGACGGGTCCACCTTCGAGCAGGCGCTGGCGGCGCTGCGCGGGCTGGAGGAGGCGCTGTCGCGGGCCGGCATGGCTCCCGACCACATCGACCGGACCTGGTATTTCCTCGCCGACATCGAGGAGACCTACGACGACCTGAACAAGGCCCGGGACGCCACGTTCGACAGGTGGAAACTCACCACCTACCCGGCGAGCACCGGCATCGGCGCCGGGCTGCCCCCCGGCCAGGCGGTGGCCGTGATGGCCGAGGCGGTCGCGCGGGACGGCGTGGCGGCGGCGACGCCGTTCGGCACCGACCTGCAGTGCGCGCCCTACGACTACGGTCCACGCTTCGTGCGCGCCAACCGGTCGCGTCGCAACGGTTGCCAGGTGGTGCACGTCTCCGGGATCTCCAGCATCGACAAGCAGGGCGTCTCCCTGCCGCAGCACGACGTGCGGGCCGCCGTGGACTACGCGATGGCCAGCTTCACCGACCTGCTGGCCGGTGCCGACCTGTCCCCCGCAGACCTGGTGAGCTGCTACGTCTACTGCAAGGACGCGGAGGCGCGGAGCGCCTTCGAGGCACACTGCTCGGACGCCGGCCTCACCCTGCCGCACCTGTCGAACACCGTGGACGTCTGCCGCCCGGAACTGCGCTTCGAGATCGAGGGCCGGGCCGTGCGGCGGGAACCGACATGAGCCCCCGCGTCGTCGTGCTGGACAACTTCGACTCGTTCACCCACAACCTGGTGCAGTACCTGGCGGTCGCCGGCGCGCGACCGACGGTCCTGCGCAACACCGCGGAGCTCACCGAGATCGCCGCGCGGCGCCCCACCCATCTGGTGCTGTCGCCCGGTCCGGGCTCCGTCGAGAATCCCGGTTCCTACGGCGTCTGTCTCGCCGCCCTCGCCCACTACACCGGTCGGATCCCGGTGCTGGGCGTCTGTCTCGGGCACCAGGCCATCGGCCGGTTCTACGGGGCGCGTACCACGCGACTCGCGACCGTGCGGCACGGCCACGTGTCAACGATCCGGCTGCGCCGAACCAGCCGGCTCTTCGCCGGGGTGTCCAGTGGCTTCCCCGCCATGCGCTACCACAGCCTGGCGATCGCCCCGGCCACCCTGCCGGCCGACCTGAGGCTCGTCGCCAGCGCCGACGACGACGAGTGCGTGATGGCCGTCGAGCACGCCAGGCAGCCGGTGTACGGCGTCCAGTTCCATCCGGAGTCGATCGGCACGCCGGCCGGGCAACTGATCATCGAGAACTTCCTGTCCGTGACAGGTTCGAGGAGCGACCGTGGCTGAGGAATTCATCTTCGATCTGACAGACGCCGGCCGGTCGGAGGTCGTCGACCAGCTCATCGAGGCCGCCGAACACATCCCGGGGCTGGTGTTCACCTATCCGCCGATCTCCCTCTGGGAGCCGCGGGACGCCACCGCCTCGGACCCGGACACGCTCTGGGCCGGCAGCGACACGTTCTCGCACAACCTCTACATCCACATTCCGTTCTGTCGCCAGAAGTGCAGCTTCTGCTACTACAGCGTGGCGGTCGTGCAGAACGACACCCAGGTCATCTGGGACTACCTGCACTGCCTCGAGAAGGAGGCGCTTCAGTACCTGCCGATGATGCGGACCAAGAAGATCGAGACGGTGTTCATCGGGGGCGGCACGCCCAGCCGGCTCAACCCCGAGCAGATCGACTTCCTCTTCGAGCGGGTCATCCGACGCTTCGACCTGTCCGAGTGCCGCGAGATCACCTACGAGTGCTCGCCGGACTCGGCCACCGAGGACCGCATCGCGACCATGGCGGCCAACGGGACGAACCGGCTCTCCATGGGGGTGCAGTCGCTCGACCCGGAGATCCTGCGCAAGTCGCGCCGCGCCGACACCCCGTCCAGTGTGGTGCGCACCTACTACCACATGGCCGACAGCGGGGTGCCCAACGTCAACATCGACCTCATCGCCGGCATCGAGCGCGAGGCGTTCGACAACATGCAGCGGACCATGGACGCCGTCACCGCGCTGGAGCCGATGCCCACCCAGATCACCCTCTTCACGCTCTCGGTGCGCAAGGGCGCGATCAACGACACCACGCTGCGCGAGGAGGACCACGCCAAGCTCTTCCGGCGCAGTCTCGCCCTGTTCCGGTACGCCAAGCGCCGGATGACGGCGAACGGCTACTGGCAGTACTCCCGCAACCTCTTCCCGCGCGACAACTGGATCTTCCACTACCAGGACAACCACTGGGGCAACAACGGCTACGTCCTCGGGCTCGGCGCCAGCTCCTACAGCCACTCGCACGGCTACACGTACGGCAACGCGTTCACCTTCCGCGAGTACATGCGCCGGATACAGGCGGGCGGGTCGGCGGTGGAGAAGGCCTTCCCGCTCTCGGAGGACGAGTCACTGCGCCGGCACCTGGTGCTGGCGATGAAGCACCGCGAGCTGGACGTCGCGCGGTTCAACTCGTTCTATCCGGCGGGCTCCGAGCCGCTTCGGCAGTTCCGACCGGTCTTCGACGCGCTCGCCGCGCTGGGCATCGTCACGGTGGAGGACGGGCGGATCGCGTACACGGAGGACTATGCCGACCTCAGCGACCGCTACACCCGGTTGTTCTACTCCAGCGGCGTCAGCGAGGCGGTCCGGCGCGGCGTCGGGCAGCTCACCGGCGCCGGCAGCAACGCCTTCAACTTCACGCTCTAGGGCGTCGATGTCGGCGCCCACGTCCACCGCCACCACCGTCCGCGTCTCCTTCGCCGGTGACCCGCACGATCTCGTCGAGCCGCTGACGGAGCGGTTCGGATCGCTGTTCTGCTACCGCCTGCCCGGACGGGAGCGGCGCACCCTGTTCGCGTCGCTGTCGGACGTGTGGCGGGTCACGGCCGACGGGATCGAGCGGGACGGCGAACGCTTCGACGGCGACGTCGCCGCCCTGCTCGACCAGCTGCTGGCCGAGGCGCGGCGCGGCCCGGGCCCCGACGTCGCGTTCGCGTTCTCCTACGACCTGTCGCTGCGGCTGCGGGCCGAGGCCGGCATCCCGGGCGGCCCGCCACCGGCCACGGCCCCCGGGCGGCTGCTCGGCTTCGCCGGGCCGCTGCGGCGCGCGGTGGTCCACGACCCGGCCACCGGCACCCTGAGCTGCGCCGCGGAGGACCGGGCGGACGTGGCGGCGGCCTGCGCCCGGGCCACCGCCCGGACCGCGCCGCCGCTCACCGCGCCGCTGACCGAGGTCGTCGTCGACATCGACCCGGTCCGGTACGCGGGGCAGCTCGCCCGGGCCCGCGACCACCTGCTGGCCGGCGACGTCTACCAGGTCGTGCTCTCGGTGCCGGTCCGGGTACGCCCCCGCACCTCGCTGCCGCGCTACTACGCCGACGTGGCCGCCCGGTACGCGACGGCCGACTACTCCTACTGGTTCGACCTGGCCGGGACCACGGTGTTCGGCAACTGTTCCCTGCCGCACGTGCTGGCGCGCGACGGCCGGGTGAGCAGCCGGGTCTTCGCCGGCACCCAGCCGGCCGCGCGGACCGACCGGGAGCGACAGGATCGGGGCGCGCTGCTGCGCGGCGACCCGAAGTACTTCGCCGAGCACATCATGCTCGTCGACCTCGAACGCAACGACCTCGGCTCGTACTGCGAGCCGGGCACCGTGGTGGTCGACCGGTTGTGCGAACCGTTGGTGATCGGACCCACCACGTATCTGGCCAGCGACGTCTCCGGCCGGTACGACCCGGCGCGCGGGCTCGGCCCGGTCCTGCTGGCCAGTTTCCCGCGCGGGGTCGTGGTCGGCGCGCCCAAGCTGCGCGCCCAGGAGGTGCTGGCCGAGATCGAGGGCGAGCCGCGCGGGTTCTTCGCCGGCGCGGTGGGGCTCTACGACGCGGCCGGCGACGCGTTGACCTCCAACATGATCGTCACCTGCGCCGAGCAGGACGGGCCGGACGTCCTGCTGCGCTGCGGCGGCGGCGTGGTGGCCGGCTCGGAGGTCGCGCAGGAGCTGGCGGAGTTGGAACTCAAGCTGCGGTATCTGCGATAGCGGGGTGAGTTGGCATGATCGTCGTCGGGTTCAACGGTTTCACACGGTCCGCGGAGCTGTTCGGTCGTCTGTACCGGCGCTCGGGCCTGGACCGGTACCGGGTGCTGGGGCACGACGCGGCCGTCGCCGTGGTGGTCGACGGCGAGCTGGTCGCCGCCGTGGAGGAGGAGCGGCTCAGCCGGGTCAAGAAGACGTCGGACCTGCCGGTCAACGCGCTGCGCTGGGCCCTGCGGGAGGCCGGCGTCGAGCTGGCCGACGTGGACCGCTTCGCCTTCCCGTGGAGTTTCACCGCGGAGGTCTGGGCGACCGAGCGGGCCGGGATCCTCCGGTCGGCCGCCGCCGAGCAGGAGCGGGCCGACCGCCTGGCCCGGCTGGAGGAGCTGCGCACGACGCTGCTGACGCCGGAGGCGATCAGGGCGGACTTCGCCGCGCGGACCGGCTTCACCATCCCGCCCGACCGGCTCCGGCTCGTCCCGCACCACCTCGCCCACCTGTCGTGCGGCTACCACACGGCCGGCTGGCGGGACGCCGCGTTCCTGGTCAGCGACGGGCGGGCGGAGCGCTACTCGTCGATCATGGGAGAGATCCGGGACGGCGAGGTGACGATCCTGGCGGACGCCACCGTCGACATCGCCAACAGTCTGGCGCTGCTCTACAGCAAGGTCACCCGCTATCTCGGCTTCGTGCCGAACAACGACGAGTACAAGGTCATGGGGCTCAGCGGCTTCCATCCGCCGCTCGGCGCGGACAATCCGCTGCTGCGCGAGGTGGTCACGCTGGAGGACACCGGCGGCTACCGGCTGCGGGTCGGCAACCCGCTGCTGGACACCCAGGCGTACTACCCCTTCTTCGATCAGATCTTCGAGTGTGCGGGCGACCGCACCGACTGGGACTTCCGGTGCCGGGTGGCCCGCGCGGTCCAGGACACGGTCGAGGTGGTCACCCGACACCAGGTGGCGGCGCTCGAACGACGGACCTCCGCGCGGCATCTGATCATCGAGGGCGGCCTGGCGCTGAACTGCGTGAACAACACCAAGCTGCTGGAGGGCTCCCGGTTCGAGGACGCCTCGGTCAGCTTCGGCGCCAGCGACCCCGGCGTGACGATCGGCGCGGCGGTGTACGCGTCGCGGGAGCTGGGTCGCCCGGTACGCCCGTCACCCGTTCCCTACCTGGGGCCGAGGTACACCGACGACGACGTCCGCGCGGCCCTCGCCGCGGTGGGCGACCGGGTCGAGTGGCGTGAGCTGGCCGAGGACGAGCTGTTCGCCGAGGTGGCCAAGCTGCTCGTCGACCCGGTGGTGATCGGCTGGTTCCAGGGCGCCGTCGAGTACGGTCCGCGCGCCCTCGGCAATCGCAGCATCCTGGCCAACCCCGCGTTTCCCGATATTCAGGACGTCATCAACATCCGCGTGAAGCGGCGGGAGCCGTTCCGACCGTTCGCGCCGGTGCTCCCCGCGGCCTCGGCGCCGCGCGTCCTGGAATTGGGCAAGAAGAGGGCCTCCCCCTACATGACATTCGTCTTCCCGGTCCGGCCCGAATACCGGACGCTCGTTCCGGGCGCCGTGCACGTGGACGGCACGGCTCGCGCCCAGACCGTCGACGAGGCGGACAATCCGCTGCTGGCGGGCCTGCTGCACGCCTTCGAGCAGGTCACCGGCGTGCCGTGTCTGATCAACACTTCGTTCAACGTCGCGGGGCAGCCAATCGTCGGGTCACCGGCCGATGCGCTAGGCTGCTTCCTCGATACGGAAATCGATTACCTGGTGCTACACCACTTTCTGATCAGCAAGGTGGCTTCCGGTGAGTCCTGACTTTGTCGGCCCTTATTGCCTCATTCATTCCGAGGGCAAGGTCAACTACGCCCGCGGTGAGGCCGTGCGCTCCTGGTCACTCGCCGAGGTTCCCCGCCCGGCCACCCACCCGGTGTTGACCATGGTGCCCTACGCGCAGCTACGCGAGCGCGGCTACGTCTGCCACGACGACAACGAGCCCCTGATCTCCCTGGTGCCCAGCGAGTTCCGTGAGGTCGAGCTGGAGTCGTTCGCCGACGCGCACGCCGACGTCCGGGTGGTCTCCGACCCCGTGCACACCCCCGGTGACGAGGAGTTCGCCGCCCGGATCGACCGGGTGATCAAGGAGGAGATCCAGCGCGGCGAGGGCTCCAACTTCCTCATCTCGCGGCGCTGCGACGTGACCATCGGCGACTTCGGGCCCGACGTCGCGCACACGATCTTCGCCCGGCTCGCCCGCAACGAGATCGGGGCGTACCTGACGTTCTGCTTCTTCGACGGGGAGCGCTACTTCATCGGGTCCTCACCCGAGCGGCACCTGACCTACCGTCGTGGCACGGTCACGATGAACCCGATCTGCGGCACGCTGCCCCGGGCGGCGCTGCAGAGGCGGGCCGACCTCATCGAGTTCCTCTCCGACCGCAAGGAGGTGAACGAGCTCTTCCAGGTCGTCGACGAGGAGCTCAAGATGATGTCGCGGATCTGCGGCGAGGGCGGCGTCGTGCACGGGCCGTACCTGAAGGAGATGAGCGCGCTCGTCCACACCGAGTACGTGCTCGAGGGCAGCGCCACCATGAGTCCGCTCGACGCGTTCCGTGAGTCGATGTTCGCGGCGACCATGGTCGGCAGCCCGCTGGAGAACGCCGCCCGGGTCATCCACCGCCACGAATCCGAGTCCCGGGGCTACTACTCGTCGGCCCTGATGATCCGGGGTCTCGAGGACGACGGCCAGGAGTGGCTGGACAGCGCCATCACGATCCGGACGATGGCGGTGGACACCGACGGCCACGCCGTGATCCGCAGCGGCGCCAGCGTGGTGCGCGACTCCGTGCCCGCGAAGGAGTGCCGTGAGGTCCGTACCAAGGCCGAGGGGCTGCTGAAGGCGATCACCACCGCGGAGCCGCCCGGCCCCTTCCTCGACCGGTTCGTGGACGACAAGGTCATGGAGGTGCTCAACAGCCGCAACCGCTACCTGTCGCGCTTCTGGATCAACAGGCAGTTCGACGACCGGTACGCCGCGCCCGAACTCATCGGCCGCTCGGTGCTGATCGTCGACAACGAGGACCAGTTCACCGAGATGCTCAAGCACATCCTGGAGCACCTCGGGCTCAAGGTCACCATGCGCGACTACCGGGAGTCCGGCATCGGCCTGACCGGTTACGACCTGGTGCTTGTCGGGCCCGGGCCCGGCGACCCGAACCAGCTCGACGACCCGAAGATCGCCCAACTGCACCGCATCGTGGGCGAGCTGATGGCGGCCGGCACGCCGTTCCTCGCGGTCTGTCTCGGCCACCAGATCCTCTGCCGTCTGCTCGGCATGACCGTGCACCCGGTGGACCCGCCGCTGCAGGGCGTGCAGGAGACCGTCGACCTGTTCGGGCGGGCCGAGCCGGTCGGCTTCTACAACACGTTCTTCGCCGACGCCCCGGCCGAGGCCCCCGCGGGGGTGACCATCGCGGTGGAGCCCGACGGCCGGGTCGTGGCGCTGCGCTCCGAGGGCTTCACCAGCTTCCAGTTCCACGTCGAGTCCGTCCTCACCACCAACTGCATCACCATCCTCCGGGAGGCGCTGTTGTGGCTGTTGACCTGAGCCTGCCGTTGTCGGCGGGTTACGGCGATCTGACGCTGCTGGTCTGTGGGTTGTCCACGGACGGCACACGCGAGCGGTACCTCTTCGTCGACCTGGGCGCCCGCACGGTGCGGGAGACCACGATCGACATCGGTGACCTGCGCGCCCGCCAACTGGCGGTGCTGCGGGACCGGCTCGGCGACGGTCCGGTGCCGTACGGGCTGGGTCGGCTCGAGGACCTGCTCTCGTACTTCCTGCACCCGCACAGCTTCGTGCAGACCGCGGACGGCGAGGTCGTCGTCTCCTTCAAACAGGCGCCCTACCTGCGCCGACTCGGCCGCGACGGCGGCTCGCACCTGTGGCCGCCGGCGACCGAGCTGGACTTCGCCGCGATGCAGAGCTCCACCAAGTGCGAGGTGGAGCCGGGCGTGATCGGGTTCGCGATGACCGACACCGAGGACCGCCTGCGCCGCTACCACGACCCGGAACAGCCGTTGCGCAGCAGCGCCTGGCGCTACGACCTGCGCACCGGCGCGGCGAGCCGGCTGGGCGACCTGCCCGAGTTCGCCTGCGACACCATCCACGAGCTGGAGGCTTCGCCGAACGGGTTCATGGTCGGCGTCGACATGGACCTGTCGGTACGCCCCGGTCCCGACGGCCGGGTGCGGGGCACTGACGGCGGCAGCTTCGACGTCGCGCGGTACGCGGCCAACGAGTTCCCCACCGGTCGATTCGTGGTGGCGGACGAGAAGCTGACCAACGCCTCGGTGCACACCACCGGCGCGAGCTGCTCCGCGCACGTCGACGTCGACCTGGACGACCCGAACGTCTTCTACGTCTCCTGCAACAACATCTCGAAGTGGCAGAACAACGTCGTCGTGCACGGGCCGGGCGTGCTGGAGCGGTGGCGGTACCAGGACGGCGCGGCGGTCCGGGAGGCGGCCCACACCGGGCCGACCTTCCTGCGCATCACCTCGCAGCAACTGTTCCACCGCGACGGCCGACAGCTGATCGCGGTCACCGGCTTCCCGAACCGGCTGTTCGTCCTCGACCCCGCCGACATGTCCACGGTGTTCGACCTGGAACTGTTCGCGCACGAGCCGGTCCAGCCGCCGTTCATCTGCGCGAAGAACAGCCAGTCGCCGCTCTACCTCGCGGTCGAGCCCGGCGGCCGGTACGTCTTCATGACCGGCGCCTCGACGCTCTTCGTGGTGGACCTGGACGAGGGCCGGGTCGTCGAGCAGGTGCCGTTCTGCGAGCCCGGCTCGCTAATGGCCACCGCCCACATCGGGTTCGTGCGCTGACGGACGCCGGCGCCGTGGTGGTTCCGGCAGGGCCCGTCGATCCAGCTTGCCGTTCGCGGTGAGGGGGAAGGCGTCCAGGCGCACCACCCGGGCCGGCACCATCGACGCGGGCAGCCGCTCGGCGAGATGGGTGCGCAGGTCCCGCTCGCCGGGGCCGTCCGGCGGCCCCACCACGTAGCCGACCAGACGTTCGGCGCGTCCCTCGTCCCGGCGCAGCACGACCACGGCACCGGTCACCGCCGGATGCCGACGCAGTGTCTCCTCGATCTCGCCCGGCTCGATCCGCTGGCCGCGCAGCTTGATCTGGTGATCGAGCCGACCGAGGAACTCCAGCATCCCGCCGGGCAGCCAGCGCACGAGGTCGCCGGTCCGGTACAACCGGGCGCCGTCGCCGAAGGGATCCGCCGGGAACCGTTCCGCGGTGAGACCCGGTTGGCCGAGATACCCCCGGGCCAGGGCGTGGTCGCCACCGAGGTGAAGCTCCCCCGGCACGCCCTCGGGCACCAGGTTCCCGTCCGCGTCGAGGACCCGCACCACGACGTTGGCGATCGGCCGGCCGATCGGCACCGAAGCACCGTCCTCCACCGGGCGGCACGGCCACCAGGTCACGTCGATCGACCCCTCGGTCGGCCCGTACAGGTTGTCGATCCGGGCCCGGCTCCGCGCCCGGAACCGGCGCACCGCGGCCGGCGGGAGGGCCTCACCGCTACAGACGACCAGCCGCAACGCGTCGCACCCGTGCCAGCCGGGCTCATCGAGCACCGACTCCAGCATGGACGGCACGAAGTGGACGACGGTGATCCGCTCCCGCCGCATGACGGCCATCAGGTATTCCGGGTCGCGCTGCCCGCCGGGCCGGGCCATGACCAGACGGGCGCCCTGCGCGAGCGGCCAGAACAGCTCCCACACCGACACGTCGAACGTGGCGGGGGTCTTCTGCAGGACGGCGTCGGCGCTGGTCAGGGCGTACTCGTCCTGCATCCACCGCAGCCGGTTGACGATGCCGCGGTGCGGCACGGCGACGGCCTTGGGGCGCCCGGTGGAGCCGGAGGTGAACAGGACGTAGGCCAGCCCCAGGTCCGAGCGGAGCGGCACCGGCGGCGCCGGGACGCCCGCGCGCAGCTCGGTCGCCGAGACCGCGAGCACGGGACGGCTGCCGGCGACGGCCTCGGCCGCGGCCTTCAGCTCGGGTTCGGTCAGCACGAGGACCACGCCGGCGTCGTCAAGCATGCCGGCAAGGCGGGGCGCGGGGTCGCCCGGTTCCAGGGGAAGGTACGCGGCGCCGCCGAGCAGCACCCCGAGCAGCAGCACCGGGAAGCGGGCCGAGCGTTCGGCGTGGACCGCCACCACGGCGTCCCGTTCCACCCCCGCCGCGGTGAGCAGCCCGGCCACCACGCCGGCCTGCCGGACGAGTTCCTCGTACGTCAGCGACTCACGCTCGTCCACGACGGCACACGCCCCGGGTGTCCGGGCGGCCTGCGCCAGGACCAGGTCGGGCAGGAACGCCGTCACCGGGCCACTGCCGTCGGTTCGGCCAGCGCGGTCAGGGCGGCGCGGGTGGCGGGCGCGGTCGGCATCTCGTCGGCGGACAGGTCGAGCCGGAGCGTCTCGACGCCGGGGTGCTCGCCCAGGTAGTCCCGGCTGGCCAGCACCACGTCGGCGGGCCGGGGCGGCACCGGGTCCGCGGACGCCGAGAGCAGCACGTGCAGCCAGGCCACGTACCTGTCGACGAGTTGTTCGCGGGTGTCCTGGCGTTCGTCGTCCGGCAGGTCGTTCGCCCGGGCGAACGCGTCGAGGTCGTCGTCCAGCGTGCTCGTGATCACCGCGAGGGCCCGGGCCGGGTCGGCGTCGAGCGGGACCGCGGCCGGCTCGCCCTCCCGCAGGGTGGCGCGGAAGGCGCGGAAGTCGTGCTCCACGGCGCCCCGGTCCTGCCAGGTGGGCTCCACCAGGACGAGCGGCACGCCGGTCCGCTCGGCGGTGCGGACGGCCGTCGGCGCGGCGCTGCAATATCCCACGATCAGGGCCGGGCGTACGGGCAGCCGACGCACGGCCGCGGCGTACTCCTCGGCGAGGTCGGTGGTGGCCCGGAACCCGGGCCCGCCCAGGAGCGTCTCGACCGGGTCGGCCCGGTACACGGGCCGGTCGTGGGGCGCCGAGGCCAGCAGTTCACCGAGCCCGGCCCCGGCGGAGATGCGGATGAAGTCGATGATGACGAGCGGTGCGCCCGGACCGTCCGCGAGGACCTCCAGGGTGGGCGCCGGTGCGGTCACTGTCTCTCCCTGTGTCACTGGTTCGCGCCGGCCGGCAGGCGGTCGAGCGCCGCCCGGGTCAGCCCGCGCACGGTGGGGTCCTGCGCCAGGATGCGCAGCGGCACGCGCACGCCGCACCGCTGTCGCAGCCGGCTGAGCATCCGCACGGCGACAAGCGACTCCCCACCCAACGCGAAGAAGTCGGAGTCGGGTGCCACGTCGGTCGCCCCGAGCAGGTCCCGCCACGCCGCGATGATCTCCCGTTCCACGGTGGCGGCGGGCGTCTCGGGTTCGTCCGGCTCGGCGGGCGGCTCCGGGGCCGCGGTGTCCGCCGCCTCCTCCCCCGCCGCCGGTTCGGTGAGGTCGACCCAGTGCCGGACGCGCTCGAAGGGGTACGTCGGCAGCGGCACCCGCCGGGCGTCCGGGTCGAGCCGGAACGCGGCCCAGTCCGGCTCGACGCCGGCGGTCCAGGCGGTCCCGAGCGCCCGCAGCAGCACCGGCGGCGCGGCGGTGCCCGGCTCGGCCGGCATCGTGGGCGCCACCGGCACCCGCCCGCCGCCCGCCGCCCGGATCAGCGCGGTCAGCGCCCGGCCCGGCCCGACCTCGAGGACGACCGGGTGGCGCGTGGCCAGCAGCTCGGCGGCGGCCTCCCGGAACCGCACCGGCTCGCGCAGCTGCCGCACCCAGTGCTCCGCCGGACGGGTCGCGCCCTCGACCACCGACCGGCCGGTCAGCCCGCAGTGGACGGTGGTGGTGACCGGGTGGTGCGGCACCGCGCCGACGACCGCCCGGAAGTCGTCGAGGACGGGGTCGAGCAGGCTGGAGTGGAAGCCGTGCGCGGCGGGCACCGGGCGCACCCGGAGGCCGGCGGTGGCGCACCTGTCGGTCAGCTCCCGCACCCCGGCCGGCGAGCCGGAGACGACGGTGACGCCGGGAGCGTTGTCGGCGGCCACCTGCACGTCCGGCGGCAGCAGCGTGGCCACCCGCTCCCGGTCGGCCAGCACGGCGGCCATCCGGCCGGGCGGGGTACGCTCCACCAGCCGCCCGCGTTCCACCAGCAGCGCCAGGGCGTCGGTCAGGCGCAGGCCGCCGGCCAGGCAGAACGCGGCGTACTCGCCGACGCTGTGCCCGATCATCCGCTGCGGTCGCAGGCCCCAGTCGAGGAGTTGGGCGCCGAGCGCGTACTCCACCAGGAACAGGGCGGGCTGGGCGATCGAGGGACGGGCCGTCCAGTCGGCGGCGTACGGGTCCAGGAGCGCGGCGCGGACCGGACCGGCGGTGCCCGCGGGCAGTGCGTCCAGCCCGGCGTCGAGCCGCTCCCGGACGCCGGGCAGCCGGGCGTGGAGGTCGACGGCCATCCCGGGGAACTGACTGCCCTGCCCCGGGAAGGCGAACGTGAGCGTCGCCCGGCGGGGCACGACGACCGGTTCCGGATCGGTGCCGAGCTGCCGCAGCAGGTCGGCGCGGTCGGTGGCCACGATCGCCCGCCGGACCGGCCAGGCGGTACGGCCGACGCGGCTGGTGTGCGCGACGTCGGCGAGTTCCCGCCCGGGTGCCGTCGTCAGGTGGTCGGCGAGCCGCCGCGCCGCCGCCCGTACCGCCTGCGGGGTGCGCCCGCTCAGCACGACGAGGTCGGCGTCCGGCGCGGACCTGGACGTGCCCGGCGTCGGCGGCGCCTCCTGGAGGACCACGTGGGCGTTGGTGCCGCCGATGCCGAACGAGCTGACACAGCCCCGGCGCGGCCCGCCCCGCGCCGGCCAGGGCTCGGCCGTCGGGTTGACGCGCAGGCCGGCGTCGGCGAACGGGATGTCGGGGTGGGGCCGGTCGTGGTGCACGGTGGGCGGCACGACGCCGTGGCGCAGGGCCAACAGCATCTTGATCATCCCGGTGATCCCGGCGGCGGCGTCCAGGTGGCCGAGGTTCGGCTTCACCGACCCCAGCAGGCGTCCGCCCGCCGGCCCGCCCGGTCCCAACGCCGCGCCGAGGCCGGCGACCTCGATGGCGTCGCCCATCTCGGTGCCCGTGCCGTGCGCCTCCACCACGTCGACGTCCGCCGGGTCGAGGCCGGCCCGGGCCAGGGCCATGCCGATCACCTCGGCCTGACCGGCGACCGCGGGCGCGGTGTAGCCGACCTTCGCGGCCCCGTCGTTGTTGACCGCGGAGCCGAGCACCAGCCCCAGGATCGGATCGCCGTCGGCCAACGCGTCGGCGAGGCGTCGCAGCACGACGATCCCGGCGCCGTTGCCGGCCACCGTGCCGGCGGCGTCGCGGGAGAAGGCCCGGCAGTGCCCGTCCGGCGCGCCGATGCCGTTCGGTTCGTAGCGGTAGCCGCGCTGCTGCGGGGTGCTGACCGTCGCGCCCCCGGCCAGGACCAGGTCGGTGTCCCCGCTGTGCAGGCTCTCGCAGGCCAGGTGCACCGCGACGAGCGAGGTCGAGCAGGCCGTCTGGACGCCGATCGCCGCGCCGCGCAGGCCGAGACGGTACGCGATCCGGGTCGCGGCGTGGTCCTTCTCGTTGCCGATGATCATCGGGAGCGCGCCCAGCTCGGCGAGCAGGTCCGGTCGCCCGAGCAGATGGTTCGTCAGGTAGGTGTTGACGCCGGTGCCGACGAAGACGCCGATGCGGCCCGGTTCCCGGCCGGGCGGGTGACCCGCGTACTCCAGCGCCTCCCACGCGCACTCCAGCAGCAGCCGGTGCTGGGGATCGGTGATCATCGCCTCCCGGGGTGGGAGGCCGAAGAAGGCGGCGTCGAAGTCCTCGATGCCGTCGAGCACGCCACGCACCGGCACGTAGTCCTCGTCGTCGCGCTCCGGTTCGGGGACGCCGGCGGCGGCGAGCTGCGCCGGCGTGAACCGGGTGAGCAGCTCCCGGCCCTCGACCAACGCGTCCCACAGTTCGTCGAGCGACGCGACGCCGGGAAAGCGGCCGGCGACGCCCACCACGGCGACCGGTCCGCGTTCGACGCTCACCGCGTCGCCGCCGTGGTCGCCGGGCCCGCGCCGCGCAGCCAGCCGGCGAGCGAGTCCACGGTGGGGTGGCGGTAGAGGTCCAGCAGGACGATCGACCGGTCGGGCAGTCTGTCCCGCAGCAGCCGGTGCACCCTGGCCAACTGCAACGAGTCGCCGCCCACCTCGAAGAACGGCTCGTCGAAGTCGAAGTCGTCGTCGCCGAGCACGGTGGCCCAGACCTCGGCGATCAGCGATTCGAGATCCTCCGCCGGTGCGCCGGGCGGGGTCGGGGCACGGTGCGGCGTCGGGGCCGCCTGCTCCTCGACCCGGCGCAGGATCGCCCGGGCGTCGACCTTGCCGTTGCTGGTGAGGGGAAGCGCGTCGAACAACACCCAGCGTCTCGGTACCGCGTACGCCGGCAGGCTCCGCGACACCGACGCGCGCACCTCCTCGACGAGGCCGGCCTCCGGCGGGGCGACCAGCGCCGCCACCAGGAAGCGGCCGTTCTCCGCGTCGCCGGCCACCACGACCGCCGCGTCGGACACCCGTGGGTGCGCCGACAGCCGGTGGGTCACCTCGTCCTGCTCGACCCGGTGGCCGTCCAGTTTGACCTGCTGGTCCCGGCGGCCCAGGAAGCGCAGTCGGCCCTGCTCGTCCCAGCGTACGAGGTCGCCGGTCCGGTAGCAGCGGGTGCCGTCGCCGAGCCGCCGGAACGCCTCCGCGGTCCGCTGCGGATCGTCCAGGTAGTCCAGGGCCAGCCCGGCGCCGACCGCGCACAGCTCGCCCACCGCGCCGGGCGGCAGCAGTTCGCCGTCGTCGTCGACGACCAGGACGCCGGTGCCGCACACGGGCCGCCCGATCGGGACGTCGTCCGGCAGCTCGCACGGGTCGTCGACGTGGTGCACGGTGGTGAAGACGGTGTTCTCGGTGGGGCCGTAGCCGTTGGTGACCCGTAGCCCCGGACAGGCCCGCAGCACGGCCGCGACCGGCCCGGCCGGCACCACGTCGCCGCCGGCGAGCAGTTGCCGGAGCCCGCCGAAGGCCGCCGGGTCGTAGTCGGCGAGCACCCGGAACAGGCCGGCGGTCAGCCAGGCGACGGTGACCTCACGCTCGGCGAGGAACCGGGCCAGCTCACCGGGGTGCGGCACCGGGCCCGGGAAGATCTCGACCCGGCCGCCGGTGAGCAGCGGGACGAACAGCTCCATGGTGGACGCGTCGAAGGCCAGCGGTGCGAGCCGCAGGAAGCCGTCCCCGGGCTCGGACCGGAACACGTCGGGGTCGTGCACGAGGCGCAGCACCGCGGCGTGGGTGATCCGGGCAGCCTTGGGCTCGCCCGTCGACCCGGAGGTGAACGCCAGGTAGGCGACCCGCTGCGGCTCGGTCGGCGCGGCCACGGGAGGGACGGCGGCGGCACCGGCGGGCCGGGACGGCCCGTCGAGGGCCGGGCCGACCCCGGCGAGGCGGGCGATCCGCGGATCACCCACGACGGCGGCGGGACGGCACCGGGCCAGCTGCGCCGCCACCCGCTCGTCCGGGGCGTCGGCGTCGACGCCGGTGTACGCCGCCCCCAGCCGCAGCGTCGCCAGCACGGCCACCACCTCGGCGGTGGCCGGCGGGGTCGCCACCACCACCGTCGACCCGGCCGTCACCCCGGCCTCCGCGAGGTCGGCGGAGAACCGCTCGGCCAGGTCGAACAGCTCGGCGTACGTGGTGCTGCCCTCGCGGTCACGCACGGCGATCGCCCCGGGTCGCCGGCGGACCTGCTCCGCGAACGCCTGCCACAGCCCGGTCACCGGGCCGGCGTCCGGGCCGCGGCCCCACTCGTCGAGCCGGGCGCGCTGCCGCTCGGACATCCCCCGGACCGTCCGTAGTGGCAGGTCGCGGGCCTGCGCCAGCGCCACCAGCGTCGCCTCGAACGCCTCGGCCAGCTCCGCCGCGCCGGCCGGGGAGAGCGCCGCCAGCCGGTGCTCCAGCGCGAACCGGGGGCGCTCCCCCCATGCCTGGAGGTAGAGCATCGCGTCGAAGACCGAACCCCCGTCGTGACCCTCGTGGACGGTCGCCGTCCCCGCGGGACCCGGCAGCGCGGCGGGGATCAGCTCGTCGTGGGCGGCGAACCCGATCTGGACCAGCGGGTTGCGGTCGATCGCCCCGGCCGCGCCCAGCTCGGACACGAGCGCTTCGAACGGCAGCTCGGCGGCGGCGACCGCGTCGGCGAGGGCGTCGGCCACGGCGGGGCTCCACGCGCTCGCGGGCGCGTCGTCGTCCCACCGGCAGCGCACCGGCACGACGCGGGTCGCGAGGCCGACCACCTCGCCCAGCTCGGCGGTCGGGCGGCCGGCGGCCGGCACCCCGACGAGCAGGTCGTCGACCCCGCACCGGCGGCCCGTGACCAGCGCCCACGCGGCCAGCAGCACCGCGGGCCGGGTCACGCCGGCGTCGCGCGCCAGGTCGTCGCACGCGGCGGTGGCCCCGGCCCCGAGCGTGAAGGTCAGCCGCGAGCCCGGTCGGCCCGGCCGACCGATGGCGCCGGGCCGACCGGGCAACTCCACCACCTGCGGCGCCCCGGCCACCTGACCGGCACGCTGCCGGCGCAGCTCGTCGGCGGGGCGGGCGTGTTCGAGCAGGACGTCAGGGGGGACGCCCGGCTCGGCCGGTGGCACGGTGCCGCCGAGGTAGGCCGCGGCCAGTTCCCGCAGGAGCAGCCCGACCGCCCAACCGTCGAGCAGGGCGTGGTGGGCCAGCAGCGAGACGACGTGGCTCCCGCCCCCGGGCAGTTCGGTCAGCAGCCACTCGGCGGGCGGCCGGCGGAACGGGTCCAGCCCGGACGCCAGCTCGGCGAGGTGGGCGTGGGCGGCCGCGACCGGGTCGCCGTCCGGGGTGTAGTGCCCCTGTTCCCGCAGCACTGGACGCCACCGGCGCAGGACGCGACGCCCGGGCTGGTCGGCGTCGGCGTCGAACACGGTGCGCAGCGTCTCGTGGCGGGCGGTCAACGCGTCCAGGCAGTCCCGCAGGTGGCGGGCGCGGGCGGGACCCGGGCAGCGGAGGCTGAACAACAGGCGGTAACCGACACCCGGCCACTGCTGCTCGTGCACCAGCATCGCGTGCTGCGCGGGCAGCAGGGGACGCCGGTCCGCCGCCGGGTGCTCCCGCGGCCCGCCGCGCTCCAGCGGTCCGCTGCGGCCGAGCGCGGAGACGAGCGGCTCGGGACGCAACAGGTCGGCGAGGTCGATCCGCAGGCCGAGCTCGCGCTCGGCCCGGGCGACCAGCCGCATCGCCCGCAGCGACGTGCCGCCCAAGGCGGCGAAGGATTCCTTCGAATCAGCGGGAAACCGATTCTCGGAAATGCCGAGAACATCGCGGGACAACTCAAGGAGGGCAGGGGAAAATGCATTTTCCAAGACGTCAGAACCCCCGTTTTGACGACGCCTGCGCGAGTGCGGGCCTCCCATTGAGAGGTCCGCACCGGACCCTAGCACGCGACCGCAGCACGAGCAATCCACGCGGATCAGTGCCCGCGGCGCGGGTGCGGCGTGCTGTTAGAATCGCTCGCGTCAATGCGCGTGTTCAGGTGTCCCGTCCCCGGGCACAGAAAGATCAATGAGCCGGGATTCGCCATCTCGCACGCGGAACACGCAGCTCAAACGGGGGAACGGCATGGCGTCACCGCAGTCCACTCTGTCCGGCGCGGGAGGCGGCGGGGCGCCGCGGGGGCGCCTGGGAGCCGCGCTCGGCGCCCTCCTCCCGGTGAGCGGCCCCGCCCGCTGGCTCGCGGCCGCCCAGTTGGCCGGCAGTGTCGGCGCCGGGCTCTACCTGGCCGGAGCGCCGATCTACTTCCTCCGCGCCGGTGAGCTGACCGTCGGCCAGGTGGGAGCCGGTCTCTCCGCCGCCGCCCTCGCCGGCATCGCGGCGAGCGTCCCGGCCGGCCGGTTGGCGGACCGCTACGGCGCCCGCCGGATGTCCGTCGTGTTCGTGCTGCTCCAGGCGCTGTTCGTGCTCCTGCTGTTGGCGGCCGACCGGTTCTGGCTCTTCGTGCCGCTGGTCGCGCTGGTCGCCGTCGCCGAGCAGTCCTGGGACATCAGCCGCGACGGCATGATCGCCGCCGCGGTCACCGGAAGCGACCGGGTGCGCGTCTCGGCGTACCTGCGGAGCGTGTTCAACGCCGGCTTCGCGCTCGGCACGCTGGCCGCCGGCCTGGTGCTCGCCGTCGACTCGCGGGCGGCGTACCTCGGCATGCTGGCGGCCGTGGCCGCGTGCTGGGTCGCGGTCGCCGGCCTCTACCTGCTGCTGCCGGCCTGGCCGCGGCCCGCACCGGCGGACGGCGCCCGGGAGCGCGTCCGACCCCTCGCCGACCTGCCCTACCTGCTGGTGGCGCAGGTGAGCTGTCTCACCCGGATCGGGGAGACGATCCTGCTGGTCGGGCTGCCCCTCTGGATCGTCTCCGCCACCGACGCGCCCCGCCCGCTCGCGGCGTGGCTGACCGGCATCAACACCGTGCTGGTCGTGCTGCTCCAGGTCCGGGTGTCGCGGGCCGGCGACACCATTCCGTCCGCCGCCCGCCTCCAGCGGTTCGCGTTCCTGCTGCTCGCCGCCGCCTGTCCGGTGGCCGCGCTGACCGGCCGGCTGCCGGCGGCGCCCGCGATCGCGGTGCTGGTGCTGGTCGCGGTCCTGCTGACCTTCGCCGAACTCGGCGGCGAGACGGCGCGGTGGACCATGCAGTTCGGTCTCGCCCCGGAGCGCGCGCAGGCCCGCTACGCCGGGGTGTTCCGGCTCGGCCAGGCGGTCCCGGCGGTGGCGGGCCCGGCCCTGGTGACCGGCCTGACCGGCGGTCTGGGCGCCGCCGGCTGGCTGGTCCTCGCCCTGATCCCGCTGGCCGGCGCCGCGCTCAGCGGCCCGGTCGTGGCCTGGGCCCGCCGCACCCGCCCGGAGCCGGCCCCGTCCTGACCCGTCGGGCCACGTCGCGGGTCAGGACACCAGCAACGCCGCGGACCTCCTGTCCGCGCCAGTCGACCGCCAACGGGGGACACCGGAATGACACAGACGACCACGGCCGTCCGGGACGGCCGGCCACGAGACGCCATCGAACTGGTGCTGCTGCGCATCTGGCGTGACCACCTGCGCAACCCCGCCCTCGGCGTCGACGACGACTACTTCTCCCACGGCGGCACGTCCCTCCAGGCGGTGCGCACCCTGTCCGAGATCCGACGACGCACCGGGGTGTCCCTGCCGCTGCCCGTCATGGCGCGGGCCAGCAGCGTCACCGCGATGGCCCGGCTGCTGCGCGACGGGTTCACGGACACACCCACCCCCGTCGTGCCGATCCGGCCCGGGGACCCCGGCGGTCCGGTGGTCGCCTGTGTGCACCCGCTCGGCGGCAGCGTCCTGTGGTACAGGCACCTCGCCGACGCGCTGCCACCCGGCCACACCTGCCTCGGGTTGCAGGCGCGCGCCCTCGACCCACGGATGCGGCCGGACCACACCATCGGCGAGATGGCCGCCGCCTACCGCGCGGAACTGGCCCGCACCTACCGCCCGGAGCAACTCGTCCTGGTCGGATACTCGTTCGGCGGGCTGGTCGCATACGAGATGGCGAGCCGGATGGCGGACGACGGCGAGCGACCCGCCGCGGTGGTGCTGCTGGACACCGCCGTGACCCGCCGCGCGCAACCACCGGCCTCCCGCGCCCGGCTGCTCTGGTCCCTGGTCAACCACAACCTCGGCCTCGACCTGCCGGCGGACGAGTTGGCCGGGCTCTCCCCCGAGGCGATGTGTACGCGCATCCTCGACGAGGGGACCGCCCGGGGTGTCCTGCCGCCCGGCTTCGGCGCCGAGCGGCTGCGCCGCCTCGTGGAGATCTATCCCATCAACGCCGAGGCGGAGCGCGTCTACCGGCTGCCGTCCTACCCCGGGTCACTGGAGCTGGTCCGCCCGCAGGAGCCCCGCGTGGACGAGGAGAGCCTGGAGATCTGGTCGGAACGGTGCCGGGGCGGCGTGCGCGTGCACCGGGTGCCCGGTTCCCACCTGGATCTGCTCGCCCCGGCCCACGCCCCGGCGGTCGCCGAGGTGATCGCCGGGCTGCGAGCCTGACCGGCCGGCGTCCCGGCGCCGCCCGCCCCGGGGACCGGGCGGCGCCGCCGGGTGGCCGGGTCAGCGCACCCGTGGCCGAAGCAGCAGGACCGACACCAGGCCGGCCACCAGCACCAGATCGATCAGGACGAGCACCAGGGTGCTCGTGTCCCGCTCCAGGTGGTGTTCGTGCGCCGGGGCGGCGGCCTCGACCGGTCCCGTGGGGGTCCCCGTCCCCTGGCCGACCGTGAAGGTGGCGATCCCGGCGACAGGCGTGCCGTCGTCGAGTTCGACGTGGTAGCCGACCTGGTAGGGGCCGGGGCGGCTGGCCGAGACCGGGACGCTGATCCGGTTGTCGTTCAGGACCGGATCGCCGGTGGAGACCTTGTCCCCGCTGGGGCCGATCACCGTGAGGTGCATGACGCGCGGGTGCGGGGCGGCGTCGAACCGCAGCGCCACCTGGGTGGGCGAGACGGCGACCGACGCGCCGTCGACCGGCTCGACGGCCTCCAGCCGGGCCGGCGCCGCCCGGCCGAAGACGAGGTAGACCACCAGCAGCGCCAGCCCGACGCCGGCAGCGCCGAGGAGCAGCCGGCGACGGGTCGGTGACACGGAGGTCATGCCGGCAGTGGACGGCAGCTGCAGATCATGTCCCGCGACTCGGCCCGCGATGGCCGCAGGTGGTAGTACATGGCGACGACCATCGGCAGGAACACCACCGTGTTGTAGAACAGGTGCAGCTCGACGCGGGGCAGCACCAGTTGCAGGATGCTGGTCGGCACCGTACGACCGGCCAGGAAGTGCCCGCTCTGCGCCTGGACCAGCAGCAGGAAGTGCTCGATGTGGTGCCAGAACTGGATGGCGAGCGCGACCGTCCACCAGGTTCGGCTGCGGCCGACGAACCCGGGGCGCAGCAGGAACAGGAAGACCAGCATCACGATCGCGTACCCGTAGTGCAGCCATTCGGACTTGATGAGCCACGGGAACGGCATCCCGAGCACGCCGCGCGCCTGCGCGGGCGTCCAGCCCAGCACCCAGATCTGGTACGCCTGGGTGAGGTGCTCGGCCCAGTGCGCCAGGACGATGACCATGAACACGGAGAGAGCGGCTCGGTGGTGGCGACCGTTGAGCCCCCAGGGGCGGCCGGTTCTGGTGGCCGGCGAAGACTCCACGAGGTTGGACACGGCGACTCCCAAAGTCTACTAACACGAATCGCTCCATTGTGTAATGCAGCCGCCACGGATAGCTATCTTTAAATGTGCTGCCTTGCCCTGGGGCGCACGCCGTCGAGGTGCGCACGTCGAGAGGCGAGGCGCCCGTCCGGCCCGGCCTAGCATTCCGGTCATGGTCTCCGCAGGCGACGCCGTGGTGCTCGGCGGCAGCATGGCCGGCCTGATCGCCGCCCGGGTGCTGAGCGAGGCGTACGACACCGTCACCATCGTCGACCGCGACCCGCTGCCCGAGGCGGCGGCGGCCCGGCGCGGGGTGCCGCAGTCCCGCCAACTGCACGTGCTGCTGGCGCGCGGCCGGCGGGCCCTCGACGAGCTCTTCGAGGGGCTCAGCGACGAGCTGTCCGCCGCCGGCGCGCCCCTTGTCGACCTGCACGACCAGGTGCACTGGTGCAACGACGGCCACCCGATGCGGCGCGCCGCCTCGGACCTGGTCGGCGTGGGCGTCAGCCGCCCGTTGCTGGAGAGCACGGTGCGCGCCCGGGTGCGGAACCTGGGCAACGTCCGGTTCTGCCCGCCCGCCGAGGCGACCGCGCTGCTGAGCACCGAGGACCGCAGCCGGATCATCGGGGTGCTCGTGACGCCGCGCGTCGGGGCCGCGTACCCGATCCACGCCGACCTGGTGGTCGACGCCTGCGGTCGGGCCTCCCGCAGCCCGGTGTGGCTGGCCGACCTCGGCTACCCGACCCCGCCGGAGCAGCGGGTCCCGGTGGACGTCACCTACGTCACCCGCGTCTACCAGCGCGAACCCCGGCACCTCGACGGACTGCTCGGCGCGTTGACCAACGCCGTGCCGGGTCGCCCCCGCACCGGCATCGTCGCCGCGCAGGAGGACGGCCGGTTCGCGGTGGCGCTCAGCGGAATGCTCGGTGAGCAGCCGCCGTCGGACCACGAGGGTTTCACCCGCTTCGCCGAGTCACTGGGCATGCCGGTGATCAGCCGCTTCGTGCGCGACGCCGTCCCGGTGGGCGGCCCGGCCCAGATGCGCTATCCGGCGAGCGTGCGCCGACGCTACGAGCGGCTGCGTCGCTTCCCGCTCGGCTACCTGGTGGTCGGCGACGCCGTGTGCAGCTTCAATCCGGTGTACGGCCAGGGCATGACGGTCGCCGCCACCGAGGGCCTGCTGCTCCGCTCGCTCCTGTCCGGCGGCCCGGACCGGCTGGCCCGGCACTTCTTCCGCGGCGCGGGCAAGTTGATCGACGGCCCGTGGTCCATCGCGGTCGGCACGGACCTGCGGTTCCCGCAGGTGCCGGGCCCGCGCTCGGTGCGGGTCCGACTGGTCAACTGGTACGTGCACCGGCTGCACGCGGCGGCCCGGACCGACGCGGTGCTGGGCGAGGCGTTCCTGCGTGTGCTCAACCTGGTGGACCCGCCGACCCGACTGCTCCGCCCCGCGATCGCCCGTCGGGTCCTGCTCGGTGGCGGCGCCGACCCGGTGCCGTCGGCGGGTGTCGCGGGCGGTCGGTGACCGTCGCGGGGTCGCCGGGCTCAGCACGGCGCCGACGCCCCGCGCCGCCGGGTCACCGGCGGCCCGCGCACCCGTCAGCTCGGGCAGCGGACCTTGCGCATGAACGCGAGCATCAGCCACGGCCTGGGGCCGCCGACCCGGACGCCGCGGGAGAGCATCGCCCGCACGGGTGAGACCCGGCCGAAGAGCATCAGGTTGAGGACCACCGGGTCGTAGCTGACCCGGACGTCCGGTCGGGTGCCCGGATCGGCGACGCTCACCACGTTCCGGTCGAGCAACAGGGTCACCGGGCGCGCGTGCCGCGACTCGAAGGCGACCGCCACGCGCACGTCGGGCAGCGGCTTCGGGGTGTCGAGCAGGTGACCGTACCCGTCGCGGACCAGCCCGACGAAGAAGACCTCGAAGAACGCCGCCGCCTCGCCGGGCGGGATCTCGTGCGGGAGACCGGCGGCCCGGGCGATGTCCCAGCCGTGGATGTTGAACTCGTTGACGATGTGGGCGAACAGCCCCGCCATGGTGAGCGTCGAACTGCCCAGCCAGGGCAGCGGCGCCGACGGGTCGACGTCGCTCGTGGCGTCGAGCATCGCCGCGCAGTTCGCGCGGATCCGGGCCGCCAGCGCCGCCGGGTCACGCTCCTCGCACAGGCGCATCACCTCGACGTTGAGCAGGGCGAGATCGTCGACGTTGGTGCGCTGCCACTGCTCGTACAGGCCGGGGTGCGGAAACGCGGGTTCGGGGTAGGACCGGGTGATGACGGCGTCGAGGTCGGTCACCGTGACGAGGTGGACCGCGGTGTCGACGACCGACCACTCCCGGGTCGCCCGCACGTCCGCCGGGGCCTTCTCGACCAGGGCGGCGAACCGTTCGCCGGCGGCGGTGACGTCGTCGCGGATCGACTCCCACTGCTGGGTGGACACTTCCATGCCGGTGCCTCCGTCCGGTTGCCGAGCATCGTGGGAAGCCCGCGGTGACCGAACATCACGGGTACCCAGTGTGCACAGTAGACGACGGAGGGAACATCCGGGGGGAAGCTTTCCGCGCCGCGACAGCGCGCAGGTGTCGGTAAAGCGACCGGACCGTCCTCCCCACCGCGGTGCCCCGCGGGGGTGGAGGACGGTCCGGTCGGTGTCGTGACAGGTGGCGGGTCAGCGGGCGATCGGTAGCTCGACCGCCGCGGGCGGCGGCACCGGCTGCACCGCGGTGCGCTCGCCGCGCCGCGCCATCAGCCACTTGCCCCACCAGAACAGGCCCCGCGCCAGGCAGACGATGGTGACCGCGAAGAACAGCGTGTAGACCACGTTGAAGACCATCAGGACGCCGTACACCATGGCCACCGAGGAGCCGAACATGAACTGGTTCCGCGCCTTCGACGGCGTGGTGCCCGGGTCGGTGATCATGTAGTTGGTGAACAGCACGAAGGCCACCCCGGTCATGATGCTCAGCGCCGACCAGAGCTGCACGTCCCAGACGTAGTGCCGGATCAGCGCCTGGATGACGAAGCCACCGACCCAGCCCACGATCAGCGCGACCTTCTTGGTGAGCATCGCGTTGAGGATGGTGCCGGCGGTGAGGACCACCATCGGGATGAACATCCGGAACACGTCCGGCACGTTCTCCGTGAAGTGGTACGGCGGGGCCACGTTGACCCACGAGAACGTGATCAGCGCGATCGTGATGCCGAAGTTCGACGGGTTCATGAAGTGCCGCATGCGCCCGCTGATCGGCGCCTGCAGCACCGCCTTCTGACCGATGGCCACCACCACCGCGAAGGCGATCGGCCAGAACATGTCGTTGGCGTAGAGCAGCATGTTCACCGCGAGCGCGGTGATGTGGGTGGGCAGCAGGAACGTGTAGACGCCCCACGCGCCGTTGCCGCTGTAGGCCGGCCGGCGGCCCAGGGACCGGGCCGCGACCGCCTCGATCACCAGCTCCACCGTGTACCCGAGCGCCAGGACGAACAGCGGCCAGGTCCAGGGCTGCTCGAAGCCGAGGATCGTGTAACCGAGGATGTTGAGGATGGACATGGAGATGGCGAAGTTCCGCAGGGCGAGGTAGCGCGGGTCACGCTTGTCCACCCGGGGTACGGGCGGCCGGGTGTCGACGCCCCGGTGGGCCCCGGCCGGGCCGGCGCCGTTGCGGGCCGCGTCGGCGGCCTCGACCGTGGTGGTCGCGCCTTCCGGGGCGCGTTTGACGTCCGTCATGGCTTGGTCAGCTCCTGGGCTCGGTCGGTGAGCATGAGGTCGTGCCACCCGGCGGAGAGGGACAGCGTCTGCTGGTGCCGGGCGCCGGAGAGATCGCGCCAGCTCAGCTCGACGGTGACGGGTGCGGCGCCCTGGGCGCCCAGCCCGACGAACACGTCGAAGCTGCGCTTGCCCGAGTGCCCGCCACCGCCGTCGAGCTGGGCGAGCTGGGTGCGGCCGTCGGCCGTGGTCACCCGCGCCTGCGCGCCGTACGCCGGGGTGCCGGCGTCGCCGGACTGGCCGGCGCCGAGCGCGGGCCGGTGCAGCCGCAGCCCGAGGAAGTTGCCGATCTCCGTCTTGGTGTTCTTGTAGAAGGCCGGTGGCCCCCACTGCCGCGCCACCGCGAAGTCCTGGCGGCCGTCGCCGTCGGTGTCTCCCACGGCGACCCCGCGCGTCGGGGTCCGGTCGGCGAGCCCGAGCTGCGGACTCAGGTCGACGTAGCGACCGTTGCCCTCCGGCGCCCAGAACGCCAGCGCGTTGGAGCCGGCGATGTCGTCGCCGGGCTGGGCGTTGGGCCACATGTCGGGCTCGCGCAGCATCAGGTCGTTGCTGGCGGCCAACTCCTGGAGCCAGTTGAACCGGTTGATCGTGCCCTTGACGAAGCCGCAGGACTGCACCACGACGAGCCGGCCGCTGTTGTCGAAGTCGGCCATCTTCGCGTCCCAACCCCAGCCGACCCAGGCGAGGTTCTTCGCCGCGGCCTCGTTCTCGAAGGGCGCGATGCCCTTGCTCATCCGGTCGCGCGCCTCCTGCGGGGTCTTCGCGGTGTTCAGCCAGACGAAGTTGCTCTCCTCCAGCCCCCACGACTCGGTGATGTTGCTGACGAAGGCGTCGAACCGGCCGGTGCCGGACAGGTCGGCGAAGTCGACCGACATCCCCTTGAAGGAGTCGTGCCCCATCACCAGCGACTTCGGGTCCAACGGGCCGCGCCGGCCCTCGGCCAGCTTGAACCTGATCCGGCCGGGCGTCGACACGTTGTGGAAGAACCGGTCGTTGCCGAAGTCGTTGGCGAGGTACAGCTCCGGCAGCAGGTCACCGTCGAGGTCGGCGGAGGCCGAGGCCAGCGTCCACCCGGTGGCGTACCGGGGGTCGATCGCGCTCTGCACCTCGTAGGTGGCGGTCGGCTCGGCGCCGCTGGTGGCCCCGGTCCAGCGCAGGATGTGCGCCCCGCCCGCGTTCTGCGCGCGGGACATGGAGTGGTTCATCTGCACGTTGGGCAGGCCCTGCGGGTCGAGCACCTGCGAGTCCGGGAAGTAGTTGAAGATGCCGATGTCGGGTCGGCCGTCGCCGTCGAAGTCGGCGACCGCGGTCGCGTTGGTGTTCCAGAGCGGCCCGCGGTAGAGGCCGTCGGTGGTCTTCTGCTGCGGGATCAGCTCGACCGGGTGGTACGACGCCAGGCTCAGGCCCCGCGCGTCGCTCTTCTGCAGGAACAGCACGGGCGTCCGACCCCAGTAGTTGACCAGCAGGTCGGTGCGGCCGTCGACGTTGAAGTCGCCCGGCACGCATCCCATCGGCGCGATCGCCGGACCCATCGGCAGCGGCGCCGGCTCGACCACGAACGGCGCGTACGTGGCGCCGCCGCCGGGCGCGGGGGTGACGACGACGCTGTCGCTGCGCGGGTCGACGAGGCACAGGTCGTTGGCGCCGCCCTTCCCGTCGAGGTCGTTGAGCGCCACACCGGCGCCGACCGACGAGATCCAGGAACGGATGTGCTTGTACTTCGGGTTCACGGTGCGGACCGTGCGCTGCGGCAGGCCCGGCGGGAAGGCGATGGGCAGTTCGGTGAACGCGAACCGCGATGCCATCGCCTCCCGGTCCGCCGCGGACGCGGACGGCAGTCGCGAGATCGTGAACAGCCCCGCGACGAGCACCAGAACGAAGATTGCGGGAATGAGCCGGCGCAGCGGACCCACTGGTTTCGGTGGCAACGCTCCCCCTCGGGGTGACGCCCGTCGAGGACGGGCTCCTTGTGTGGTGCGGTCACGGGTGACGGCGGTCCGTCACCCGGTTGTCCGTCAGTCGGCCGAGCTGATGGTCATCGGCATGCCACCGCGCATACGCAGCGACAACATCGGCTCCGGTACGACCTGGTGGGTGGCGACCTTGGTGAGCCGCAACTCCCGGACCAGCATCGAGAGCACGAAGGCGGCTTCCATCAGGCCGAGATGGTTGCCGACGCAGAACCGCGGTCCCGCGCCGAACGGGATGTAGGCGTACCGCGGGCGGTCGGTGGACCGGACCGGGTCGAACCGTTCCGGGTCGAACTCCTCCGGGCGGTCCCAGAAGGCCCGGTGCCGGTGCAGCGTGTAGGGACAGATCAGCACGTCGACGCCGGCCGGCACGTGATACCCGCCGACCACGTCGTCGGCGAGCGTCTTGCGCGGCAGGATCCACACCGGCGGGTACAGCCGCACGACCTCGTCGATGACCATCGCGGTGTACCGCAGCCGGCCCAGGTCGTCGAAGGTCGGCAGCCGGTCCCCGAGTACGGTGGTGGCCTCCTCCCGCAGCCGCTCGCGTACCTCGGGATGCTTGTCGACCAGGTAGAGCGCCCAGCTCAGCGTGCTGGCGGTGGTCTCGTGCCCGGCCAGCAGCAGCGTCACGAGCTCGTCCCGCAGCCGCTGCCGGCCGACCCGCGGGTCGGACTCGGCCCGGGCGGACACGATGAGCCGCGACAGCACGTCGTCGCGGTCGCCGGAGTGGTCCCCGCGCTCGTCGACGAGCTGGTCGACGATCGTCTGCAGCCGACGACGGGCGCGCCGGAACCGCAGCTGACGCGGCAACGGCACCCAGGGCGGCACGGCGCTCAACGTCGCCAGCTCGAACATCGCCTGGTCCTGCACCGCCGTGAAGTCACGGCCGATCGACGGGAACCGGCCGAGGTCGGTGTCGAGCAGGGTGCGCCCGAGCACCCCGAGCGTCAGCCCGGTCATCTCGTGGAACACGTCCACCGGGCCCTGGCGGCCGAGCGTCCGGAGCCGGTCGACGAGGGCCGCCGCCTCCTCGGCGACGATGCCGGCCTGCGCGGCGATGCGTCGGCTCTGGAACGCCGGCTGCACCACCTTGCGCTGTTTGCGCCACAGCTCGCCCTCGCTGGTGAGCAGTCCGTCGCCGAGCGCCCGGCGGGCGTGCACCAGACCGATGCCCTTGTGGTAGTTGGCGGCGTTGTCCGCGAGCACGTGCTTGGCGTGACCGGGGTGGTTGAAGAAGTAGAGCGTCTTCGGCCCGACCGGCAGCCGGGCGGCGTCGCCCCAGCGGGCCGCCGCGGTGGTCATCATGCCGAGCCGGTCCCGGTTCATCATGATCAACATGTTGACCGCGGCGGCGCGCGACGGCCCGTTCATCGACGGCGACGCCGGGCGCACGACCGCGGTCACGACGTCACCACCGCGGACGGCGCCATCTCGAGCCGGCGGAACTGGCCACCGAGGAAGATCAGGGCGTCGCCGTCGCCGTACCGGCGCATGCCCCGCGGACGACCCAGGAAGATCGTGTGGTCTCCCCCGTCGTACGACCGCCAGAGCTCGCACTCGAAGTGGGCGACGGCCCCGGCGAGCAACGGCGCGTCCGTCCGCCCGCCCGGCCGCCAGTCGGCGAACTCGAACTGTTCCAGGCCCAGTGGCCGGCGCCGGTCCGCGTAGTAGCGCGCCACCGCCTCCTGGTCGGGGGCCAGCACGGAGATGCCGAAGGTGCCGGCGCGGCTGAGCGCCTGGTGCATGAGGGCGTCCCGGTCGATGCAGACCAGCACCAGCGGTGGATCGAGCGACACGGCGCTGAACGAGTTCGCGGTCATGGCGTGCGGCTCGTCGCCACCGACACTGACCACCGTGACGCCGGTGGCGAAGGTTCCGTAGACGCGACGCATGTGCGTCGAGTCGGTCACCTCTTCGGTGTCGAAGGTCGTCATCGCCGGGCCCCGACGGCGAGGTACGGCTCAAGGGCGTCCTCGAGCGCCTCCGGAACCCGGGTGGGCACGGTCCGGTTGTTCGGGCCACGCATGCAGGCGACGCGCTGGATCCCCCGGGCGGCGAGGACCTCGCCGGCCGGGCCGAGGCGCACGTAGTCGAAGCCGAACTCGAGTTGCGTCTGCGCCCGCTCGATCAGCCGCATCCGGACGGCGATCTCGTCGAACGCGGTGAGTTCGGAGAAGAACTCGCACTCGACCTTGAGCGTGAAGAGCTTGAGGTCGGCCTGCAGGTCGGCGAGGACGGCCGGCGCCCGGTCCTTGAGGAACATCTCCCGGCAGCGGCCCTGCCACCGCAGGTAGTTGACGTAGTAGACGTTGCCGACGATGTTCGTCTCCTCGAACCCGACGGTGTGCCGCAGCTCGTAGTAGCTCTCCATGGTCATCCCTTCGCACCAGCCAGAACAGTGATCACCACTTGCCCCTCGCCGCCGCGCAGACTGGTGACGAAGGAGGCGGCCCGGGCGCCGCCGGCGCCGAAGAGCACCCAGCCGGGACGTTCCTCGTCGGACACGACGAGCGGTCCGTGCATCGGCAGTCCGGCCTTCTGCATCGCCTCCACCACGGTCCAGACGCGGGTCGCGGCGGTGTCCGGGGTCTCACCGGGGTTTCCGGCCAGCAGTTCCGCCACCCCGGCGTGCGGGCCGAGCAACCCCTGCCACTCCTCGGGGCCACGCGGCGCCACGCTCTCGACGTCGCAGCCGAGCACGCCCTCCGCGGCGACGGCCAGCGTGATTCCGGCGCCGTGCGCGATCGAGATGGTGCGCTCCCCCGGGACCTCGGGTCGCCCGTCGGGCCGGTACGTGATCTCGACCGGCCGTCCGAGCGCGTGCCCGGCGGCCACCGCGCTGACCCGGCGACGCGCGGCGGTCCGCTCGGCCGGGTCCGCCGGCGCGGGCGGGTCGGGCTCGATCGCGACCGCCACGTCGGGCATCCCCAGGTCGCCGAGCCCACGCTCCAGGAAGGAGCCGAGCAGCGGGGGCACCCAGGGGCCGGAACCGTCCTGCTTCCGGACCGCGCGCAGCCGCAGCCCCTCCCACCGCTCCACGGTGGTCCCGGCCTCGTCGCGCAGGGCGATGTCGTAGATGTACGTGTCGCCGTCGCGCTCCCGTTCGGTGGCGCAGTAGCGCAGCTCGCGGGCGGCGAAGAGCTTCGCGCCGCCGGGGTGGATCCGTTCCACGCCGGCGGGCAGCAGCGTGGCGTCCGGCACGCACACCTGGTTGCCGTGCATGAGCGCGTCGCGGACGCCCGGGTCACCCAGCAGCAACGTCGGGGAGACGTACGGGGCGAACCAGGTGGTGGACTCGTCGGCCGCCACGATCGCGTCCACGTGGCGGGCCGCGGCCCGGTGGTACTGCCGGAGTCGCTGGAACCTCGCGCCCTGGAAGAGGATCTCGCCGTACAGGTCGTCGGACGGCGTGATCGAGGCCGGTGCCAACCCGTCCGACACCTGCTCCGGCGGGCCGTCCGGGGCGGCCTCGCCACTCAGCCGCAGCCGCGCGGTGAAGTGGTCGGCGGCGAAGCCGGTCTCCTCGCTGCGGATCGCGACCTCGACGGTGTCGTCGTCCGTCACCAGCGCGGCCACCTGGATCTTCGTGTGCCCGTGCGGCGAGACGATGATGGGTCGCAGGAACTCCGCCCGTTCGATGACCGGGACCGCGTCGACGCCCGAGACGGCCGTGGCCACCTGCGCCATGGCCTCCATCCCGAACACGGCCGGGAACAGCAGGTTGCCGTCGAGATCGTGGTCCGCGAGGTAGCGGTCGGCGCCCACGTTCAGCTCCGTCTCTACCACCAGTTCGACCTGGTGGTAGCGGATCAGCACGCGGTCGACGAACCGCAGCAGCGGCAGCGACGGCAGGTCGTAGCGAACCGTGTGGACGCTCTCGGTGCGCCCGCTGATCACCACCACGCCCGGCGTCGCCGGGTCGGTGACCAGACGCCGCAGGATCGCGATGCCCTGGTCGGGCGTGATGGGCATGACGCCCTCACGGCTGAGCGACTCGACGACCGACAGTCGCTCGCCCATGCCGACGCCCGACCAGACCGACCACTCCAGACACATGGTGCGGCAGTCGGGGTACGCCCGGGCGAACGCGGTGGTCTCCTCGGCCAGCCAGTCGTTGGCGGTGGCGTAGTGCGCCTCACCGCGCAGCCCCGCCCGGCCGATGATGCTGCCGAGCGTCACGAGCAACCGGAGCCGGGCCGGGTCGACCGCGTCGAGCACCGCCCGCAGACCGTCGACCTTCGGCGCCAGGGCGGCGCGGAACGCGGCCGGGTCGAGGCTCGGCAGTGCGGCCGGCTCGTTGCGGCCCGCGCCGTGCAGGACCGCGGTGACCGGCCCGAGTTCGGCGGACAGGTCCCGCACCGCCTGGCCGACGGCGGCGGCGTCGGTGACGTCGGCGCGGGCGTACCGCACGGTGACGCCGGCCTCCGCGATCCGGGCCAGGTTGGCCGCCAGCTCGCTGTCCTCGGCGGGGTCGGAGCGGCCCAGCAGCGCCAGCCGGGCGCCGCTGTCGCTGGCCAGAGCCAGGGCGCACTCGGCGGTGATGCCCTTGCCCCCACCGGTGACCAGCAGCACGTCGTCCGCGCCGAGCGGGGCCACCGGGGTACCCGGTCGCACCGGCATCGCGCGCAGGGTCGGGACCCGCCGGACGCCGTCGTCGTGGTGCACCTCGGTGAAGGAGGTGGTGGCGGCGACCTCCTTCACCACCAGCTCGACCGCGGCCTCGGTGGCGGCGGGCAGGTGCACGACGGTGACCAGCACGGTCGGCGCCTCGAGGTGCAACGTCCGGGCGATCGCCGCCGCGCCGCGGCCGTGTCCGACCAGGACGAAGCGGGTGCTGCCGGCGGTGAGCGCCTGCTGGGCGCCCCGCAGCGCGGACTCCAGTTGCTCCTCCGTGCAGTCCGGCGGCAGGCAGACGAGGACTCCGCTGCCGAGCCCGGACTGTTCGAGCGTGCTCGCGAGCTCCGCGGCGAACGGGTGGTCCGCGTCGGCGTGCAGGTGCCACGGGCCGTTCTTCGCGGTGGCGTCGGCGGGCACCGCCGGCAGCGGCACCTCGTCGAGGTCGACCCGCCAGGGCCGGGCCCAGGCGGCCACCCCGGACACCACCGGGGTGGCGGCGGTATCGCTGTCCCGGGCCGTCTTCGCGAGGTTCTCCATCGTCTCGGCCAGCTCGCGGATGGTGGCGGTGGCGAAGTTGATCGGCATCTGGGCCGGCGGCACGTCCAGGCGCTGGGCGAGCTGGTTCACCACCTGGCCGACCGTGATGGAGCTGAGGTGCAGGTCGTCGAGGAGCCGGCTGTCCGGGCCGACGAGTTCGAGCGGCAGCTCGGCGCGGTCCGCGGTGAGCCGCCGCAGCAGGTCCTGGGTGGATTCCCCGTCCGGCCCGGCGGAGTCGGCGACGACGGACGGCGCCGCCACGGCGGGACCACGCTCGATCGCCGGGTCGAGTTCCGGCGCCCGCTCGCACGGGCTGGTCAGGAACGAGAACGTGGCGCCCACTTCCAGCGGTCGGACGAGCCGGCCGTCGAACAGCGCCGCCGGGGCGGGCGCGGCGCCGGTGACGTACGCGGCGCCGGCGACCCGGAGCAGACTCGCGAGCGATTCGCTGTCGGTGTCCAACGCGACCACCGGAACATCCGTGACCGTGCCGGCCAGCCCGGTGAGCACCTGCCCCGGCCCGACCTCGACGAACAGGTCGGTGTTCTTGGCGGCCAGCGCGACGGCCTGGTTGAACAGGACCGGGTCGGTGATCTGGCGGCGGAGCAGGGCCCGCACGTCGGTCCGGGCGGGGAGCACGTCACCGGTGACGGTGGAGACGACCCGGGCCCCCACCCGCTGGAACGTCTCGTCCGCGAGGGTGTCGGCGAAGGCGTCGGCGGCCGGAGCCACCAACGGGGAGTGGAACGCGTGCGAGACGCGCAGCCGCGTCGCGCTCAGTCCGGCCGCCTGGGCCTTGCGGCAGACCGCCTCGACCGCGTCGACCGACCCGGAGACGACGGTGTGCTCAGGCCCGTTGTAGGCGGACACGACGACCGGCAGGTCCCCGATGATCGTGTCGAGCATCTCGGGAGGCGCCCCGATGTCCGCCATCGTGCCGGCCCGGCTGTGCCCGGCCATGGTCCGGCCCCGCAGGCCGGCCACCCGCAGCAGGGTCTCCTCGTTCATCGCGCCGGCCCACTGCAGGGCCACGATCTCACCGAGGCTGTGCCCGATCGCGGTCGACGCCTCGATGCCGAGCAGCGCCAGGGCGTGCTGCCCGGCGACGGACCCGGTGACGATGCGCGGCTGGGCGACCTCGGTCGCGACGACGTCGCTACCGGTCGGCAGCGCGGCGCGCAGGTAGACGTCCTCGACCTCGGCGAACCGCCGCCGCAGCGCGCCGCCGCTGACGCCGCGTCCGGAACCCTGCCCCGGGAAGAGGAAGCTGATCCGGGCCGGGCCGCTGACGTGTCCGAGCAGGAACCGGCCGTCCGGGCGGATCAGCTTCGCCTCGCCGGACTCGACGGCCTCGCGGGCCGCGGTCAGCAGCCGCTCGGCCTCCTCCGGCGACGAGGCGACGATCGCCGCGCGGAACGGCCGGCCGCGCAGGTCGCGGTGCAGCGTCGCGGCGAGGTCGCCGAGCTGCGCGTACGAGATCGCCGGCACGAAGGCGCTCAGCTCGGCGAGCCGCTCGGCGAGTTCCTCCGCCGAGGCGGCGTCGACAAGCAGCAGCTCGGCGTCCTGGACCGAGGTGGCGAGGGCCCGCACCCGGCGGTCCGGCACCGACCGGCGCGGCCCGTGCCGTTCGAGCACGACGTGCGTGTTGATGCCCCCGAAACCCATCGCGGTGATCCCGGCCCGCACCTCCACGTCGGCCGGCCACGGCTCGGCCTTGCGCAGCGTGCGCAGCCGGGCCCCGTCGTCGGTGAGGATCTCGTGCGGGTCGACGGAGCCGACGCTCGGGGGAAGCACCTCGTGGTGCACGGCCATCGCGGCGCGGATGAACCCGGCCACCCCGGCGGCGGCCTTGGTGTGGCCGATCATGCCCTTGACCGAGCCGATCACGGCCGGCGGCGCCTCCGGGTTCGCCGCCTCCCGGGCGCTGGACAGCGCCGTCAGCTCGGTGGCGTCCCCGACCTTGGTGCCGGTGCCGTGTCCCTCGAAGAGCCCGACGGTGTCGACGCCGAAACCGGCCCGGGCGTACGCGCGGCGCAGCGCGAGCCGGTAGCCGTCGACCTCGGGCCTGGTGATACCGCCGTGGCCGTCGGAGGAGATTCCCCACCCGGCGACCGAGGCGTAGATCCGGTGACCGGCCTCGACGGCCCGGTCGGTCCGCATCAGCACCACCATGCCGCAGCCCTCACCGGGCCAGAACCCGTTGGAGGTCCGGTCGTAGACCCGCATCTCACCGGTGGCCAGCGCGCCGGTCTTGGCGAAGCCGATGACCTCGAACGGGTCGATGGACAGGTCGACACCGCCGGCGATCGCGACGTCCAGGTCCCCGTCGAGCAGCGCCCGGCACGCGGTCACCACGGACAGCAGCGACGAGGAGCAGGCGCCGTCGACGGTGTAGCCGCCGCCCTTGAGGTCGAAGTAGTTGCAGATGCGGCCGGCGATGGTGTTCGACAGCGCGCCCGCGAGGGTGTCCTCGTCCAGCGGCGGGAACGGGCTCTTGTACGCCGCCTCGTAGCTGGCGAGGAAGGTGGAGATCCGCTCGTCGTCCCAGCCCTCCGCCCGCAGCGCCGCCGCCACGGTCCGCCGCACGTACGGCCAGCGCAGGCGCATCTGGTTGGCGCGGGAGAACTCACCGGTCAGGGTGTTGCCGACGACCACGCCGGTCCGCTCCTGCGGCAGGCCCTCACCCATCGGGAACCCGGCGTCGGCGAGCGCCGTCGCGGCGGTGTCCAGGGCCAGCCAGTGCGCCAGGTCCGTGGACCGGTAGGTGCTGCCGGCGACCTTGTAGGCGACCCGGTCGAACTCGTAGCCCTCCAGGACGGCGGCGTTGCGCGCGTAGAAGCGGTCCGGGGCGGCCGGATCGGCGTCCCAGTAGTCGTCATGGTTCATGCGGACGTCGGGGAGCCGCCGGAACGCCCGGCGACCCGCGACGGCGTTCTCCCACAGCTCCTGCGGCGAACGGGCGTCGGGGTAGTGGCACGCCATCCCGACCACGGCAATACTGGTCATTGCTCACTCGGCTTTCGTGTCGCTACCAACGGAATGAAGGCGCTCTTGATGCGCTGGCGCCAGACTTCGTAGGCGGGCAGGACGTCGTCGGTGGGTAGCCCGACCCGCGCCTCATCGGTCACTCGTGTGGCCTCGTCCACCGACATTCCACACAGGACGCTGGTGGCGAGTTCGTTGTGCGGCATCACCAGGCCGGCACGGACGCGGGCCGCGGCGCCGAACGCGGCGCCCTGCGCGAGTTCCAGCCGGTACGCCCCCACGGTCCGGGCGAGCCAGGTCAGTTCCTGCTCACTCCCGCCACCGGCGTAGCAGACGGCGAGCCCGGCGCCGGCGTACAGGTCGGAGCGGCGGTGCGCGGGGAACGCGTCGAGGAGGCGGACGAGCTGCTGGGCGTCCGTTCCGGCCACGAACCAGCAGGCCCGTCCGATGCCCTGGTCGATCGCCCGCAGGGAGTAGTCCCGGGAGTAGTCCCGTGGACCGTCGGTGGGCCACGGAAACGCCGACGGAGCGTCCCGCCGGCGAACGTAGCGGTCGGTCTTAAAGTAGGCCTGGTGGAACCCGTACCCGTCGAGGACGAGCCAGCGCAGCAGGGGATCCGGGGCGTGCAGGCGCGACCACAAGGGACGCGGCAGGCGGGCCATCGCCCAGCCCACCCCGACGTACGCCATGTAGACGTGCTCGTCGTGGTCGGCGAGGAAGCGGGCGACGTGCCGCGACCGCCCGGGCAGGGCGTCGCGGATCGCGAACGCCATCGCCGCGCCCTCGTAGGCGAAGCCCCGGAATGCGGCCGGCGACGACTCGACCACCGGCGCCGCCTCCGGCGGGCCGTCCGCCTCCGCGGCGGCGGCGAAGCCGTGCAGGAACGAGCTGCCGACCGTTTCGAGGCGGTCGCGGGCCTGCTCGTCCTTGAGGTGGAATCCTCGCGTACTGAGTTTTGTCTGCCCCACATCGGGGGTCAGAATGCGGCGTCGAAGCTTGTTCCAAGCAGTCATCATCTTCTCCGGTCTGCCCACTTGAGCCTCATTGTTACGCATCCGTGGGCAGAAAATTCTCCTGCCTTGCGCTCGTTCGCATTCGCCACGGCGATCGCGCCGGTAAACCGCAATAAAATCGACTCCACGCGCCACGAAAACGGGAACTGGAGAGTACGCATTACGGTTTCCCGCAGATCAGCGCAATGCAGGAGACGGATGCGGAGGCTCCGCCGATACCACGATGGACGTCGTCGGCCCCCGTCCGGAAGCGGCATCCGGAACTTGGCGAGGGAGCGTGCCGTGGATTCCGACGGAGCGGCAGCACACCGGGTACGCACGAATGATTCTGCGGGCACCCACCATCGCGGCCAATCAAGGAATGGACTTTCCGCAAATCTACGCAGCGGCCAGTGGACCGTCATCTTCAAACTTGCCTATCCGGCAACCCCCCACAATTACGGGATGACCAGCGGAGACACCCGTCGGCAGCCGGCGACGGAAGGCTTACTAGACGCACCGGACAGATCCGGCCATTCCCGAACATCCACCCCGCGACAAGGCGGCACCAAGTGCGGCGCTTCGGGGAAATTGGACCTGGCTAATTATGGCGACTGGAGATTCGTACTATCAGCAGCGGAGTGTGCTGCTATCCGCCCGCCGCCATCCACCAATGCGGCCCTGACGTGCGAGGACAGCACTTCTGTGCATGCCACTCCATGACTGCGCTCCGTGCTCGCGTCGTCATTGACGGTGTTGCCATCGCCCGATGGCTCGGCTAACCTCGACGCCAGCAATACCGCCGGTCTCAGGGGGTGGGAATAGGCTAATTTCATGGATAGCCCGCATAAATGCCAGCGGCGGTGACCACCGCCAATATTCGCCACACCAAAGCAGACTGGACACGCGGGGGCCATCCGCTAGGCAGTGTCAACATGATGAAATTTGCAGGTCATTGGGGGAACCGCTGTGGAAGATCCAATCGAGAAGGCTGTGCGGCGAGCGATCGCCGCCATGCACGAAAAACTAGGCGAGCAGCTCACCGTCGACGACATGGCCCGCGCCGCCATGTTCAGTAAGTTTCACTTCACGAGGGTCTTCCAGCGAGCCACCGGCGTGACACCGGGCCGCTTCCTCTCCGCCCTGCGCCTGCAGCGCGCCAAGCACCTGCTCGTCTCCACCTCATTGAGTGTCGCCGATATCAGCATGCGCGTCGGGTACAACAGCGTCGGGACTTTCAGCTCCCGGTTCACCCGGAGCGTGGGAATGCCACCCACGTCGTACCGCCGACTGGCCGGCTTCGCCCCGCAGATCGCGACCAACCCCGATTACCGGATGGGGCACTCGCACCACGCCCGGGTGCAGGGCCGGGCCTGGGCCCCGGAATCGCATGTGGACAGTCCAGTATTCCTGGGCCTGTTCCCGGACCGCATCCCGGAAGGGCAGCCGGTCCGCTGCACGGTCCTGTCCCGCCCGGGCGCATACCAGCTCGACGGCGTGCCACCGGGTAACTGGTTTCTCCTCGCCCAGTCGGTCAACGGGGAACTGGACGCCGACACGGTCGCCGACGACGGGGACCAGACCGTCTGCGTCGCCACCGTCGGCCCGCTGCCCATGCGGGGCGACGGCGTGGTGCACGCCGACCTCGACCTGCAGCCGGTCCGCGCGATGGATCCCCCGGTCCTGCTGGCGCTGCTCGACCAGCGCAAGTTCGCGCTGGCCCGGGTGGCCGAGGAGCGGATGGGCGCGGTGTCGTCGATCGGCGCCGCGGTCACGGCGGGCCGCTCCGCGGCGTGAGCGGTCCGATCTGATTCCGATCCGATGAGGTCGACGGCCCGGCCCGGCCAGGTGGGGCGGGCTGGCCACGGAACGACCCGGGTGACGGGCGACCGGATCGCCGCGCCCCGACTCCCACCGCGGCCGCCCGCCGTTCACCGTCGCCGCCGCGCCCGCCGGGCCGGCCGGCCGGCGTGACCGAAACGCCGCCCCCGAGCGCTCGGGCAGTGGCCCGCGAGGCCGTCGCGCCGTCGCCGCGAAGGCCGCCCGCGCAACACCTCCGGGATGCGGCGGCCACGCCCCCGCGCGTTTCGCCAGGATGGCGGACACCCACCGGCACGCCCTCGCGCGCCGAGCGCGGTCCCGGCCCGACGAGGTCGCGCCGGCGCTCGACCGTCCACCGGTCGCGGCGTTCGACGGGCGACCCGGACCCACCCTCCCCGGCGGTTCTCACGCGATGAGCGCGGCGTGGGAATCTCCCGCGCGTCAAGAACTCCCGCCTGGTCAGAAGACATTGTCATCCACTGTCGTCGATGGGAAGCAACCACGGAGGTGCACCCGATCCGGGCCTCCCAGACGATTGATCCGCAATTCCTGATCCCACCGACAGGGGGCGACACCGTGGCACCCGGCAGACCGGCGACGTAACCATCACCGACGCCCCGGCCGGCAGGGGCGCCGCCACGGCCGGCGCGTCGGACCGGGGCGCCAGGTCGCCGAGGCGCCTCCGGTCGACGCACGGACCCGGGTCGACGTGCCGTACGCGGGCGACAGCCGCGGGCGCGCGGGCCGGGACCGCCCTCCCCGACGTCCACGGCCGTCGGCCCGGCGCCGTACCCGCGGACCCGTCGCCGAGCGGCGCGTCGAGGAGTGCCAACCCCTCGGCACCGTGGCCGGGAATCGATGCGAGGAGTGACATGCCCCACCGACCGGCGCACCGCAACCCGTGGTCCGTCCTTGCCGTGCTGTGCCTGGCGAACTTCCTCATCCTGCTGGACACCACGATCGTCAACACCGCGGCGCCGCACATCATGGCGGAACTGCGCACCCCGGTGGACGGGGCGCTGTGGGTGCTCAACGGATACCTGCTGGCCTTCGCCTCGCTGCTGATCACATTCGGCCGGCTGGGTGACCGGGTCGGCCCGCGCCGGGTCTTCGTCGTCGGCCTCGCCGTGTTCACCGTCGCGTCGGTCTGGTGCGCGTCGTCCCGGCACACCGGCGAGCTGGTCGCCGCCCGGGTGTTGCAGGGGGTCGGCGCCGCGGCGTTGCTGCCCCAGGCCCTGGTCCTGATCTCCGCCGTCTTTCCCCCCCAGCGCCGCGGCGCCGCCTTCGGCATCTTCACCGCGGTGGCCGGCGTCGCCGCGGTCAGCGGCCCCACCCTGGGCGGTCTGCTCGTCACGGAGGCCGGCTGGCAGTCGATCTTCTACCTCAACGTGCCGGTGGGTCTGGCCGGGCTGCTGCTCGCGGCGCGGTACCTGCCCCGCCTGCGGCCCGACCGGGCGCACCGGTTCGACGCGGTGGGCGTCGCGCTCGCCACCGGGGGCCTGCTGGCCATCGTGTTCGGCCTCGTCGAGGGGCAGCGGTACGCGTGGGGTCGGGTGCTGGGACCGGTCGGCATCCCGCACGTCCTCGTCGCCGGCGTGGTGCTGCTCGCGCTGTTCGTCCGGTGGGAGCGGCGGGCCGCCGAGCCGCTGCTGCCGCTGGACCTCTTCGGTGACCGGAACTTCACCATCGCCACGGTGCTGACGGCCATCAGCTCCCTCGCCCTGTACGGCTTTCTGTTCGTCTTCGTGCTGGAGACCCAGAACATGCTCGGCATGAGCCCGCTCGCCTCCGGCCTCGCCGCGCTACCGTGGACGGTCACGCTCAGCGCCGTCGCGCCGGTCGCCGGCCGGCTCGCCGACCGGGTGGGCGGCCGGATCCTCCTCGTCGTCGGCCTCGCCATGCAGGCCGTCGGCGTGCTCGGAGTCGCGCTGCTGCCCGGCCCCTCGTCGACGTGGCGAACCTTCGCCGGGCCGCTCGTCGCGATCGGCGTCGGCATGGGCCTGTCCATCGCGCCCACCACCACCGAGGCGATGCGTCGCATCACCCCGCGACGCGCGGGGGCGGCGTCCGGCCTGCTCAACACCGCCCGCCAGGCCGGTGCCGCGCTCGGCGCCGCGCTGATCGGCGCCGTGCTGCAGAACCGCCTGCCCGACTCCACGCACCGCGCCGCGTTCCACGACGGCTTCGCCACGGCCAGCCGGCCGGCGCTCTCGGTGGTCGCCGGCGTGCTGTTCGCCGGCGCCGGGCTGGCCGCGGCCATGCGGCGGCACCCTCGGGCACCGACGCCTATCGATCCGTGGGAGCAAGTTGCACCAAACGCAACATCGAAGGTGACGAACATGCAGCCCGACCCTTACTCTGGTCTGGCCGGTGCTGTCGACAGCGGGGAACCTGATGCGTATCTCAGATCTCAGTAGGCAGACAGGCGTACCGATCGCAACGATAAAGTTCTACCTCCGGGAGCGCCTGCTCCCACCCGGCACCCCGACCGGCCGTAACCAGGCGGCGTACGGCGAAGCGCATCTGCGACGGCTGCGGCTCATCCGGGCCCTGACCAACATCGGTCAGCTGGAGCTCACCTCGGTGCGGGAGCTGCTGACCGCGATCGAGAACGACAAGGTGCCGCTGCCCGCGCTGTACTCGCTCGTCGACCGCGCCCTGTTCCCGCAGGAGCCGGCGCTGCACAGCGTGGACGGCGCGAAACAGGTGCGCGCCGACGTCGACCGTTTCGTCAAGGAACTCGGCTGGTCGCTCGACATGGACGCGCCCAGCCGGGACCGTCTCGCGCTCGTGGTCCTCACCCTGCAGCGGCTGGGCTGCGAATGCGGGATGGAATACTTCCTCCCGTACGCGGAGGCGGCCGAGAAACTCGCGGTCCAGGATCTCGACCTGCTGCCCGCCGACGGGGTGGGCGCCGACCGGGCCGCCGTGGTGGTGCGGGGGGTCCTGCTCGACGTGGCGCTGTCGGCGTTGCGGCGGATGGCCCAGGAGCACCACGCGACACTGCGCTTCGGCCCGAAGACGGCCGACGCCCGGCCCGCGTAGCGCCCGGCCCCGACCCGCGGTCACGCGCAGGCGCGCACCGCCGTGCACCGCCCGGCCGACGGTTCGGGCCGGCCGGCTGCGGCGACGACGCCCAGCGACGGCCCCCACCTCGACGAATGTGAGTTCTCATGATCGTCACCCATCCCGACACGGTGCGCGTGCACCCGGTCGAGCGGGCGATCGAGCTGATGCGGGAGCGCTACGTCTCCCCGGAGCGGGCCGAGGCGGCAGCCACGACACTGCGGCAGCGGCTGACCGCCGGCGCCTATGACGGCCTGGACGACTCGACGCTCGCCGAACGCCTCACCGAGGACCTGCTCGACGCGTGCCCGGACACGCACCTGTGGGTCCGGGTGCGGGACGAGCACCGCGCTCCCGCCGGCGCCAGCGTCCGTCGGGTCGAGATCCTCGACGGCAACATCGGCTACCTGGACGTACGCCGCATGAGCGGCTCCACGAACGGGGCCCGGGCGATCATCGGCGCGATGGAGCTGGTGTCCCGCACCGACGCGCTCATCCTCGACCTGCGGGAGAACGGCGGCGGCTCACCGGACGGCGTCGTGCTGTGGAGCAGCTACCTCCTGCCGGCCGGACCGACGCACCTGAACAGCATCTACGACCGGGTCACCAACCGGACGCGACAGTTGTGGAGCCTGGCGTGGCTGCCCGGCGAGCGGTACCTCGACCGTCCGCTGTACGTGTTGACCAGCGACCGGACGTTCTCCGGCGCCGAGGATCTCAGCCTGAACCTGAAGGTGCGTGGTCGGGCCCGGTTGGTCGGCGGGACGACGCGTGGCGGAGCGAACCTCGCCACCGTCCACGAGCTGACGCCGACGATGGAGATCGCGGTGCCGCACGCCTATTCGATCAACCCGATCACGGGCGGCAACTGGGAGGGCACCGGTGTCGAGCCGGATCTCGCGGTGCCGGCGGCGACCGCGTTCGACGTGGCGTACGCGGAGCTGCTCGACGCGCCGGGGGAACCGGGGCGGCGCGGGCACTGAGCGGCGGTCCCAAGGATCGGCCACCCGGCCGCGCCCCGGGACCGCCTCGCCACCGGTCCCGCGCTGCGCCGTCCGCGGCTCCGGGCAGCCCTCGACCGGCCCGTCAGCGGCGGTCCGGCGCGAGGGCCTGTCCACCCTCGTCCGCGTCGACGGCCACGCCGCGGCACGTCACCCGGAGCCACGCGACGTCGACAGGTGACACCTCAGCGTCGTGCGCCGTACCCCGACGCCCACGCCGCGCCGGTGTCGACCAGTCGGGACAACGTCCGCGACGAGGTGGCCGTCGGGTCGGGCGGCGGCAGGGCGTCGCAGGTCGCGTCCGGTCGGTCGCCGGCCTTGCGCTGCGGCAGCCGCCCCGTCGTGAGGTAGTCGGCGATGACGCCGGTGACGCACGGATTGCCGCTGAACGAGAGGACGTGCGTGGTCTGGCCGACCTCCGCCAGCAGCGATCCGTTCGGGAAGCGGCGCCGGGCCTCGAGGCTGCCCTCGAACGGCGTGGCCGCGTCCAGCGTGCCGCCGACGAACAGCACGCTCCGCACCTTCGAGCCGTCGACCTCGACCGGCGTGGAGACCTTGCCGGGCCAGAAGAGGCACGGCGCGTTGCCCCAGGCGTTGTACCAGGTGGCGAACGGTGCGTCGCGGAACGTACGCCAGTTGTCGCGCCGCCAGGTGGCCCAGCTCCGCGGCCACCGGGTGTCGGTGCACTGCACCGCGTTGAAGACCGCGAAGACGTTGTCGTCGGCCGGGCGGAAGGAGCTTTCCCACGCCCCGACCAGCACCTCGGCGTCGGGGTCGTCGACGGCGCTGACGAACAACTCGGCCAGGGTCGGCCAGATCGCCTGGAAGTAGCCGGCGTAGATGAAGATGTCGGTGAACTCGGCCGGGCCGACGACGCCGCCGGCCGGCGCCGTACGCAGCTTGTGCTGCGTCGCGTACCAGCGCTTCCGGACCTGGTCGGCGGTCCTGCCGAGGTGGTAGACGCGGTCGAACGTCGCCACCCACGCGAACCACATGCGCAGGCTGCGTTCGAAGTTGACGTCCTGGGCCAGAGCGGCCTGGTACCAGACCTTGCGCGGGTCGATGTTGCTGTCGAGCACCATGCGGCGCACCGTCCTCGGGTACACCGTGCCGTACACCTGGCCGAGGTAGGTGCCGTACGAGATGCCGTACAGGTTGACCCGGCCGATGCCGAGCGCCTTGCGGATCGACTCCACGTCCCGGACCGTGTCGAGCGTGGTCATGTGGTCCAGCAGCGCGCCGCCGGCCACCCGGCAGGCTTCGGCGTAGTTCCGCGACCGGCGGAGCCAGGTCTGCTCGATGCCCGGGCGCCAGGGGACATACTCCGGGCGCGGCCCGTGGAGGTAGTCCTCGTCACAGGACAACGCCGGAACGCTGGCGCCGACGCCACGCGGGTCGAAGCCGATCCAGTCGTAGGCGCCGCCGACGGCGGCGGGGACGCACACCGCCGCCGACGTGCAGAGCCCGGAGTTGCCGGGCCCGCCCGGCAGGGCGATGATGACGCCCTGGTAGTCCTCGGCGGGCACCGTCGCCCGGATCCGCGAGACCGCGATCTGGATCTTCCTGCCGGTCGGCCTGCGGTAGTCCAGCGGCACGTCGAGCAGGCCGCACTCGGCGCCGCCATCGTGCGGCTCGGGCGTCCCGCAGGGTTTCCAGGCGATCCTGGCGGTCGTCGTCGGCTCCACCGCGGGCGCCGCCGAACCGCCCGCCGCGGGCGTGACCGCCACGATCACCGCGGTGACGACGAGGGCGAGGCCCTTCGCGATCTTTCGATCCACAATTCCCCCTCATCGCGGGACTCGTCTCTCCGCCCGGGAGAGGTCCACTGTAGATGCAGCGACGGGCCGGCGATTCTCGCAGAGTGCGGCGTCAGCATCCGGAGACAGCACACACGGTGAGCGGGGCCGGCGCCGCCAACGGGCTCCGGCCCCACTCCCACCCCGGCTCCCCGTTGCGCGGGAGCGGATCCGCTACCGTGCCCCGGGGCCGGCCGAGCGCCGCAGGGCTCTGTCGCAGGCCGCGAGGTGACGGCCGAGGGCATCCTCGAAGCTGGTGGTCGGCGCGTCGAACATCAGTTGTCGACGGACGGCCACCTCTCTGCCGGAGAGACCGCTCACCATCTCGGCCGCGGCGGTCAGGGCCATGGCCGGATCGCTCGTCACCTCGTCGACGATGCCCAGGTCGACGCTTTCGGTGGCGTCCAGATGGGCGCCGAAGAGGATCGCCCGGCGCAGCCGGGTCCCGCCGGCCTGCTGGGCGAGTCGGAAGATCGCCATGCCGGGCCAGGTGGCTTCGCCGTCGACGTACAGGGACAGCCGGACGTCGGGCGCGGCGATGCGGTAGTCCGTCGCCAGCAGGGCGTCCAGGGCGAGGCCCCCGCAGTCGCCGGAGGCGACCGCGACGGTCGTGACGGTGAGCCGCTCGAGCCGGCGCAACGACCGCTCCCACTTGCTGACCAGCGCCACCTCCAGGCCGTTCGTCCAGTCCTTGCCGGGGGTGCCGGTCAGGTGCACCGCGAGCATGGTGGTGGCCTTGGTCGACTCGGCCACCGTGCAGGCGGCGTCCACCGCGGCGACGGATTCCATCGTCAGGGGTTTCGAGCCGTCGATGCGAAGCTCGACATCGCCTCGCGTGCCGTCGGCGGCGCCACGCTCGCCCCGACCGGTCCGGACGGTTGCCGCGCTCACCACTGGATCAACGCTGTCTCGATCGTGGAACCAGGACCCATGGTCATCAGCACTCCATAATCGCCCGGGGCCGTCACTCTCTCCTGCTGGAGCCGTTCGTACGAGAAGATGAACGAGCCGCTTGATACGTTGCCGTAGTCACGAAGCACGCTGGTGGTGTGCCGCACCTCGTGACGGTTCAGTCCGAGATTCACCGTCACCGCGTCGACGACCTTCTTGCCGCCCGCGTGCACGAGCCAGTGCCCGATGTCGCTACGACGCAGACCGGTGTTCGCCAGCAGCCGGTCCGTGACGATTTCCGCGTGCGCGCCGACGACGTAGGGAATCTGCGGGTCCAGGAAGAAGCTGAACCGGTTCTGGACGCTGTCCCAGTCGTAGCGCATGGCGTCGATCGCCTCGGGGATGATGCAACTGGCGAACTTGAGGATGCGAGGACCGTCGGCGGCGCCCGAGGAGTCGCCGCCGGTGGCGTCCAGGAAGTCGCCGGCGGGGCGGCCGACAAGGGCCAGCGCGGCGGCGCCGTCGCCGAACAGACTGTTCACCACCGCGGTGCGCATGGTCGAGTCCATCACGTACGCGGCGGAACACGCCTCGGTGCACAACACCACGGCGAGCTCGCCCGGATTGGCCACGGACCAGCTCGACACGACGTTCAGCGCGTTGAGCCCCGCGTTGCAGCCCATCCCCACGATGTCGCTCCGGCTGCAGTGCCGGTCGATGCCCAGCTCACGGATGAGCAGGGCACTGAGCCCCGGCGTGAGGAATCCGGTGGACGTCACGCAGCAGAGGTGGCGGATGTCGGCCAGCGACGCTCCGGCATCGTCCAGGCAGGCCTGCAGGGCACGCCGCCCCATGTCCACGGCCAGCCGCTTGTGCCGGTCGAGCAGGTCCGCCTGGGTCTCCGCGGACGGGAGGCCGTCGTCTCCCGGCAACGGCAGGTCGAGGAAACGCCGGCGGATCGCGCTGTTGAGGAAGACCGACCGGATCTTCGGATCGGAGATCGCGAAGGTGTCCAGCAGGTCCTGCTGGGAGAAGGGTGTGGAGGACGAGGCCGTGCCCACCCCGACAATTGTGGACTCGCAGGGGCTGGACTGGAAAATGGGAGACTCTGCTGCCAGTGTCCGAGCGTACGGCCTCTGGGTGTTGGCGATGTCAACGGTCACGCGCAGATCTTCCTTCCGCATCTCAGCAAGCCTGACTTATTGGCCAGGCGCATTATGCTCGTACGCCCACGATGCGGTCTCAGGTTGGGACGCCGCATCTTGGGGGTTGCGCGGTGTCGGCTCGAATGAGTCACGCTCGCACCTAATCAACAGCTAAGACTCTATCGCCCACCGGATACCCGCTCACATCCCATAGTGCGCCGTCGAATGTGACCGGCGTCCGTGCCGACGTAGTCAGGAAATGTGTTTCCGATGTCCGCCGGAGTCGCCCGAGGCTTCGGGGCGGGGATTGTCGGAACCCTTTCCGCACGCCCTGTCGGTCGCGTGAGCGCCGCATCGGCGACCCCGGATCCGTCATGTGCGCCGACCCGCCGGCGCACGATCCGAGGGCCCACTCGCCGAAGCGGCCACCGCGTCCCTCGTCCTTCGTCGACGTGGTCGTCGTGAAGGACCGACGCGGTGGCCGCCTCTCATCCCGCCGGTCCGCCCGGTCACGGGCGGAACCAAGCGGTCAGCGTGCGAGCGAGCGGACGAACGTGCGGACGTCGTCGACCAGCAGCTGGGGCTGCTCCAGAGCGGCGAAGTGCCCTCCCCGGTCGAACTCGGTCCACCGGGTGAGGGTGGGCAGGATCTGGTCGGCGAACCGGCGCACCGGCCGCACCGCGTCCTTGGGGAACGACGCGACGCCCACCGGCATCGTCAGCGGCCACGGCCCGGCCCAGGTCCGGACGAAGTCGGCGTCCATCCGGCTGGACTCGTAGTAGAGCTGGGCGCTGGACCCGGCCGTCGCCGTGAACCAGTAGATCGAGACCGCGGTGAGGATGTCGTCGCGGCTCACGGCGTCCTCCGGCACCTTCGCCGAGTCGGTCCATTCCTTGTACTTCTCGGCGATCCAGGCGAGCTGCCCCACCGGCGAGTCGGTCAGCGCGTAGGCGAGCGTCTGCGGCCGGGTCGACTGGATCCGCTGCCAACCGGTCCCGTCCTGCATGAACGTGCCGGTGAACTGGAGGCGGGCCAGGTCGGCCTCGCCCAGCCCCTCCATGGCCGCGGGGTCGGGCGGCGGGAACGCCACGCACATGTTGAGGTGGATGCCGATGACGTGCTCGGGGTCGGCCAGCCCCAGTCGCAGCGAGATCGGCATCCCCCAGTCACCGCCCTGCACGGCATACCGCTCGTAGCCCAGGCGGCTCATCAGCTCCTTCCACGCGCCGGCCACCCGACCGGTGTCCCAGCCCACCTGACCCGTCGGGCCGGAGAAGGCGTAGCCGGGGATCGACGGGATCACCAGGTGGAAGGCGTCGGCGGCGTCACCGCCGTGCGCGACCGGGTCACTGAGCGGCCCGATGACGTCCAGGAACTCGGCCACCGTGCCCGGCCAGCCGTGGGTCAGGATCATCGGCGTCGCGCCCTCCTCGGGCGAGCGGACGTGCAGGAAGTGCACGTTCACGCCGTCGATCTCGGTGACGAACTGCGGGTACGCGTTCAGGCGCGCCTCGGCCGCCCGCCAGTCGAAGCTGTTCCGCCAGTGGTCGGCCAGCTCCTTGACGTACTCCAGCGGCGCACCGCGATCCCAGCCCACACCCGGCATCTCGTCCGGCCAGCGCGTGTGGTCGAGCCGCCGGTGCAGATCGTCGAGATCGGACTGCGGCACTTCGATACGGAACGGACGCATCTAACAACCTCCCTGTGTCGGTCGAGAGCCGCCAGGAGCGGCGCTGGGCTCAGATCGAGGACGGCGGCGCGCCGGAGCCCGAGGCGCTGACGAGAGCGCCCCGGGCGGCCGGCGAACGCGCCGATCAGATGAACGGGGTGTTCGGGCCCAGACCGCAGACGATCCGGCCGTAGAGCTCCAGGTTGGTGCTCGGGTGCAGGATGGCGTGCAGGTTGAGCGTCTGCACGTCCCGCTGGATGCGCTGGATCGGCACGTCGCGGTAGATCGACGAACCGCCACTGGCGCCGACGAGGATGTCGACCGCCTCCTTGGCCCGCTGGCACGCCGCACCCAGGTCGAGCCGGACGCGCGCCCGCTCCTCAAGCGTCCACTGCTCCCCCGCGGCCCCCTTGGTGTCGAGCATGCGGGCCGCCCGGTGGGCGTGGAACCCGACCTCGTCGATCTTGGTGACCGCCTCGGCGATCTCCAGGTGGGTGACCGGCGCCTCGCTCTGGTTCTCGTATGCGGTGTAGGTGATCTTCCGGCCGGGCAGCCGCTCCAGGAACACGTCCTTGGCGCCCATCGCGAGGCCGAGCGCGGGCGCGCTGATCGTCGCGCACGCGGTCGGCATGAACGGCGCCTTGAAGATCGGCGAGTCCGCGTTCAGCTTGGACATGTGCTGGCCCTGGAGCACCGGCCCCATCTGGAGCACCCGCTCCTTCGGGATGAAGAGGTCCTTCGCGATCGTGGTGACGCTGCCGGAGCCACGCATGCCCGAGGTGTGCCAGTCGTCGACGACCTGGAGGTCGGAGTTCCGGATGAGCGTCATGACCGGCGCCATCCCGCCGTCCTCGGTCGGCGTGACCGCCGCGTTCGTGTTCCACGTGCTCTGCTGCACGCCGCTGTTGAACGACCACTTGCCGTTGACGATGTAGCCGCCGTCCGTCGGCACGGCCACCGCGCCGGGGCTGAGGATGCCGCTGATCCGGACGTCGGGCGTCGCGAACACCTCGTCCTGCACCTCGTCCGGGAACAGCCCCATCATCCAGGTGCTGATCGCCCACACCGAGGCCGTCCAGGCGGTCGAGCCGTCGCCCCGCCCGAGCTCGGCGATCACGTCCACGACGGTCTCCATGTCGGACTCGAAGCCGCCGTAGCGGGTCGGCACCCGCATCTTGAGCAGGTCGGCGCTGGTCAGCGCTTCGATGACATCGGGATGGAGCCGCCGGTTCTCGTCCATCCAGGGCGCCTTCTCCCGCAGGAGCGGAACGAGCTCGGACGCGCGCTTGACGAGTTCGGTCTTGCCCGGTGCGTGAACAGTCACCATCGTGTTCCTCCTAAACGGACGTCCGCTGACGCGGGGTCGCCTCGCAACGGGCGACGCGGGGTGGAGCTGAGCAGGTGGCTCGCTCGGAAGGGAGAAGCAGAAAATCGTGGCGTACGCGCGGACGGCACGTCCCGGCGCTAGTCGCGGCCGGCGCCGAGCGGCGCCGCTGCCGGGACCCGGTTCGGCCGGCGACCGGCCTGCCGCAGCACGCGGAGCATCCGGCCCGGGCGGAGCAGGGACGTCGGCTCGTCGATGAGGCCGGCCACCCGCATGAGGGCATTGGTGAGGCTCGGGTCGTGCACGGCGGCCCGCTGGACCTTCGCCACGTAGGCGTTGATCATGCGGATCTTGGCGGTCCGCCGGCCTTCCACGCCCGCGTAGCCGAGGTCCGCGGTCGCCGCGAACTCCCAGGGCGAGTCGATCTGGCGGGAGATCTCCTGGAAGAACTCGAGCGGATCCGGCACGGTCGTGCTGCTGAGCTTGTCCGCCAGGACGCGGGACTCGACCGCGGCGATGGCCATGCCCTGGGCGTAGATGGGATTGAAGCTGCAGACCGCGTCGCCGATGACCAGGAACCCGGCCGGGAAGCGCGTCAGCCGCTCGAAGCGGCGGCGAACGCTCGCCGGGAAGCGGAACATCACCGGGTCGTTGAGCGGCTCGGCCTCGCGGACGGACTCGTAGATCTCCGGCACCGGAACCGACCTGACGAACTCGAGGAACTTGTCCGGGTCGGTCGGTGGATGGTCGCCGAGAACGCCGGTGAGCGACAGCTCGACCCGTCCGTCGTCGCCGGGCAGCCGGTAGTAGAACGCGCCGCGCGGATGCGTGGGTGTCGCCGCCGCGATGACGGCGATGTCGCTGCCGAACGGGTCGTTACGGACCCGGTAGTGGCGGGTGGTGTAGGCCAGGTCGACCTTCACCCGGTCCTCCTCCGGCCGGGAGTAGCCGAGTTCCTCCAGCCAGGTCGGCGTCCTCGACCCCCGCCCGGTGGCGTCGATCACCAGGTCGGCTCGGAGCACCTCGGGGTCCGAACCGCCGTCGCGACGCTGCACCCGCGCGCCGACGACCCGGCTCTTGTCGGGCGTCGCCTCCACCCCGACGATGTCGTACCCCTCCAGGAAGCGGATGTTGCTGACCTTCTCCACCCGGTTCCGCACCTGGTGCTCGATGACCGGCCGGGTGCACGGCACCGAAAGCAGGCCGGTGTTCGCCTGGCGGAGCTGCATTCCGTTGAAGTACCAACGAATCGCGCCGCTGAAGTCACCCGGCTGGACGCCGGCGGCTTCCATGTCGGCCGTCAGCCCGGGAAACTGCTTCTCCAGGATCTGTTGCCCGCGGGCGACCAGACCATGGGCGTGCCGACCGTGCGGAACGCCCTTCCGGTAACCCGCCACTCCGGCCAGTTCGTCGCGGTCCACGACGAGCACCTCGGGATACACCTCGGCGAGCACATTGGCGGCGAGCAGGCCGGCCAGGCTGCCGCCGAGTACCACCGCGCGGCCGACAGGCTGTTCAGGCATCGCGATCTTCCTCCTCTGCGAACCAGAAACGTGCGCCTTCCCCATGCCGTCAGCCGTGGTGTCGGACGAGCGAAGCCGCTGCCCGCTGCGTGAGCCCGGCAGGGCCGACTGGGTGTCAGAGCCATCTTCGGCGCTACCGGCACCGATGGCGTCTTTCTCATTGCGGAGCCCGCCGGGCGGGAACGACGACCAGGTGAGCAGGGATGCGTGCACCCCAGCAAGCTGCGAGATGCCGCCCTCCCTGGTCGCTCTGAAGAATGGGGGCTTGAATACTTTCGGCCGGACCGTCCCGCGTCGGAAGACGTGACGCTTTACAACGAGATATTCGGGACAGGGCCACAGGACCTGTGAATAGTCGGAGGTGGTGGCCATGAAAATGAGCCTCAAGCCCATTCAGGAAATCGTGGGGGCCGATCCTCGCTACCGCTGGGACTATCCCGGCTCCTCGGTGCCGACGCCATCGAAGAAGCTTCGATCGGTGTGGTATTTCGGCCTGCCGCTCACCTCCGCGCATCGCGATGCCCACGACGCCGGCAACGCCATGCTCGACGGGAGGTCCGAGGAGGAACGGCACCTCAACGAGGGGTCCGTGTACCCGCACGCCGCCCTGGTCGAGATGATCACGTATCAGGACAGGTGCTTCCCGGACCTCCCCTGGCGCTACATCGACATGAGCCACCTGGACTGGCAGCACGTCAGGGCCGCCATCAACGAGGACCCGCCCGACGTCGCCGCCTTCACGGTCTACACGGCCACCACGCTGTGGGCCATGATCGTCGCGGCGGAGATCAAGCGGGTCAACCCCAAGGCCGTCGTGGTCTTCGGAAACGACCACGCCGGCATCCTCTACCAGGAGACCCTGACCGGGAAGTACGGCAGTCGCCTGGTGGACTTCATCAGCACCGGCAACAACGGCCCGTTCACCATGATGGGCCTGTTGACCCACCTGCAGGGCGGGCTGGAGCTGAGCAAGGTCCCCTCCGTGGCGTACCGGTCGGCCGGTGGTGAGGTCGTCAACCAGGACGCCGGCACGTTCCCGCTGGACCGTCGGATCCTGCCCGACTACCGACTGATCATCGACCAGCTCGAAAAGCACTACGACCGCGCGTTCAACATCTGGTACTCCCAGCACTACGACCTCAAGCGGATGGTCACCGTGCCGCTGGACGGCGGGTGCACCTGGGGAAAGCGGCCGGGCCGCCGGTGCAAGCACTGCTCGATCCAGGGGCTGACCCCGAAGACGACGGATGTCGCGTCCGCGATCCCGGTGCTGGAGAACATCGTCGGGGACATCGGCGCGAACGTGTACGCCGCCGGCGACTCGACGCTCGGCTTCTCGCGTGAGCAGTGGGAGGGAAACATCTCCTACCTCAACGACATGGCGGAGGCCTGCGCCAAGTCGCCGATCCTGCAGAAGCACCGGTTCATGCTGGCCTACGGGCTGGTCTACGAGTTCCTCGAGTCGGCGGAGCTGTGCAAGGGGTTCGTGCGCACGTGGAACGTGGGGCTGGAGGCGTTCGACCCGAAGTTGCTCAAGGCCGACTCCAAGGGGATCAACAAGGGGCCGGAGCGGATCGGGGAGGCGCTGGAGCTCGCGCGCGACCTCGACTACAAGCTGTACGCGTCGGGCATCATGGGCCTGCCGGGCACGACGATGAAGAACCTCAAGACCGAGGTGAACAGCTGGCTGTCGATGGCCGAGGAGTACCGCGACCTGATCACCAGCATCTCCGTCGCGGCGCCCGGGATCATTCCCGGCTCGCGCATGTACTGGGACACCTACAACGAGTCCCCCCAGGTTCGGGCCTGGCACGGTGAGATCCTTCCCGCGCGACGGATGACCGCCCTCTACATCCGCGAGAACACCGAGGTGGAGCTCGAGGACGTGGAAGCGGCGATCACCGACCTCCGGAACGGGATCCTCCAGATCAACGGCCCGATGGAGCACATGAAGTTCGGCTACTACATGCTGGGCGGTCGAGACGAGGACGAGGCGGCCGAATACCGCCTCCTCGAGGAGATCTGCGCGCAGCTCGACTAGTCACCGGTGCCACCCCCTCCCGTCGAGATGGTCCACGAGCCGCGTCGTCGTCCCGGGCTGCTGCCCCGGACGGCCCGGCTCGTGGCCGGATCCGCCGCGCGGTCGGCCCCGCGACCGGCGACCGTGGCGTGGCCGTCCGCCCGCCCGGCGCCGCGATCCGCGCGCCCCGCCCGCGATCCGGCCGTCCCGACCGAACCGCGGCCACCGCGTCGGCGCGTGCGCCCCCTCGCCGGGCCCGCGCCGGACCGCCCCACGACTCCGCGCGTCCCGGCGCACCACGGCCGGCGACACGAGCCGGGGACCGCCGTGGCACGCTCGGGGACACACATCGATCGACATCTTCGTGACCCCCCGTGAGGCCGGCCCCTCGAACCGATCACGCGCGGCGGCGGCTCGACCGCGCAGACCGTCGGGGTTCCACCCCGGCGCCACGTCAATCCCGGAAGGAAGCAGCTCATGTCGGTGACGTCAGATCTGGAGAACATATTCAGGTCGCCAGCGAACATTCCCGCTGGCGAGTCGGTGATCCGCGGGATGACCCGCGCGTGCCAGGCGGCGGACGCGGTGAACCTGGCCCAGGGCATCCCGAGCTATCCGCTTCCGCTGAGCCTTCAGGAGGCCGCCGTGGCGGCCATCCGCTCGAACGACAACCAGTACACGTCCCCGCGCGGCAGCGAGCCGTTCCTTGCGGCCATCAGTGACTTCGAGCAGCGGCGCTGGGAGATGCCGACGCCCTACGACCCGGAGACGCAGATCTGCGTCACGTGCGGGGCGACCGAGGGCATGCTGGCCACGCTGCTCGCCGTGGCGGAGAAGGGCTCCAACGTCATCATCGTCGAGCCGGCCTACGAGTCCTACGCGGTCAACCTGCGGCTCATCGACGTGGAGGCCCGGTACGTCCAGCTGAAGGGGCCGGACTGGGTGCTGGACCCGGCCGAGATCGCCGCCGTCGCCGACCGGAACACCCGCGCGATCATCATCAACTCACCGCACAACCCGACCGGGCGCGTCTTCACCCGGGAGGAGATCCAGGGCCTGGCCGACGTCTGCCTGCGGCTCGGCATCATCGTCATCCACGACGCGATCTACGACGAGCTCTACTTCACGAACGAGCGGCCGCCCCGGATCTCCGACGTCCCCGGGATGGACAAGCAGTCGATCACGATCAACGCGCTCTCCAAGATGTTCTCCGTGACCGGCTGGCGGGTCGGCTGGGTGACCGGGCCGCAGCGCCTCATGGAGCGGGTGGCCCGCGTGCACGACTTCCTCACCATCGCGGCGCCGACCCCGTTCCAGGCGGCCGGCGCCGCGGCGCTCTCGCTGCCGAACAGCTACTTCGAGGAGCTGCGGGAGGTCTACGGCAAGCGGCGCGACATCCTCGTCACCGGCCTCGAGAAGTGCAACATCGAGTTCCAGCGGCCGGCCGGCGCCTACTACGTCATGTGTGACGCCAGCTCGTTCGCGCGCCCCGGCGAGGGGGAGGCGGAGCTGACCCAACGCCTGCTGCGCGAAGGCGGCGTCGGCGTCGTACCCGGCCTCTGTTTCTACGGCTCGGAGCGGAGCGGCCCGCCGCAGATCCGGATCGCGTTCGCGAAGGGCGAGGACACCGTCGCCGAAGGCGTCCGCCGCCTCTACAACTACCTCAGCGCGGGCTGACCGAGCCCGCCGGCGCACAACCCAAACGCACCGGGCCTGGTGGAGTCTCCACCAGGCCCGGTGCGTTTCCGCGTTCAGACCGCGTTGACGGGGGCGCTGGGCTTCGGCGCGTCGGCCGACGACACGTAGCTGGTGACGCCCTTGACGGAGGGGTTGGCGAGGAACGCCTTCAGCCCGATCTTGATGTCGAGCTGGTCCTCCAGCCGGGCCAGCAGGATGGCGGCGAGCAGGGAGTGGCCGCCCAGGTCGAAGAAGTTGTCGTCGACCCCGACCCGGTCGACACCCAGGGACTGGGCGAACAGGTCGCACAGCACCGACTCGCGCGCCGTGCCCGGCGCCTGGCCGCTGGCCACCGCGCTGTAGTCCGGCACCGGCAACGCACGCCGGTCCAGCTTCCCGTTCACCGTCAGCGGCAACGCATCCATCACCACCACCGCCGACGGGACCATGAACTCCGGCAGCGTCCGCGCGATCTCCTGCCGGGCCGCCGCCGGGTCCACCCGACCACCGGGCGTCGGGACCACGTACGCCACGAGCCGCCGGTCACCGGGACGGTCCTCCCGGGCCACCACCGCGGCCTGGCCCACCTCCGGCTGCGCGACGAGCACCGCCTCGATCTCGCCCGGCTCGACCCGGAAGCCCCGGATCTTCACCTGCAGGTCGACGCGTCCCACGAACACCAGCAGGCCGTCGGCGTTCCACCGGACCAGGTCGCCGGTGCGGTACATCCGCTCGCCCGTCTCGAACGGGCAGGCCACGAACCGCTCGGCGGTCAACCCGCGTCGGTTCATGTACCCGCGCGCCATGCCCGCGCCGGCGATGTACAGCTCACCCGTCACGCCCACCGGCACCGGCCGCAGGCTGCCGTCGAGCACGTACAGCCGCATGTTGGCCATCGGGCCACCGATCGGCACCGGCTGCGCCGCCTGCTCGTCCGAGAACTCGGTCATCGCGTGCAACGTGGTGAACGTGGTCGACTCGCTCGGCCCGTACCCGTTCACCATCAGCACGCCCGGGCACCGCTCGACCACCCGCCGCACCGCGGTGCCGGACACCGCGTCGCCGCCGACCACCACCATCCGCAGCCCGGCGAGCGCCGACGGCTGCTCCGCCGCCACCGCGTCGAACAGCGCCGACGTGAGCCACATGGCCGTCGGGGCCGCCCAGGCGATCACCTCCGCCAGGCGGGAGATGCTCATCTCCTCCGGCGGCGCCGCCACGTGCGTGCCGCCGCGCAGCAGCGCGATCCACAGCTCGTACGTCGAGATGTCGTACGAGTGCGGCGAGTGCACCAGCATCCGTTCGTGCACGCCCGCCGGCCAGCCCGGATCCCGCACCATGTCCACCACGTCCTGGTGGGTCACCGCGACGCCCTTGGGCACCCCGGTCGACCCGGACGTGAAGATCACGTACGCCAACTGGTCCGGGTGGATCTCCGCGTCCCGGAAGTCCTCCCGCGCCCCGGCGGCGGCGTCCCCGGCGGTCGCCAACAGGATCGGCGCCCCGTCCGGGCGCACCCGCTCGGCGAGGTCCGTCAGCTCCTCGTCGCACAGCACCGCCACGCTGTCCACGTCGCCGGCCACGAACGCGATCCGCGACTCCGGCCAGCTCACGTTGACGGGCACGTACACGCCGCCCGCCTTCAGGACCGCCAGCAGCGCCACCCACAGCTGCGACGACCGCCGCATCACGACGAGCACCCGCGACTCCGCGGTGACGCCCGCGTCCACGAGCATCGCCGCCAGCCGGCTGGACCGCTCGTCCAGCTCCCGGAAGGTCAGGCTCGTCCGGCTGTCGACCACCGCGACCGCCTCCGGGTTCCGGGCCACCTGCGCCGCGAACACCCCCGGCACCGTCGCCGCCTCCACCTCGAGGGCGGTGTCGTTCCACCGGTGCAGCACCAGCTCCCGCTCGGCCGGCGTCAGCAGGTCCAGCTCGCTGATCCGCCGGGTCGGCTCGGCTGCGGCCTGGTCCAGCAGTCGCGCCAACCGGCCGCCGAGGGCGTGCACCGTCGACTCGTCGAACAGGTCCCGGGCGTACTCGAACGAGTAGCGGATCCCGGCCGGCGAGCCGTCGGCTTCGTACTCCGGGCGGAAGAACATGCTGAGGTCGAACTTGGCCGTCTCACCGGCCAGCGACTCGGCCCGCGCCTCGAGGCCCGGCACCTGCCACTGCTGGCTGGTGTCGTCGTCGATGGTGAGCATCACCTGGAACAGCGGGTGCCGCGAGGCGGACCGGACCGGGTTGAGCTCCTCCACGAGGCGCTCGAACGGCACGTCCTGGTTGGCGAACGCGGTCAGGTCCAGCTCCCGCACCCGACCCAGCAGCTCGCTGAAGTTCGGGTCCCCGGACAGGTCCACCCGCAGCACCAGCGTGTTGCCGAAGAACCCGACCAGATCGTGGAGCGCCTCGTCGGTGCGGCCGGCCACCATCGTGCCGATCGGGATGTCGGTGCCCGCACCGGAGCGCGACAGCAGCATGGCCAGCCCGGCCTGCAACACCATGAACACCGTCACCCGGTTGGCGCGCGCCACCTCCTCGAGACCGCGGTGCAACCCGGCGTCCAGCTCCAGCTCGACCAGGCCGCCACGATGCGACGGCTGCGGCGGGCGCAGCCGGTCGGCCGGCAGGTCGAGCTGGTCGGGCAACCCCGCCAGCGCGGAGCGCCAGAAATCGAGCTGCCCTGCCAGCACGCCGTCGGAGTGGCGGTCCTCGCCGAGCAGTCGGCGCTGCCACAGCGTGTAGTCGGCGTACTGCACCGGCAGCGGCGCCCACTCCGGCGCCCGCCCCGCCAGCCGCGCCCGGTACGCCTCGCTCAGGTCCCGTACCAGCACCTCGGCCGACCAGGCGTCGCTGGCGGTGTGGTGCATCACCAGCACCAGCACGTGCTCGGTGGGCCCGGTCCGGAACAGCCACGCGCGCAGCGGCAGCTCGCCGGCCAGGTCGAAGACGTACCGCACGGCCTGCTCCAGCAGGCCCGGCAGGCTGGCCTCGTCGGCCACCGCCATGGTCACCTGCGGCACCGCGACCGCGGCGTCCACCACCCGCTGGTACGGCTGGCCGTCGGCGACCGCGAAGACGGTACGCAGCGCCTCGTGCCGGCCCACCACGTCCCGCAGCGCGGCCATCAGCGTCTCCGCGTCCAGCCCGCCGCGCAGCCGCCACGCGAACGGCACGTTGAACAACGGGCTCGGGCCGTCGTACTCGTTCATGAACCACAACCGCTGCTGCGCGAACGACAACGGCAGCCGCTCCGGCCGGTCCACCACCCGGGTCAACGGCGTACGCGCGCCGGTCGCCTCGCGGAGCGACCGGGCCAGCGACTGGACCGTCGGATTCTCGAACACCGTCCGGATGTCCAGCTCCACGCCGAGCGCCGAGCGCACCCGGCTGATCAACCGCGTCACCATCAGCGAGTGACCGCCCAGGTCGAAGAAGTTGTCCTCGACGCCGACCCGGTCGACGCCCAGCACCTGCGCGAACAGCTCACCCAGCACCGCCTCCTGCGGGGTGCTGGGTTCCTGACCACCGGCGGCGGCGGCGAAGTCGGGCGCCGGCAGGGACAGCCGGTCCAGCTTCCCGCTCACCGTCAGCGGCAGCGTGTCCAGCACCATCACCGCGGCCGGCACCATGTATCCCGGCAGCTTGCGGGCGGCCTCCTGCCGTAGCGCCGCCGGATCCACCTGGCCGCCGGGCCGGGGCACCACGTAGCCGACCAGCCGCGGGTCGCCGGGGCGGTCCTCCCGCATCACCACCACCGCGCGGCCCACCCCGGGCTGCGCGGCGAGCACCGCCTCGATCTCACCCGGCTCGATCCGCAGTCCCCGGATCTTCACCTGGTCGTCGGCGCGTCCGAGGAACTCCAGTTCGCCGTCAGCGGACCACCGGACCAGGTCCCCGGTGCGGTACATCCGCTCCCCCGTGCCGAACGGACACGCCACGAACCGGTCCGCCGTCAACGCCGGCCGGTTCAGGTAGCCCCGCGCCAGCCCCGCGCCGGCGAGGTACAGCTCGCCGGTCCCCCCCATCGGGACCGGCCGCAACCGGTCGTCCAGCACGTACACCTGCGCGCCCGGCAGCGGCCGGCCGATCGGCACCGGGCGGTCGTCCCGCTCGGGCCCGGCCGCCAGGTCCCCGGTGGTGGCGGTGGCGTACACCGTGGCCTCGGTCGGGCCGTACGCGTTGATCACCTGGGCGTCGGGCACCGCCGCCCGCACGGCCCGCAGCACCGGCCCGGTCAGCGCCTCGCCCGCCAGCACGACCGTCTGCGCGGTCGCGGACGTCTCCGCGGCGGCGAGTACCCCCGCCATCGCCGACGGGGCGGTGCTGATCAGGCTGCCCGACCAGCCGCCCCGCGCGAGCACCAGCACATCCTGCACCACCTCGATACACCCGCCGCAGGCCAGCGGTCCGAACACTTCGAACACCGACACGTCGAAGCTCAACGACGTCGACGCCAGCACCCGGCGGAACCGGTCCGCGCCGAACGTCGACGCCGCCCACGACACGAACCACGCCGCGGAGTGGTGCTCCACCGTGACGCCCTTGGGCCGGCCCGTCGAGCCCGACGTGTAGATCACGTACGCCGGGTGTCCGGGCAACAGCGGCGCGACGCGGTCCGCGTCGGACACCGCGGTGTCGGGCAACGCGGCCACCTCGGCCTGCACCGCCGGGTCGTCCAGCATGATCGTCAGCCCGTCGCGCGCGCCCGGCTGTCCGCCGTCCGACGCCGAGCCCGGCGTGGTGGTGGCCAGGGCGCGCGAGGTGAGGATGGCGGCGGGGGCGGCGTCGGCGAGCATGAACGCGATCCGGTCGGCGGGGTTGGCCGGGTCGATCGGCAGGTAGGCCGCGCCGGACTTGAGCACCCCCAGGACCGCGACGATCATCTCCGCGGACCGTTCGGTCGCCACCGCGACCAGCCGGCCCGGCCCGGCGCCGTGCGCGGCCAGGTACCGGGCCAGCCGGTTCGACCTCGCGTCCAGCTCCGCATAGGACAGCGACACGTTCCCGGACACCACCGCCACCGCGGTGGGGGTCCGGGCTGCCTGCGCCGCGAACAACTCACCCAAGAGCTCCTCCGCCGGAGCAGCGGAATCCGGCGTTTCCTGATCACTGACGCGCGTTGTCACGGCTGCTCCACTCACGCTCGACTTTGATTGGACTGTTGAGCCATATGGCGGTCCGATGCTCTGCTACGCACCTGAGGCAAGCGGCGCTGGTTCTCGTTATCACGAGAACCAGGTAAAGGACATCGCTCGCTCACACCGGTCGATGACCCAGGATCACACCCTGTTTCCGGCGGCGCATCTCCGGGAGTGCTCGCCCGTCGTTTTGTCCGCCGCGGCCCACATCCTGGCAGGTCCGACGGCCAGCGCCGCGGTATGCGTACCGGCCTGCGACATGTCATCACCGATGCGCCCCGGCCAGCCACCGGACGCGCATGTCCGCCATTGCCCCGAACAATAGAAGACGCGCGTGAGCGGTGTCGTGACGTAGGCGCTCAAATGGTGTTTCGAGAGCCGCGGTGACTCGCGGTTCCCCATTTTCCGGCTCGAATCGTCAGGACGGCGCGGCTGCCGCCGAAAACGACGGTGAACGGGATCGGCGGCGCGTCCGCCGGCACACGGCCGTACGCCCCGACCGCCGGCGGCGCCACTCGGCGGGCCCGCGACCGCGCGCACGGGCGGTGGTCGACGGGCCGGTCGGACCGGTCCGGGCCCGGCCCGGACGCCCACCGGCCCGCCGGCGTCGCGGACGGACGACATGGAATTCCGTGACCGCATTGTCTATGGTGCGGTAGGTGATTGATCGTCGTAACTGCCTGGGACTGGAGTCGCCGGTGCCGATCATCCTGCGCCGTGTCGTCAGCAGCCGCGTCCGATGAGGACCCACGTCTACCGCGCCGGGACGGTGGCCGTCCTGGCCGCCGTGGCGGTCGGAATCAGCACCGCCCCGGCCTGGGCGCAGGCGCACGATCACGAGGCCCCGGCGGGCGTGGCCCCGAGCGGTGGCCTCGCGGTCGTCATCCACTGCCTGAGCCTGCTGGCCACCGCGGCGGCCGTGGCGACGGCCTGGGGCGGCGGCCGGGCGGAGCGGTCGCGGACCTCCGTCGCCGCGGTCGTCGCCGCCGTCGCGGACATCGGCGCGATCCAGGCGTGCGGCACCGCGGTGGTGCCCTCGGTCCTCCTCGCGCTCGGCACGTTGACGCTGCCGTGGCTGGTGACCCGCCCCCGGGCGGCGCTCGCGCTCGGCGCGGTCCTCGGCGCGGGTCGCGTCCTGCAGGCCGTGCCGGACGGGTCCCCGGCCCGGGCACTCACCGCCGCCGGGCTCCTGGCCGCGATGTGCTGTGTGGGCGCGATCTCCGCGATGCTGGCCGGTCGCCGTGGCGCCGGCAGGGTCGCGTTGGGTCCGGTGGCCACCGGCGCGGCGTTGGTCACCGCCGGCGTCGCCACGGCGTCCTGCGTGCGCGGCGAGGTGCGGCTGGACGCCACGCTGCTGTGGTTCACGTTCGGCTGGCTCAGCGTCGCGTACTTCGGGCTCGCCGCCCTGGCGGTGACGATCGGGCCCGCGTCGCGCCGGCTCCAGGCGGTGACGGCGGCGGCCGCGCTGGTGGCGGGCGTCGGGCTGGTCGGTGTCCCACTGCCGCCCGCGCCGGCCGACGTCGGGATCCCGATGGTGCGGCAGGTCGACGCCGCCGGCCACCGGCTGCCCGTGCTCGTCACCCCGCAGCGCCCGGGCTGGAACCTCGTCCACGTCGGCGCCGACGACGTGCGGGTCGGCCTCGACCCGGGCCGGCTGGCCGCGGCGGGCGCCCGGCCCGGCACCACCGGATCGTGGGGGCTGGTCCGGCTGCCGGCCGGCCGCAGCCGGCTCTGGCTCGCCCACGGCGGCGCCACCGCCTCCCTCGCCGTCGACACGGGCCGGGCCGGCCCCGGCCCGGACGTGACCACCCCCGACGGCCCCGAGTGCGCCAGCGCGAGCCTGGGAGCCGTACTCGCCGGCACCGGGCGACCCCTGGCGGCCTGTCCGGCCCAGGAGCTGACCGCCGAGGACGCCGACGCGCTGCGGGCGATGGTGTCCTTCATCGCGGGGCGCGGCGTCACCGCGATCTCCGTCCGGTCCGACGACTCGCCCCGGGGCGTCGCGGCCCGGCAGCTCGTCGAGGCCGCCGCTGCCGCCGGGAAACTCCGCGTCACCGACCCCGGCGACCACCCGCTGCTGGTGGTGTCCGGATGGGCGGCGGCCGAGACCACGCTCCGTGCGGTGGCGGCCGACCGGTTGCCCGCGCAGGGCAGCTACCTGGCGCCATGGCTGCTCACCGGGCCGCTGCTGGCCATCCCGAGCGGTCCGCTGCTGCCGCTGCGCTTCGATGTGCGCGACGACGCCGCGACGGCGTACCTGACCGAGCTCTCCGAGCTGTTCCCGCTCGAACCGCCGACCGGAGTCGGGTACCTGACGTGGATGCGCCGGCGCGCTGTGCCCGCCGGGCCGCTGCGCCTCTACGCGGCGAGCCAGCTGTTCGTTCCGGGCGCCGGTGGCCACGACCACCGGAGCACCACCTGGGTGCCCCACGGCACCGTCACGGCGGTGAGCGGCCAGTTGCCCTGACCGACACCCCGCGCGACACCCGGACAGCGGACGAGGCGCAGCGGTCGCCGCGCCTCGTCCGGTGCACTGTCTGTCCGGCGTTGCTACCCGGTCAGCGGAGGACCTTGTCGCTGACCACGAAGAGCACGCCGTGCGGGCGGGCCACGCCGACGCTGCCGTGCGGCCAGTCCTGGCGGTTGAAGCTCACGCACGACTGGTGCGTCTGCTCGTCCCGGAACGCGGTGTCCGGGGACAGGACGCCGGCGCGGTCGAAGTTGAACATGCAGATGCGGTGGTCACCGTCGAGGCCGGTCTTGGCGACGAAGTAGTTCGAGGTGGCGACCCGCTCGATGTGGTCGGCCTCCCGGTAGAAGCCGTTCCGGTCCCGGGTGAACATGTCCTGGCTGCCCCAGTGCGGCCCGACGCCGATGTTCGGCGTCACCTTGTCGGCGACCGGCACGACACTGGTCAGGGCGGGACAGTCGGACTCCGCCCCGCCGGCAGCGACCTCCTCGATCGTGTCGATGTTGCAGGCGGGGTTGGCCCCGGACGCGAGGAGTTTCTGGATGTCGAGCACGAAGACCATGCCGCTGGTGACGTCGCGGGGCAACCGCGGGTCGGTACCCATCACGGTGTGGATCAGGAACCGGTCGTCGGGGGTGACCTGCAACCAGCTACCGCCGGCGTTCGACCCGGTGAGCACGCCGGTCGGATCGAACCTGCGGTACGCCGCCGTGTCGTCGAAGATCTCCCGCCACTTCGGCGAGCGACTGGTGATGTCGGGGGTGTAGAAGATCGATCCGCCGGCCATCGTGGAGGCGAAGGCGCCCCGGTGCCGACGCTGGTTGGTGAGCGCGTTCTCCATCACCATGCGGTTCTCGTTGACGGCGATCGAGTCGTCCACGCGCGGCCCGTCGGGCAGGTACGACACCGAGCGCAGCTTCGGATTGTTCCGGTTGGTGATGTCCAGGACCCGGATGCTGGTCCGCAGCAGGAGCGGGTCGGTCTCCACATCGGAGGGTTCGAGGAAGCTCCTGAGTTCGGCGAAGTCGCTCGCGACCAGCACGTTGAGGTCCTCGCGGACCTGGAGCCCGTGCGGGTTGGCGCACGTCGCCGGCGTGATGCTCGGCCGGTTGTGGCAGATCGCCGGGTCCTCGCCGTTCGGCAGCGCCATCGGGATCTCGGCCAGCGTGCGCCCGTCGGCCGACATCCGGACCACCTGGCCGGGCGAGCCGTTGGCGCCGTTGCCGACGCGGACCTGGCCGTTGGTGTAGCGGCAGGGCCCGGCGATGTCGGGGCCGCCGAGGTAGGTGGCGTAGGCGGTGCCGTCGCGCAGCGACCAGAACGCGTCCGGCGCGGAGCCGCACGGCGTGTCGACGGGGAGGTTCACACCGGTGAGGCGGAGCACCGGCAGGCTCCGCGAGTCGAACACGTAAGCGGTGTCGCTCAGGATGCTCGCGGCGAAGATCCGTTGGCCCTTGTGCCAGATGTACTGCATGTGGTGCGGCTCGTTCTGACGTTGCGGACTCAACGTCACGGTGTTGACCACCTGCCCGTAGGTCCGCGAGCCCCGGGTCGCGTCGATGACGGCGATGAAGTCCTTGGCCGCCGGGTTCGACGCGTCCGCCGCACCGGCCCAGGCCAGCAGCCACTCACGGGGACCGCCGCGGAACGCCGCCGCCGTGAGGTGGTTGGTGGCGGTGTACGTCCGGTGGTCCGAGCCCTGCACGCTCGAGGACACCTGCGTGACGGCGAAGGCCGTGCTGCCCGGTGCCGCGACCAGGCCCGTGCTGGCCACCAGGACCAGCGCCGCCGCGAGGCCGGCGACGCGAGGGATGTGCAGTCTCGGCACGTGCTGTCTCCACATGGCTTGCTCCTGTCAGGACAAGTCGGCGGTGAATTGGATCGGGGGTCACGTGACCGGCCGGAATGCCGGCGATGTGCAGCGGGTCGTACGAGCGACAACCCGTGTTGCGTCATCCCGTCCGGCGCATAGAGCGTAGACGATATTATCATCGCCGAAAGTTTCGTCAAGGGAATGACGATTGCCGACAGAAGGCGGAGATCAATTGCCCAGGTCGACAGTCGTCCACCATTCCGACCTGGCCATTGACCAGCAAGCAGTGGCAAAACGTTCGGGACAGACGCGGACCGCGGCCGTCACTGCTGTCGTGCTCGTCGGGCCGGTCGCCGCCGCGTGCGGGGCGGCCCCGCACCGCACCAGGCTGTTCGCGCCGCCGCCGCCGGTGAGCCGGGCCGGCAGCGCGGCGCCGCCGAGGCGTTCGGCCAGCCGGAGCGCCCGGAACATGGGCTTCGCCAGATTGGCGACGATCCGCAGCCGGACAAGCCAGTCCGAGGTACGCGAATCTGGGCCAGGTCGGAATCGGGCGCGAATGTCCGCCATCGCCGCCGACAATGCGATACGCGCCGACGCGACGTCGCGGCACACCCGCTCGAATGTCATTCCGGACGACGCGGTGAACCCGGAAGGCCCTTTTCCTGGCGGGAATCATCAGGTAGGGCGACCGCCACCGAATACGACGGCGAACGCGACACCGGTCACCGGGGCCCGGCCACGCGCGTCGTCCACCCGGCACCGGATACGCCGGCATCGCCCGCTGCGCTCCGCTTCGGCCCGGTTCGATCTCCGGATCGGGGCGACAGCCGGCGGCAGGTCGGGCACGAGCAGAGTTGGTCGGGCCGGTGACCGGCCCGACGATGGAGTGGTGACCTATGACGCCATTGTGGTGGGGGCGCGTTGTGCGGGTGCCACAACGGCGCTCCTGCTCGCCCGAGCGGGACACCGGGTGCTCCTGCTGGAACGTGCCAAATACCCGAGTGACACGCTGTCCACCTTGTACATTCACCAGTCCGGGGTCGAACGGCTCGCCCGCTGGGGCCTGCTCGACCGGATACGGCAGACCGGCTGCCCACCGCTGACCACGGTCAGCTACCGCGTGGCCGACGTCTACCTGCGCGGGCCGGCGCCGACGCTACCGGGTGTGGTCGGCGCCTTCGCTCCCCGTCGATACGTCCTCGACCCCATCCTCGCCGAAGCCGCCGCGGAAGCCGGCGTCGAGGTCCGGGAACAGACACTGGTCACCGGCCTCACCACCGAGGACGGCCGGGTGACCGGCGTCCGGCTGCGCACCGCGAACGGCGCCGAGACGACCGAACGGGCCAACCTGGTCATCGGCGCCGACGGGATGCGGTCCAGCGTCGCCAAGTTCGTCGACGCGCCCCACTACGCCGAACATCCCAACCTCACCTGTGTCTACTTCACCTACTGGTCCGGGATTCCGGCCCACTTCGAGATCTACGAACGCACCGGCGGCTGGGTCGCCGCGGTCGGCACCCACGACGACCTCACCCTGATCGCCTCCTACCTGCCCCAGGAGCAGTTCGCGCAGGTACGGCGCGACCCCAAGGCCGCCTACCTGGCCAACATCCAGGCCACCGCGCCGCCCCTCTGGGAGCGGCTCGCCGAGGCGACCATGGCCGAGCGCCTCTACGGAACCGGCGACCAACGCAACTTCTTCCGCCAGGCGCACGGTCCCGGCTGGGCCCTCGTCGGCGACGCCGGCCACCACAAGGACTCCATCAACGCGCACGGCATCACCGACGCGTTCCACCAGTCGGAACTCCTCGCCGCCGAACTCACCAGCGGCGACGACCCGTCGGCCACGATCAACGACCCGGTCCGCCAGCAGGCCGCCCTGGCTCGCTTCGCCAGCGCCCGGGACACGCAGATGAAACCGACCTACCACACCAACCTCGTCACCGCTCGCCTCGACCCCGACCCCCACCTGCTCAGCCTCCTGCGCGCCGTCCAGGACTCCCCGGAACTCACCGAGCGCTACTTCAGCGTGGTCGCGGGCATCCTCTCGCCGGAGGACCTCTTCACCAGGGATCTGCTCGCCCGGCTGTGAGCGGCGGGCACGGACCCGAGACCGCAGTTGTCCGACAAGAATCAGCGCGCCGGCACCCGACGACGGCCGTGAGCGGCGCGCGATGACCCGAGCGGATAAGGATGACATGACCCGTTCAGACCTCGACGAACCGGTGCTGCGACGGCTCAGTCCCGGCGACGCCGATCCCATCCTGGTGGCCGACTTCCAGGCGCTGTCCATGGCGCCGCGTCTGAGCGAGATGCTCAGCGAGCGCCTGCCGGGCCGGCCGGTGTTCCAGATCGACCCCATCGGCGCGCTCAGCGGCAAGCGCCTCTACATTCCGCTGCCGGAGCTGGCCGAGGCCTGCGCGGACGAGTTCCTGAAGTCCGGCGCGGACCAGGGCCGGGTGTACGTGATCGGGCACTGCAGCTCCTCGGCGGTGGCCCTGCGCGTCGCGGGCCTGTTGGCGGCCACCCGGCCGGTGACCGCCCTCCTGGTCCAGCCGGGATGGCCCGACGACGAGCTCGTGCGGGAGAAGTTCGACGAGTACCTCGGGAAGTTCGGTCCGGCCACCCGCTCGTGCCCGGATCTGGACGGGGACCCGTCGGCGGTGGTGGCCGCGATGGAACAGGTCTTCCAGGACGAGGTGACCGCGTTGGCGGCCGGCCGGGGGCTCGGCGGCACCATGGGGGCCTTCTCCGACCTGATCGTGTGGTACCGCGGCTGGCTCGCCTTCCTGCTGGCCGGCCGCAACGACACGTCCAGCACGGAGGCCGTCGGTCGGGCCACGGTGGCGGCGCTTACCGACTCCCCCTCGACGGTCGAGGTGAAGGGCCTCAGCCGGGACGCCTACCAGGTGGTGGAGCTGCCGACGACCCAGCCGGCCGGTCCGATCAAGCCCGAGCTGACCGAGTTCATCGCGACGCGGGTCGAGCCGCGCTGACCGGCGCCGCCCGGGCGATCCGGGCGAGGACCCGCTCGACACCACGACCTGTGCCGGCCGGTGGCCGGCACAGGTCGTCGCGTGTCACGCCATTCGACGGATTCCGGCGGGTCGCCATTTCTCGACTGCGATGTCGCCGCGTGGACCAACTCCTCCACGGTTTCCCGGAAACCGTCGGGAGAATGCCACAGCCGCGCTGAGTTGGAAGGGCCGAACGCGGTCGTCGTCAATTCGATCGACCGCGCCCAGCCCTGCTTCTCAATGGTGCGGTGTCCGATGTCGCGGACACATCTTCAACGGTGCGGAACGCGTTCCCGGCGCCCCGTGCGCGATGACGCGTCCGGTCGGACCCGCACCGCGACACCGGCGGGCCGGCGCAGGGGCACGCCGGGCGGTCCCACCGACGGGCGGCTCAGCGCGCGCCGTGCGCGGTCGACGCCGCGACGGCGGTACGGATCCGCTGACGCCACTGCTCGTACGCGGGGCTGCCGTCGGCGTCCCGTTCGGCCACGGCGACGTCGTCGGCGAGCGCCGCGGCCTTCTCGACGGTGAGCCCGGCCAGCGCGGCGATCGCGGCCTCGGTGTGCGGCGGCACGGTGCCCGAGTAGTGGCGCGCCTTGGCGGCGAACACCGAGCCCTGGGCCACCTCGGTCCAGTGCGGCCCGGCCAGTCGCCGTAGCGTCGCCAGGTCGGCTGCCGCGCACCCGCCGGCGAACGTCGACGCCAGGCCGACTCCGCTCCACAGGTCGGCCTGGCGTTCGGTGGCGAAGCGCCCGACCGCCGTGGCCACGTCGGTGACCCGTCCGTCGTGGATGAACCACAGGGCCCGGCCGATGCCCTGGTCCACGGCACGGTGGAAGTAGTCCGGACAGCCCTGGAACGGATACGACGGCGGCACCCGCTGCTCGTCGACCCACCGCCCGGTCTTGAAGTAGGCCAGGTCGAAGCCGTATCCGTCGACCGCGAGCCAGCTCATCGTCGGGTGGTACGGCGTGCCGTCGAGGTCGGGGACGATCCGCTTCCACAGCGCCCGCGGCAGCTTCGCCATCGCGAAGCCGATGCCGATGTAGGCCAGGAAGATGTGCGGCTGGCCCGGCCCGAGCAGCAGGTCACGGGTTCGGTGCCCGCGTCCCCCGCGCATCGCGTCGAGGACGGTGAACGCCATCGTGGCGCCCTCGTAGGCGAACCCCCGCTGCTCCGCCTCGACGAGGCTGAGCCGCCGCTCCACCTCCCACTGGTCGCGGGCGTCGATCCCCCACTCGAAGCCGCAGATCACCGCCTGCGGGATCGCTTCGAGGCGGCTCGCCGCCGACGAGGACGCGCCCGGGAACCCGCGACGTTCGAACGTCACCTCGCGGAGCGGGGGTGTCAACACCAACCGGCGTAGCGATCCAAGCGTGGTCGGCATGCGCCCTCCCATATATCAACATCTCGGTACAGACTTGTGTGTTCGGCACGAAAGAGCTACTCCGGAAGTGCGTTGCTCCCGGCGGTCACCTGCCACGCGCCCACCTGCCTGGCGGCCGCGTAACTCGCCCACGCGACGACCTCCACCAACGCGGCGTCGCCCGGCTCCCGGGCCCGGAACTCGGCGACCACGTCCTCGTCCACCTGGTACGACGCGAAGACGGTCAGCAGCGCGAGCCGACCGGCGGCGCGGTCCGCCTCGGGCAGCTCGGCGACCAGCCGTTCGCACCACTCCCGGCTGAGCCCGGGATCCTCGCCCCGCCAGGTCGACAGGCGCTCGCCGACCAGGTGCCGCACGTCCGGGGACAGCGCCCGCGCGCCGACGGCGTCCAGCGCCGCGAAGGAACGCGCCACCGCCGCGGCCACCGCCGGGTGCCCCTCGGCCCAGGCCGCGTCCGCCGGCAGCGGGGCGTCGTGCAGCAGCGCCAGCGCCCGCCCCGACAGGCGGGTCTCGCGCAACAGCGGACTCAGGACCTGACTCAGCCCGTGCTTGAACCGGCGGCGGGCGTTCGGCCCGAACCGGCGAGGGACGAGGAAGCCCGGCAGGAACACGTTCACCACCCTGGTCAGGTAGTGGAACGTGACCGCCACCCCGACGAGTTCCGGCCGGTCGGACGGGGCGAACGGCGGCTGCCGCACGGCCGGCTCGTCCGGTCGGTGCGCGACCCGTGCCCAGCCGGCCACGGCACGCAGTCCCGGGTCCGGGACCTCACCCGCGCGGTCGGCGACGATCGCCTCCGCGGTCTGTTCGCAGGACAGGTCGTACAGGCCGATGCTGTGCATGTCGACGCAGTACGGGCAGGTGTTGGCCACCGACACCGCCGCCGCGACGACCTCCTTGCGGGCGCGGTCGACCCGACCGGTGGCGGTGAGCGTCTCGCGGGTGAGCATCCAGTAGGCGGCCAGCGCCGCCGGCGACGGGGACTGCGCGAGGATCGGCGGAATGACCACCCGCATCTCGTCGGCGGCCTGCGAGTAGACCTCGGCGACAAGGCCGGCGGCGGCAGTGGGCGACACCGGGCTGATGTACCTGACCTGCCGCTGGAGTACGGAGGAGATGACCCGCCTGGCGACCATGACCGGGTCTCACGAACTCGGTGCGGTGAGGCGCCGCGGCGGGGTCGGGGCAGGCGGTTCCGATCGGAAAAGCGGATAGGTGACCATGCCCTCAGCATGGGCGCGCCGTACGCGCCACCACGTCTCCGGAAATGCGCAGCGGTCGAAGAAATGCGCAACCGGGAAGACTCCGCGTTCCGGTGACGGGCACGTCAGCAACGACGGAGATGAATGCCGACAGGGCTCGGTCATGCTGAAATGGACCGCGCCAAGTCCAGGCCCGAATTATTCGTGACGCCGGGGGCGCGGGCTATCCAGAAAGGACTGTCTGTTGCCCGACCATGAGCAGATCATCTCCGCACTGGTCGCCGACGGCGACGATGTCGACCGCCTGGTGGCGAACCTGACGCCGGATCAGTGGGCCCTGCCCACGCCCGCCGACGGGTGGACGATCAGAGACCAGATCGCCCACCTCACGGCCACGTTCCATCTGGCCGGCACCGCCGCGTCCGACCCGGAGGGCTTCGCCAGGATCGCCGCGAAACTGACGCCGGATTTCGACGCCAACGTGCGGGGCGCCATGCAGCGCTTCCTCGACGACCCGCCCGAGGTCCTGCTGGGGCAGTGGCGGGCCGTGCGGGCCGCCGCCGAGAAGGCGCTCGCCGCCGCGCCGCCGGAACAGCCGGTGCCCTGGCTGGTCCGGCCGCTGCCGCCGGGCGTCCTCGCCGCCGCCGGCATGATGGAGTTGTTCGGGCACGGCCAGGACATCGCCGACGCGCTGGGGGTGCGGCGCACGTACACCGACCGGCTGCGGGTCCTGGTGGCGTTCGCGGTGCGGGTCTGGGACTTCGGTTACCTCGCGCGTGACCTGACCCCGCCCGACGTGGAGTTCGGCTTCGACCTCACCGCGCCCTCGGGCGCGCACTGGCGGTTCGGTCCGGACGACGCCGCCCAGCGGATCACCGGCCCCGCGGTCGATTTCTGCCTGCTGGTGACCCGTCGCCGGCACCGCGCCGACCTCGCCGTGACCGCGACCGGTCCGGACGCCGAGTCCTGGTTGGACATCGCGCAGGCGTACCGCGGGCCGGCCGGGTCGGGACGCCGGCCGGGCCAGTTCGACCACATCCCGGCCACCGCCGGCTGATCATCGAGGACGTTTCCATCCGGCCCCGGGGCCCGGGGCCGGTCGACCCGTACGGCATTGTCGTGCGCCTATACCGAAAGCCCCGGCGACCGCATCCGCGTGTCGATTGTGGGCCATACCGCCGGAAAGCGGTCACGCGGTCACAGGGCACGTGAAAGCAATCCTAAAGATGCGCCCCGGCCGATTGGCTCAGAGACTCAGTGGTGGGGCGGCAGGCAGCCGTGGGAGATCGCCACCGAACGGTGGCGGTCTCTTTTCTGAAGCCCCGCGAACCATTTTTGCGCTCATCATGTCGATGCGGTCGTGCGGCACGCTACCCCGGGCGGGATCCCTGGGGAACCGGGGGAGGCGACATGGACAAGGCAATCGAGCAAGCGGTCCACCGGGTCATCAGGTTGATGCGGGAGCGCCTCGGCGAGCCGCTCACGATCGACGACCTGGCCCGCACCGCGATGTTCAGCAAGTTCCACTTCTCGCGGATCTTCCAGCGGGCCACCGGCCTGTCCCCGCGGAAGTTCCTCTCGGCGATGCGGCTCCAGGAGGCCAAGCAGCTCCTCGTGTCGACCTCCCTGAACGTCGTCGACATCAGCCACCGGGTCGGCTACAACAGCGTCGGCACGTTCAGCACCCGGTTCACCAGCAGCGTCGGGGTGTCGCCGACGACCTACCGGCGGTACGGCGGTCTCGTACCGCGGATCGCCGTCGACGACCGGTCGGACGGGGCACGCAGCCCGTCGGCGACCGTCGGCGGCACCATCTCCTCCGCTCCGGACATCCCGCTCGGCCACACGTTCATCGGTCTGTTCCCGCAGCAGATCCCGCAGGGGCGGCCGGTGAGCTGCACCGTGCTCGAGCGACCGGGGCCCTACCTGCTGGACAAGGTACCGCCGGGATCCTGGTTCCTCCTGGTGCACGCCCTGCCGCCCGGCGTGGTCAACGAGCCCGCCGCTCGTGGCGTACGGCCGTACGTGTTACGGCACGGGCCGATCCGGGTCCACGACGACGGCGAGGTCGCCCTGCCCGACCTGGCGCTGCGTCCGCTCCGGCTGCTCGACCCGCCGGTTCTGCTGGCGTTGCAGGACGTCCGGTCGACGGCCCGGCGCATCGTCGAGGCGCGCTCCCGGCAGGGGCACGGGTTCGGCCTGTCCACACCTGGCGAACCCACCACCGACAGGCCGGAACACGGGGGCGTCGGCGGGCACCTCGGCACGGCCACCCGCGCGCCGAGCGACGCGGCCCGCGCCGCCTGACGTCCGGCACCGCGACGCCGTCGGCGCCCCCGGATCCCACCGGGGGCGCCGACGGCGACGGAGCGACCGGGCGTCAGGGCTTCGGAACGTCGAACAGGGTCGGGAACTTGGCGGTCAGCGCGAGGTCGCCGCTGGTCTTCAGCTTGCCGCGCATGACCAGCGCCACCGCGTGCGCGTTTCCGGTGACCAGGTTCAGGAAGTCCACCGCACCGAGCGCCAGGGTCAGCCTGGGTTCCGCGCGGGGCGCCGGCGACAATGCACACGCACCATTCGCGATCACCATTTCATAGGTGTCCGTACCGCCGTCGGGCCGGTCGCCGATGACCCAGTGAATCACCGCGTCGAGAGTGCGCGCCCGATCGGCCCGGAACACCCCGGGCATGCTGCTGAACAGCTCGTCGAGGACGGCCGTACGCCGCTCGCCGTGCATCATCTGGCGCAACTCGGCGGTCGGGGTTTTCTTGACCAGCCGGGCGAACTCGCGCGGATCCATCGTGGCCGGATCGGCGTCATTTACAGCCATAGGAACCCCTCAATGCAAGACGATGTGCGCACTGGTGCTGCTGCCGATTGTTGTGCATCGGTCATGAATGATCCGACTTCGAGGTTGCGTGACCACCGATAACACCGGCGACGCAACGCGGGAGATGCATCAGCCTGTTTATCCCCGCAACGATGGGTCCATCGCGAACGGAACCGCCCACTCTGGTACACGCCCACCGGCCGCCAGAGACTGCGTGCAATCCCGTCCAAACGGCAGCACGACCTACTGGGAGAGACGCCGTGCAACCCGAAGCCCTAGACGCCGATCCGGCGCGCACAATGACAATCGAGGCGTTCGCCGACACGATCATCCCCGGCGAGAAACGTTCGCCCGACGACCGCGCCATCGCCGGCGCCGCTACCGGCGGCGGCGCTGTGGCATCGGGCGCGATCGACCTACTGGAACAGCCCGGTGGCGGCCTGGCGCCCGCCCTGGACGCACTCGCCGTTTCCCTCAACGACCACGCCAGCGAGTACGCGCAGAAGCGCGACCTCGATCTCGACGACGACGTGCCGCCGTTCGTGGCGTTGTCGTTCGCCGACCGCACGGAACTCGTCCAGCTCCTCACCGCCCCGGAGCACCCGGAGCGACAGATGTGGGTGTCCCTCGCGCTGTTCAGCAACATGGCCTTCGACAGCGCCGCGCATCTGGGCACGCTGGACGCGCTCGCCGCCGGCCATCCGGGTCTGCTGAGCATCGGCTACTTCCGGCCGGACACCGACGGTGTCTGGCGCTTTCCCCAGTTCTCCTACGGCCGGCAACTGGCCGACATCCATCCGAACACCACCACGACGGGCAGCCCAGCGTGACCGCTATCGAGTCAACCGACGTCCTCGTGATCGGCAGCGGCTTCGGCGGCGCGATCGCGGCCTACCATCTCGCTGCCGGCGGTGCGCGAGTCACCGTTCTGGAGCGCGGCCCCTGGCTCACCGCCGAGGAGTTCGACCACGACTTCCTGCTCGGCTCGTCCTACACGCGCATCTTCGACTTCGTGGTCGGCGACGGCATGAGCGTGCTCAGCGGCAACTGCGTCGGCGGCGGCAGCGTCGTCTACTTCGCCACCATGCCGCGGGCGCCACGGTTCGTCTTCGAACGCCGGGGCAGCATCGGCCGGCGGATGTGGCCGGCCGCCATCAGCCGGGACACCCTCGAGCCGTGGTACGACCGGGTCGCCGAGGCCCTGCCGGTACGGCTCACCCCCTGGGACCAGGTGCCGTTCGCCGGTGGGCTCTTCGCGGCGGCCTGCGCCCACGCCGGCCGCACCGCGAACCCGGCGCCCTCCGCGATCGACCTCGACCTGTGCACCAACTGCAACTGGATGATGGCCGGCTGCAAGTTCGACGCGAAGCGTTCGCTGCTGCTGAACTACCTCCCGGCCGCGCTCGCGCACGGCGCCGAGATCCGGCCCATGCACGAGGTCCAGTACCTGTCCCGCAACGACGACGGCGGCTACCGGGTGCACTACCGGATCGTCGACGACCTCGACTACCGGGTCCTGCACGACGAGGGCGCCATCGACGCGAAGATCGTCGTGCTGGCCGCCGGCGCGGGCGCCACGCCGGTCATCCTGCAGCGCTCCGAGCCGCGACTGGGCCCGATGCCGCACGCGGTGGGCCGCTACTTCTCCGGCAACGGCGAGCGACTCAACACCGCCGTCTTCGACGAGGACCGGGTACGCGAGGTGCTCGGCCTCAGCCGGGACGGCGGCCAGGCCTACGCCGCCTACCAGATCGGCCGGGGACCCACCGTCGCGAGCTGGGACCAGCTCGACGGCAGCCTCCCGGAGTACGAGCGCTTCTCCCTCGAACAGCTCTACTTCCCGCCGGGGCTCGGCACGATCCTGGCCCAGGCGCCCGACGCCACCGGCCCGACCTGGTTCGGCGTGGACAAGAAGGAGATGATGCAGCGCTGGCAGTCGTGGCTCACCATCTTCACGATGTCCGAGGACGACAACGAGGGCGTCTTCGGGCCGCCGCCCGAGACCGGCAACTCGCACCGGCTCTCGCAGCAGATGCTCGGCAACGGGCCGCTCCGCTACCACCCGACCGCCAACACGTGGCGCGGCTGGTCGCTGTCCGACGCCGCGGTCAAGGACACCCTGGAACGCGACGGGCTCGCCCGCGTCATGCCCTGGACCAACGATCTGGTGGGCGCGTACACCGTGCACCCGCTGGCCTCCTGCCGGATCGGCGACGACCCGGCGACCTCCGCCCTGGACGACGGTCACCAGCTGCGCAACCATCCGGGGATCTTCGTCACCGACGGCTCCGCCGTGCCCGGCGCGCTGACGGTGAATCCGGCGATGACGATCGCGGCCCTGGCCGAGCGGGCCATGCCCGGCATCGTCCGGGCCGCGCAGGAGCGCGGTGTTTCGGTACGCTACGGTGCGCCGTCGCCCGAGGGCGAGACCGCCAGCCGGCGGGCGGTCCCCCGCGCCGCGTAGCTGAGAGGGTGCCGGCGCACCGTGCGCCGGCACCTTGCCGCGATCCATACCACGTGGAAAGAAGTCCGTTGTGGTAACGCTCTTCGCCCGGGCCACCCGGCGGGTGTCGGTGACGCACATCCGCCACGTCGCCCCGGTTTCGCTCCGCGCCGCGACCGGCCTGACCGCCCGGGTGTACCGGCAGATGGAAGCCGACTTCGGCATGGTCGCGCCACCGGTGATGCTGCACGCCGCCGCACCCGACACGCTCGCCGCCTGCTGGTCGCTCCTGCGTGAGACGATGCTCGCCCCCGGCCTGGTCGACCGGTCCGTCAAGGAGGCGGTGGCCGCCGCGGTGTCGTTGGCCAACCAGTGCCCGTACTGCGTCGAGGTCCACGGTGCCGCCCTGGCCGGGCTGCTCCGTGGACCCGACGCGTGGGCCGTCGCCGGAGACCGGTTCGACGACCTCAGCGACCCGGACGTACGGGAGTTGGCGCGGTGGGCCCGGGCCAGCGGGAACCCGTCGGCGCAGGCACGGCATCCGGCGCCGTTCCCACCCGGGCAGGGGCCGGAGCTGATCGGTGTCGCGGTCACGTTCCACTACATCAACCGGATGGTGAACGTCTTCCTGCAGGACTCCCCGATGCCGCCGGCTCCCGCCCCGGTGCTGCGGGTGGTCCGGCGGGTCACCGCCCGGCTCATGCGGGGAATGGCGAGCCGGCACTCCGACCCCGGTCGGTCCGCCGACCTCCTGCCCGATGCTCCGCTCCCGGCCGACCTCTCCTGGGCCGCCGGGCCACCACACATCGCCGGCGCGGTGGCCCGGGTCGCCGCCGCGATCGACGCCGGTGGGGCGCGGAGCGTGCCGGAGCGGGTCCGCCGGTTGGTGTCGGCTCAGCTGGCCAGCCGGACGCCCGAGCCGGCCGGGCTCGGCGGTGACGCGCCGTGGAAGTCGGCGGTCGCCGAACTCCCGGAGAGCGAGCGGCCCGCCGCGCGGCTGGCGTTGCTGGCCGCGCTCGCGTCCTACCGGGTCACCGACTCGGTCATCGAGGACTTCCGCGCCCAGGGCCACGACGACCGCGCGATCATCGAGCTGACCTCCTGGGCGAGCTTCGCGGCAGCCCGGCAGATCGGCGCCGAACTGTACCGCGACCTCGCCTCGGGCACGAGCCCGCGGTGACCCGCCGGGCGGCCGGTCCCCCGTCACCGGCCGGTCCCGGCCCGGCGGAGCGGCCCGGCCCGCGGCCCTGATCGCACCGTCACGCCGGGTCGCCACCGGAGGCCGGCCTCGTACGCGCCGCACGCGGCCCGCGAGGCCCGGTGGTCCCGGTCGACGCCGGGCAGCCGGACCGTGGCCGGGATCCGGCGCGGCGGGACACCCGTACCCGGGCGGATCCGCCGGTGCGGAAATTCGCCGTCACCGCCGTTGGATCAGGAACGCGCCGCCATCTGACGGTCGGCGCAGAAGTCGCATTCCCATCCGCTCCCGACGCGATTCGGATCGCCTGCTCCATGCCGATGACCGGCGCCATCGGGCGCGGCAACACCGAAGATGCAACGAAGTGGTCGCGGTGCGATTGTCGTTACGTCGGCAGCCGTTGTCCGCGCCCGAATACGCCGACGCCCACCCCTCACGCCACGGCCGAACGGGCCGCCACCGGCCTCATGGAAGCGAGAACCGCATGACGACGAATTCCGCACCGACCGGCGCCATGACCGCGGACCAGGAGGAAATCGCCGCCCTCCCCGCCCGCATGATCAAGACGTGGGCGGCGCATGACGCCGACGGTTTCGCCGATCTGTTCGTCGAGGACGGAACGCTCATCCTGCCCGGCGTGTACAAGAAGGGCCGCGCGGAGATCCTGGAGTTCATGGCGGCCGGATTCGCGGGCCCCTACAAGGGCACCCGGGTGACCGGTCAGCCCATCGACATGAAGCCGCTCGGTCCCGGCGCGGTCGCCCTGATCAGTCAGGGCGGCGTCATCCCGGCCGGCGAGACGGAACTCCCGGACACGGCCGCGATCCGCGCCTCGTGGATTGTCGTGAAGCGCGACGGGCAGTGGCGTCTCGCCGTCTACCAGAACTGCCCGCGCAACCGTCCGGAGTAGCCCGACCGAGCCCGGGTGTCGCGGCAGCCGGCGCGGTACGTCCCTCGGCCGACCGCCGCCGTCCGGCGTCCCGCCCCGGGCTCCCCGCAAAGTCGGAGTTGCGGCCCGTGCCGTGCCGCTGGGACGCTGGCCCGAGCCAACTTCTCGTCACCATAGAAATTGACCCACAACGATAATGACGGAGGGTTGACATATGGCCACGAAGACCGGTATCAGCGTGTGGTTGAGCGATCCCGCCAGTTACCGGATGGCGGATCAGCCGGACATCGCGGTGGCCGCTGCCCGCGAGTTCAACGAGAAGCACCCGGAATATCTGGTCGAAATCAAGCCCCACGACTTCTACACGATGCCCGAGGCCGTGACGCGAGCCGTGGAGGAGGGGAATCCGCCCGATGTCGCGGAATTCCACTTCACGCTGACGCGGACCATGATGGACACACTCAAGAGCGACGGCACGCCGCTGTTCACGTCCATCGACCAGGCCATCGCGGGGCGGACCGAGATCCTCGGCGAACCGGTCATGTTCGACGACATGCTGCCCACGGCGCGGGAGTTCTTCCGCTACGCCGGCGAGCTGGTCTCCGTGCCCCGGACGGCGTCCACCCTGGTGCTCTACGCCAACATGAGCATTCTCAACCGCGCCGGCGTGACCAAGCCCCCGCGCACCTGGCGCGAGGTGGAGGCCGCGTGCGAGGCGGTGGCGAAACTCCCCGACGGGCCCTCGCACGGCATCGCCTGGCCGAACTGCTACTGGTTCTTCCTGCAGTCCGTCGCCCAGCAGGGCGGTCTGATCGCCGACCACGACAACGGCCGCTCGGCGCGGCCGGAGAAGGTGAACCTCGCCTCGGACGAGATGATGGCCTACGTCGAGTGGTGGCGACGCCTCCACCGGAACGGCCACTATCTCTACACCGGGACGGCAGGCGACTTCCTCGGTTGCTTCAAGGCGTTCGAGAACCAGGAGATCGCGCTTCTCATCACGTCATCCGTCGACGCCACCCACCTGATCCAGCGCGGTGAGCGGAACGGGTTCATCGTCGCGGCCGGCCGCATGCCGTACAACGACGAGGTCCCTTTCGCGGGCAACAGCCTCGGCGGGTTCTCGCTCTTCCTCGCCTCGGGTCTCAGCAAGGAGAAGCAGGACGGCGCGCTGGCCTTCATGCAGTACCTGAACAGCCCGCGCTACGTCGCGGAGTGGGCCAAGCTGCACTGGCGCATCCCCATCACCAAGCCGGCGCTCGACGCACTCGACGCCGAGGACTGGTTCGCCCGCAACCCCAATCTGCAACCGGCCAGTGAGCAGGCGGCGGAGACGGACGGCTCGCCGGCGTCGCTCGGACCCCTCATGGGCGACCACGCCGCGATCGTCGCCAAGCTGGTCTCCGCGATGCAGGCCGTCCTGGTCGACGACGCCGACCCGGCCGTCGCGTTCGGCAAGGCGAGCGAGGAGGCTCAGCAGATTCTTGAGGCCTACCACGCGTACGTCGACGGGCCGCCGCGTCGGACCCCGCGCGACTACACCGTCAGCATCTGATTTCGCGCCACCGTCGTAGCCGCCGGGCGGCATCGCAGACGAGTCGCCACCTTCCAGATATCTGGAGGGTGGCGACGGCGCTTTCACCGATCGACCGGTCACCGGAGCCGGCCGGCCGGCGGCCGCGACGTCACCCGGCCACCCCCGGCGCCGCTCGACAATTCCCGCACGGTCGGAGATGCCCGCCGGCGATGTTGCGGCTGGACTGAGATAGCACGTCGAAACCGTGAAAGGAGCTTCCACCATGACGACGTCGCCGGGGAGCCTCTCCACCTGGGCGCGACCGATCGTCGCACCGCCCTGAGTGGACCCCGGGAACACGGACACCACAGTGGATGGTTTCCGGCCCACCCCTGACGCGCCGGCGTGCCGAGCGGGGGTACGTCGACATCCGAGCAACGGATCCACACCCATCCGGCCGCGCCGCGGCCTCGACCAACGAGGGAAGTCAGCATCGATGATTCTCGAGGACCAGTACTTTCTTGGCTACCGGAGCGCGGAGCACGATCGCCTGCGGGCGCAGGCGGAGGACTTCCGGTCCGAGGCGGCATGGTTGTTCGACCAGGTTGGTCCGCTCGACGGTAAGCACGTCGTGGAGCTCGGCGTGGGACCCCGTGGCTGCCTCGACGAGTTGGCCCGACGGGTGGGACCGAGCGGGTCCGTCATCGGCGTCGAGCGCGACGCGGAGTCGGTCGAGCTCGCGCGCAAGTTCGTGGTGGACCGCACGCTGGACAACGTCGAGGTGCGCCACGGCGACGCGCGTGCGACGGGCCTCCCCGGCGACAGCTTCGACCTCGTCACCGAGCGACTGATCCTGCACAACGTGCCTCGGCCCGAGGAGATCGTCACCGAGGCGGTACGGCTCGCCCGCCCGGGCGGCTGGGTCGCGTTCCACGAGGGCGACCGGGTGGGGCAGGTGTGCGACCCGCCCGCCGAGTCGTGGACCCGGCTCATGGAGGTCTCCCAGCGGTACGCCGACCTCAACAAGATCAACCTGTTCGTGGGCAGGCGGATGCCCAACCTGCTCCGCGGCGCCGGCCTCGTCGACGTCCAGGTGCGGCCCGTCGTCTACATCGACCACGAGCCCGGACACGAGCGGCGGATGGTCCTCGCCGACTTCGCCGAGAACCTGCGGGACCGGCTCATCGCGAGTGAGCTCATCACCCGGGAGGAGTTCGACGAGCTGCACACGGCGTTGAGCAGTCACCTCGCCGATCCCGGCACCAGCGTGATCTCTCACCTGTACGTGCAGGCCTGGGGCCGCAAGCCCGAGTGACCGCGTCCTGGTCCAGCGGAAGCCGGCCCGCGACGGCCCCGCTGGACCATCCCGGGCGTCCCCGCACGGTAGAAGATGACCACCGGCAGTGTTGCGGCTGGACTGGGGTGGCGCGCCGACGCCCCGAGAGGAGCTGCCACCATGACCACGCCGCTGGAGAATCTCTCCACCGAGACGCGAACCTTCGCCCCACCACCTGACCTGGCCGCCCGAGCCAACGTCACGGCGGACACCTACGACGACGCCGCCGCCGACCCGCCGGCGTTCTGGGCCCGGCAGGCGGAGCGGCTCACCTGGGCGCGGGAATGGGAGCAGGTCCTCGACTGGAGCAATCCGCCGTTCGCCAAGTGGTTCGTCGGCGGTGCGCTCAACATCGCCTACAACTGCGTGGACCGCCACGTCGAGGCGGGCCGGGGCGACAAGGTCGCCATCCACTGGGTGGGCGAGCCCGGCGACACCCGCACGATCACCTACGCGGACCTGCTCAAGAGCGTCAGCCAGGCGGCGAACACGCTGACCGAACTCGGTGTGACGGCCGGCGACCGAGTGGCGATCTACCTGCCGATGATCCCGGAGGCCGTGGTCGCGATGCTGGCCTGCGCCCGCGTCGGCGCCCCCCACAGCGTCGTCTTCGGGGGCTACTCGGTGGACGCGCTGGCCACCCGGATCGAGGACGCGGGCGCGAAGGTCGTCATCACCGCGGACGGTGGTTACCGGCGCGGGGAACCGTCGGCGCTCAAGCCCATCGTCGACGACGCCGTCGCCCGGTGCGCCAGCGTCGAGCACGTGCTCGTCGTCCGCCGGACCGGGGAGGACGTCACCTGGGGCGAGCGGGACCTGTGGTGGCACGAGACGGTCGAGCAGGCCGACGACAGGCACGAGCCGCAGGCGTTCGACTCCGAGCACCCGCTCTTCATCCTCTACACCTCGGGCACCACGGGTAAGCCGAAGGGCATCCTGCACACCAGCGGTGGATACCTGACCCAGGTCTCGTACACCCACTGGGCCGTCTTCGACCTCAAGGCCGACACCGACGTGCACTGGTGCGCCGCCGACATCGGCTGGATCACCGGACACTCGCACATGGTCTACGGTCCACTGTCGAACGGCGCCACCGAGGTCATGTACGAGGGCACCCCGGACACCCCGCACCCGGGCCGGTTCTGGGAGATCGTCGACAGGTACAAGGTCAGCGTCCTCTACACCGCGCCCACCCTGATCCGCACCATGATGAAGTGGGGCAGCGACATCCCGGCCAAGTACGACCTGTCGTCGCTGCGCATCCTCGGCAGCGTCGGCGAGCCGATCAACCCCGAGGCATGGATGTGGTACCGCGAGCACATCGGGCACGACCGGACCCCCGTCGTGGACACCTGGTGGCAGACCGAGACCGGCGGGATGATGATTTCGCCGCTGCCCGGCGTGACCGCCACGAAGCCCGGCTCGGCGATGGGCCCGCTGCCGGGCATCTCCGCCGACGTGGTCAACGACGACGCCGAGTCGGTGCCGAACGGCGGGGGCGGCTTCCTGGTGCTCCGCAAGCCGTGGCCGGCGATGCTGAGGACCATCTGGGGCGACGACAAACGCTTCGTCGACACCTACTGGTCCCAGTTCGGCGCCGGCGCCAACGCCGGTGACGAATGGGTCTACTTCGCCGGTGACGGCGCGAAGCGCGACGAGGACGGCGCCTTGTGGCTGCTCGGCCGGGTCGACGACATCATGGTCATCTCCGGCCACAACATCTCCACCACCGAGGTCGAATCCGCGCTGGTGTCGCACCCGGCGGTCGCCGAGGCGGCCGTGGTGGGCGCGGCCGATCCCACCACCGGCCAGGCCATCGCCGCCTTCGTCATCGCCCGCAGCACCGTGGAGACCGCCGGCGAGAGTGGTGACCAGCTCAAGGCCGACCTGCGCAACCATGTCGCCAAGACGCTCAGCCCGATCGCGAAACCCCGTTCGATCATCTTCGTGGGCGAGCTGCCCAAGACCCGTTCCGGCAAGATCATGCGACGCCTGCTGAAGGACGTCGCCGAGAATCGCACGTTGGGCGACGTCAGCACGCTGATGGACTCGACGGTCATGGACATGATCCGGGCGGGGTCCGGAACCGCCGAGGACTGAGCCGGGACCCGTACGACGCGCCGTCGAGGCGCTCCGCGCCACCGGCGCCGGCGGTATCGCCGGCGCCGGTGCGCCGCGTGGACCTCAGCCGGCCGGGAGCGCGGCGGAAGCCGGGAGGGCGCCGGCCGCGGCGTGAACCGGAACGATCTTCGTCCCGTCCAGGATCCTGGACGGGACGAAGATCGCGGACCGGGCACCCCGGCCGTGGTGACCGGGCGGGCGTCAAGCCCGAACGCTCAGCGTCCCCGCCAGACCGGGTCCCGCCGCTGGGTGAAGGCGAGCGGACCCTCGGTCGCGTCGGCACTGTGCATGCGCTGCTCCTCCCAGGCGTAGCGGGTGGCGAAGGCGTCGGCGAGGCTCCGGGTCGCGGCGGTGGCCGCGGCCTCCTTGATCGCACGCACCGACAGGGGGGCACAGCGCAGGATGTCCTCGACCCAGCTCGCCACGCTCGCGTCGAGTTCGGCGGCCGGCACCACCTCGTTGACCAGTCCGAGCTCGTAGGCGCGGGCGGCGTCGAACCGGCGGCCGGTGATCAGGTGTCCGACCGCGACCCGGTAGGGCACCTGCCGGGTCAGCCGGAAGACTCCGCCCGCCCCGGGGATCAGACCGAACCTGGCCTCGGTGAGCCCGAAGACCGACCGGTCCGAGGCGATGATGACGTCACAGGCCAGGGCCAGCTCGCAACCACCGCCGAGGGCGTACCCGTCGACCCGGGCGATCAGCGGTTTGGCGAGGCCGAACCGCTCGGTCAGCCGGGGCCAGCCCGGCTTCCCCCGGCTGCCGAAGGTGGACGGCGTGGCCCGGCCCTGCTCGGTCAGGGCCACCAGTTCCTTGAGGTCCTGGCCGACCGAGAAGGCGCGCTCACCCGCTCCGGTGAGCACGCCGACCCAGATGTCGTCATCGGCTTCGAAATCGTCCCAGATCTCGGCGAGTTCCTCATGCGTACGCAGGTCCATGGCGTTCAACACATGCGGCCGGTCCAGGGTGATGTAGGCGACCCGTTCCTCTTTCCGGTACCGAACGGTCACCTCGGCACGATCGACAGAGCGTGGTGGAACACGTTCCGCGGGTCGTACCGCTTCTTGATCTGCTGCAGACGCGGGTAGTTGGACTTGTAGTAGAGCTCCGCCCACGACGTCCCGGACGTGTTCCAGGCCGGGTCGGCGAGATCGGCGTCGATGTAGTTGATGTAGCTGCCGCCATTGATCGCGTTCGGCACCGGCACCCCGCCCGTCTCCGAGAAGACGTCCCGGTAGAACTCACGAATCCACTTGATGTTCTTCGCGTCGTCGGCGGGCGAGGTCCACCGGCCACCGGTGAAGTACACCCGCAGGACGCAGTCGCGGTCCGCCGTCGCGGTCGCGTCCGAGGCCACCGCGTTGATTCTGCCGCCGTATCCGGACATGGTGAGCGCGGCGCCCGCGTTCGTGGGCTCCGGGTCGGTCAGCCGACGGTAGATGGTCGCGAGCTGGCTGTCCGAGAATCCCTTGCGCAGGTTGGCAGCCTTGTCCTTGGAACGCGAGTCCGGCTCGCTCTGCCAGTTCCGGTCGTCCAGGTACGGCGCGAACTCGGTGGTGTCCGACGCGGGCTGCACGCCCACCCCGGACATGACCGCCTCGACGTGTGCGTCGACGAGGGCCTGGGCATTCGGCACCCCGCTGTCGACACCCACGATGAAACCGACCGGCCCGGCCGACTTGTGGAAGGTGAAGAACCCACCCCACAGATTCGCGTTCGGCGAGTCGGGCGCGCTGTTCTGCTCGTACCAGTTGGTGTAGTTCCGGAAGAACTTCAGGAACGAGGTGCGGTCCAACTGGTCCCAGGACATCACGACCGCTCGCCGGATCATGGTCGCGGGCGCCCGGGGCAGCAGGTCGGCGGGATCGGTGGAGTCGGTGCCCGGACGTCGCATCCAGTAGCGCGTCACGACGCCGAAGTTGCCGCCTCCGCCACCGGTGTGCGCCCACCACAGGTCCCGGTTGGGGTCTCCCTCGTCACGCGTCGCGACGACGATCCGGGGCTTGCCCGACTTGTCGACGGTCACGACCTCCACGGCGTACAGGTAGTCGGCCGCGAGACCGTACCGGCGCGACAGGAAGCCGTAGCCGCCGCCGGCGATGTGGCCGCCGACGCCCACGCCGGGGCAGATTCCGCCCGGAATGGTGACGGCCCACCCCTTGACCAGGGTGTCGTACACCTTGCCGAGTGTCGCGCCGCTCTCGATGGCGAACGCCCGCCGCTTGGGGTCGTAGTAGATATCCGACATCTGCGAGAGGTCGATCAGTTCCTGAATGTCAGGAGAGGAGGTGAGGTTCTCGAAGGAGTGGCCGCCGCTGCGAACCGCAAAACGCTTGTTCGCGGCGACGGCAGCACCGACGACCTCGGCGACCTGCTTCGCGTTGTAGACCAGGTGCACATTCTGCGGGCTGCCCTCGAAACGCCTGTTCCACGGCGTGATGAGGCTCGGATAACGCGGGTCGTTGGTCCCGACCACCACCGCGCCGGGCGACGCGCACTGCGCACTCGCTGACGATCCTGCGTGGATAGCCGGCGGCGCCGCACTCGCGCTGTTCCCGGTCAGCCCAACGGTGATCCCCCCGGCAACCGCACCTGCTAGCAGCCCACGGCGACTTAAATCCGCCATTTTTTGTTCCCCCCATCGTCACAGTGACGGGGTATATGAGAACAGCGAGGTCACACGGGGGTCTACTTCAAAATTGCTCTGTGTGGCGATTCAGCTAGCTCTTTTGGAGGTGTATCGCGAAGGGCCGGCCTGCGACAGTGACATGCACAGGTGGCTTCTGACGTGTGCCCCGACGCCCAATTAAGGCTGAATGCGAAGGAGTCGGGCGGCTGTGACACCGAGCATCAATGACCGGGTGACGCCGACCAGCCGTCGCGCCCCGACACCCACCACCCGGCGCCGGCTTGACCACCAGTTCGTTGAACGCTAATCCACCCTCTAAGGAGCGGGCATGACGCAGCGAGAAGACCTGCGAAGCGACCCCAACGGGGCACTCTCAACGGACGAGCACCCGCGCGGCGAGACAGAGAGCACCATCGCGCGGATATTCGGCGAGATGCTCGGCATTTCCAGCCTGCCGCGCATGGCGTCCTTCTTCGATCTGGGCCTTGACTCCGTAGCGGTGACCGTCGCGTGCGCCCGGTTGGAACAGGCGACCGGGATCCGGGTCCGGTTCACCCAGCTCTTCCGGACCCCGACCGTCGCGCAGCTCGCGACGTGGATCGACGCCCACGACAGCGGGAACGGCGCGCCCCGCACCTCGGTCGCGCCACCGGCCGAGCGCAACGCCGAGCTCGTGGCGATCACCCCCATGCAGGCGCACACCGTCCCGATGGACATCGTGCCGCGGTTCGCCTGGTGGTTCGACGGCCAGGTCGACGATGTGGCGCTCGCCGCCGCCGCCACCGACGTGCACCGCCGACACCAGGCCCTGCACGCCAAGTACCTCTACGAGCCGGATCTCGGCCTCGCCGAGGTGCCGGCCGATCCGGGCCAGGCACGGTTCCAGCGGCTACCGGAGCAGGACGACGACGGCGCGGCGGGCGACGCGCTCTGGGAGGCGCTGGAGCACCCGCTGCACATCGACCAGGGCGAGGTCTGGCGGTGCGTGATCGTGCACAGCAGGCAGAGCAGTCGCACCCTGTTCGGGGTGGCCGCACACCACGCCGCGTTCGACGGCCGTTCGCTGGAGATCATGACGGCGGAGCTGTCGGCGGCCTACTCCGCCCGCGCGGCCGGGAGGGCGCCGCAGTGGTCCGGCAGAACCGCGACGCTCGCCGAGATGGCCGCGGACTACCGTCACCAGCTCAGGACGCAGGACGCCGAGGCCCAGCGCCGGTACTGGCTCAACGAACTCCGCGACCTCCCGCCCTGTCGCCTTCCCGGGCGCAAGGACGGGCCGACGGAGCCGAGCGGACCCGCGGCCGACTTCTCCTTCACCGTCTCGAAGACGCGGCTGCGGGCGTGGGACGACTACGCCAGCGCCAACGGCATGCCGCCGTCGGTGGGGATGGTGGCGGTGTACGTCCAGTCCCTCATCCGGGCGGGCGCCCCGCACGACCTCGGCCTGATGGTGTCGATCGGGAACAAGGCCGGCGCGATGATCGACGCGACGATCACCACCCGGGTCGGCAACATCCTGCTGCGGCCGAACGGGCCGTTCCGGTCGGGCCCGCACCTCCTCGCCCGCATCCGTGACTCGTACCTCCAGGGCATGGCCGCGCGCGACGTCCTGCTGGACATGAAGCAGATGGCCAGCATCCTGGGCGCGTTCGGCGGACTGGAGGCCATGTTCATCGGCAAGCCGGCCGTGGTCTACAACTCCGTGCCGACGCTCAGCCTCGGCAGCGTTCCCGGCGTGATGGACTCCCGGAACGACGACTGGACGGCGTCCGTGCACGACTTCGTGCTCGAGGTCCTGCCCGTCCCCGACGGCCTGGAGATGCACCTGGTGGTGCGGACCGACCTCTACGAGGGCAGCCTCGCCAACGAGCTCGGCAAGCACTTCGCCGACATCATCGACAACGGGCCGAAGCAGCTCGAAGTGGAGACCGCGGGCTGACCGACGTCCCGAGGTCGGGCGCCACGTGCCGGTGGCCGCTCGACGACGAGGTCTCCGGCGGCGGGGTCATCGACGAAGATGAACCCCGCCACCGGAGACCTCGTGGCCTGCACGGGGGTGGCGAACGGCACGACCTGGTGCACGGCCCCCGGTGCGACCGGCCGGGCCGCCCCCGCCTCCCGCGCCGCCGAACCTGACGGTGCCGCCGGCGGACCCCGAAGGGCTCCGCCGGCGGCCGACCACCTGCCGTGGGGACGACGCCTAACCGATCAACTCCGGTATCACCTTGCCGGCGAACAGGTCCATGCTCGTCCGGTCGTAGGCGGCGTCCGCGAAGTAGGCGATCACGTAGCCGACCCCGGCGTCGGCCGCCTCGCGCAACCGCTCGACGATCTGCTCGGGCGTCCCGACCAGGCCACGGCGGAACTCGCCGAGCCAGGATTCGAGCGCCTCGGGCGGCATCAGCGGCTCGTAGTGGGACCTCCTCCGCGCCATGCTGTCGGCGACGTCCTTCTCGGTCTCGCCGATGGTCACGAGGTAGTAGGCCGAGCGGGTGATCGCGTCGAAGTCGGTGCCCACGTCCTTGCAGTGCTGGGCCAGGACCCGGGACTTGTGCGCGAACTCGTCCAGGCTCAACGGCCCGAAGTTCGTGTACTGCGCGTACTTCGCCGCGGTCCGCAGCGTCTTCTTCTCGCCGGCGCCACCGATCCACAACGGGATCCCACCGGCCTGTAGCGGAAGCGGATTGCTGACCGCACCATCGAGCTGGTAGTGGCGTCCCGCCAGCGTGGCCGTGCCGGTCGTCCACAACTGCCGCATGATCTGCGCGCCCTCGTCGAGCATGCCGAGCCGATCGGCGACGCTGGGGAAACCGTAGCCGTAGCCACGCCATTCGTCCTCGAACCAGCCCGCGCCGAGGCCGACGTCCAACCGGCCGCCGCTCATCACGTCGACGCAGGCCGCCATCTTGGCCAGGTACGCCGGATTCCGGAAACCTATGCACGTGCACAACTGCCCGAGCCGCACCCGGGAGGTGCAGACCGCGAACGCCGCCATCATCGACCACGCTTCGAACGCCGACTCGTTGCTCGGCGCCGTTATGGTGAGAAAGTGGTCGCTGACCCAGATCGAATCGTACGGCCCGGCGTCGGCGGCCTGGGCGATGTCACGAATCGTGGACCACTGCTCGGCCACCGGTATGTTGACGAGGTCGAGACTGTAGCCCTGCGGCAAGTGCACACCAAATCGCATGTTCAGACCCTTTCTATCGACATACCCGGATGCTTTCCCCGCGCGCCGGGGTGCCACGGCCGCGCTCACCCGTTGAGCGTCCGGTCCCGCACCTCGTGGAGATCGTCGAACGACGACAGGTCGGGCACCGTCCAACCGTCCAGGTCGTACTCGGAGAGGCACTCCTGCGCGAAGGCCTTGTAGTCGTCGATCTCGCCGCTCGCGAGCTGCGCCGAGAGCATCTCGACCCGGGTGTTCTCGTGATTGCCCGCGTAGTTGCGCTCGTAGAGTTCGTGCCGCCCGCCGAACTCGGTGCCGACGGCGTCCCACAACAGCTTCATGACCTTCATGCGCTCGACCGCGTCGCTGCCGTCGGAGCCGCGGAGATACTGGTCCAGGTACGGCCGGATCTCCGGGTTCTTGAAGTCCTCGGCGCTGGAGTTGATGTAGATCAACCCGCTGGCGACGTCCTGCTGGATGATCTCCTTGATCCTCGGGTAGCCGATCTGCATGAACCACCGGTATGCCATCCCGTACCGCGGGTTGGGCAGGACCGCGCCGTTGTGCCAGGGCACCGGGTTGCGGGCCGCCGCGTCCGAGAACGCCCAGAACAGGTTGCGCCAGGCCAGCACCTCACCGATCCGGGTCTGCACGCCACGGAAGTCCTTGGCGCCGGTGAGTTCCACCGCCCGCGCGAGCAGGCCGGCGATGAACTCGAGTTTCACCGCCAGGCGGGTGCAGCCCTGGAACGTGAACCGCTCGGAGAAGCCCGACCGGCTGGGGAACAGTTGGACCTTTCCCAGATGGCCGTAGATGAACACGTTCTCCCACGGGATGAGCACCTTGTCCATCACGAGAATGGTGTCGTTCTCGTCCAGCCGGGAGGAGAGCGGGTAGTCGAACGGGCTACCCATCAGTGCCGCGCTGGCCGTGTAGGACGGACGGCAGATCAGCTTCAGCCCGGGCGCCCCCATCGGAACGGTCGCCACGAGCGCGAACTTCTTGTCCTTGATCGGCAGGCCGTAGTGCGCGATGAAGTTGTAGTGCGTCAGCGCCGAGCCGGTGGCGACCACCTTGGCGCCACTCACGACGAGCCCGGCGTCGGTCTCCTTCTCCACGTGCACGAAGACGTCACCGACCTCGTCCGGGGAGCGGTTCCGGTCGACCGGTGGATGCGCGATCGCGTGGTTCCAGTAGAGGACCTTCTCCTGGGACTCCGCGTACCACCGCCGCGCGTTCTCCTCGAACGGTTTGTAGAAGTCGGCGTTCGCACCGAGCGTGCCCAGGAAGGCCGCCTTGTAGTCGGGGCTGCGCCCCATCCAGCCGTAGCTCATCCGGGCCCAGGCGGCGATGGCCTGCTGGTGCTCGACCAGGTCCTCCGCCGAGCGGGGTGTGGTGAAGAACTTGTGGGTGAAGCCGTCGCTGCCCGTGTCGGTGGGCGAGGTGAGCACGTCACGCTTGCGCGGGTCGTGCAACGCGTCGTAGAGCCGCGCGGTCATCCGTACCGGGTTGTAGAACGCAGGATGACTGGTCATGTCCTTCACGCGCTCACCGTAAAGATACAGACAGCGGTCGTCACGCAGCGATTCGATGTATTCGGCGCCGGTCATCGGCCGCGTTTTCCGCGGTTCATGCATCTTCTCTTGATCCGCCATTTCGTTCCTCCGAACAGGCGATCGTCGACTGAGCATCAGGGCGTGAGGAAACTGCATGCTGGGCGGCGTTTGACGCTCGAACGGGCGCTCCTCGGATCGGCAGGCGAGACGGCAGGAACCGGCTCTCTCGCACCAGTGGGGAGCCGGCCGCGCGGTCAGACGTCGGAAATGACGGCCACACCGCCGATTCTTCGCGAACTTTCGGGTAAGCGCATCTTCTGTGTTGCAGAGTGCTCCCCCGAAGCGCCGGCCACCGGAAAGATTCCTGTCGGCAGCGGAGAAGTAATCCGCGCCCGCGTCGCCGGGTATGCTGCGCTGATTCGAGTCAGGAACGCCCGGCCGAGGGGCGCGCACCCGCAAACCTCGTCCACCATTGTGATGCCCCGGGGCGCAGCCCCGCACACTGGGCCGCCCTCATCGCGCACAAGACAACGCGTGGCCGCCCGGCTTGCCGGCGCGGCGTGCTCGGGAGTGTCCACCACGCCGCACCGGCGACGCGGCGGCCCGCGAAGGTCAGCGGAGCCGGGCCCTCGCCCGCACGGTCTCCGGGCTTGCGCGGTTGGGTTCGGTCAGCCGCCACCTCGGCGATCGGCTGGTCTGTCTCGCGGACGACCCGGGAGTCCCGCACGGGACTCCCGGGTCGAACCGCCACCTCTTCTCCAGGGACCGTGATCAGGTCGCCGGATTGTGCACTTCTGGCCGGATCAGATCACCTCAGTCGGCTACGGCCGGCGCTACCTCCGGAGCAGCCGGCGAGGCCGCCTTCTCCTCCGACGGCTTGTCCTCCTCGGGCCTGGTCCGCTCCCCCCACCGCGCCACGGCGGGCGCCAACAGGCCCACCAGGGCGAAGAACACGCCGATGCCGACCAGACCAGGCCGGCCGAGGGTCAGGATGAAGCTGAGGAACAGCAGCGGGGCGAACGCCTCGCCGATGCCGGAGCCGATCCCGAGGAAGCCCATGTACTGCCCCTGTGCGTGCGCCGGCGGCAGGCCGAAGTTCAGGGCGAAGGAGCCCGCCATGTACCACAGCTCGCCGTAGGTGTGCACGAGGACGGCCGCGACCAGCAGGAGCACCGCGGCCCAGCCGGGAAGCCCGCTCGCGAAGCCCATCCCGGCGCAGCTGAACAGGAGGAGCGCTCCGGCGCGCCGGATCGCAACGCCACCCTGCCGGACCGTCTTCACCTTGTTGCCGACGCGGACCATGAACAAGACGATCAGCGTGTTGTTGATGATGTAGAAGACCGCAACCGTCCAGGTCGGAGCGTTCGTGGCATCGACCACCCACAACGGCAGCAGCATGTTGATCATGAAGAGCTGGAGGTTCATGGCGCCGGCGATCGCCGTCCACGCGACGAAGGGCCGGTCGGACAGCACACCCCAGCGGGACGCGGTTTCCGGCTTCGGCAACGGCTCGTAGTCCGGCAGCCGCATGAAGACCAGCAAGGCGCCCAGGAAGCTGAGCGCGTCGAGGGCGATCATCAGGTGGTACGCGGTCGGCGTACCGATCTGGATCACGACGGCACACCCGGCGGTGCCCAGGCCCATGGCGACGAACTGGATCGCGTGCACCTGGGCGCGGAAGCCGACCGCCTCGTCGCCGGCCACCCGACGCAGCAGCGATTCGGACGCCGCCACGGACGCCTTCATCGCCAGCATGTCGAGGGTGGTGGCGATGACAAGTTGGGTGAAATTGTCGATGAAGATGAATGTGGTAGCCGTCAGGGCCTGGATCACCAGCATGACCTTGACGGTCTTCACCGGACTCCACCGGTCGGCCAGGTTGCCGACTGGGACACCGCTGACCAGGCTGATGGCGACGCCGATGGTGAGAGCGAGACCCACCTGCGTGGCGGGCAGCCCCACGATTCGGGTGAAATACAGGCTCATACTGACGACCAGCAGCCCGAACCCGAACATGTTGATAAAGGTGCCCAGCGCGTAAACCCGCTTCGGCCCATCCTCGGGAACAAGGGAGCGAAGCTCCTTGATCGGGTTAAACCTCGGCATGCAGTACCACCATCTCTCGCCGTCCGCCAGCGGATGCTACCTATTGGAACCAGACCTTACTACCTTTTAGGCACGGAACCTCCGGCACAACTTCCAGATTGCTCTCCCCAACAGATGAAACGCTCTCCGGTTCGCCTCCCGCCTATTGCGCGGCGGCCTCCCCGAGCAAGCCGCTGACCTGGAAGAAGACAAAGAAGAGTGGCGGGATTCCCACCCATCCGACGCTTCTCCCCTTTGTCGCGAGCCCGACTCGACCCCATCGCGACCGCCCGGCGCGGCGGCGAGTCGGCCGCGCCACTCACCACTGCGCGAGTCAGGTCGGGTTGACACACCGCCCGAAATCTGACAAAGAGTCCAAGCTTCTGCATACACTCATCCCGCCCAAGTAGTAAATATGGGAGGGCAACTCCGGCACGCCCACCGCGCCTCATCAATGGGGCCGGCGGAGGGGCGCGGCCGGAGGTCCCGAGTGGATCCCCGAGCGTCGGCGCACCCACCACGAGGGTTCGCACCAGACGTGCACCAGGTGGACGCCGCGCCGCCGGAGGTCCGGGTGGTGGCAACCGATCATCGAGAGGTGGAGCATGGCAAAGCTGATCTACGTGACGAACGTGTCGCTCGACGGCTACATCGAGGACGAACGCGGCGACTTCAACCTGTTTCCGGTCGATGACGAGGTGTTCGTGTGCTACACCGACATCGTGCGGTCGGCGGGCACCTTCCTCTACGGACGGCGGCAGTACGAGGCGATGGCCGTCTGGGAGACCAATGACGCGCTGGCCGCGCAGTCCGACCTCACCGCCGAGTTCGCCAACGCCTGGCAGGCGGCGAGCAAGGTCGTCTACTCCGGGAGCCTCTCCTCGGCGTCGACCGCCGACACCACTGTCGAGCGTCGTTTCGACCCCGGCGCGGTCAAGGAGATGAAGGCCGCGTCCGACAGCGACCTCACCATCGGAGGCGCCAATCTCGCGATGCAGGCCTTCAAGGCCGGGCTGGTCGACGAGTGCCAGCTGTTCGTCCTGCCCGTCGCCGTCGGTGGGGGCAAGCCGGGACTGCCGACCGGGATGCGTACCGACCTCGATCTCGTCGACGAGCGCCGGTTCCGCAACGGCGTGGTGCACCTGCGCTACCGCCCTCGCGAGCAGGAGGCGCCAGCCCGATCCGCACAGTGACCCACCGGCGTGGCCAGACAGTCGTACGGTCGGGGTCGACGCGGACGCCCTCAGCGTCACCCTCGTCGACCCCGACCGCCCCGCCGGCCCGCTCCACGACCCGGCGGCCACAGACAGGCGATCAGTGGACCGCGGCCGGAGCCTCCGTTGGTCGGGTTCGTCCCGGCCGGCCCCACCGCCGCATCACCGGACGCTCCACCAGGGAGTACAGGAGCCAGGCGACGAGCACACAGGCCAGATAGGAGCCGATGAGGAACGCGAACGCGGGCAACGTGGCGAACGGCCGCGAGGTGAACATCCCGCCCAGGCCCCACTGGTGGTTGAACGCGGCCTGAAGGGAGAAGAACACCGTGATGTGGACCAGATAGAAGGCGTACGAGATCTCGCCCAGGAAGACCATGACGCGGGTGTTGAACAGCGTCCGGCGCCCGGCGAGGTCCGCCGCGGCCGTGCCGGTGATCGCCAGGGCGAGCGGGATGAGGAACGCCGTCTGGTACCCCTCCTCGAACAGCTTGAGCGGCAGGGTCGCCACGTAAGCCGCCGCCACCACCGCCGCGATGATCGACGGCCTGATGTTCGGCCAGCGGCCCGTGATCAGGATCCTGGCCATGACCATCCCGACCACGAACTCGAACATCCGGGTGACCGGGAAGTAGTAGATGAACCACAGCTGCGGCCAGGAGAGCGAGGCGGAGATGGGGGTCGCCGGGCTGTCGGGCAGGAGCAGCCGCGAGAGCACCGGCATGAGCAGGGCGGCAAGGGCGGCCAGCCCGGCGTACAGCCACAGCCGGCTGGGCCGGATCCGGTTGATCAGGATCAGCAGGAGCGGGAAGCACAGGTAGAACAGCAGCTCCACTGACAACGTCCAGGTCGGCGGGTTCACCGCGAGGAGCTGGTAGTCGAAGCTCGGCACCCACGCCTGCATGAGCGGCAGGTTGGCCAGCGCCTCGGGCCACAGGATGGCGCGCCCGGCCACGAACATCAGGACCAGCAGAATGGCGTAGACCACGAGGTGGTTCGGGAAGATCTTGAAAAACCGGCGTCGGTAGTAGTTCTTCAGGCCGTCGCGCGGCTTGCCCGACCAGGTGAGGATGAAGCCGCTCAGCACGAAGAAGAACATGACGCTCAGCGGGCCCAGGTTGCGGGAGAACTCGTTGTAGGCGTTCTGCACGCCCTGGTCGGAGAAGAGCGGCTGGAACATCGCGTGGTGGATGAACACCAGGGTCGCGGCCACGGTCCGCATCGCCGTCAGGGAGGGGAGTCTGATGCCCGGAGGTGTCGGGGAATCCGTTGCCCCGTCCACCCTTTCTTGCACTGTCATCGGCGGCTGTCCTTTCGCTCCGGCCGAGGATCCCACGCGTCCGGCGCGACCACGTCTTCGTAAATGCGTTCATGTCAGCGCGCGGGCGGGGCCGGGGCGGCGGGCCGACGAACGTGACGTGGATCGATGCCGGTCATCCGATCGGCGCGGCACTCGCCGACCCCGCGGGTCGCGCCCGGATGACCGGCCCCGTCCTACCTCGGCGACGTCAGCGCATCCGTACCCGGGTGAGTTCCCGCACGGCCACCGTCGGCAGCAGGACGGAGATGCCCCCGTGACTGTGCAACATGGACATGTCGCGCCAGACGCGCTCGAGCCGCTCGCCGTGCCGGACCGAACTCGCGCCGGCGGTCGGCATCAGGTAGTTCGCCACGGCGTCCCAGCAGAGCTGGATCACGTGTCGGCAGATCGCCGAGATCCGCAGGTCCTCCTCCCGGGTGACCGCCGCGGGGCCACGGACACAGTTGTCGTGCCACTGCTGAACTCCGTTCAGCAACGCGGCCTCGGCGGTACCGATCATGCCGACGGCGTCGCCGTACCAGAACTGGTAGTCCGGGTCGTGGTGTCGGGCCACGATCGGCGGGACCAGGGTCGTCCGCTCCCGTAGCAGGATCTCGTAGATGTCGAGCGCTCCCCGCGCGATGCCCACGGCCAGGGCCGCGTTGCCCAGATTCGTGAAGGAGAGCGGCCCGCCGCCGTACTCCGGATTTCCGTGCAGGTCCCGGCCCGGCGTGCCACCAGAGACATTGGCCTCCATGATCTGCACGCCGGGCAGGGCAAGGTGCTCCGGAACGTGGGCGTTCTCCATGGTGATGCTGTGTGACCCACTGCCGCGCAGGCCCAACTGCCGGCCCCAGTCGTCCAACCGCGTCCACTGACTGCGTGGCGCGAGGAAGAACAGGGGCTTCGGCGACGCCCCGTTCACGCCGGCGATCAGGGCGTGTCCGAGGAAATGCGTCGCGTAGGGCGACCCGGAGCAGTAGGACCACTTGCCGCTGATCGTCCAGCCGCCGTCCGCGGCGCGTTCGGCGGACCCGCTGGGAACGGCGGTGCCGGGGCAGATGAAGTCGCCGACGCCGAACACCTCCGATTGCGCCTGCTCACCGAACATCGTGGCGACAACCTGCGTGTGCATGGCCCCGAGGGTGAACATCCAGCCGGTCGACGGGCATCCGCGCAGCAGCGTCGTGGAGACGCGCACAAAAGTGTCGAGGCCGAATTCGTAGCCGCCGTAACGACGGGGCTGGAGAATTCGGTAGAAGCCGTTCCGGGCGAATTTCTCGTGGATGTCCTCGGCGTAGAAGCTGCGTTCCTCGACCTCTGCCTGACGGTCGACGAGCTCGGGGATCATCGCCTCGGCCCGCGCCACCATCTGGGCCGGGGTGAGGTCCGGCTCGACCGGGGCAGGAAGGTCGTGTTCGGCGGTGCCGCTGATTCGTGTCACGGTGCACGATCCTTTCGGCTGCTGACGGTTCTCCCGGTCAGATGCAGCGTGTCGGAGTCCAGTCCGCAGACGATCCTTATCGCCGAGATGGAGCTGATGCCACCTCGACAGCCTCGTCGAGTGTCCCAACTCCGTCGGCCTGCCACATCTTTACGATTGCTGATCGACATCGACGCGCGTCGACGGTTTGTAGCGCAGTCCTGAAGGCGAAATCGATCAGCGCCGGCGGTACGTTCCCTCTTGTCAGGTCGGGTCTGCGGACGAGTGGACGGAGATGAGGCGGCATGGGTTCCAGGTCCATCCAGGAGCAGTTCGCCAGGCAGGTGGCCCGGACACCCGACGCGCCGGCGCTGACCGGAGGGAGCGTACGGCTGACCTATCGCCAGCTCGACGAGCGCGCCAACCAGTTGGCGCATCGGCTGATCAGCCTCGGCGTGCGGCCCGGCGAGCCGGTCGGGGTGCTGATCACGCGCTCACCCGAGCTGATCGTGGCGACCCTGGGCGTGCTCAAGGCCGGCGGGGTCTACCTGCCGTTGCACCACGCCCATCCGCTGGAGGCCAAGCAGCGGGTCATGGACAACGCCGGCCGGCCGGTGCTGCTGGCCGACGAGGAGACCCGCAGCGCGGGCCTACCGGTCGGCAGGCGGACCGTGCTCGTCGACCCGGCCCCCGCGCGGCAGGACCCGCCGGTCGCCGCCCCGGACATCGACGTACGACCCGACGACATCGCGTGCGTCATCCACACCTCCGGGTCGGAGGGGCTGCCGCGGGGCGTCTGCGTGACCCACCGGGGCGTGCTGAGCGTCGCCCTGGACTCGTGCTGGGACAACAGTCCCCAGGACCGGGTGCTCATGGTGGCGCCGTACGCGGCGGCGGTGTCGACGTACGAGATGTGGGTTCCCCTGCTGCGCGGCGGTCACCTGGTCCTGGCACCGCACGGTCGCCTGGACCTCGGCACGCTCCGGCGGCTGATCCGGGACCACGAGATCACCTCCGTCCAGCTCACCAGCGGCCTGTTCCGGGTGGTCGCCGACCAGGCGCCGGACTGCCTCGGCACCGTCGGTGAGGTCTCGACCGGTGGTGACGTCATCTCGCCGGGCGCCGTCGAGCGGGTGCTGAAGGCGTGCCCCGGCATCACGGTGCGCCCCACCTACGGGGCGACCGAGGTCACGTTGTTCGCCACCACCACCACCGTGACCGCGCCGTTCGTTCCCGCGACGCGGGTGCCGGTCGGCCGTTCGCTGGACAACGGCGAGCTGTTCGTGCTCGACGAGCGGCTCCGGCCGGTCGGGCCCGGCCAGGTCGGGGAGCTGTACGTCGCGAGCGAGCGCCTGGCGCGCGGCTACCTCGGCCGACCGGGCCTGACCGCGGAGCGCTTCGTGGCGAACCGGTTCAGCGACGCCGGGACGCGCATGTACCGGACCGGCGACCTGGTCCGCTGGGCCACCGACGACATGATCGAGTTCGTCGGCCGGGCGAACGACCAGGTGAAGATCCGCGGATTCCGGGTCGGTACCGCCGAGGTCGAGGCAGCGCTCACCGCCTACCCGGAGATCTCCGAGGCGATCGTCGTGGCCCGGCCAACCGACGACGGCGACCACCGCCTCGTCGGGTACGTCGTCGGCGAGACCGACGCGGTGGACCTCGCGGCGCTCCGCAGGCACGCGGAGAAGGTGCTGCCCGACTACTCGATCCCCGCCGCGTTCGTGGTGCTCGACTCGCTCCCGCTCACGCCGAACGGCAAGGTGGACCGTCGGGCGCTCCCCGAACCGGTCCTCGCCGGTTCGTCGACCCACACGTCCCCCGGCACCCCGCAGCAGGAGATCCTGTGCGCCGCCTTCGCCAGCGCCCTCGGCGTCGCGGAGGTGGGACTCGACGACAGCTTCTTCGAACTCGGCGGGCAGTCGCTGAGCGGGATCCGGCTGGTTCAGACGGTCAACGAGGCACTCGGTGTGGAGCTCACTCTTGACGACCTGTTCGAGCTGCCCACCGTCACCGAGCTGGACCAGTACCTCCTGGAACAAGCGGAACCAGTTGATAGGAGCCGGGATGAGCCCCACTAGGACCACAGGCGTCGACGCGCCGGAGACGATCCCGCTGTCGCTGAATCACCAGTTCGTCGACGTGTTCGACCACGGTGACGACGACGGCCCGTTCGGTCCCCGGTACCACGTGGTGGACGCGTGGCGCGTGACGGGCGGGCCGATCGACGTCGCCGCGCTGCGCGACGCGCTGCAGGACGTCGTCACGCGGCACGAGGCGCTCCGGACGCGGATCGTCGGTACGACGGGGAATCGGCACCAGGAGATCTCGCCGCCCGGTCCGGTGCGCGTGGAGATCCGCGACCTCCCGGAGACGCCGGAGGCGGCGCGCGCGGCGCGCGCCGACGAGCTGCGGCAGGAGGTCGAGGACGAGACGATCGGCGTGGACGAGACGCCCGCCCTGCGGGTGGTGCTCGGCAGGTTCGACGACCAGGACACGGTCCTGGTCGTGATGATCCACCACATCGTCTCGGACGGCATGTCCATCGAGGTGGTCATTCGCGACCTGGTCAACCGGTACGTCGCGAGGACGGGTCAGACCGTCCCGGACCTGCCGGCGGCTCCGCAGTTCCGCGAGTTCGCCGACTGGCAGCGGACCGGGGCCGGTGCGGGCACGGAGGCCAAGCGCGAATACTGGCGCCGCAAGCTGGACGGCGGTCTGTTCACGGCGCTCCCCACGGACATCCCGCGATCGGCGAACCTGCCCGAGTCGACCGCGGCGCACTGGTTCCGGATCCCGGACGACGTGTTCTCGACCATCGACCGGCTGGCCAGAGCCCACCGCGCCACGCGGTTCATGGTCCTGGTCGCGATGTACAAGCTGCTCGTGCACCGGCGGACCGGCGCCACGGACGTCGTCATCGCGACGTTCACGCCGGGGCGTGGCGGGCAACTGTTCGAGAACACCGTGGGCCCGCTCTTCAACTTCCTGCCGCTTCGCACCGACCTTGCCGGCTGCGCGTCGTTCGGGGACCTGCTCAAGCGGACCCGGACCACCTGCCTCGAAGCGTTCTCGCACGAGATGCCGACGCTGGAGATTTTCGGGCAGGCCCCGGAGCTGATGCGGACGGCCGCCTCCGACGACCACGCGGCGGCGGTGTTCCAGGCGGTGCCCGATCAGCGGCAGTACATCGAGGTGCCGGGAGAGGTGAAGTTCGGCCGGATCCCGCGGGCGACGGGCCTGCAGCCGCGCAAGTCCGCCGTGCCGGACGGCGCGCTGTGGACCCTGACCAGGGAACCGTCGGGTGACGCCTCGGTGTGCCTCTCCTTCAAGCGCAACCTGTTCCGTGAGGAGACCATCGCCTCGATGGCCGCGGACTTCGCGGAGATCGCCCGGACCTACAGCGCCTCGCCGGACGCGCCGCTGGGGCTGGCCTGACAGGGTTTTTTTCTACCACCGCGATTCCACCAGTCACCCGGAAGGACTGTCATGACGAACCCCTTCGAGAACGAGGACGCCACCTACCTGGTGCTGGTCAACGAGGAGAACCAGCACTCGCTGTGGCCGGCGGACGTCGACGTGCCCGAGGGCTGGCGAACCGTGGTCGAGGCCAGCTCCCGTCAGGAGTGCCTGGCGTACGTGGAGGAGAACTGGACGGACATGCGCCCGGCCAGCCTCATCGCGGCCACCGAGGCGGCCGGCTCAGCATCGGGGCGGTGAGGCACCCGCTCCGCCCGTCTCCACCGCCGGACATCTGACCGTCTCGCCACCCCCGCCCGCCGCGCCCGTCGGCATCGGTCTCGGCCACCGCGCCGAGCACGATGCCGACGTCGGCGACGTCCCGCCCGGCCTTCTGCGCGCCGGCTCGGGGACGCTCACGGACCACCGGCAACGCCCGGAAACCCGCCTCGTCCGCCACCGGATTTTTCGCTGCGATTATCGCGCGTCCGGGCACGTCAGCGACGTATAGCCGGGCCGGAAACCTGAGCGCTATCGAAATATTCGGCGGAACGTTCCGTTCGGACGCCCGGTTCGTCGCTGCTGTCCGGCATTGCCCTGCCGTTTCTCCGCCCTCCTCCGCAAACAGTGGGAATGCGGCGCCAATGAGCTGCGCCCACCCGGCGGGCCGGAGCATGCCACCGGGGTCCCACGTCATCGCGTTTTGTCGGACCTGTCTGGACAGCCCAAACACAACGATCCGCACGGTCTTCTGTTTCGGGCCTTGAATCAGACATCCCTGTCGTGCATGATCACCGCGAATGTGCGACGCGCCCGTCCCGGCGGACAGTCGGGCTAATTCCGCATGCGTGAGGAAGGCTCAGCAGTGTGTGGTTAGTCAAAAGCGGACCGATGATTCTCGACCCGGAGCTGGTCGGCCACAAGTTCGCCAGACAGGCGGAACTGACCCGTGACGGATTTGCCGTACCGCCGTTACGGTGCGTGCCCGCGACCGTGTTCGACCAGGTCGTCGGCCCTCTCCTGACCGATATCCGCGCCGATACGGCCGGGTCGGCCCAGGCGCTGCTCAGCCACGCGGAAGCGCTTCGGCAGAGAGTCCGGTACCTGACAATTCCATCAGAACTCCTCGATGAAATAGACGCACACTTCGACGAGATCGCCGGACCGGACGGACTGGTGGCGGTGCGTGCGTGTGCGGTACCGCGACCCAATCAGCGGGAGTCGGGCGAGGATTCGGCGGAGGATCCGTTCGCCGGGCTCAGTGACAGTTTCCTGTACGTTGGACGGGCCGGTCTCGCCGAACGACTCGTCGCCTGCTGGGCGTCGGCGTTCAACCCGGAAGCGGTGCTCTACCGCGCCCGCCGAGGGCACGCCCCGTTCGCCGCACGAATCGCGGTCGGGATTCAACGAATGGCCATGGGCACCCGGTCATTCGTCGCGTTCACCCGCGATCCGCGCGACGGCGCGGCCCGCCTGGTGATCGCCGCCGCCTATGGCATTGGCGAAGGGGTGGTTCAGGAAAAGGCCGATGTCGACCACTATTTCGTGGACCCGGTGACCGGCGCGGTCGAGCCCCACGTGACGGTCAAGACCAGGGCCGTCGGGTGGGATCCGGCCCGCCCCGACCAGGGACCGGTCGACCTGCCGGTGCCCCCGGAACTGGCCACCGAGCCGGTGCTCACGGACGCCGACCTGGTGGCGATCGCGGCACTGGCGGCGCGGGTCGAGGCCCGCTTCCGCGCACCCCAGGACATCGAGGGCACGATCACCGAGGACGGCGCGATCCACCTGGTCCAGGCGCGCCCGGTCGCCACGCCGGCACGCCCCCCGGACGAGGTGGGGAGCCCGGCCCTGCTCTGGGACAACAACAACGTTACCGAGAGCTTCCCGGGCATCAGCTGCGCCCTGACGTACTCGGTGGCCCGGGAGCTGTACGAGGTGGGGTTCACCGACCTCTACCGGCGGATGGGCGTGCCCGCCCGCACGCTGCGACGCGAGCGACCGACGCTGCGTCGGATGATCGGGCACCTGGACGGCCGGATCTACTACCAACTCGACTGTTGGTACCACCTGCACGGCCTGATCCGGTGCTTCCGCCCGCTCTGGTCCACCTGGGAACGGTCCCTCGGCCTGGCCGCGACCGGCAGCACCGGGCGGGACGGGACGACGGCCCGGCGCGACGGCGTACCCGGCGGACGGCGCGGCTCCCGACTCACCGACGTCCTCGACGTGCTGGAGATCCTCGCCCGGCTGGTCACGCACCCGTGGCGGGTCCGCCGCTTCCTCCGCTGGTGGGACGGGTACCACGCGGGCCTCGCCGACGCGGCGGCCCGGCGTCCGCACGAGATGGTCGACGCGTACCGGGCGCTGTGGGTGCAGGTGGCCCGCCGGTGGGGGGTAACTTTGGTCAACGGGATCTTCCTGTTCACCGCCACCCGGGCGACCGACGGGCTGCTGCGCCGGTGGGTGCCGGGAGCGGACCGCAGCCTGCTCAACGGGCTGCTGTGCGGCGGTCCGGAGAACCGCTCCACCGCGGCGCTGCACTCGGCGGTCGCGCTGGCGGCGACCGCCGCCGAGGACCCGGACACGCGGGCGGCGCTGCGGTCCGACGCGGACCCGCGGCGGATCTGGGACGACCTGGTCGCCGGCCGGCACGGTGCCCGCTTCCTGGCGGCACTGCGGGAACACCTCCGCGACCACGGCGACCGGGGCATGCACGACCTCAAGTTGGAGACGCCCGCCCCGCGGGACGAACCGTGGACCGTCCTCCAGCCGGTGCGGGCCTACCTGGCCCGGGGACTCACCGTGTCGGCCAGCCGCGCCGCCGGACGCCAGGCGCACGACGAGGCCGTACGCGAGTTGCGCGAGCGGTGCCGCAACCCGGTGAAACGGGCCGTGCTACGCGGGTTGGGCCGGACGATGCGTACGCTGATCAATGTCCGGGAGAACACCCGGTTCTGCCGCAGCCAGCTCTTCGGCGACTCCCGGGTGCTGCTCACCCGCCTCGGTGCGGAGCTGGCCGCGCGGGGCCGCCTGGACCGGCCGGGCGACGTCGTCGACCTCACCGTCGACGAGGTGCTGGGCGCCTTCGACGGCACCCTGGCCGGGGCCGACCTGCGCGGCCTGGCGGCGGTCCGGGCCGCCGAGCGGGCCCGCTGGACGGACACCGACCCGCTGCCCACCCGGCTGCGCACCGATCCCGACCTGCCGCTCGCGGTGGCCCTGGCCGGGGCACGCGGCACCGGCGGGGCCGCCGCGCCCGGGCCGGGAGCACCCGTCGGACCGGACACGGCCGTCCTCACCGGGTTGGCCTCCAGCTCCGGCGTCGTCCGCGGCCCGGCCAAGGTCGTGCTCGATCCGTCGGTCGACGCCGAGCAGTGCCGCGACCACGTCCTGGTCGCCCGGGAGACCGATCCCGGCTGGCTCTACCTGATGCTCTCGGCGCGGGCGCTGGTGGTGGAACGGGGCACCCTGCTGTCGCACACCGCCATCACCGGACGCATGCTCGGCATCCCCACCGTGGTCGCGGTGGACCGGGCCACCGACCGGATCACCGACGGCAGCCTCGTCGAGGTGGACGGCACGGCCGGCACGGTGCGGATCCTGGACGGAGTCCGGTGACCGGCCGCTGGGGCCGGTACGTGGCCGCCGCGTACCCGCCGGCGGTGCACGTGCCGTTCATGCTCTCCTGGGCGATCGGCCTGACCGCCCTCTTCGCGGCGGTCAGCGGGGTGTCGCGCTGGCGGCCCGACGGCGGGCTCGCCGTCACCGCGGTCACGCTCGTGGTCGGCATGCTGCTGCTGCGGGCCATGGACGACATCCGGGACCACGAGTACGACCGCCGGCACAACCCGCACCGGCCGTTGCCCGCCGGGGTGGTCCGGGAGCGGGACCTGATGGTCCTCGTCGTCCTCGGCGCCGCCGCCCTGCTGCTGCTCAACGCCGGCCGGGGCGTGGTCCTGGCGGCGCTGGCCGGGCAGCTCGGCTACACGGCCGTGGTGATCACCCTGGACCGGGTGTACGGCTGGCCCGCCGGCGACCGGCTGGCCCTGCACCTCGCCGTGAACCTGCCGATCCAGCCACTGCTCAGCATCTACGTGTACACCGCCTTCCTGCACGCCGAGGGACGGCGGCCGGACCTGGGCGGGGTGCTCGCCATCGTCGCGGTCACGCTCAGCGGGGTGTGCCTGGAGTTCGGCCGCAAGGCCACCCGCCGGCCCCGACCCGGGGAGCGGACGTACAGCACGGTCCTCGGCCCGTGGGGGACCACGGCCGTCGCGCTCGGCGCCGCCGTGCTCGCCACCGGCATCGTGCTGGGACTGCTGCGGCCGTGGCAGTCCGGCCCCGGACACGCCTGGGGCTGGCTGGCGCTGGTGCCGCTGGCGTGGTCGGTGGTCGCGGCGTCCCGGTTCGTCACCGGCGCGCCCCGCTGGCCGGTGGGCCTCACCATCGCCTACATCCCGGTGACGTACGCGAGTTATCTCGCGGTCGGGTGGCTGACGAAGGGAGCACCGGCGTGAGCCGCTCCGACGGCACCGGGTTCTGGGCCCTGCTCGGGCCGGACCTCGCCGGCAAGTCGACGGTGTTGCGCCGGCTGCACGACGAGCACGGCTGGCGGGTCGTCTCCTACGACGACCGGTATCTCGGGCCGTACCCGCTGATCCATCAACTGCGCAGCAGCTGGATCACCGACGCGTTCGGGTGGGCCGGGGAACGCTACTCCCCCGAGCTCGTGGTGTCGGTGCTGACCCCGATCGTGCTGCACCTGCGGGAGGAACTGGCGCGGGCCGCCGGCGCGGACCGGGTCATCATCGACTCGTACTACTACAAGCTGCTGGTCAAGTGCCGGCTGCTCGGGGTGGAGCACACCCCCACGTTCGACTACTGGCGCTCGTTCCCGCAGCCCGGCCGGGTGCTCTACCTGGACGTGCCGGCGGAGACGGCCTGGGCGCGCAGCGGCGACGGTGCGCGGGTCAACCGGTTCGAGCACTACGGGCCGGCCGTCGACCGCGCCGATTTCGTCAGGTTGCAGACGGACCTGCGCGCGGCGCTGCTGGCCGAGGTCCGCGACCTGCCGGTGCGGATCGTCGACGGCGCGGCGCCACCGGACGAGGTGGTCGCGGCGGTGCTGACGATGACCCGTGAGTCCACTGTGGATGCGTCGGCGCACCCGGCGGCGTCCCCGGCGGTGGACCGGTGAGCGCCCCGGCGGACCTCGACGGCGCACCGTCGGAGAGCCGGCTGGCCGAACTCCTCGCCGCGCGCGCCGCCTGGGTGGGTGCCGAGCCGCACCGCGCCGCCGACGACACCGGGGGTTGCACCGTGCTGGTGCTGCTGCGCAGCGTCGACCTCGACGATCTGGTACGCGGCGCCCGGTGCTTCGCCGCCGGGCTGTCCGACGGGGAGGCGGACGCCTGGCGTCGGTCCTGGACCCGGACCCGCTTCCTGTTCGGCAACTCCGCCAACCTCACCGCCCGGAACCCGGCCCGGGTCGTCGCCCCGACGGGCAGCGCGGCCTGGTTGGGTCCCTTCCCGGCGGGCCGGTTACCGGGGCTGAGCCGCCTGCTCAAGCCGGTGACCGGGGTGCTGCCGGCCCTGCCGGCGGAACTCGACCTCCCGCCGGTCGCGCCGGTCGCCGGGCCGGCGTCGACCCACCCCGGCGTCCCCCGCGAGCTGCACGTGGCCGTCCGGGCGCTGACCCTGGCCGAGTACCTCGTGCACCTGCACCACACCCTGGCCGAATCGGTCCTGCGTGGCAGCCTGCGCGCCGACGAGCCACTCCGCCTGATCCACCGGACCGACCTCGACGCCCGACTGGTCCGCACCGAGCCCGGCTACGCGCGGGTCCACCACGCGCGCGGCGACTCCCCGGCACTTCGCCTGTTCACCTGGCTCTCCCCCGAGCCGGGGCGATAGGGCGCCCGACCGAATGAAGAGGACCCACATGGACACACCGGACTTCACCGCGGCCGACCTGTCCCGCCTGGCGTTGTCCGCGCGGCTACAGGCCCTGTCCGAGTCGCTGCGCCTGGCGGTCGCCGCCCCCGACGGGGAGGAGCCGCTGGCCCCGAGGCTGTGGAGCCTGCTCGGCACCGAGGTCCCGGAGCTGCACGACGCGATCGTCGGGTACCTGCGCGACACCGGCGGGTCCTGGCGGGACGTGGCCGACCTGAGCGGCCTGACCGACGAGCAGGCCCGGGAACGCTGGGCCGACGCCGCGACCCCGCACCTCACCGATCCGGCCGCGACCGCCGCCGAACTCGACGCCTGGTACAGCCGGCACGCCCAGCTGGAGCCGCTGGCCCGGGTCCGCGACCCGTTCACCCGGCTGCTCAGCGGGCGCACGCCCCAGGAGCGCCAGTGCCTCGTCTGCGCCAAGTACGCCGGCCTGCCGGTGCCCGCCTGGGCCGGCTTCCCGGTGCCGCCCGGCGGGCACCTCGTGGACGACGGCATCTGGCGGGTGGGCCACGGGCCCACGCCGTACTGGCCGGTCGGCACCCTGCTCATCGAGTCCCACCGGCACTTCCTCGACTACGCCGACTTCACCGACGAGGAGGCGGCCGGCATCGGCACGCTGGTCCGGCGGTTCACCGGCCCGCTCAAGGAGGTGAGCGGGGCGCCGCGGATCCACATCTTCTCCTGCATGGAGGGCACCGAACACTTCCACCTGTGGCTGGTGCCCCGCACCGTCGGCGGCGTGGCCGGCCGTACCTTCATCGCCGACCCCGGCTACTGCACGCCGGTGGAGGCCGAGGAGGTGATCGGCCGCCTCCGGAAGGCGCTGGCGGAGTCGGCGGCGGCCCGATGACGCACCCGTTCCCGCCCGGCGCCGGATCGCGGATCCTGCTGGCGCCGGTCACGGTCAGTCCCACCAAGCCGTTGACGCCGACCCACCTGAAGTACCTGCTCTCGCTGGACGTGATCGTCCGGGTCAGCGCGGTTCTCGCCGACGTGACCGTCGCCTACCAGCACGGGGCGTACGCGGGCAGCCAGCAGGTGGCGGGGTTCTGGGACTATCTCGACCGGCACCACCCCGGGACGGCGTACGCCGGACTGGACGAGGTCGGGATCGGCGAGCTGTACGTCGCGTACCACCGGACCCCGCGGCTGCCGTTCGCCGCGATCGAACCGACGGTACGACGTGCCGAGGCCGGTTGGCTCCACCCGGCCAGCGCCCGGCTCCTGGACATCTGGCAGGGCCACTACCACCTGCTGGGGATGTTCGACCCGGACCTCGGCCGGCACGGGCCCGAGCTGATGGCCGAGGCGGACCTGCTGGACCTGCTCGTCCGCCGGAACCTCTGCATCGACGGCCGTCCGGTGGGCGCTCCGGTGTACCTGGACGCGACCGCGGCGGGCCACCCGCTGCGGGTCGTCCTCGGCGCGGACGGACAACCCAACTACCTGCTCTATCTGCTTCGGGAGCTGGTGCCGCTGCTGGCCGACCACGACCTGGTGGTGCTGGCCCACGACGAGCAGTTGCGCGCCGACTACCAGACGGTGGGCCACGTCCTCACCGCGCTCGGCGCCCGTGTGGTCCGGTTCGAGGTGCCCCGGGTGCCGATCGACGGCGTCACCACGTCCACCCGTTTCGGCGGCTGGCAGGGGTACACCCTGGACGCCATCGCCGACCGGTTCGTCGACGACCACGGCGTCGACGCGTTCCGGCTCGGCCTGCGGCTGTACCTGATCGCCGGCCTCGGGCGCACCGCGCGGGAGAACTACTCGGCGCACCAACTCAGCCGGTGGATCCGCCGCGCGCGGCGGCTGCTCGACGTCCACGCCGGTGCGGACGACCACGACGCCGGGGAGCGGGTCCCGGCCGAGCTGTGGGGCACGCTGGTCGCCCGGCGCGGCTACGCGGACCCGTACCGGGTGGCCACCACGCTGATGAGTCGGCAACCCACCGTGCCGGTGGGCGCGCTGCTGGACGTGGTGACCGGCCCGGCCCGCAGCCGGGCGACCGTGGGCGGTGCGCGGTGACCGGGACCGCCGGGGCGACCACCGCCGGCGAGCGGGAGCTGCTGGTCGCCGCGGAGTCGCTGGACTTCGCGCGTACCGTCGACCGGTCCGTGGTGCACCGGCGGAACCCGACCGAGGTGTTCCTGACCGACGTCCGACCGGTCGGCCCGCAGGGTTTCGTCGCCGCCGCGCTGCTGCCGGCCGTGCACCCGCACTACACCGGGCACACCGGGGCGGCCAACCGGCGGCTCGACCCGCTGCTGCTCGTCGAGTGCTGCCGGCAGGCCGAGACGTACGCCGCCCACCTGCTCTTCGACGTCGAGCCGCGCGCGGCGTTCGTGCTGCGGGGCTGGTCCGCCGAGCTGTTGCGGCCCGGGTTCGCGGCGGTGGTCCGGGACGCGACGTCCGGCCCGACCGAGCTGCGGATGACGGTGACCACCGGTGTCCCCCGTCGGGTGGGTGGCCGGGTGCGGGGGTTGGACTACGAGTTCACCCTCCGGGTCGCCGGTCACCGGATCGGCGTGGTGCGCCTGGCGGTCGGCTACCTGGCCCCGGAGGCGTACACGGTGGTCCGGTCCCGGGGGCGCGGCGGCCCGCCGCCGACGTCGTCCCGGCTGGGTCCGGCGGCCGTCGCCGGCGGGCTGACGGCGCCGGACCGCGTCGGCCGTCGCCGCGCCACCGACACCGTGCTGCTCGACGTGCGGACCGCCGAGCGGGCGGTCACCGCCGGCCTGCGGGTGCCGGTGGAGAACATCAGCTTCTTCGACCACGATCACGACCACGTGCCGGGGATGGTGCTCCTGGAGGCCGCGCGGCAGGTGGCCACGCTGGCCACGGCGCACTGGGGCGGCGGCGCACCGCACCGCACCGTGATGTCCCGGATGACCGCGTCGTTCGCGGCCTACGCGGAACTCGACCAGCCGGTGACGCTGACGGCGGTACCGGCGGACGCGGCCGGGCCGGCGGCGGAACCGGACCGGGCCGGCGGGTCGCCCCGACCGGTCGACGTGACGTTCCACCAGGGCGGCGCCGAGATCGCGCGGATGGGTCTCACCGTGGCGCCCGACGCCGACGGCACCTCGACGACGGACCGGGAGCGGGTGGCCTGATGGGGCGAGCGGCGGTGGTCGCCGGGCTGGGCGCCTGGGTGCCCCCGAGGGTCGTCACCAACGGCGAACTCTCGGCGCGCCTGGGCGTCGACGAGGACTGGATCGTCACCCGCACCGGCGTCCGGCAACGCCACGTCATCGCGCCGGGCGAGGCCACCAGCGACCTCGCGGTCGAGGCGGGCCGCCGGGCCCTGGCGTCGGCCGGCGCCGACGGCGCCGACGTGGTCGTGGTCGCGACCAGCACACCGGACCGGCCCTGCCCGGCGACCGCACCCGAGGTGGCCAGTCGGCTCGGCCTGGGCGGCGTACCGGCCTTCGACGTCGCGGCGGTCTGCGCGGGGTTCGTCTACGCCCTGGCGACCGGGGCGGGCCTGATCGCCGCCGGCACCGCGTCGAGTGTGCTGGTCATCGGCGCGGACACGTTCTCCACCATCCTCGACCCGGACGACCGGACGACCCGGGCCGTCTTCGGGGACGGGGCGGGCGCGGTGCTGCTGCGCAGCGGCACCGCCGACGAGCCGGGCGCCCTGCACGGGTTGAGCCTGGGCAGCGACGGCAGCCGCAGCGACCTCATCGAGGTACGCGCGGGGGGATCGCGCCAACGGTCCACCGGGCTGCCGGTCAAGCCGGAGGACACCTACTTCGAGATGCAGGGGCGGGCGGCCTTCGCCGAGGCGGTCCGCCACATGTCGGCCTCGATCGGACGGACCACCGCACTCGGCGGCTGGGCGACGGCCGACGTCGACCGGTTCGTGCTGCACCAGGCCAACCTGCGGATCATCGCCGCCGTCGCGACCCGGCTCGGGCGGTCGGTCGACCGCTTCGTCACCAACATCGACCGGGTGGGCAACACGGTGGCCGCGTCCATCCCCCTGGCCCTGGCCGACGGTGTCGCGGCCGGCGCGGTACGCCCCGGGCACCGGGTGGTGCTCGCCAGCTTCGGGGGCGGGCTCACCTGGGGGTCGGTGGCGCTCGTCTGGCCGGAGTGCCGGGCGGTAGCACCTCACGGAACTGACCACAGCTAGCGGGAGCACACGGATGAAGGCAATCGAAGACCGGATCATCGACGTTCTGGCGACCCAGTTGAAGCTGGTGCCGGACGGCATCGAGCCGGACATGACGTTCGAGTCACTCGACATCGACTCGCTGGTGATCGTGGAACTCGGGCTGTTGCTCGACGGCGTGTTCGACATCGCCATCGACGACGGCGAACTCACCAACGAGATGACCATCCGGGACGCGGCGCGGCTGGTCGAGACCAAACAGGCGGTCGCCTGATGGCCGAGCGCCCGGACGGCTTCGGCGTGGCGGTCACCGGGCTCGGCCTGGTGACGCCGGCCGGCATCGGCGTGGCGGCGAACTGGGAGCGGATCCGGTCGGGTCTGAGCTGCGCGCGGGCCGACGACACCCTCCGTGGCACGCCGACCGCCCTGAGCTGCCGGGTGCCCGGATTCGAGCCGGAGGCCGCGCTCGGCGGCTTCGCGTCCTGGCAACTGGAACGGTTCGCGCAGCTGGCGATCGTGGCCGCCCGGGCCGCCGCCGAGGACGCCGGCTGGCAGCCCGGCGGTTGGGACGGCGCCCGGGTCGGCGTGGTCCTCGGCAACTCGCTCGGCGGGGCCGGCGCCCTGGAACGGCAGCACACCGCGCTGACCGGGGGTGGGCCGCGAAAGGTGTCCCCGTTCCTGATTCCGATGTACATGGTCAACATGGCCGCCGGGTACGTCGCGCTGGACCTGGACGCCCGCGGTCCCAGCCTGGTCACCGCCACCGCCTGCGCGTCGGGGACGACGGCGGTCGGCGTGGCGCGGGACCTGCTCCGCGCCGGGGCCTGCGACATCGTGCTCGCCGGCGGCACCGAGTCGGCACTGACCCCGCTGGTCGTCGCCGGGCTCGGCCGGATGGGCGCGCTGTCGCGGCGGGCGGACGCGCCGGCCGAGGCGTCCCGGCCGTTCGACGCCGACCGGGACGGGTTCGTGGTCGCGGAGGGCGCGGGCGTGCTCGTCCTGGAACGGATCGAGGACGCCCGGGCCCGGGCCGCCCGGACCCGGGCGGTGGTGCGCGGCTACGGCGCCGCGACCGACGCCTACCACGCCACCGCGCCGGATCCGCGGGGACGCGGGATCGAGCAGGCGTTGCGGGCCGCGCTGGCCGACGCGGGGCTCGGCCCCACCGACGTCGACCACGTCAACGCCCACGGCACCTCGACCCCCCTCAACGACGTCACCGAGGGTCGGATGCTGCACCGGGTGCTCGGTGACCGGCCGCTGGTTACCTCCACCAAGGGGGTGACCGGACACACCCTGGCGGCGGCCGGCGCGATCGAGGCCGGGTACACCGCACTCGCCATCGAACACGGCAGCGTCCCGCCCACCGCGAACCTCGGCCGGCTGGACCCGGAACTCGACATCGACGTGGTCAGCGGCGCGCCGCGCCCGGCCCGGATCGACGTGGCGGTGAGCACGTCGCTGGGCTTCGGCGGGCACAACGCCGCACTCGTGCTGACCGCGGCGTGACCGCCGCCCGACCGACCCACCGAACCGACCGTCTGGAGAAGAAGTGAGCAAACTGGACAAGATCCGCCTCGTCGCGCTCGACAGCGACGGAGTGGTGCTGAACGACACCTACAGCCCGGTGATCGAGAGCTTCGTGACCATGCACGGCGGGGCGTACACCGCCCACGTCGAGCGGCACGTCTGGGGTTCGCCGCAACTGGCCGCCGGCCAGAACATGGCCCTGGCCTGCAAGCTTCCCTGGACGGCCAAGGAGACCATCGCGGCGTTCTTCGCGCACCGCGAGGAGTACCTGAGGACGCACCCGGTCGAGGTGACCGAGGGCGTCGAGGAACTGCTCGCCACGCTGCGGGAGGTCGACGTGCGGGTGGTGTGCTACGGCGGCCGGAACCGCGAGTACACGTTCGACAGGTACCTCGGCCACCTCGCCGGCTACTTCGACGCGGAGATCCCGTACGTCGACGTGAACGACGTCCGGCCCGGCACCAAGGAGATCGTCCGGGACATCTTCGGCTACGAGTTCGACGAGGTCGTCTTCGTCGACGACATCAACCGGGTGGCCGAGGTCACCAGGGCGCTGGGCGCCGGCTTCATCGGCGTACCGGCCAGCATGCCGCACAACTTCCAGCGGGAGGAGATGGTGGCCACCGGGGTGCGACACCTGGTCGACGACATCCGCAAGATCGATGTCGACCTGCTCCGCACCGTCGACCAGGAACTCGCCGCCGGCACGCACTGGTCGGGCCGATGACCCGATGACGGAACGGACGCTGCGGCCGGTCGCCCTGGGCGCCGCCGGCCCACCGGTCGGCGCGCAGGGACTCGGTTGCATGGGCATGAGCGAGTTCTACGGCCCGAGCGACGTCGAGGAGTCGCGGCGGACCCTCGACCGGGCGCTGGAGCTCGGGGTGACGCTCTTCGACACCGCCGACGCGTACGGGTACGGCCGGAACGAGGAGCTGCTCGGGCCGTTCGTCCGGGCCAACCGGGACCGGGTCGTCATCGCCACCAAGTTCGGCCTGGTCCGGAGCGTGGACGATCCCCGGCACCGGGGCATCGACAACTCCCACGGGTATCTCCGCCGCGCCGTGGAGGCGAGCCTGCGCCGGCTCGGTGTCGACGTCATCGACCTCTACCACGTGCACCGGGTCGCCCCGGCGACGCCGGTCGAGGAGACCGTCGGCGCCCTGGCCGAGCTGGTCGCCCAGGGCAAGGTCCGGCACCTGGGGCTCTCCGAGGTCACCGGGGCGCAGCTGCGGGCCGCGCACGCGGTGCACCCGATCGCCGCCGTGCAGTCGGAATGGTCGATCTTCTCCCGGGAGGTGGAGACGACTGTCGTCCCGACGGCGGCGGAGCTCGGCGTGGCGCTGGTGCCCTACGCGCCGTTGGGCCGCGGCTTCCTGGCCGGCGCCGTCACCGGTGTCGACCGGCTCGCCGCGGACGACTTCCGTCGGCACATGCCCCGTTTCACCGGTGACCGGGCCCGGCACAACGCCGCGCTGCTCAGCCCGGTCCACCGGATCGCCGCCACCCGCTCCGTCACGGCGGCACAGGTCGCGTTGGCCTGGGTGCACCAGCGGGCGGCCGCGCACGGCCTGCCGGTGGTGCCGATCCCCGGTACCCGGAGCCCGGTCCGGCTCGCGGAGAACGTGGCCGCGGCCGGTCTCGTGCTCACCGGGGCGGAACTGGCCGAGCTGGAGCCGATCGCCGCCCGGGTGGCCGGTTCCCGGGACGCCGGGCTGACCATGGCGGCGGTCCGCCGGGACTGACCCCGCGCCGGCTCCCGGCCGACCGGTCGGGCGGTCTGCCACCGCCACCGCACCCGTCGGCGCTGACGGGTGCGGTGGGGTGGACCCGGCCGGCGGCGCGGTCACGCCGGACGGGCTCCGCACCGCCGGGCGCTGTGGCCCGCGGGCGGGAGTCACCAGGTCACGGGCAGCTTCGACACGCCGTAGACGGCCGCCTCACGTTGGAAGGGAAGCTGGTCGAGCGGCACGGCCAGCCGCAGGTCCGGAATCCTGCGCAGCAGCGTCTCGATGACCGCCTCCATCTGGATCTTGACCACGTGCTGCCCGAGACACCTGTGCAGTCCGTGCCCGAACGACACGTTGCCGGCGTGGGTCCGGCGCATGTCGAGCGAGTCGGGGTCGTCGTACCACTGCGGATCGAAGTTCGCCGTCGGCAGGTAGACCAGCACCGCCTCGCCGGTCTTGATCTCCTGTCCCCCGATCCGGGTGTCGCCGACCGCGATCCGGGGCAGCCCGGTGTGGAAGTTGGTGCTGTAGCGGAGCAGCTCGCCGAGGCCTCCCGCGATCAGGCTCGGGTCCTCGCGCAGCAACGCCAACTGGTCCGGGTTGAAGAACAGCGCGGCCAGGCCGAGGGAGACGCCGTGCACCGCCGGCTCGTACCCGGCGACGATCAGCACGCGGGCCATGCCGATGATGTCGGCGCGGGTGAGCGCGCCGTTCGCCTCCTGCTCGGTGATGAGGCGGCTGAGCACGTCGTCGCCGGGATTCGCGGCCTTGGCCTCGAGGACCTCGACGATGACGTCGGTCAGCTCGTCGCTGGCCCCGTCGAGCTTGTCCTGGCCGACGTAGTGGTCGGCGAACGTCGAGGCGACCCGCAGGAAGAGGTCCTTCTCGTACGGGATGTCGAGGATCAGGCACATCACCTGCGCCGCCAGCGGCTCGGCCAGTTCGGCGACCAGGTCGACGGGCGGCGACTTCGCCAGCAGGTCGTCCACCAGCCGGTCGACGATCTGCTGGATCCGCGGCCGCCACCGGGCCGACGAGCGTTGCGTGAAGTCGGCGTTGACCATGGCCCGCTGCCGGGTGTGCTCCGGCGGGTCCATCCGGGCGAACGTCGGGTTGTCCTCGGTGAGCGTCTCCGACCCGGCGCTCAACAGCGGGAAGCCCGGCCGGCGGTTGTCCGCGCTGAGGCGCTCGTCCGCGAGCGCGGCACGCACGTCGTTGCGCCGCGTGATGAACCAGACCTTGCTGCCGTCCCACATGGTGACCTGGCTGACCGGGCTCTCGTCGCGGAGCGTCTGGTACCGGACCGGCGGGTGGAACGGTGACTTGCCGTCGCGCTCGGCCCGGTAGTCGTAGATGTCGGTCACGTCGGTCACGTCGGTTCCTCTGCCCTCGCTCATGCCCCGCTCCATTCGCCCGCCCTTCGCAGCCGGAAGGCGCGTCGCTGTACACCTGTTCGATCAGCCTCACCGTCGGCACCTTTCGTCCGCATCTCCACCATTGCGGCGCGTCCGGCGCGGCGCGGGCGGCCCGATCCGGGCCGGACACAGAGCACGATCCATGGGATGCGGCGCCGGTCCATATGGGATGGTGGGCGCGCGGCGTCCGAACACGCCGTCCGGTCCGGGCCTCCGCGACGGCAGGAGCATGACCCGGCCGGCGCCACAGGTCACGACTGGAGGCAGCACTTCATGGCGCACATCGATCTCGGGATCGACGAGAAGCAGTTCCCCGGCATCTCCGGTCCCATGCGGTACCGCCCGGAGACGGCGAAGCCGCTCAACGAACTGGCCGAGGTGCTCCTGCGCGCTCCGCACACGCTCCCGGCCGGGGAACGCGAACTGATCGCCGCGTACGTCTCGGGACGCAACGAGTGCAACTTCTGCTGCGCGTCGCACTCGGCGTTCGCCGCCGCGCAGCTCGACGACGGCATGACCCTCGTCGACCAGGTCCGCGCGGACCTCGACAGCGCGCCGATCTCGGCGAAACTGCGGGCGCTGCTGAGGATCGCCGGCGCGGTCCAGATCAGTGGCCGCAACGTCACCCCCGAACTCGTCGCCGACGCCCGCGCCCAGGGCGCCACCGACCTGGAGATCCACGACACCGTCCTGATCGCGGCCGCGTTCTGCATGTACAACCGCTACGTCGACGGCCTCGGCACCTTCGCACCCGAGGGGCCTGACGCCTACTCCGAAACCGCCCGCCGGATCATCGACGTGGGCTACGGATCGTCCGCTCCGCTGCGGTCGACCACCGCGCCGACGAGCTAAGCACGGACGAGGAAGACCACATCCGGTCCCCCTGCGACGGTGAAATAGGCGGGCATCATATCGAACCCGTCAACCATGCAGTTGGAGGGACCAATGGGCCGAAAACGCTCGCTACTCGGCGCCGCGGAGCAGTACCAGGCGGACATGGTCGACCGGCTGGGCACGCTCGTCTCCTGCGAATCGGCGCCGGGCTCGCTGCCCCACCTCGCCCGCTGCGCCGACCTGCTCGCCCGCTGGGGCGAGCAGGTCCTCGGCCGGCCCGCCCAGCGGGTCGAGATCGACGGCCTGCCGCACCTGCTGTGGCCGGCCGTCGATCAGCGCGTGCTGCTCCTCGGCCACTTCGACACCGTCTTCCCGGTCGGCACCGTCCGGTCCCGGCCGTTCACCGTCCACGGGGACGTCGCGACCGGCCCCGGCGTGTTGGACATGAAGGCCGGCATCGTGCAGATGTTCACGGCGCTGCGCCTGATCGAGGACACGTCGACGGTGGGCGTGCTGCTCACCTGCGACGAGGAGACGGGTTCCGGCACGTCCCGGCCGCTCATCGAGCGGGAGGCACGGCGGTCGGGTGCGGTCCTGGTCTGCGAGGCGGCCACCCCCGAGGGGCACCTGAAAGTGGCCCGCAAGGGCGGCTCGGTCTACCGCCTCACCGTCTCCGGCCGGGCCGCCCACGCCGGCGTCGAACCGCAGCGCGGGGTCAACGCCACGGTCGAGGTCGCCCACCAGGTCCTCACGTTGGGCCGCATCGGCACGGCGGACAGCGACGGCACGTCCGTCACGCCGACGCTGCTCTCCGCCGGCACCACCACGAACACGGTGCCCGACTCCGCCTGCCTCGCCGTCGACGTGCGGGCCTGGACCCGGCACGAACTCGAACGCGTGGACCACGCCATCCGCGGACTCGCGCCGGTCCTGCCCGAGGCGACGCTGGACGTGCAGGGCGGGATCAACCGCTATCCGATGTCCCCGGACCTCGCCCGCCCGCTGCTGGAACTGGCCCGGTCGGCGGCCCGGCGGATCGGCGTCCCGAGCCCCGACGGCGCGTACGCCAACGGCGCGTCCGACGGGAACTTCACCGCCGCGATCGGGGTGCCGACCCTCGACGGCCTGGGCGCGGTCGGCGGCGGGGCGCACGCCGACGACGAGTACGTCTGCCTGGACCGGATGCCCGAGCGGACGGCGCTGCTGGCCGGCCTCGTCGACACGCTGTCCATCGTGGAGCGAATCGTGCCCTCACCGGGGGACGACATCCCGTAACCTGCTCTACGTCGGCGAACGACCGGCAGCGAGGGGTCGGCGGCGTGGTGACTACGGAACAGGGCGTGCCAACCTCCGTACCCCGGCTCGGTGTCGAGGAGGAGTTCCTCGTCGTCGACGCCGCGCACCGCGGGGTCGTGCCGGAGGCGGCCACCGTCGTCGACCGCGCCCGCCCGGCCCTCGGCCCCCGGGTCGACGGTGAGATCACCAAGTTGCAGGTCGAGACCCGCACGGACCCGTGCCGGAGCCTCGACGTGCTCCACGCGCAACTCGTCGACGGACGGGCCGCGATCCAGTCCGCGGCCCGGTCGGCGGGCCTGCGGGTGCTCGCCAGCGGCTCGCCGGTGCTCGGTCGCGCGGTGCCGCCACCCGTCACCGAGGGGCCCCGCCAGGACCGGGGCACCGCCACCTTCCGGGGGCTGCACGACGAGCTGGCCATCTGCGCCCTGCACGTCCACGTGGAGCAACCCGACCGGGACCGCGCCGTGCTGATCGGCAACCACCTGCGCCCGCACCTGCCGGTGCTCCTCACCCTCACCGCCAACTCGCCCTACTGGTCCGAGCGGGACACCGGCTACGCGAGTTGGCGCACCATCACCTGGGGGCGCTGGCCGGTGGCCGGCCCACCGCCGTACCTGACCTCCGCGAAGCAGTACGACGACCACGTGGACGCGCTGCTCGAAGCGGGCGCGCTCGTCGACCACGGCACCGTCTTCTGGGATCTCCGCCTGTCGACGAGGCACCCCACGATCGAGGTGCGGGTGGCCGACGTCCCGCTCACCGCGCCCGAGTCCGCGGCGTTCGCCGCCCTGGTGCGGGCGTTGACGGTCGTCGCCGGGGAGGCCGTCGACCGGGGTGACGAAGGGCCGCGCCCGGCCCCCGAGCTGATGCGACTGGCATACTGGCGGGCCGCCCGGGACGGGATGGGCGGCCAGGGCGTCGACGTCGCCACCGGTCGCCCCCTGCCGGCGGCGACGCTCGCCGAGCGGCTGGTGGAGCGCGCCCGGCCGGCGCTCGACGAGGCGGGCGACCGCGAGCGGGTGGAGGGCTGGCTGGCCGGGCTCGCCCACGGCGGTGACGGCGCGACCCGCCAGCGGGACGCCCGGGCGCCGCGCGGGCGCCTGACCGACGTGGTCGACACGATCGCCAGGCACACCGCGCCCGAGCGCGAGGAGCGCACCTCTGAGTAACGACACGGCAGCCACCGCCGGGACATGCTGGACGCACCTGATCAGGGAGGTTCCAGGTGAACGACACGAGCCTGCTGCCCACGGTCCCCGTTCGGCACCGTCGCCGTCCGCCGGCGGACATGGTGCGCGAGGCGGAGGCGTTCGCCGATCGGATGGCCCAGCGCCGCTCGGTGCGCGACTTCGCCGGTGACCCGGTGCCCGCCGGGGTGGTCGAGGCCGCGATCCGGGCCGCCTCGACCGCGCCCAGTGGCGCCAACGTCCAGCCGTGGCGCTTCGTCGTCCTGACGGATCCGGTCCGCAAGCGCCGGCTGCGCGAGGCCGCCGAGGCCGAGGAGCGGGCGTTCTACGACCGCCGCGCCTCGCCGGAGTGGCTGGCGGCGATCGCCGGGATCGGCACCGACTGGCGCAAGCCGTTCCTGGAGACCGCACCGGTCGTCATCGTCGTGTTCGAGGTCCATCAGGGCCCGAACAGCCCGAAGCCGTACTACGTCAAGGAGTCCGTCGGCATGGCGGTCGGCGTGCTGATCACCGCGCTGCACCACGCCGGCCTGGCCACCCTGACCCACACGCCCAGCCCGATGCGGTTCCTCAACGAGGTGTGCGAGCGTCCGCCGGAGGAGCGTCCGTACGTGGTGATGCCCGTCGGGTACCCCACCCCGGACGCCCGCGTCCCCGACCTGACCCGCAAGCCGCTCGACGAGGTCATGGTCTGTCGGTGAGGTCCTCGGTCAGGAAGTCGACCAACGGCTCGACGTGCCGGTCCGGGCGTCGCCACTCGGCCAGCAGGTCCTCCAGCAGATGCTGCTCGGCGAACAGTTCGGCGCCGCGGTAGCGGCGGATCACCGGGTGGATGAAGGCGCTCTCCCGGGCCCGGTCGGGCGTCGGGTGCCGGTCGATGGCGAAGACGTCGCCGTAGTCGTCGCGGCCCCACCGCAGCGCGAGCGTGTACCAGTGCCTGGCGGTCCCGAAGCGTTCGACGGCGTAGTCCTCCGGCAGGTCCTCGTAGTGGTGGAAGTCGCCGGTCACGTCGTCGCGGACGAAGACGTCGCAGAGGTACTCGAACTGCGTCCACAGCGCCGAGGACCAGTTGACCCGGTCGAGCATCAGCTTGGTCAGCGACGCGGGGTCCGCCGGCGTCGTCGCGTACGGCAGCGGCACGTCGTCGTAGCGCTCCCGCAGCATCCGGGTGAACGTCCGGAGGTTGTACCGGAATCCGTCGATGAACGGCGAGGACGCGTGTTTGACGTCCCGGTCCTGGCCGATGGTGCCGGCGAAGTACAGGCCGTCGACGTTGCGTGACTGCCAGTCCGGGCGCAACCCGGGCATCCGACCGTCGCGCACCATCTCGGGACGGCACGTCTCGTCGAACATCGACGTGTCCATCCGGAAACCGGTGCACCTGAGCACGGTGTGGTAGTCCAGCTCGGCGGTCTCCCCCTGGGCGTGGGTGTACGTGATCGACACCCGGAACCGCCCGTCGACGGGCCGGATCTCGTCGATCGTGCAGTCCAGCACCGAGTGCAGCGTCTTGAACTGGTAGCTGTCCAGGATCGCGCCGTACTGGCCCCGGACGTCGCCCGGGTGCTTGGTGTTCCACGCCAGTCGCAGCGGCTGCCGGCTGGCGAGGTGCACCATCGAGGCCCGGCCGAGGATCGCCGACGCGGTCTCGAAGGCGGAGTTGCCCTTGCCGATGATCAGCACGCGTTGGCCGTCGTACGCGGTGGGATCGACGACCATGTCCTCGTACCCGACGGCGTGTTCGATCCCCTTGATCGCCGGTACGAACGGCTGACCCCAGCCGGTCGCGACGATCAGGCAGCCCGTGCGCACGTCGCCCCGGTCGGTGCGCACGGTGAAGCCGTCGCCGGTCCGGGTGATCCGTTCGACAGTCGTGCCGTAGCGGACGTTGAGCTGGTGCACCCGCTGGAACTCGGCGAGGTAGCGCACCAGGTCGTCGGCCGCCGGCAGGTACTCCTCGCTGAATCGCGGGAAGATCAGGTCCGGCGCGTCGTTGAGCAGCGAGTTCCAGTCCCAGCGCAGGCGGATCTCGGGGTCGGTGCTGTCGGTGTGCACCTTGTTCAGGGAGATGAGGCGACGGTGCCGCGGGAACCGTCGGAAGAATCCGCCGGGGGCGTCACCCCGTTCCAGCGTCAGGTAGTCGGCGCCCTGCCGCTGGAGGTAGTAGCTCAGTTGCAGGCCGGCGGGCCCCGCCCCGACGATCACGTACCGGTGTTCGCTGCTGACCATGCTGCGCCCTTCGACGGAGAGGTGGTTCCATCGACCATGGAATGTGGAGCGAGGCGTGTCAATGCCGGATGCGTCCCGCCCGGTGGACTGCCGGCGATTCGCGGCGATCGCCGCGTCGCCCTCACCGGTCGGCGCGGTCGGCGCCGAGGGCCGCGGGCGGGGTGGCCATCCGATGGTTCTGGCCGGGAACCCGGAAGTGGTGGAACGTGACGGTGGCGCTGAGGTCGAGCGCGTGCGCCCAGTGCCACCAGCCGACGGGAATGAGCAGCATCTGGCCCGGTTCGAGGATGGTCTCCAGCACGGTGGCCTCGGCGTAGCGGGGATGCCGGTCCAGGTCGGGCCGGGCCGCGTCCACCGCGCTGAACGTCCCGCCGCGCGGATAGACCAGGTGCCGCTGGTACGACGGGACCAGCCGGACGTGCTTGCGGCCGAGCACCTGGCAGAGCAGCACGGTGCTGGTGTCGATGTGCAGCGGGGTCACCGTGCCGGCGGGGCCGAGCAACAGGTGTCCCCCGCCGGCGGGGTCGACCAGGTGGTCCGGTGGCCGCACGTCCCCGGCGAGCGCCCGCAGCGGGCCGGTCCAGTTCTCGTTACGGGGCACCATGTAGTAGTCGTTGGTGCGCGTGCCGGAGCGCAGCAGCATCAGGTAGTCCCGGAACGGCATGGTGGTGCGGTGCCGGTCGTACTGCCAGGCGTGGTCGGGGTTGGCCTCCCGGCCGGTCATCACCTCGACCACGGCGTCCGGGCACCGGCGGGCCATCGCGTCCAGCGTCCAGTTCCGCGCCGGCCAGTCGGCCATCAGGCCGTCGAGGACGACCGGACGGTTGGCGTAGTAGTAGCGGCCGAAGAACTCCGCCGCGGTGAGGTCGGTGCGCCGTTCCAGCTCACGACCGCCGTCGTCGTCACGCAGCACCCGGTAGGTGTCGAGCACCGACTCCATCCAGTCGTAACGCAGCGCGAGCCGGCGGCAGACGGCGAAGTACGGGTGCGCGTCCAGGGCCGCCAGTTCCGCGTCGACGGCGTCAGGATCCGCGCCCGCGGCGACGGCCGCCGCCCGGGCCTGCCCGGCGGCGACCCCCATTGCCAGGTTCTCGGCGAGCCACTCCCGCCAGGCGGGAAGCAGGCCCGGTGCGGCGGCCACGGTCACCGGACGACCACCAGGCGCACCGGCGCCGTCGGCGCGGTCCCGTCCGTGCCGGCGGTGATCGGCGGCGGGGTGAGTCGGAGCGCGCGGGTGTACTCGCTGCACGTCGGGTAGGAGTTCTTCACGTGGGCCGGGATGTGGTCCGGCGAGGTGTCGGTCATGCCGCGTAGTCAATCGCCGCGCTGTCCCGGCCCACCAGGGACGCCGGTCCCGGCCGACCCGGGACGACGACACCTGACCGGACGGTGGAGGTCCCGCGTCCCGCCCGGATGGGACATCCACATCTGGCCGACGGGACGCCACCGGTCGCAGGCTGCGCTGCGCGTCCACCGACCCCCGGCGGACGCGGAGCGATCCGGAGGAAATCCAGTGGGTGTGATGGTGTGGGCTCCCCGCCGCCGACGGCGGTGGCGGGCGCTGGTGGCCGCGGTCGTGGCGGCGGTGGTGGTGATGTCGCCGACGCCGGCCGTGGCGGCGGAGGACCCGGTCGACTTCCAGGCGGCGAAGTTCCACGACGGCGTGTTCGCCGCCTATCTGCGGGCGCACAACGGTGGCGTCGCGGGCCTGAAGAACCTGGTGCTCACCGCCGAGCTGCTGGACTGGCGGGGGCACCACCCCGGCGCGTCCCGCGACGACGTGGTGCGGCACCTGGTCGCCACGCGGCAGGCGGTCGACGCGGCGGGCATCTCCGACACCACCGCCCGTACCACGTACGCCACCATGATCAAGGTGATCGACGCGCTGTCCGGCATCCCCGGGGTCAGCATCGGCGCGCCGATGGTCAAGGGGCTGCTGGACGCCACCGTCGGCGGCACGATCACCGCCTCGGCCGAGGTCGAGGACGCGGTGACCAGCGCCTACCAGAACTACCGGTGGATGGACGCGCTCTACGGGCAGCAGGAACGCGCGTGGGGCCAGCTCACCCGGGCGGCGGCCCAGGACGCGGACCTCGCGGCGGCCTGGGACGGGGAGATCGGCGCGCAGCTCAACGTGCGCGCCACCGCGACCACCGAGCAACTGCTCGCCGACCCGCTGCTCGCCTCCTTCGTCAACACCGAGGCGATCCTGGAGCACCTGGGCAACGAGCAGGCCTACCTGGCGGCGCTGCGCGCGCAGCTGAGCGGGGCACTGGACCAGGTCGCCGCGCAGAACTCGCAGATCATCGACAAGCTGGCCGCCGCGGACCTGAAGTATCCGGTCGGTCCCGGCCCGAAGCCGACGCCGCAGGACTACACGGCCGCGCTGGCCGAGGCCGCCAACCGGCAGGTGGCGATCGACGCCGCCGACTCCGCGGTGACGATCCTGGCCACACTCGCCGGGTTCGCCGACGCGAAGGCCGGCAAGGACGTGCTGGCGATCGGCAAGGCCGCGGTCGGCATCGCCACCGCGATCAACAAGTACCTGCCGACGGTGGCCGGGCTCAGCCTCAGCGACGCCATCGGGTCGCTGAGCACGGTGGTGCTCACCGGCAACGTGCTGGGCGCGGTGATGACGCTACTGCCGATCTTCATGGGTTCCGGCCCGAGCGAGCACGAGCTGGTGATGCAGGAGATCGGCAAGCTGCGCGAGCAGGTCGGCGAGCTGCGTACCGAGATGCACGAACGGTTCGACCGGGTGGAGGCGATGCTCTCGGCGATCTACGACGACGTCATGTCGGTCCTGCTGAAGATGCGCGACGACATCGGCGTCGTGATGCGCGACATCGAGGCGATCAAGCACCAGATCTACGGCCTGGAGACGAAGGTCGACCAGCTCAGCCTCTCGATGCAGGAGGCGCTGAAGAAGAACGCGCTCGCCGACGCCGAGTACGTCATCAACACCTTCGTCGGGTACAGGGCGCGCACCGGGCGTCCCCTCTCGGTGGCCCAGTACGACGAGACGGAGGGCAAGCTGTTCACCGCCGCCACCTCCACGGCCGCGGGCGCGCCCTTCGTCCTCACGCCGGCCGAGTGGTCGCAGTCCACGATCGAGCCGGTGAAGGTGCTCGACGAGAAGACCCCCTACGGCGCCATCGACTACCTGTCCTACCTGGCCCGGAAGTGGGATCCGGGGTATCCGGCCACCGTGAAGACGCCGCACGCCGGGGCCTGGACGATGGCGACCCGGCCGTTCACGGCGCTGGCGTTGGAGAACCCGACGCTGGCCGGCGACATGATCGGCGACGACTCCTTCGCCGCCCGGATCGGCCGCTCCGGCCAGCAGATCCTGGACGCCAGCAGCCGGTTCAGCCGGCCCACCGCGGACGGGCACCGCAACGCGTTGTTCACCGGCCTGGTGGAGAACTACAAGAGCGCGGTCAACGCCCAGTCCGCCGAGCTGCGCAAGCTGCGCGACGAGGCCACCGGCGGCGGCTACAACCCGTGGTACGGCCCGGACCAGGCGCCCCCGACGCGGCTGACCAACACCCGCTCGTACTGGACCGCCGCCAAGGAGCACAGCTACAACGCGGACGGCAAGATGTCGAGCTGCGACCCGGCGCACCAGCTACCTCGGGTGCGCATCCCGGCCAACGTGAACCTCGGCGACCTGCCGAACGCGTTCCAGCTGCTCAGCCACGGCACGAATCGGCAGTTCGAGCCGCACTACCAGATCTGTTACGACGCGGAGCTCGTCAACCACACGACCACCACCGGGCCGCGCGCCGAGATCACCAAGGCCGACCTCCAGTTGACCGTGCACGCGCAGATGAGCGTCAACCAGGGCGGCTTCTGGATGGACGTGCGGACCTGGCGCAACACCAGGAGCGCCGGCATCGTCTGCTCGTGGAGCACCCGGGACAACCCGCCCACCGGCTACTGCTACGACGAGGTCTACTACATGACCTACGACGACGAATCGGTGCACCTGCCGGCGTTCGAGACGGGTGCGCGCTCGGCCGACAACCCGGAGCGGCTGACCATCGCCCGTACGCTGGGCGACCGGATGTTGTGGGGCAAGCAGAAGCGCTACTACCAGTTGGTCAACCAGAGGTTCGGCGACCCGACCTCGGGGCTCCGCAAGGCCGGCAACAAGGTCACCGAGGCGTTCCGGCTGCTTCAGGCGTACACCAGGCTCGGCTTCCCGGTGGCGTTGGACTCCGACGCCTCGCTCAGCGGCTATCTGCTCGGCGGGAACCTGCTGCCGAGCGACTACCGCCACCCGGGCGCGCCGGTCGGGCGGGAACTGCCGGACACGCACATCGGTCGGGCGTACGAGGTGGCCGAGGCCGACTACGCGCCCTGCACCCAGGCGACACCGGGTGACCCGTGCCCGGAGTCGATCTCCGAGATCGACCCCCGGGTCGGGCAGACGCCCATCTTCAACACGGCGTGCTCGGGCGCGGACAGCCCGAACTCGCCAAACGAATACCTGGGCAACTGCATCCACGCGGTCGCCATCGAGCGGGCGGGTGAGCTGGCGGCGGTCTACGAGACGTACTCGCAGCGTCTCGCCGCGAACGTCTACCGGGAGCGGTTGCCCGATGTCGCCACCGTGGTCGACCAGCTCAGGGTCAGCGGCAAGGCCGTCGCGCAGAGCTGAACCCCCGGACGACGGGCCGGTCGCCACGACCGGCCCGTCGTCCGGCTCACGCCGTTCCGGTGGTCCCGCCGACGGCACCGGACTGACACAGTGGACCCGACATGTCGAACGCACCCGGGACGCGGCGGTGGGCCGCGCGGACCGTCCTCGCCCTCACCGCCCTGCTCAGCCTCGGCGCGGTCGCCGCCTGGTCCGTGGCGACTCCCCCGTTCACCGCCACCGGGCTCTACTCCCTCGTCGACCTGCTCGACGGCCTCGTCTACGGGGCGGTGGCCTGGCTGCTCCTCAGCCGGCAGCGCACCGGCAGCCGGCTGCCCGGTGTGATCGCCTGCGCGGCGGCGCTGGGCAGCGCGCTGTCCGCGTTCGTCGCCCAGTGGCAGCTCGCCGTCGGCGGGCCGCCGCTGCTGGCCGCCCTGCACCACACGGCCTGGGTGCCCGGCCTCTACGCACTCGTCGTGGTCATGCCCTGGTTGCTGCCTGACCGGCCCCTCGGCCGCCTCGACCGGCTCGCCGCCGCCACCGGTCTCGGCTACGTGGCGTTGACGACGGCCGTGCTCGCCACCGCGCCACCGCCGCTGGGTGCGCTCCCGCTACCGCCCGAGCTGCGCGCGGTTCGGGCCGCGCTGCTGCGACCGCTGGCGCCGGTCCTGCCGTACGCGCTGGTCTGTCTCGGTCTGCTGGCCTGCATCGGGTTGGCGTGGCGGTGGCGGCGCGGTCCCGCGCCGCAGCGCCACGGCCTCGGCTGGGCGACCGCCGGCAGCGCGCTGCTCACCCTCAGCTTCGCCACCTCCCTCCTGCCACCCGTCGTCCCCTCGACCGTGCCCGCGCTGCTGATGCTCGGCTCGCAGGCGTTCTTCCCGGCCGCGGTGGCGGTGGTGGTGCTACGCCAGCAGTTGTGGGGGCTGCGGGTGGCCGTGCGCCGCACCCTGGTCTGGTACCTGATGACCGCCGTGGTGATCGCCGGCTACTGTGCCGCGGTGGCCCTGCTCGACCGGTTGCTGCCGCGTGCCCTGCCGCTGCCGCAGCTCGTCGTGACCGCCGCGCTCGCGGCGGCCTTCCAGCCGATCCGCCAGGCGGTGCAGCGACGCGTGGACCGGCTCGTGCACGGCGAGGCACCCGAACCGCTGCTGCACCGGGTGGTGCACAGCGTCGGCACCACCACCGACATCGGCGCGACCATCGCCGCCGCACTGCGGCTGGCCGAGGTACGCATCACCGAGAACGACCCACCACCCCCACCCCACGACCACGGCCCTCCGGTCGCCGTGCCGCTGACCAGCGGCGACCGACTGGTCGGCTACCTGCACGCCTGGCCCCGGCCCGGCGAGCTGCTCGACGGCCGGACCCGTGAGTCGCTCGCCGTTCTCGCGCCGGTGGTCGCCGCCGTGGTGGACCTCGCCGGCACCAACCGGGACCTGGCCCGGTCGCGGCAACGGCTGGCCGAGGTACGCGACGAGGAGCGCCGCTCCCTGCGCCGGGACCTGCACGACGGCCTCGGCCCGGCGCTCAGCGGCATCGGGTTGGGGCTGGCCGCCACCCGCAACCTGCTGCGCCGCCACCCGGACCGGGCGGAGGACCTGCTGGACCGGTTGACCGACGAGCTGACCGCACGCGCGGCGGAGGTCCGGGAACTGGCACACGGTCTGCTGCCCCCGGTGCTCGCCGACGGCGGCCTGGGCCCCGCCCTGGACCTGCTCCGCGACCAGTACGCGCGGGCCGGTCTCCACGTCGTGGTGCGCGGACCGGCCGCCCTGGACCCGCTGCCGGAGCTGATCGCCACCGCCGCCTACGGCGTCACCGCCGAAGCGATCCGTAACGTACAGCGGCACGCCGGCGTGGACCGGTGCACCGTTTCGCTGGACCGGCTGCCCGACCTGTTACGCGTCACCGTCACCGACGACGGTCGGGGCGTGCCGGCCGGGCCCACCAACCACGGGGTCGGCCTGCATGCCATGCGGGAGCGGGCACAGGCGGTGGGTGCGACCCTGACCGTGCGACCGGCCGGGACCCGCGGCACCACCGTCTGCCTGACGATCCCCCTGGAGCGGCCGTGAGCGACAACCCGATCCGCGTCGTCGTGGTGGACGACCACCCGGTCTTCCGACTCGGCATGAGCGCGTTGCTCGACACTCTGGTCGGCATCGAGTGCGTCGGGGAGGCCGCCGACGCCGCCGACGCTCGCACCCTCGTCGCCCGGGTACGCCCCGACGTGGTGCTGATGGACCTGCACCTCGGCCAGGGCTCCGGGATCGAGGCGACCCGCCTGCTGCGCCGTGACCACCCGGCGGTCCGGGTCCTGGTGGTGAGCATGCTCAACGACGACGCCTCGCTGGTCGCCGCGCTGCGCGCCGGAGCGCGCGGCTACGTGCTGAAGGGCGCGTCGGCCGCCGACGTGGAGCGCGGCATCCGGGGCGTGGCGGGCGGCGACCTGGTCCTCGGCGCGCCGCTCGCCGACCGGGCGGGCGCGCTGCTCGGCGTCCGTGCCGACGCCCCGTTCCCGCAGCTCACCGACCGGGAACGCGAGATCCTGGTGCTGCTCGCCCGGGGCCTGGCGAACCCGATGATCGCGCACCGGCTCGGGCTGAGCGCCAAGACCGTGCGGAACAACGTCTCGGCGATCCTGGTCAAGCTGCACCTGGGCAGCCGGGCCGAGGCCATCGCCCTGGCCCGTGACCACGGGCTGGGCGCGCCCGGCCCCGCGGAGGCGCCACCGGTCGACGGCCGGCGCGCGTGACCCCCCGGCACACCGTCCCTCGGCAGACAGCCGACTGACGGTCGGTCCGTCAGATCACCCGCTCGTTCCCGCCGTCCACGCTGATCTGCGCCCCGGTGGTGGCCGCGAACGGCTCCCCGCAGAGGGTGGCGGCCAGCTCCCCCACCCGGGCGCTGGTGATCTCGGCGCCGAGCAGGTTCCGTCGCTTGTACTCCGCCACGGTCAGCCCGTAGTGCCGGGCCCGGGCGTCGAGCACCTCCGGGCTCCACAGCCCGGTGTCGAAGACCGCGTCGGGGTGCAACACGTTCACCCGGATGCCGTCGCCCGCCCATTCCAGCGCCGCCACCCGCGCCACCTGTGTCACCGCCGCCTTCGAGGCGGAGTAGGCGACCGCGCCGGGGCCGGGGGCGAGGGCGTTGCGGGAGGCGATCACCACCACCCGGCCGCCACGGGGCGCGAGCGCGAGCAGCGGGTGGGCCCGGCCGAACAGGTGGGCCACGGACTCCGCGTTGACCGCCATGGTGCGCTGCCACCCGGCCGGGTCCAGGTCGGCGATCGGCCGGCTCGGCGGGAAGATCCCGGCCGCCGCGACGACGATGTCCACCCCGCCGAAGCGGTCGACGGCGGTGTCCAGGGCGGCGTCCACGGCCGCGGCGTCGGTGACGTCGACGGTCAGGCCGAGGCGGGCCGGCCCGTCGGACGCGCCGACCGACGGGTCCCGGTCCAGGGCCACCACGCAGGCCCCGCGCGCCAGCAGCGCCTCGGCGCAGGCCCGGCCGATGCCGGAGGCCGCCCCGGTCACCACCGCCACCTCGCCGGCGAACTCCGGTGTCGGTCCGCCCCGCCGCAGCTTCGCCTGCTCCAGCTCCCAGTACTCCAGGTCGAAGATGTCCTCGGCCGGCAGCGCCCGGTAACCGTTGACCGCCTCGGCGGCCTCGATCACGTCGACCGTGTGCCGGTAGATGTCCCGGGCCATCAGCGTCTCGGCCGCCGACCTGCCGGCGGTGAGCATCCCCAGCTCCTTGTCGAGGATCACCCGTGGCGCCGGGTCGAGCATGGTCAGCGTGGTGCGGGCCCGGGAGCGGTGCTGCTCGACGTACCGGCGGTAGGCGTCGGCGTAGCCGGCCGGGTCGGTGCCGACCAGCGGGATCCGCTTGGTGCGCAGCACGTGGTCCGGGGTGACCGGGCCCCGGGTGGCGACCGCCGCCAGGTCGGGCCGGTCCAGGAAGGCCCGCACGGCCGGGTCCTCGTGGCGGCTGAGCAGCATCGGCGCGTCGGCCGTGGCGGAGACGTCCCGGCGCAGCCGGGCCAGCCGGACCCGGTCCACCGGCCGGGGCCGGACCGGCGCGACCGGGGGTCGGGGCAGACCGACCCGCTCCTCCGCCCGACTGATCAGGTCGATGTGCCGGCGGTACGCCTCCTCGGCGTCCGCGCCGAAGGTGAAGAGCCCGTGGTGCAGCAGCACCATGCCGACCGTCCCGGCGTGCGCGTGGGCCGGGTAGAGGTCCGCGCACCGCCGGGCCAGGTCGAACCCCGGCATCACGTACGGCACCACGACGACGCTGTCGCCGTAGAGTTCCTCGACCAGCCGCGCGCCGTCCGGCTGGTTGGTGAGCGCGAGCAGCGCGTCGGCGTGGCTGTGCAGCACGACCGGGTGCGGCAGCAGCGCGTGCAGCAGCGTCTCCACGCTCGGGTCCGGCGCCCGCGCGTCGAGCCGGGCACAGCGCAACTCGTTCATCATGTCGCTGTCGCCGAGGCGCTCCAGCCGCAGCAGCGCCCGCAGCCGCTCCAGCCGCAGCGCGGTGAACCCGGACGGGTCCATCGTCGCCAGGTCGGAGCCGCTGCCCTTGACGTGCAGCACCGCCACCGGCTCCCCGGTGAGGTCGGTGACCGTCGTCTTGACCGAGGTGTTCCCCCCGCCGTGCAGCACCAGGCCGGTGTCGGCCCCGAGCAGCCGGGACGCGTACACGAGTCGCGCGATCGGGGCGGAGCCGTCCGGGGCGTCGGCGGCGGACCAGCGGTTACGCATCGGGGTGTGCACTCCTCGGGTCGGTGGGTCAGCTCCGGCCGATGGGGTCGTCGGGGCGACCGCCGGCGGCCGGCAGGATGACCCGACGCTCGGTGACGATGGCGGTGACCAGGTCCGCCGGGGTCACGTCGAAGGCGTAGTTGAGCGTGCCGGTGCCCTTCGGGGCCAGCGCCACCGCCCCCAGGGCGGTGATCTCCTCGGGGTCGCGGACCTCGATGTGCACGTCCCGGCCGGACGGCGTGGCGAGGTCCACGGTGGACTCCGGGGCGGCGACCACCATCGGCACCCCGGCCCGGGCCGCCGCCAGCGCCAGCGGGTACGTGCCCACCTTGTTGATCACGTCGCCGTTGGCGGTGATCCGGTCCGCGCCCACCACCACCGCGTCGACCCGGCCCTGGGCGAGCACCGACGCGGCGGCCGAGTCCACCACCAGGGTGTGCGCCGCGCCCATCTGGGCCAGCTCCCACACGGTCAGCCGGGCGCCCTGGAGCAGCGGGCGGGTCTCCGAGGCGTACACGTGGGTGAGCGCGCCGTGCTCCTGGAGGGACCGGACGACCCCGAGGGCGGTGCCCCACTCGACGGTGGCCAGCGCGCCGGCGTTGCAGTGCGTCTGCACGGCCACCTGCGGTCCGACGGTGTCGACCAACCAGCGGGCGCCGCGTTCGCTGAGTTCCCGGCAGCAGCGGACGTCCTCCGCCAGCACGGTCAGGGCCTCGGCGAGGGCCGCCTCGGCGCCCTCGGCGTCGAGGCGGGCGCGGACCCGGTCGACGCCCCAGGCGAGGTTGACCGCGGTGGGGCGGGCGGCGCGGAGCGCGTCGACGGCCTGGCGCAGCTCGGTCGGGTCCGGGTGTCGTCGGGCGGCGAGCGCCACGCCGAGCGCCCCGGCGACGCCGATCGCGGGCGCGCCCCGGATCGCCAGGGACCGGATCGCGGCGATCAGGTCCTCGACGGTGTCGATCTCCAGGAACTCGACCTCGTGTGGCAGCCGGGTCTGGTCGATCGCGACGATCCGGTCGTCCCGCCAGTCGATGGTCCGCATCCGTACCCCTCACCGCCCGGGTTGCCGATCATACGTCGAACACAGCAGGAGAGTTCCCCACGAATCGAGAGCTGTCAACAGCTCGTGCCGGACCCCGCACGCAGCGATGTTCCCGCCGGCCCGCGACCGCGACCTCCTCCGGGCCCGGCCGGGGCACCCCGGCCGGACAGCTTTGCGGAAATGGTTCCCGCCCCGGCGAATCGCTCTGTTCGCCGCCATACGGCGACACTCCTTTCAAAAGCACCGGCACAGACCATTCATCGCGCAATCCGCTTTGTTCGACGACCCGCCGCCGCGCCATGACAGCACATCAGCGAAAACCGCCAAAGTGGATCATAAGCGGGAAATTGTGTGACCCAGCGCACTCCCGTGAACACGGCCGGTGCGTCAACCGGGAGATCCAAAGAAAAACACAAGACTGTAAATTCGTTGCGATCCTTCTTAAGCTGACCGTTCCCGGAACCGCCGGTCCCGGTTCCCACGACCCCGGTCGGATATGTGTCACGACGCTTCGAGGGTGACCAGGCGTTCCGTTCTTGTTCCGAGACAGGGGAGGTGCCATGCTCGCCGGGAGTAATTGTTCACTGCCCGTCCTGGTCGCCCGCGACCACCAGCGGGACCTGCTGCACGCGGCGGTGGACCGGGCCCGGCAGGGGCTCGGCGGCTGCGTCTTCCTGGTCGGCGAGGACGGCACGGGCAAGACCCGGCTGGTCCTGGAGGCCGTCCGTCGGGCCTGGCAGTCCGGCATGTCGGTGCTGCCGGGGCGCGCGGGCAGCACGGGACCCGTCGTGCCGCTGCGCCCCCTCACCGAGGCCCTGGCGCACCTGTCCCGCAGCGAACCCATCCTGGAGCATCCCCGCCTGCGCCCCTACCGGTCCACGCTGGGCGGGCTGCTCCCCGAGTACCGCTCCCCCGACGCCGCTCCGGCGCCGACCTCGCCGGTGCTCCTCGGCGAGGCGGTGCTGCGGCTGCTGTCGGTCGCGGGCGCCGAGCGCGGCTGCCTGTTGGCGCTCGAGGACCTGCACGACAGCGACCGCAGGACGCTGACGGTGGTGGAGTACCTGGCCGACAACGTCGTCCACCAGGGCACCCTGTTGCTCGCGACGGTGCGGCAGGGACCGGGGCCGGCATGGGACCTGACCCAGTCGCTCGGCCGGCGGTGCCGCGGCGCGGTCCTGCCGCTGGACCCGCTGGACCCACCGGCGGTCCGCCTGCTCGCGGCGTCCCGGCTGCGGCTGTTCCCCCACCAGGTGCCGGAGGCGGTCGTGACCCGGCTCTGCCGGGACAGCGCCGGCAACCCGTTCCTCGCCACCGAACTGCTACAGGCCATGGTGGACAGCGGCGCCCTCGTCGTGCACCCGGGCGGGTGCCGGCTGGTCGACGAGGTCCCCACCGCCGTGCCGTCGAGCGTCCGGCACACCGTCGCCGGCCAGGCGACCCGGCTCGGGCCCGCCGGCCGGCGCCTGCTCACCGCCGCGGCCGTGATCGGCGAACGGTTCCCCATCTCGGTGCTCGGGCAGGCCCTGCGGCTGGGCCAGGACGATCTGCTCCGACACGTACGCGCGGCGGTCACCGCCGGGCTGGTCGTGCCCGGCCCCGACGACCACGACTGGTACGCCTTCCGCAACCCGACCACCGCCCTGGCGCTGCTCGACCTGCTCACCCCGGCCGATCGGGCCGTCCTGGCACAGCAGGCGACCGAGGCGGTGCACGAGCTGCACCCGGAGCTGGCGGGGGGCTGGTGCGCGTTCGCCGCCCGCCTGGCCGACCGGGGCGGCGACCCGGCGCGGGCGGCCCGGCTGCTGGCCCTCGCCGGCCGCCGGTCGCTCGCCACGGGCCGGCTGCACGCGGCCGTCGAGACCCTGGAACAGGCGTGGCGACTCGCCGAGACCGCCCCGGACGCCCCGCTGCGCGCCGAGGTGCTGCACGAGCTGCTCTGCGCGCTGGTGGAGACGGGCGACGCCGAACGCGGGCTGCGGCTCCTCGACAGCCTCGACGACCTCTGCCACCCGGGCGTCCCGCCCGAACGGCTGGCCGGCGTGCACGCGCAGCTCGCCCGGCTGGCCGGCCTTGCCGGGCGGTGGGCCGACGCGGTCGTCCAACTGGAGACGGCCCGGGCGGTGCTCGGCCCGGACGCCCCCGGACCGCAGACCGCGTACCTCGACGCGGTCGCGGCCCACCTCGCGGTCGGCGCGCCCGACCAGGCGGTCCGGCTCGCCGAGCGGGCGGTGGACGAGGCCGAGCAGGCCGGACTGCCGGCGGTGGCCTGTCTCGGCTGGCAGGTCCGTGGCCTGCTGGCCCGCCGGCGGGAGACCGACGAGGCGCAGACGTGCTTCCTCCGGATCCGGCAGCTCGCCGACCGCCACCACCTGCCGCTGTGGCGGGCTCGGGCCACCCTGCTGCTCGCCGAGCACCAGTGGTTGCTCACCGGTGACGCCGACGCCCTGCACCACAGCGCGGAACGGAACGGACGGCGCGGCTCCCCGGCGCTGCGCCACACCGGGCACGCCCTGCTCGCCTGGCACCACGCGCTGCGGGGCCGGTACGACGAGGCGGAGCGCCTGGTCGCCGTGAGCGAGGCGGAGGCGGGGCGGCTGGGACTGCGCGACGTGCTGGTCCGGTCGTCGCTGGTCCGCGCGATCTGCGCCGGGCACCGGGGCCGGCGGCCGGAGCTGGACGAGGCGCTTGTCGACCTGCGGAGCCACGGGGACACCGGCTCGCCGTACCTGGCGCTGGCGCACGGGATGGCGTACGCGGTCTGCGCGCTGCTGGAGGAGGACCCGGACCGGGCGCGCGACGAGCTGGCCCGCGCGGCCCGGTACGACGCGGACCGGCCGGCGCCCTATCCGCTTGCCGGCGAGCACGGGCTGGGGTTGCTGCTGGACGTGTTGGACGGTGAGGCGAGCTGGTGTCGCGGGCGCACGACGAGCGGCAGCGACGCGGGTCGCCTGCACTGGAACCGGCAGTTCGGGTCGCTCGCCGAAGCTGTCCTGCTGGGCCGGCAGGGCCGGCGCGAGGAGGCCGCGGCGGCGGTGGCGGCGGTACGACGGGACCCGCACGCGCACCCGATCGCCGTCCACCTCGGCCTGCGTCTCGTCGCGGGGGCGGCCCGGACGGACCGCTGGGGAGACCCGGTCGCCTGGCTGCGCCAGGCCGAGGAGCACTTCCGCCAGGCCGGGCTCGGGGCGCCCGCCCGGGCCTGCCGGGCCGAGCTGCGCCGGTGCGGCGTGGTGGTGCCGCACCGCCGCGACACCAGTAGGGTGCCACCGCCGCTGCGGCTCAAGGGGGTGACCGAGCGGGAGTACGAAGTCCTCGAACTGATGGCGGACTGGTCCGACAACCGCAGCATCGCCAACGAGCTCTTCATCTCCCCGCGCACCGTGGAGAAGCACGTGGCGAGCCTGATCGCCAAGACCGAGCAGACGAACCGGGCGGCCCTCAACCGGTACGCCGCCCGGTTCCGCGATCGCGTCAATCCGGACTGACCGCCCGGTACCCTCCGCCGAAGAGGACGGCCGGCTCCACGCCCGCGCGGCTCTCGCACCAGTACGGCGCCCCCAGCACCAGCGCGTGGTCGGCGACCGCGATCACCTGGCTCACGGTGCAGACCGCGACCGCCAGCGCGCCGTCGAGCAGCGGCAACCCGTCCCGGTCGCGGTACGGCACCCCGGCGAAACGGTCCGGCACGTGGCCGGCGAACTGGTTGGCCAGGTGGCACTGCCGCCGGTTCAGCAGGTTCACCGCGAACCCGCCCTCGGCGGTGAGCGCGGCCAGCGTGCGGCTGGCCCGCCCGAGCGAGACGAGCAGCAGGGGCGGGCTCAGCGACACGGAGGTGAACGCGTTGACCGTGCAGCCGACCGGCCGGCCGTCGGCGTGACTGGTGACCACGGCGACGCCGGTGGCCCAGTTACGCATGAACTCGCGCAGCAGCGGGCCGCTGACGCCGCCGAGCCGGGCCGGTTCGGCGGCCCGGTTGCCGGCGGGCGCGGACGGGCCGGTGCCCGGGTCACCGGCGGGCGCGGGCGGGGGCGCGTCGCCCACCGGGAATCGGTCGGCGGCCCCGACGGACGGGGAGCGGTCGGCGGCCCCGACGGACGGGTGGGACGCGTCGGGCTGCGCCCCGGCGCGCGGCCCGACCGCTGTCGAGTCCCTGATCGAGGCCGTGGTGGTCATCGCGCGCCGGCCAGGTCCAGCCGCTCGGCCGTGCCGGCCGTCTCGTCGGCCCGGGCGGCCTCGGTGTCCCCGAGTTCCGCGTGACACCGGGCCCGCTGGCTCAGCAGCTCACCCCGGTCGGCCCCGGGCAGGTCCAACGCGCGGCTGTAGTCGGCCACCGCGTCGGCCCAGCGGCCCGACGCCTGGTGGACGAAGCCCCGGTTGTACCACAGGTCCGGGTTGTCGGGCTCGACCGCCAGCGCCGCGGTCAGGTCCGCGACCGCGGTGGCGTGGTCCCCGCCGTCGAAGGCGAGGGCGGCCCGGCTGGCCAACGCGGCAACCAGTTCCGGGTCGGCCCGCAGCGCCGCGTCGAACTGCCGCCACGCCTGCGCCCGGTCGCCGTCGGCCAGCGCGAGCACGCCACGCAACTGCCGCAGGCGGGGCTCGTCGGGATGCCGCAGCAGTCCTTCGTCCAGGTGTGGGCGGGCGTCGTCGAGCAGCCCGTCGTCGAGCAGCAGGCTGACGAGGTTCACCCGGGCGTCCACCTGGTCCGGCTCCAGCTCGACGACGTAACCGAAGTCGGCCACCGCGCCGGCCAGGTCGCCCAGCTCGGTCCGGATGTCCGCCCGGTTGTAGTACAGCTCGTAGAACGGCGGCGACAGGCTGATCGCGGTGTCGCAGTCGGCGACGGCGCCGGCCAGGTCGCCCAGCCGCCGCCGCACGTCGGCCCGGTCGAAGTAGTAGTCGGCGTAGTTCGGATCCAGCTCGATCACCTTCGTCAGGTCGGCCAGCGCCTCGTCCAGCCGGCCGAGCGCGAGGTACGCCTTGCCCCGGTTGTGCACCAGCACCGACCGGTGCAGTCGGTGCTTGTCGCCGGGCAGCTCCTGGTCGAGCCGGCGCAGCCCCTCGTCGACCAGCCGCAGCGCCGCCGGCAGCCGACCCAACCGCATCTCGATCAGCGCCAGACCGTTGTTCTGGAACACCGAGTGGAAGGCCCGCTTCTCCAGGTCGGGCAGGAGCGAGGCGATCGCGATGGAGTTGTTGATGTAGCCCCGGGCCAGATGGTGGTCCCGCAGCTCGTCGGGGTGGAACCGGGTGTAGAGCATCGCCAGCGCGTACCCGGTGGACATCTGCAGCTCCGGGTCGGCGTACCGGCTGCGCAGGTCCAGGTAGGTCGGTTCCGCCTCCACGGTGCGCCCGAGCACCACCATCGCCGAGCTGGCCCGGGTGCTCAGCAGCCAGAACCGTTGCATCTGGGTCTCCGGGTCCACGATCGCCCGGCCGCGGGTCCCGTAGTCGATCACCGCGTGGTAGTAGCCCATCGCGCCGCAGTGCCGGGCCGCCTCGTAGAGCGCGTCCGCGCCGGCGCCGGCCGGATCACTGCCGCGCTCCAGGTGCCACGGGATCGCGCCCAGCTCCAGGCTCCACTCGTCGCGCTCGCGCAGCCGCGCCGCGCGCGCGTCGTGCAGCCGTACCCGCTGGTCCGCGTCCGTCTGCTCGTACGCGGCCAGCTCCGCCGGGTCGGTGGAGGTGCCGTCCGCGTCGACGTACGCCTGCGCCAGCTCCTCAGGGTCGCGGCCGGCGGCGGGGCCGGGCCGGGGCAGGTCCGGCAGCCGGGTCGCGTACCGCTCGAGCGCGGCGGACAGCTCGGGCTCCAGAGGGCCGCCGTCGGTGCCGATGGTCACCCGCACCCGGTCCGGCCGGACCCGACGCAGGAAGATGGCGAGGAACTCCTGGTCCGTCGGGTCCGCCTGATCCACCCGGTCGAACGCCACCCGCAGCGGCAGCCGGCCGGTGGCGGCGGCGTGGCCGGCGACGAACTCGGTCGCCCCGTGCGCCAGCCGCCGGGTCCGGTTGGCCGGGTAGATCCGGGTCCGCTCCTCGGGTACGGCGAGGGAGGTGAGGGTCTCGGGCGCGGCGTCGATCGCGCCCCGCAGCTCCGGCGCGGCGGAGAGGATCTCGGTCAGGTGCCGGCGGACCAGGTCGGGCCGGCGCTCGTAGGTCTCCGGCACGATCAGCCGCAGCAGGCTGCCCAGCCCGGTGTACGGACCCCGCAGGCCCCGGTGCGCGTCGACCGCGAGATCGGCCCGCTCGCCGTCGGCCGGCGACGGCCCCACCCGCCATTGGTGTGCAGTCATGCCTTGCTCCTCGGTTGGGATGGGTCCGGCGGCGCGGTGGCCGTCGTGGACGGTCGTGGTGGGCGGGCGGGCGGCGGTCAGCCGGCCGGAGCGGGGCTCGGGCTCTTCGCCCGCCGGCGCTGGACCCGCCCGGCCAGCAGCGGCAGCAGCACCAGCTCGAACGCGACCAACAGGAGGGAGCCGACCGAGTCCCAGAAGCCGGGGCCGGTGGGCGAGCCGTTGACGAGGGCGCTGACCACCCGGGTGCCGAACTCCCAGATCAGCGGCGCGGTCCAGAGCGCGACGGTGACCAGCAGCACCCCGACGCCGGCGCAGGTGACCAGCGCGAACCAGGGGGCGAGCCGCCGGTCCCGCGGCGACCAGTCGCCCTCGGTCCAGTCGGCCCGGCGCACCCAGGGCAACCAGCCGAACCGGTCGCGCAGGTACGCCCGACTCACCTCGTCCAGGTTGGTGCAGCCCAGGGCCGTGGTGGCGACGTAGTACATGTCGGTGCGCAGGAAGACGTAGAACTGCCAGGACATCCGCAGCAACACGGTGTACGCCACCGCGAGCGCGAGCCGTCCCGGCCAGGACAGACCGTCGGACAGGTCGGCCGCGGCGGCGAGCACGAGCGCGCCGAAGAGCACCGCGTCGGCCAGCAGGCCGGCCGTCATCGGCAGGTAACGCCGCCGCGCCGGCACGGTGAGCAGCGCGTCCAGCTCGGTCTCGACCACCACGTAGTAGAGCCGGCGGCCGATCTGCATCCGGGTGGGCAGGCCGAGCCGGCGGGCCGCGAGCAGGTGGTAGAACTCGTGCCAGAGGATGGCCGGCGACTGGCAGAGGGCCAGGCCCAACTGCACGCCGAGCAGGGAGGGCACGAAGAACACGTGGTCGGCCTGGGGGCGCAGCTCCGGTCGGTTCACCATGGCGACGACGGCGGCGCCCGTCACCAGCAGGTAGACGACCCAGGCCAGCGGGGAGAAGGCGAGCCGGCCGAGCCGCTGGAAACGCACCTTCGGCCGCGTGGCCAGCGGTTCCCCCTCGGCCCGGACGAACCTCAGCTCGCGCATCGCGTCCACGAAGTCGGCCATGTCGACGGTCTCGCCGTAGGTGCGCCGGTACCACTGCTCGGCCTCGTCGACCGGCATGCCCCCGGCCAGTCGGCGCAGCAGCGCGACGCCGTCCTCGGGCAGCATGGCGAAGGAGGCGGCGTCGACGCGGCCGACCGTGATGCCGTCCCGCTCCGGCACGTACGTGAGCGGGTGGAACTCCAAGCGGGTGGGTGACATCGGCCCCTCCATCGCGGTGACGGCCGGCGACGGCCGCCCCGACGCCTGTGGCGCCGGGGCGGCCGGACCGGTCAGCAGCAGTCCGTGCAGTACAGCGGCGCAGACGTGGTGAGCTTGATGGAACCGGTCTTGCGGATCGTGATCTTCTTCATGACGTTCACCTCCTCGGGCGGGCGTCGGGGGTGGCTGGCCGGCCGGGGCCTGGGGAAGAACCTGCCACCCGGCCGGTCCGGACGGCATGGGGAACGGCCCCCAAAACTCCCGGCGGGCGGGGACGCGAAGACGGGGCCGCTCCCCCATGTCCGGGACCGGGTCGTCACGCCACGCTGTCGCCATGCGAGATGACGCACTGTCGGTGATCGTCAGCGGCTCGAGCGCCGCGATGGCGACCTCGGGGTACCTGTCCTGGCTCCGCCAGGAGATCGACCTGCCGCTGCGGGTGCTGCTCACGGCGAGCGCCGAACGTTTCGTGCCGCCCCAGGTGGCCGCCTGGTACGCCGACGAGGTCTGGACCAGCGCCGATCCGGCGCTGAATCCGACCGAGTTCGCGAAGCGTTCCCTCGGCCTGGTGGTGCTGCCGGCGACGGCCAACATGCTCGCCGCGACGGCCCTCGGCCTGGCCGGCACGCCGGCGCAGACCGCGCTGCTGGCCAGCGACCGCCCGTCGCTCTTCTTCCCCAGCATGAACCGCTCCATGTGGGTCAAGCGGGTCACCCAGCGACACGTCGAGGCGTTGCGCGACGAGGGGCACACGGTGGTGGAGCCGCAGGATCGCGTGATCTTCGAACTGTGGCAGCGGGAGAACGCGATCGGCATCGCCCTGCCGCCGCCGGACACCGTGGCCGAGCTGATCGCGAGCTGGTTGGAGACCACCCTCGCCACCGAGGGCGAGGAAGCCACCGAGGCCGAGCAGACCGCCGACCCGGTGGCCTGAGCCGGCCCGCCACGGGCAGTGCGGCTCGCCCCTCATGACGCCCGGCCCCTCGCTCGCCCGCCGCCCGGCATCGCCGCTCCGGGGCCTGAGCGCCGGTCACGGCCGCCGCTCAGGTCCACCGGAGCAGGTCGCCCTCATCGTTGCGGGCTGCTCATGACCTGCGGTACGCGTCCCCGGCCGGGGTCAGGACGCCGTCCTCGCGATACAGCCCGAGTGCCGCCGCCTCCCCCGACGCGGGCAGCGCGAACAACGCGTAGCGCTCCACGTACGGGGTCGCCTGAAGCCGGGCGGTGGCCTCGCGGACGAACGCGGTCAGCTGCCCGGCGCTCGGGTAGCGAGGATGACCGGTGAAGTTGGTCAGGCTGAACTCGGTGACCCACACGGGCAGTCCGTAGCGCTCGTGCACCGCCCGCACGTAGTTCATCAGGTGTTGCGGGGCGGCAGGGCCGAAGTCCGAGCCGTACCAGTGCAGGGCGATGAAGTCCACCCGCATGCCGCGCTGACGCGCCCCGCTGAGGAAGCGGTCGAGCCATCCGCCGGGGACCTCGCCGCCGAAGGCGACGGCCGGGCTGCCCAGGCGCATGCCGGTCCGTTCGAGCCGCGGCCACAACGTCAGCGCCTGCTCGACGCTCATGTTCGCCTGCTGCGGCAGGTCGGGCTCGTTGAAACCGAGCAGCGTGGTGCCGGAGCGCCGCGCGCTGTCGAGTTCGCCGTCGTTGACCGCGCCCGCTCCCCAGATCATCGGTACGAACTCCGCCTGCGCCGGGACGTCGTCCGGGTTCGCGGACCAGTCGTAGTACCAGCCGGCCCCCACCGCGTGGACGCCGTCGGCGACCCGGGGGAAGGCCCAGGTGCTCACGCCCCTCTTCCCGGCCCCGCCGGCCGGACGCGGTGCGCCCGGCACGCTCCACCGCTGGGTCGGGCTGCCGGCGCAGGTCCACAGTCGCAGGTGCGTGCCGTCGGCGTCGCCGGGGGCGTCGAGGCACTTGCCGGAGCCGGTGTTGACCAGTTGCCCGTCGGTGAACCGCCACTGCTGCGCGCCGGTGCCGTTGCAGTCGAACAACTGGATACGCGTGCCGTCCGCCCGGGCGCCGCCCGCCACGTCGAGGCACTTCCCCAGCGCCCGCACCGTCCCCGAACCGTCGTGGAACCAGTCCTGGGCGACCGTACCGTTGCAGTCCGCGAGCTGGATCGGCGTGCCGTTGGCGGTCTGCGCCCACGCCACGTCGACGCATCTGCCACCGGCGCCGACGATGGTCGTGTGGGCACCGGCCCGCGCGGTGGGCACCACGGCCAGACCTGCGCCGAGCACGGCCCCGACCGCACCGAGGACCACCACGGCGCGCACCGCCCGGTTCGTGCCGCCCCGCTGCCACATCTGCATTCGACCCCTCCACCACGCGCCGGACCCGCCCTACGACAGGCGGGACTGCGCCTACAACGGGCGGGGACGACCTTCGGTTCACCGATCACGCGATCCGATCGGACCGCGACGCCGGCAGGTGACCACACCGAACACCCGAGCGGTCGCCGGGCGGCCCGCTACAGCCAGTCATCTTCGCGGGGCATCATCCTCTCCGTCATGCTTATTTCATACGGCGAACGAATTAACCGTCAAGTGGCCGAACGGCCGATGCGGCATGCATCCGAAGCGCTTCGGCAGCGAAAACGTCATCGCCGCCGCGCAGGGGGCAACCCGGCTTGGCTTCGCACAACCGCGCCCGCGCCCCCCATCTGGGGGCAACTTGTTTCCTTCTGGAAATTAAGAAAGTCTTTGCAAAGCATTGACGCGCCGCCGCGCCGTTCCCTAGCGTCACCGGCGAAGGCCTTCCAGTGTGTACGGACCGCCGTGCTGCTGGCATTCCGTCCCATGCCTCCACTCCGGCCTGCCGCCGTTGGCAGGCCCACTTACCGTCCACCGGCGACCCCGCCGTCGGCGCAGCCGCGCCCGACGTCGTCGGCCGCTGCGCGGACCTCGCCGCACGCGAAAGGATCTGCATGCGCATCAAGGCGTTCCTGCTACCCACGGCGCTCGCCCTGGCCCTGTCCGGGACACCGGTCGTCGCCCACGCCGCGCCCACCACCGCCCGCCCGGCCGACGCGGTCGACCTGGACGTCCTCTTCGTCAGCGCGCACCCCGACGACGAGGCCGGCAGCCTCGCCACCCTCGGCCAGTGGAAGGAGAAGTACGGCGCCAAGGCCGGCGTCGTCACCATCACCCGCGGCGAGGGCGGGGGCAACGCCGTCGGCCTGGAGGAGGGGCCGCCGCTGGGCATCATCCGGGAGCGCGAGGAGCGCACCGCGATCGGCAAGGCCGGGGTGGAGAATCTCTACAACCTCGACCGCGTCGACTTCTGGTACACGGCCTCGGCACCCCTGTCGGCACAGATCTGGGGCCACGACGAGACCCTGGGCCAGATCGTCCGGGTGATCCGGCAGACCCGACCCGAGATCCTGATGACGATGAACCCGTCCCCCACCCCCGGCAACCACGGCAACCACCAGCAGGCCGCCCGGTTCGCCGCCGAGGCGTTCCACGCCGCCGCCGACCCCAGGGCCTTCCCCGAGCAGCTCACCCGGGAAGGGCTCACGCCGTTCCGGGCGGCCAAGCTGCTGCGTACCGGCGGCACCGGCACCTCGACGGCCGGGCCGCGGTGCGCCTCCAGCTTCGTGCCGACCGTCCCGACCGACCAGGTGTTCGGCGTCTGGGAGGGCGCTCGCGCCGCCGACGGCCGGACCTGGGCCGAGATCGAGGTCGACGCCCGCCGGGAGTACGTCACCCAGGGCTGGGCGAGCACCGCCGCCGCCCCCACCGACCCCGCCGCGATCCGCTGCGACTTCTACACCCTGGTCGACAGCCGCGTCCCCTACGACCCGTCGGACACCTCACCCGAGGCGATCCTGCGCGGGTCGGTGCTGCCCCCGGCCGCCGGCGGGCTGCCCCGCGGCACCGAGTTCCGGCTGACCGCCGACCGGTTCGACCTCGCCCCCGGGCAGCGCGTCACGGTCACCGCCCACGTCCGGGCGCCCCGCAACCGGGCGCTGACCGCGCCCCGGGTCGCGCTGCGGCTGCCCGAGGGCTGGAGCGCCACCGGCTCCGGCGCGCTCCGCGGCGCCGTACCGGCCGGCAAAGAGCGCACGGCCACCTTCACCGTGACCGTCCCGGCCGGCGCCGGCACCAACGCCCAGCACCTGCTCGGCGCGTCGCTCACCACCGGCCAGGGCGCCGGCCGGACCGACCGCGCCGTCCGGGTGGTCGCCGACGTTCGCGGCACCCTGGAGCCGCTGCCCGAGGTCGGGCTGTTCCGGAGCTGGGCCGGCGACAGCGGCTACCCGCAACTGGACACCCTGATCAAGCCGGTGCTGACCATCGGCTCGGGCAAGAGCCGGACCGTCCGGATCGACCTGCGCAACCACGGCACGACAGCGCAGAGCGGCACCGTAGCCCTCGACCTGCCGGCCGGCTTCACCGCGGACGCGGCGACGAAGAGCTACCCCGGCCTGGCGCCGGGCGCCACCGGCGCGGTCACCTTCACCGTCACCAACAGCGACGCCGGCCTGCCGACCGCCAACGAGGGCGGCGACGGCGGCGACTACGGATTCACCATCACCACCACCAGCGGCACCGGCAGCACGGTGGAGAGCGGCGCCCTGGAGATCGTGCCGACCAGCGTGGTCCCGCGCGCCGGGCAGAACCACGCCGTCGACGGGGTGGCCGGCCCCGGCGAGTACCCGGGCGAGGAGCTGGACCTGTCCCGCATCTGGGAGGGACAGGCCACCACCGGACAGGACGCCTCGGCCACCGGGCGGATCGCCTGGACCGACGACGCCCTCCTGGTCTTCGTGCAGGTCACCGATGACGTCCTGGGCAAGAAGGTGGTGCCCCAGGACTGCAAGCGACAGCGGCGTACCGACAGCGTCGAGATCATCGTCGACCCCAAGGGGAACTCGACGGACACCTCCACCGTGTTCAAGGCGGGCATCTTCCCGGTCACCGACGACCCCGCCAACGGCGACCCGCCGTGCTGGCAGCGGGACGCCGACAACCGGCAGGGACCGGGTGCCACGACCGCCCCCGGCATGACCGTGGTCAGCAAGGTCACCGCCCCGTACACCGGTTACACCATCGAGGCCCGCATCCCGTTCGCGGTGCTGCCCGACGCGATCGACCCGACGCACATGGGCTTCAACGTGCTGGTCTACGACTCGGACACCCAGGACCTCAGCTCCCAGTCCCGGCTCGGCTGGTCCACGTTCACCGGGGTCCGCGCCGACCCGTACCGGTACGGGCTGGTCACCCTGCCCGGCCTCACGCCGGTGGACCGGCAGCCCACCGCCCCTGTCTTCCCGGACACCGCCGCGCGCAGCGTGCACAGCGCGCAGACCATCGCGCAGTCGGCGGTGGACGGCGTCGCGCCGGCCGCCGTGGCCCGGCTGCCCGAACGGGCGCTGCGACTGACCGGCCAACGACAGGTGGCCGGTGGCGTGCGGGTGACCGTCCGGGCCGGCCGCGCCGGCACGGCGTACCTGCACACCTACGACGGCGACCGGTCGCTCGGCGAGCGCACGGTGCGGCTCCGCCCCGGACACCCGGTCACCGTCCTGGTGCCGGTGACCGGTGGCACGCCCACCTCCGTCCTGGCCGCCTTCGAAAGCGGCGGTGCGGCACTCGCCCGCCACGTCCCGTTGACCTGATCCGCGTGCCGGAACCCCCGCCGACCGGCGGGGGTTCCGGTCTCGTCCGAGGTGAGGTCCTCGCCCTGCCGCCGGCGTTCCCGCTGTCGGGCTCGCGCACGCGGGCACCGGTCAGGCGCCGACGCGGCGTGTCTCGTAGGCCCACATGACGATCTCGACGCGGTTGCGGGCGTCGAGCTTGCGCATCAGGGCGGCGATGTGGGTCTTGACGGTGCTGAGGCTGATGGCCAGCTCGTCGCCGATCTCGCTGTTGGTCCGCCCGCGAGCGGCAGCCAGCAGGACCTGTTCCTCGCGAGCGGTCAGCGGCTCGACCGGTTCGGGGGGCACCGGGCGCGGGCGGCTGTTCGCGAAGGAGGACAGGAGCCGCGCGGTGATGGTCGGGGCGATCAGGGCGTCGCCGCGGGCGGCGGCATGGACGGCCTGGGCGAGCATCTCGGCGCCGGCGTCCTTGAGGAGGAAGCCTCGGGCGCCTGCCTTCAGCGCGCCGTAGACGTACTCGTCGAGGTCGAAGGTGGTGATGACGACGACGGGCAGCGGATCGGCGACGTCGGCGCCGGCGAGCTGGCGGGTGGCCTCGATCCCGTCGACCTCGGGCATGCGGATGTCCAGCAGGCACACGTCGGGACGCAGCGAACGGGCCAGGGCGATCGCCCGGCGACCGTCGGCGGCCTCACCGACCACGGTGATCCCCGGCTGGGCGTCCAGGATCATGCAGAGCCCGGCCCGGACGATGTCCTGGTCGTCAGCGACCAGCACGCGGATGGTCACGACGCCCGCGCCTTCCGAGGCAGCGAGGCGTCGACGCTCCAGCCGCCGTCCGGGTCAGGTCCCGCCCGGAGGGTGCCACCGAGCAGGCTCGCCCGCTCGGCCATGCCGCGCAGCCCGTAGCCGGCGTGCGGGGAACCGGTCGTGGTCGCCTCGCCGTCGTCACGCACCCGCAGGTGCACCTGGCCGCGGGAGGCGGTGACGTCGACGGTGACGCCGGTGGCGCCGCAGGCGTGGCGGGTCGCGTTGGTGACCGCCTCGGCGGCGATCAGGTAGAGCGCGGTGCCGACCGCCGGCTCAACGGTCTCGACGTCGCCGGAGACCCGCACGCGGACGGCCAGCACCTCGCCGCCGGGACGAGCGAGTCGTTCGACGTCCGCCATCCCTCGTCGGGGGGCGAGGTCGGCGTCCGTTCCGTCGCGCAGTACCCCCACGAGGGCTCGCATCTCCCGGAGCGTCCGGGACGCCTCCTCCTCGATCGTGACCAGGGTGGCCAACGCGCGCTTCGGATCCGCGGCGGACAACGCGCGACCTGCCTGTGCCTGGACGGCGATCGCCAGGACCCGGTGGCCGACCGTGTCGTGCAGCTCGCGGGCGAGTTCGTTGCGCTGACGAAGCCGCACCTGCTCGATGTCGCGGTCGTGGCTCCTGACGCGGTAGCGCACCGCCGCGCCGAGCGCGGCCGAGAACAGGAAGAACCCGTAACCGGCGATCTTCTCCGCGGGTGAGGTCGGGTCCACGACGAGGGTGACGGGTAGCCAGACGAGGATGATGCCGAGCCCGAGGGCGGCCTCTCGACCTGCCCCCCAGCGCAGCAGGGCGTAGGGCAGCACCAGCAGCCCCGCGATGCCCAGCAGCCCTGTGGCATCGATGACCGCGATCCTCGCGATGTCGAACGCGAGAACGGTGCCGAAGGCAACGGCGACCGCGGCCAGCGGCCGCGTGCGTCGCCAGAGCAGGCACACCGCGACCACGACGCTGACACCGACCAGCAGCGGTGCCCATGCCCTGTCCTCGCGCAGCAGGATCTCGACGAGCGAGACCGCGACGAGAGCCGAGGACAGCGCCCAGTCCCGCCAGACCCGCACCGGCGGGCGCGCGGGGCGCGGCTCAGCCCAGATCCCAGCAACCATGCTTCCCCCTCCCGGACAAGGTAGGAGGGTCGCCGCTCGGGCGAATCAGCCGAAAGTACGGCGGCTTTCCCGTGCCCGGGACCGGGACGGCGCGAGCCCGCGAGCGGATGTGGCACCCGCCGGCGCTGCTCATAGTGAAGACGTCGGGTGAGCCGACCCGGCTGACACCAGCACCCAGGAGAACCGATGATCAGAACCGACAAACCAGCCGGTGCGCTCCAGGAGCCGCACCTCCCGGTCCAGGCGAAACTCGCCGCGGCCTGGACCAGCTTCATGTTCCTCTACATCTACGTCGACTACCTCGCCCTGTACAAGCCCGGTTTCATCGACGAGATCCGGGCCGGCGTCGTTCACGAGTTCGACACCGGTCCCACCTTCGTCGCCCTCGCGCTCACGCTCATGGCCGTCCCGATCCTCATGATCATGCTCTCCACGACACTCCCCGCCCGGGTCAACCGCACCGCCAACCTCGTCGTGGCGACGCTCTACGTCCCCGTCTCGGTGTACAACGCGGACGGCGAGTCCTGGACGTACCTCTCCTTCTACGCCCTCTCCATCGGGCTCGAGCTGCTGCTCCTGGCCTTCATCCTGCGCGCCGCGTGGACCTGGCCGCGGGGAACTCGGGTCACCGCCGGCCGCGACCTCGCCGAGGCCCGGCTGTGACGGTGGAGGCGGGCCCGGTGCCCGGGGCCGGCAGCGGCTCGTGGCCGCCCTGCGGAACGGCGGCCCGGAGCACGAGCCGGAGGTCCCCCGCAGCCTGAGGCCGCACGCGTCGTACGACCCGGAAACACCTACGGTGCGGGGCAAGTGTCGACCTTGCCGCGCACCGTTCGGGGTTCGGTTACCAGGGGGGACAGCCGATCGACACCTCGGGGCTCACCGCGAGCACCGTTCCCGCACCGTTTCGAATGGTCGCCTTCGCGGTGGCGAAGGCAATGATGTCCTCGGTCCAGAACGAGTGCCCGGCGATGGTGCCGTCAGGGGCCACGGTCTGGGTACGACTCTCGGACTCCAGGTCGGACATCTGCCAGACCTCGACCGTGATGGTCACCGTCGTCCCGGGTGTCAACCCGTACCCGTCCCCGTACCCCCAGATCTCCAGCTCGTTACAACCTCCCCCCGCCACGGCGACAGGCGCCGCAGCCGCCACCGCGACCGTTCCGGGCGCGATCGCCAGGAGGGCCGCGCCGGCCAGCGCGGTCGCGGCACGTCCTACCCGCGTTCTCAATGCGTTCATCATTTTCTCTCTCTCGACACACAGTCGTTCGCGCGAGAGAAGGGTATGGGCGACATCTATAGCCGGCCTATGTCGACGGACCCGACCCGCTCGACAACCCGACGGGCCGCGTCAGCTCCCCGCGCGTCACCCGCCCGTGCACGACAATGGTCCTCACGACCCGTCCCGGTGCTCGCGACGCCCCGTGCGCGATCTGCTCTCCGGGAGTCCATTCGTGGCGGCGGCGGTCCGTCACTACAGCCAGGGTGGTGCCGACCTCCATGGAGTCCCGATCGCTACGCCGCGACATCCCTGAGTCAGCGTGATACCCGAAGTACTGGGCACCGTGGGAGTCGGTTTCATCTCGGCCTTTCTTCCCGTCGTGCCTGCCGAGCCGTACCTTGTCGGGCTGGTCGCCACGACGACGACCAACCCCGCACTGCTGGCCGCCGCGGCGGCCCTCGGTCAGAGCGTGGGCAAGCTGACGATCTTCCTGACCGCGCGCGGGACACTGCGGTCACCGATGCTGCGGCACTGGCTCGCCAGGAAGCGGGCCCTCGTGGCCCGGCGCGGCGACTCCGCGAACCAGCACCCCGGTCGGTTGCGCCGCATGGCGACCAGGCTGGTCACGGTGGTCTCGTCTGATCGCCACCGGATCACCGGCCCGCTGCTGCTGTTCGTGAGCGCCTTCACCGGCGCACCACCGCTCATCGTGATGACCTTCACCGCCGCCGCCGGCAAGATGCGCACGGCGGTCTTCGCGGCCGCATGCCTCCTCGGCCGCACGGCCCGCATGATGGTCGTGGCACTGCTCCCCGCTCTCGCCGGCCTGTCGCTTCATCTCTGACAGTTCGACATCCGCCCGCTGATCGGACCGACGTCGCCCCGGTGATCCGCCGAGAAAGCTTGCACGTGTCCCGTCGACTTCGGCGGTGGCCGATATGCTCGTTAACCCGAGAGGAGATCTTTATGATCACCACGGACGGACAGCCAACCCGGTCGCCGGTGGCGCTCGATGCCAGCCACGGATGGGCTCGCGACGTCCCGACCTCGATCATCAATGTCCCCAACGCGATCACCGTTGTCCGAACCGTGGTTTCCGTCCTCCTGGCCGTCACCGCGATCTCTTCCGGGAGTGGGCCACTGCTCGCCTGGGCCGTCGGCACCTATTGGTTCGGCGACATCCTGGACGGCTGGGCGGCCAGGACGCTGGGACAGGAGACGCGGTTCGGCGCCGTTCTCGACATCGCCTGCGACCGGTTGTGCTGCGCGCTCTGCCTCGCGGGCCTGATGCTCCGCTTTCCGGAGATGACCGCGCCCCTCGCGCTCTTCGCCGCGCAGTTCCTCGTCCTCGATCTCGTTCTCAGCCTGTCGTTCCTCCGGTGGCCGGTGCTGAGCCCCAACTACTTCCACCTGGTGCACCCCGGGGTCTACCGGTGGAACTGGTCGCCGGTGGCCAAGGCGGCGAACACCGGTGGCCTGGTGGTGCTCGCGGTGGTCGCGCCGTCGCCGGTCTGGCCGGCGCTTCTCGCCGTCGCTGTCGTGCTGGTGAAGGCGGCTTCGCTCGTGGTCGTCCAACGGCTGCCGCGTCCCTAGACGCCCCGGCCGGAGCCCACCGCCCCCGACGAGCAGCGCCCCGCTCACGCTGGCCACGATCACCGCCTGCTGGGCCGGGGACGTCGCCGACGGCAGACCGCCAGCCGGCTGCGCCAGGAGACCTGGCGTGGCGCCGTCTCCGACATCGTCGCCGACCGGGTGTCGAGTGTCGCTGTCATCCTCGCGCTGACAGAGGTGGGGCCATCAATGGCAGCCCCCTCCTGCTATTCCTCGTGCAGTTCGACGTGCTGGACTGCGCCCTAGGTCTCCGGTTCTTGCACCGGCCGATCCTGGGCATCAACTACTTTTACCCCGCCCACCGGGGCGGCTACCGGTGGAACTGGTCGCCGATGGCCATGGCCGTCAATACCTCGGGCCTGGTTTTGCTCGTCGCCTTCGTGCCGTCGCCGGCCTACGCCACCGTTTTCGTCATCGCCGCGATCATGGTGAAAGTCAGATCATTGCGCACGCTCCACCGCCTTGCCGCCGCGTCTTCCGAGGTGGGCGCGGCGGCTCGACACCCTGTCCGAATTATCCGTCGTGACGGATAAGTAAATTTCGACGTCTGCTGATTGACGACTACGCAGCGGGGGCGACGATCGCCATAAATGCGACATAACTTGCCTCCGGAAACGCTGTCGTAACCCTGCGATGACGGAGCGTCCCGGAACGATGGAGCCGCATCGCCGCCGGAATCCGCCCGGCTCGGCCCACCCCTGGGGTCGGTGGTGATCGGATGACCGTGACCTGCGCCGGAACCGTTCGGCCAGCAGGTCGCGGTCTTTGTATCAGGACCACCAATAGCCCGTTGATCGGCGGCGGGCGCGGCCCTGGCCAACTAACACAGATCGCGGGAGCCTGCCAAGTGCACGCGATCGGCGCCGGACGCAATCCTCCGCTCGGATTGCCTCTTCGGCGCGGCGATGTGTACCTTCCGTGTAAGCGGTGATTGACTGGTAGATCGCAGGCAGACAAGACACCTGTTTGTGGTTGCGGTCGACGGCGGATCGTTCTGCGGAGCGCCTTAAAGATCTGCTCCGGAGATGCCCTGTCCGTCCGGCTCGTGACCTACCACGGCAGTCAACGGGGGACGTCGTGCATTTGAATTCTTGTCCGGACAGTCGGCTCCTCACGCCCACGTTGGGAACTCCCCGCGGGCGCACCTCGTCCGGCCCCTCTCCTCGCGCGATAGCCGCGCCGCCGCCCCGGTCCAGGCCGGGGCGGAGCGCGCCGGACGGTCGCGCCGCCCTCGCCGGTTCGCCGGCGGCGACGAGCGCCGTCCGCTCAGGAACTGCCTCCACCAAGCGCCCGCGTCGCGGGGTCGAACGAAAGGGCAGACGATGCAGTTCCGCATCCTAGGACCGGTCGGCCTCTGGACCGACGATGACGAGGTACCGCTCCACGGCATGAAGCAGCGCACCCTGATGGCCGCGCTCATGCTGTCCCGCGGGCGGGCACTTTCCGACCATCAGATCGGCGAGCTGCTGTGGGGCGCGGACCCGCCCGAGACGTTCCAGGCCCAGATCTACACCTACGCGTCCCGGCTGCGACGCCTGCTGCGCGACTCCATCCAGATCGTGCGGCGGGGGGCCAGCTACACGCTGCACATGCCGGGCACCCGCTTCGACTACGAGGAGTTCACCGACCTGTCGGCGAAGGGCACCGCCGCGCTGCGGCAGGACCGGCCACAGGAGGCGGGCGAGATGCTGCGCCAGGCGCTGGACCTGTGGCGCGGGCCGGCGATGACCGACGTCACGGAGCAGCTCTCCGACCGGGAGCGCCCGGCCATGGAGGAGGCCCGGCTCACCGTTCTGGAGAACCGGATCGACGCCGACCTGGCCAACCACCGCCACGAAGAGGTCACCGCCGAACTGCTCGGCCTGGTGCGGCAGTATCCGCTGCGGGAACGGCTGAGGGCCCAGCTGATGCTGGCGCACTACCAGTCCGACCGGCAGGCCGACGCGTTCGCCGTGTTCCACGAGGGACGCCAGTGCCTCGACGACGAACTGGGTGTCCAGCCGGGAGCGGCCATGCAGTACACGTACCAGGCGATCCTGACCGGCAAGCAGAGCGCGGACAGCCCGGCGGGCCAATAGGCCGGATACCGACGAAATATAGGCCTGCGGCAGAGGGTCGGCATTGACCGACTCGCCTGGAAGGACCCGCAGATGGCCGTCGACAGCACCTGGACTCCGCTGGAGATCTCCCCGCACGACGTCGGCTGCGAGGCCGCGCCCCGCGCCCTGATCGACTACGTGCGGGGAGAACCCGATCTCACCGGTCTGCTGGCTCGCGAGAAGGCCGTGGTGTTCCGCGGTTTCCAGGCCACACCGGACGAGCTGCCCGGCGTGCTCGACGAGCTCCTGCCGGACCGGCTCGCCTACGTCCACGGCAACTCGCCGCGCACGAAGGTGGGCCAGAACGTCTACACCTCGACCGAGTACCCGCCGGAATTCACCATCTCGATGCACAACGAGCTGTCGTACGGGCACGCCTGGCCCTCCCGGCTCCTCTTCTTCTGCGAGACGGCTCCCGAGACCGGCGGCGCCACTCCGGTGGTCGACGGCGAGCGCTGGCTCGAGTCGCTCGACGACGACGTACGCGACGCCTTCGCCGGCGGGGTCCGGTACACGCAGAACCTGCACAGCGGCCGCGGTCTCGGCAAGAGCTGGCAGGACACCTTCGAGACCGACGACCGCGACGCCATCGAGGGCTTCCTCGGCGACTCCGAGGCGGAGTGGGAGTGGCGCAGGGACGGCTCCCTGCGGGTGATCCAGCGCCGGCCGGCCACCACGGAGCACCCGATCACGGGCACGCGCGTCTGGTTCAACCAGGCCGACCAGTGGCACGCGGCCGGCCTCGGCTCGGAGACCGCCGCGGCGCTGGCGAAGGTGATCCCGGCCGACGAGCTGCCGCAGTCGGTCACCTTCGCCGACGGTTCGCCGATCCCGGACACGTACGTCGAGCAGATCCGCGACCGTGGCCTGGAGTTGGCCGTCGACGTCGACTGGCACGCCGGCGACGTCCTGCTCATCGACAACGTGCTGGTCGGGCACGGCCGCCGCCCGTTCACCGGCAAGCGGCGGGTCCTCGTCGCGATGTCCAGCTGAGCTGGGGGTCGTGATGACCGCGAACCTGCACGACCAACGCATCGGATCGTCCCTGCGGCGTAGCGCCAGGCGGTTCGCGACCGGCGTCACGGTCGCCGCCGTCCGCCACGGCGCGGACTCGCATGCCCTGACCGCCAACTCCTTCCTGACCCTGTCGCTCGAACCGCCGCTGGTCGGCCTCTCGGTAACCGCGTACGGCCGGATGCGGGCCCTGATCGAGCCCGGTGACCTGCTCGGGATCAGCGTCCTCTGCGAGAGCCAGCACGAGTACGCGCAGCATTTCGCGGCCCGTGAGCGGGGCGTCCTCCCGTCGCACCTGCCGCCGTTGACGACGGCCGAGCCGGCCCCGCTGGTACCCGGCTGCGTGGCCTGGTTCCAGTGCCGGATCGCTCAGATCCACCCGGTCGGCGACCACGACCTGCTCGTCGCCGATGTGCTCGAGTGTGACGTCGCCGACCGTGACGACCCACCCCTGATCTTCCTGGACGGCGGGTACCGGACGGCCGGAACCGAGGTGCGCCATGACTGACCAGCTGTCCCACCGGATCCCGCTCTCCGCGGCGCAGCAGGGCGTCTGGTTCGCCCACCGGCTGGACCCGACGGGCCAGCAGATGAACTGTGCCGAATACCTGGACATCGTCGGGCCTGTCGACGCCGGGCTGATGCGGCACGCCTGGCGGCAGGTTGCCGGCGAGGCCGACGCGGTGCGTACGGCCGCGATCGTCGAGGACGACGGCGACCTGCTGCAGATCATCGCGAGCGAGCCGCTGTCCGAACTGGAATGCCACGACCTGAGCGGGGCCGCGGACCCGGCCGCCGAGGCGCGTCGCTGGGCTACCGCCGATCTCACCCGGGCGGTCCAGCCGGCGGCGGGCGGGCTCGTCTCGGCCGCGCTGCTCACGCTTGCCGACGACCGTCACTGGTTCTACTACCGCCTGCATCACGCCGTCATCGACGGCTACGGCGTGCTCCTGCTCGGGCGGCGGCTGGCCGAGGTGTACACCGCCCTCGCCGCGGGACCCGAGCGGCAGGCCGAGGCGTCCGGCCCGCCGCTGGGGTCGATCGAGCTGCTGGTCGGGCAGGACCGCGCGTACCGCGCCTCGGCGGCGTTCGCCCGCGACCGCGACTACTGGGCGGGCCGCCTCGGTGATCAGCCGGAGGTGATGCGGATGCCCGGGCGACCAGCCGCTCCCGAGCGGCCGCTGCGGCTGAGCAGCCCCGACCGGCTGGGCGACGGGGACGTCGCGGCGCTCGCCGAGGTGGCCCGCCGCAACGGCACGACCTGGCAGGTGGTCCTGCTGACCGCCATCGCCGGGTACGTGCATCGCGTCACCGACCGCCGGGACGTGATCCTGGGCCTGCCGGTGGCCGGGCGGCGAACCGCGGCGGCGCGCCTGGTGCCGGGGATGGCCACCAACTCCGTGGCGCTGCGCATCGACGTCGACCCCGCGAAGAGCCTGACCGAGCTGATCCCGGCGATGGCGGCCGAGGTGGGCGGCGCGCTCCGACACGAGCGCTACCGCGCCGAGGATCTCCGCCGGGCGCTGGGTCTCACCGGCAGCGCCAACCCCTTCCTCGGCCCGATGGTCAACTTCATGCCCTACGAGCAGCAGCTCCGCTTCGGCGCGGCGTCCGCGACGTTCCACAATCTGGCGTCCGGCCCGATCGTCGACTATTCGATCTCCATTTCCGGTACGCCCGGCGGCCCGATGCCGCTGATGTTCGAGGCGAACCCCGAGCACCACGACGAGCAGGGACTGCTCGCGCACAAGGACCGGGCGCTCGCCTTCATCCGGGCCGTCCTGACCACTCCGGACACGGCGGTCGGCCGGCTCGAGGTGCTGACGCCGGACGAGCGCGCGGCCGTGCTGGCCGCCTCCCAGGCACCGGAACGCTCCGACCCGAGCGGCCGGGTCACCGTCGAGAAGCTGGTGGCGCGGCAGGCGTCCGCCACGCCCGACGCGGTCGCGTTGGTGCACGGCGACGAAGAGGTGACCTACACCGACCTGGCGGCGCGGGCCGCGGCCGTGGCCCGCTGCCTCGCGGCCCGGGCGGTCGGACCGGAGGACTTCGTCGCGCTGGCGATTCCCCGCTCCCCCGGGCTGATCGTCGCCATGTTGGGCGTGCTGCGGAGCGGCGCGGCCTACGCCCCGATCGACGTCGCCTATCCCGAGGGCCGGATCCGGTTCATGCTCGAGGATCTTCGTCCGCGGTATGTGCTGGTCACCGAGAAGACGGCCGGCTCGGTGCCGGACGGCGCGGAGCCGATCCTGCTCAGCGAGGCCGAGGCGTTCGCCGGGGACGCCGCGCCGGCGGGCGCGGAGGCCGACCATCCGGCGTACGTCATCTACACCTCCGGATCGACGGGCACGCCCAAGGGGGTGGTCGTGTCGCGTCGGGCCATGCTGAACTTCGTCCTCGACCACGCCGACCGGTTCGGCTTCGACGCCGGCAGCCGCTCGTTGCAGTTCGCGTCGCCCAGCTTCGACGTCGCCACCGGGGACATCTGGCCGGTGCTCGTGCGCGGCGGACGGCTGGTGCTGCCGCAGCCCGACGAGGCCGCCGGCGCCGAGTCGCTCGTCGGCCTGCTGCGGCGACAGCGGATCACCCATGCCGCGATCCCGCCGGTGATGCTGGCCCAGCTACGCGGTGACGACCTGCCCGAACTCATCTCACTGATCACCGGTGGCGAGACACCCGGTGACGATCTGGTACGCCGCTGGGCCGCCGGCCGCCGCATGGCCAACGTGTACGGCGTGACCGAGGCCGCCGTGGCCAGCACCGTCAGCCCGCCGCTCGACACGGTGGAGACGCCCGCGCCGATCGGTCACCCGATTCGGGGCACCCAGGCACTGGTCCTCGACTCGCAGCTCACCCTCACCGCGCCGGGTGTCGCGGGCGAGCTCTTCCTGGGCGGGGCCGGACTGGCGCGCGGCTATCTCGGCCGGCCGATGCTGACCGCCGAGCGCTTCGTGCCCAACCCGTACGGGCCGGCGGGATCGCGGCTGTACCGCACCGGGGACGTGGTGCGCCGACGCGCCGACGACATGCTGGAGTTCTCCGGGCGTACCGACAACCAGGTGAAGATTCGTGGTTTCCGCGTGGAGCTGGGCGAGGTCGAGGCGGCGCTGGCGGCTCATCCCGCCGTTGCCGCGGCGGTGGTCGTGCTCCGCGAGGACCAGCCGGGGCACCGGATGCTTGTCGGCTACGCCCGGTCGGCCGACGGCGCGCAGGTGACCGGCGCGCAACTGCGCCGCTTCGCCGGTGACCGACTGCCGGAGCACATGGTCCCGGCCGCGGTGGTCCTGTTGGACGAGTTGCCGGTGACTCCGCACGGCAAAGTGGACCGCAGGGCGCTCGCGGCGCCGGTGTTCCAGGCGGGCGGCGGCGACCGGCCGGACCCCACCTCGGTCGAGGGTGTGCTGTGCGAGCTGTTCGCCGAGGCGCTCGGGCAGCGCGAGGTCGGCGTCGACGACTCCTTCTTCGAGCTCGGCGGCGACAGCATCCGCGTCTTCCCGCTGGTGGCCAACGCGGCGGAACGCGGCCTGGAGTTCAGTGCCCGCGACGTCTTCCAGCACGCCACCGTGGCACGCCTCGCCCAGGCCGTGCGGCGGACCGCCCCGGAACCCGAGGCTCCGGCCGGTCAGGCGGAGCCTGAGCTGCCCTGGCTGGACGCCACCCGGCGGGCGGCGCTGGCCGAGGAGTATCCGGGGATGACGGCGGTCCTGCCGGTCTCGCCGCTACAGGAGGGCCTGCTCTTCCAGCATCTGGTGGCCCGGGGCGGCCGGGACGCCTACACCTCCCAGGTCCGCTTCCACCTGACCGGGCGGGTCGACCCCGACCGGCTGCGATCGGCCGCGGACGCGCTGCTGGAACGCCACGAGAACCTGCGGGCGGTGTTCCGCTACGACGACGGCTTCGCCGGGCCGGTCCAGGTCATCACCGGCGTACGCGAGGCGGGCTGGGCCCACACCGACCTGTCCGAGGCAGCCGACCCGGAGGCCGAGGCGGACCGGCTGGCCGCGGCGGACCGGGAACGCGGCTTCGACCTGACCCGCCCGCCGCTGCTGCGCCTGCACCTGATCCGGCTCGGCGACCGGCACCTGCTCACGCTCACCGCCCACCACGTGCTGTGGGACGGCTGGTCGACCGCGATCCTGGTGCGGGAGCTGTTCACCGCGTACGCCGGGGGAACGCTCGGCCCGGTCACGCCGTACCGGGACTATCTGCGCCACCTCGCGGGCACCGACGGGGAGGCCTCGCGCCGGGCGTGGCGCGCGGCGCTGGAGGGCCTGACCGCGGCGACCCTCATCGCGCCGGGCGCGCAGCCGGCCGCCGGCCCGCAGACCCAGTTGCGCCGGGACCTGGACGAGTCGCTGAGCGCCACGCTCACCGACCGCGCCCAGGGCCTGGGCGTCACGCTGAACACGATCGTCGAGGCTGCCTGGGCGACCGTACTGTCCCAGCTCACCGGGCGCGACGACGTGGTGTTCGGCGCCTCCGTCTCGGGCCGGCCGCCGCGGCTGCCGGGCGTCGAGAACATCGTCGGGCTGCTCACCAACACCGTGCCGGTACGCGTGCGCCTGCGCGCCGGCGAGCCGGCCGGCGCCCTGCTCCAACGCGTCCAGAACGAGCAGGCCGACCTGATCGCCCACCACCACCTGGGGCTGGGCGAGATCCAGCGGCAGAGCCCGCTCGGCGGCGAGCTGTTCGACACCGCGATCACCTTCGTCAACTACTCGTTCGACCCCGCCGTGTGGGACGCCGCGCTCGACGAGCCGCGGCTGACGGGCGTCGAGGTGGTGGACGACACCCACTACCCGGTACGGCTCGTCGTCGTGCCGGGCGAGCGGATCCACCTGCGGCTCGGCCACCGGCCCGGACTGTTCCGTCCGCGTGCGGCCGAGCAGCTGCTGGACCGGCTGGTGCGCGCGCTGCGCGACGCGGCCTGAGCACCGCGGACAAACGGAAAGGAGCGCGGCGGTCGTGCGAACGCCGGACATCTTCATCAAGGGGCTCGGGACCTACGTACCCCCGACCGTACCCATCGAGCAGGCGGTCGCCGACGGGCGGTACCCGGCCGAGGAGGTCGGCCTGCACCAGCTCGCCGGTGCCGCCGTGGCCGGGGACGTGCCCGCGCCCGAGATGGCGCTGCACGCCGCCCGCGAGGCGCTCGGGCGCGGCGGGCACTCCCCCACCGACGTCAGCCTTCTGCTCTACGCCGACTCCTGGTACCAGGGGCCGGACGGCTGGCAGCCGCAGTACCACCTACAGCGGCACCTGCTCGGCGGCGACCTGCTCGCGATGGAGGTACGGCAGGGCTGCAACGGCATGTTCGGCGCCCTGCAACTCGGCGCCGGATTCCTCGGCGACGGCGCCGCCCGGGGCCGGGCGGCGCTGCTCGTGGCGGCGGACAACTTCGGCACCCCGCTGATCGACAGGTGGCGGATGGGGCCCGGGTACGTCGCGGGTGACGCGGCGAGCGCGGTCCTGCTCAGCACCGAGCCCTCGTTCGCCCGGCTGCTCTCGGTCTGCTGCGCCGCCGTGCCCGACGCCGAGAAGATGCACCGCGGCAACGAGCCGCTCTTCCCGCCGGGCCCGACCGTCGGGCGGTCCCTCGACTTCGCCGCCCGCAACGCCGACTTCAAGCGGGAGGTGCTGGCCGACGGCACCGGCACCGCGGCCCTGGTCGGCATCCACCGCCAGACGCTCGCCGTGGTCGACCAGACGCTCGACGAGGCGGGCATCGACATCGGCGACGTGACGCGGGTGGCGTACATGAACTACTCCCGGGAGATCGTCGAACAGCGCTGCATGGCCGTCCTCGGCCTGGCGATGTCCCGCTCCACCTGGGACCACGGCCGCACCCTCGGCCACCTGGGCGCCAGCGACCAGATCGTGGCCCTGGACCACCTCCTCGCCACCGGCGCCCTCGAGCCCGGGGATCACCTGCTCATGCTCGGCGTCGGGCCGGGCGTGACGGTGTCCAGCGCCGTGGTGCGGATCGAACAACCTGCTCCCTGGCTCGAACAGTGAGGAGACACTGATGGGGACATCCGACATCGCGCCGATCGCCGTCATCGGCGCCGGCTGCCGGTTCGCTGGCGACGTCCACAGCGCCGACGACTTCTGGCGGTTGCTGGTCGACGGCCGGGACGGCATCGGCGACCCGCCCACCGAACGCTGGGCGGTGTACCAGGACGTCGGCCCGGACCACGCCACCGCCGCCCGCCAGGCCGCCGTTCCGGGCGGCTTTCTGCGTGACATCGACGTCTTCGACGCGGCGTTCTTCGGGCTGTCGCCGCGCGAGGCCGAGCTCATGGACCCGCAGCAGCGGCTGCTGCTGGAGGTGACCTGGGAGGCGCTGGAACACGCCGGCATCCCGCCGCACGACCTGGCCGGCGGAGACACCGGCGTCTTCGTCGGCGTGGGCTCCGACGACTACGGCCGCCGGATGCTGGAGGACCTGCCGTCAATCGAGGCGTGGACGGGCATCGGCAGCGCCATGTGCGCGGCGGCGAACCGCATCTCGTACGCGCTCGACCTGCACGGGCCCAGCGTCGCCGTGGACACCGCGTGCTCGGCCTCGCTGGTCGCCACCCACCTGGCCACCCAGGCGCTGCGCGACGACGAATGCCGGGTCGCCCTCGTCGGCGGCGTCAACCTGATCGTCTCCCCCGGCCTGACGCTCACGTTGCAGGCCGCCGGCGCGACCGCGCCGGACGGGCGTTGCAAGCCGTTCGACGCCGAGGCCAACGGGTACGGACGGGGTGAGGGCGGGGGCGTCCTGGTCCTCAAGCGGCTCGACGACGCGGAACGCGACGGCGACCGGATCCTCGCGGTGATCCGGGGCAGCGCGGTCCACCAGGACGGCCGCACCGGCGGAATCATGGCGCCCAACGGCGACGCCCAGCGCAGGCTGCTGGCCGAGGCGTGCCGCCGCGCCGGAGTGGACCCCGCGTCGGTCGACTACGTCGAGGCCCACGGCACCGGCACCCGGCTGGGCGACCCGCTGGAGGCGGGCGCGATGAGCGCCGTCTACGGCAGCGGCCGGCCGGCCGGGCAGCCCTGCCTGATCGGCTCGGTCAAACCCAACATCGGCCACCTGGAGGCCGGCGCGGGCATCGCCAGCCTGATCAAGGCGACGTTGGCGCTGCACCACGGGACGCTGCCGCCGAGCCTCAACTTCCACGAGCCCAATCCCCTGATCGACTGGAGCGGCTCCGGGCTGCGCGTGGTCACCGAGCCCACGCCGTGGCCGGACCATGACGGGCCGCGCAGGTGCGGCGTCTCCGGCTTCGGATACGGGGGCACGATCGGGCACGTCGTGCTGGAGCAGGCGCCGGTCGACGCCGCGGCGCGGACGGACGCCCCGGCCCCGGGTGCCCCGGACGCGACCGGGCCGCGGCTGTATCCGCTGTCGGCCGGTTCGCCACAGGCGCTGGCGCAGCGCGCGGAGGCGCTCGCCGACCAGCTCACCCAGGACGAGACGCTCCCGCTCGACGCGGTCGGCCGGACCCTTGCCGTACGCCGCTCGCACCTGGGACACCGGGCGGCGGTCGTCGCCACCGGCCGCGACGAACTCGTCGAACGGCTGCGGCTGGTCGCCGAGGGCCAGCAGGACCGGGATGCCGTCCTCGGCTCGCCCGGCGACGATTCGGGACGCGGCCTGGTCATGGTCTTCTCGGGCCACGGCGCGCAGTGGGCCGGGATGGGCCGCGACCTGCTGGTCGGTGAGACCGCCTTCGCCGAGGTCATCGACCGGCTGGAGCCGATCTTCCAGGCGGAGATCGGCTTCTCGCCGCGGCAGGTCCTGGTCGACGGCGACCTGGAGAGCGTGGACAGGATCCAGACGATGATCTTCGCGGTCCAGGTCGGCCTGGCCGCGGTCTGGCGTTCCTACGGGGTACGCCCGGACGCCGTCATCGGCCACTCGGTCGGTGAGCTGGCGGCCGCCGTCACCAGCGGTGCGCTCAGCCTCGACGACGGCGCGCGGCTGAGCTGCCGGCGCTCCAAGCTGCTGCGCCGCATCGCCGGTCAGGGCGCGATGGCCATGGTCGCCCTGCCGTTCGCCGATGTCGAGGAACGCCTGCGCGGACGCGACGACGTGGCCGCCGGCATCGCGGCGTCACCGTTCTCCACCGTCGTGTCCGGTGCGCCGGAAGCCGTCGAGGAGCTGATCGAGCGGTGGGGCGCCGATGACGTCACCGTCCGGCGGGTCGCCTCGGACGTCGCGTTCCACAGCCCGCAGACCGATCCGTTGCTCGCCGATCTCGCCGCCGCCGCGGACGACCTGGACACCGGCAAGCCCCGGCTGCCCATGTACAGCACGGCGCTGACCGACAGCCGCGGCGCCGGGACGCTGGACGGCGCGTACTGGGCCACCAACCTGCGTCAGCCCGTACGCCTGACCGACGCGGTCCGGGCCGCCGTCGAGGACGGCTACCGGGCCTTCCTGGAGGTCTCGGCGCACCCGGTGGTGGCCCACTCGATCCGCGAGACGCTCGGCGAGACCGACGCCCCGGACGCGTTCGTCGGCACCACCCTGCGGCGCAACCAGCCCGAGCAGGCCACCCTGCTGGCCGCGGCCGGCCTGGCGCACTGCCACGGCATCGCGCTCGACTGGGATCGCCTCCAACCGACAGGGGGCCACGCCGACCTGCCCGGCATCCCGTGGCAGCACCGGCCCCACTGGCACGAGACCGCCGTCTCCGGCCCGGGCGGCCGGCGCCCGCACGACCCGGCGTCGCACACGCTGCTGGGCGCCGCGTCCACGGTGGCCGGTCCGTCCGAGATCGAGGTCTGGCGTACCGACCTCGACCGGGAGAGCCGGCCCTATCCCGGCAGCCACACCATCGGCGGTGTCGAGATCGCGCCGGCGGCCGTCTACCTGACCACGTTCCTCGGCGCGGGCGGCGCGGACCACACCGTGCTGACCGAGGTGTCCCTGCGGCTGCCTCTGGTGGCTCAGGAACGCCGCGAGGTCCAGGTGGTCCGGGACGGATCCGGCCTGCGGCTGGTGTCCCGGTCGCCGGGCGAGGACGGCGTCTGGCTCGTGCACGCGACGGCGACCGCCAGTCTCGACGACGGGGCCGTGGCCGCGGCGCTGCCCCGGACGCGCTGGCGGGCGGCAGCGCCGGGCGGCGTGCGGGAGTACCTGGCCGGGGTCGGCGTGCCGACGATGGCCTTCGACTGGGATGTCGAGGAGCTGCTACGCGGCGACGACGCGCTGCGGGCCCGGGTCACCGTCGGCGACACGAGTTCGTGGGCCGGGGTGCTCGACGCGGCGTTCTCCGTCGCGCCGACCGCACTGCCCGGCGAGCCCGTGCTGCGCATGGTGGCCGGCGTCGACCGGGTCCGGGTGACGGGCACGCCGCCGGCCGTCGCCGACATCCACGTGGTGCGCGATCCGTCCGCGCCGAACCGCCTCGACGTGCGCGTCAAGGGCGCGGGCACGGACGGTCGCGCCGAGATCACCGGGCTCGCCTACGCCGCCGTCGACGACGACACGCTGGCCACCGCCGCGCCCGGGGAGCTGGTCCACGAGCTGCGCTGGCGCGAGCTCACGGCGGACGAGGACACCGGCCCCGTTCCCGCCCTGGTGCTGGTCGGCGACCCGGATCGCACCGGCGCACTGGCCGGCGCGCTGCGCGCGGCAGGCGTCACGGTCGACGTCGCCGACTCGGCGCCGGAGGACGCCGTGCTGCCGGGCGGCGAGTCGGCGGACGTGGTCCTGGTGGCCGGTCCCGTCCCGGGCGCCGGCGCCGATCTGCCGAACGAGGCGGCCCGCGCCACGTGGGACCTGCTCGGCACCGCCCAGCGGCTGCTGGCGCGGGACCGGCGCGTCCGGTGCCTCACCACCGGGGTGCTGGAGAGCGAGTCGCCGGCCGCGCTGGCCCAGTCGCCGGCGTGGGGGCTCGGCCGGGTGCTCGCCGGCGAGTACGGGGAGCAGTGGGCCGGCATCGTCGACCTGCCCGCCGGCGACCCCGCCGCGGAGATCACCACGCTGCTCGCCGTGCTGCGCGGAAGGCGGCGCGAGGACGTCGTGACCGTACGCGACGGTGTCGCGCGGGCCGCCCGCCTGGTGCGCACGGACCGCGAGCCGGCGGGCGGGCCGCTCGCCTGCCGTGCCGACGGCACCTACCTGGTCACCGGCGGCCTCGGTGTGCTCGGCCTGGACGTCGCCCGGTGGCTGGCCGAGCGGGGCGCACGGCGCATCGTGCTGGCGGGACGAACCGGGTTGCCCGCCCGGGCCGACTGGGACACGACGAAGGACACCGAGACGGCGCGGCGGATTCGCGGCGTCCGCGAACTGGAAGGGTCTGGTGTCACCGTCAAGGTGATCGGCCTGGACGTCGCCGACGCCGCCGCGGTGGCGCGGGCCCTCGCCCCCGACGCGCTCGGCATGCCTCCGATCTGCGGCGTCGTGCACGCCGCGGGCGTCCTCGACAACCGCATGGCGCACGCGGTCGACGAGCCGTCGCTGCGCACCGTGCTGCACCCCAAGGTGGACGGCGCCTGGGCGCTGCACCTGACGTTCCCGCCGGGCAGTCTCGACTTCTTCGTGCTGTTCTCGTCGTGCGGCCAGCTACTCGGCCTGCCGGGCCAGGCGTCGTACGGGGCCGCCAACGCGTTCCTGGACGCGCTCGCCACCCACCGCGGCGACGTGATCAGCTTCGGCTGGACGTCGTGGCGTGGCCAGGGCATGGCCGTCAACGAGACCGTCGACCAGGAGTTGCGGTCCCGCGGCACCACGCCCGTCTCTCCCGCCGAGGCGTTCGCCGCGTGGGACTACGCGCAGCAGCGCGGCCCGGGCCACTACCCGGTCCTGCGGATGCTGCCGGGCGCGGAGGTGACCGAGCCGATCGCGCTGCTGAGCGAGGTGGCCGTCGCCGAGGCGGCCGGACCGGCCGCGGAGGAGGACCTCGGTCTCGCCGGTCTCGACGCCGGTGAGCTGCGCGAGCGTCTCCTGGGCGAGGTGAGCAGCGACATCGCCGCCGAGATGCGGATGCCGGTGGACTCGCTCGACCCCCGGCGCTCACTCGTGGAACAGGGGCTCGACTCGGTGATGACCATCGTCATCCGGCGTCGCCTGGAGAAGCGGTTCGGTCAGCCGCTGCCGACCGCCCTGCTCTGGCAGAAGCCGAGCATCTCGGGGATCGCCGATCACCTGGCGACGCGACTCGCCGCCTGATCCGCGCGGCCTACGCACCGAAAAGGGCCGGGTCGGGAACGAATCCCGGCCCGGCCCTCTCCGTGGGTCAGAAGCTCGGCGCCGCGGTCGGCGCCTTCAGCGTGCCGAGGTACTTGTGCCACAGGTGGTCGGGGTTGCCCTCCACCGTGGCCAGCACCTCGCGCATGGCGGCCAGCGCCTTGGGCTCCTCGCCGTCGTAGACATCGCCCTGCAGCATCTTCAGCACGTCGAGGCGGTAGCGCGGGTCCTGGACGAACGCGGTGAAGAGCACGTTCAGCCGGTAGTAGATGGAGATGAACTCGTACCAGTACTTCACGGCGCGGCGCAGCTTGTTCTCGTACGTGGCGAAACGCTCCTTGCCGAAGTCACCCGCCTGGTGCGCGGCGATGATGTCCTGCGCCGCGATGCGGGCGCTGTTCAGCGCCACGCTGACGCCGCTGGAGAAGATCGGGTCGACGAACCGGGCGGCGTCGCCGACCAGCACGTAACGGTCGCCGCAGATCTGCTTCATGGAGTAGCTGTAGTCGCCCTCGGTCTTGAACGGCCGGACCTGCTGCGCGTTCTTGAGCGCGTCGTGCAGGTCGGGCCGGCTGGCCACCATGTCCCAGAAGAAGCCGTCCTGGTCGCCGCCGAACTCGCGGAAGCGACTCTTCTGGCTGACCACGCCGACGCTGGTGACCTTGTCGGTGATCGGGATCTGCCAGACCCAGCTGTCCTTGACCTGGAGGAAGTGCACGAAGATGTGGTCCGCCTGCGCCTCGGTGGGCGCGAGGGCCCGGCGGTCCAGCCCTTCGAACCAGCTGTGTACGGCGTACTGGTCGAAGACCGGATCCGCGACCTTCGTGCGTAGCTGCCGGCCGAGCATCGTCTGCCGGCCCGACGCGTCGACCACCATCCGGGCGGTGTACGTCAACCGGCGCGGGCCGGCGCTGCACTCGACCGAGACCAGCTCCGGGTCGTCGAAGTTCACCCGGTGTACCCGGATGCCGTTGAAGACGGTCGCGCCGCTCTCCTGCGCGTGCTTGAGCAGAATGGCGTCGAACCGCCCCCGGTCGACGTGGAACGTGTAGTCGCGGTCCACGCCCGGCTGGTTGCGCTCGACGAACTGGACGTCGGCGGTCCAGCCGTGGCTGAGCCCGTCGTGTCCGAGCAACGGGATGTATCCCGAGAGCCCCGACGTCCACGAGGCGCCGTACTTCTTCGGGAAGTCCGCCTCGTCGATCCGGCCGATCGCGCCGATCTCGACGAGCACCGGCGTGGTGGCGGGGACGAGCGACTCACCGACGTGCTCGCGCGGGAAGACGGCGCCCTCGATGACGGCGACCGAGATGCCGGCCTGAGCCAGGTAGGAGGCCATCGTGGAGCCCGCGGGCCCGCCGCCGACGACCACGACGTCGTAGTCGGCGGTCACCGCCGGCCTCCCGTCGCCGGAACGGGGTCGGCCTCGTCGAGCAGCGCGGCGATCGAGCGTACGTCCGCGAAGTTCGCGGCGTCGATCTTCTCGAGCGGCACCAGCAGGCCGAGACGGTCCCGGATGAAGGTCATGAGTACCGCGATCCGCAGCGAGTCGAGCACCCCGGACGTCATCAGCGGAGTGGTCTCGGTGATCGGGCCGTCGTCCACGGCGTCGGGGAACTGCTCCCGCAGGAACGCGAGGATCGCCGGCTGATAGGTGTTCTCGGACATCAGAAGCCTTTCTTTGCTGGGGTACGGTCCGGTTACGCGTCGGAACTGCTGGCCACGACCTCCTCATCGGACATGCCGGCGATCTCCGCGGTGACGGCCTGCTCGACCGCCGCGGCGATCTCGGCGACCGTGTCCCCGTCGAAGATCGTGCGCATCGACAGGGGAACGTCGAACGCCGCCTGGATCGCGGCGATGACCCGGATCGCGAGGATCGAGTTGCCGCCCGCGGCGAAGAAGTGGGTGCCGGCGTCGACCGGCACGCCGAGGTGCTCGGCGAAGATCTCGGCGATGCGCTCCTGCACGACGCCGCTGACCGAGGCGCTCGGTGCCGCCTCGGCCGGCGCGGTCGCCGGCGGCAGCGCGCCGCGGTCCAGCTTGCCGTTGGCGGTCAGCGGCAGCCCGGCCAGCGGCACGAAGGCGGCGGGCACGAGGTAGGCCGGCAACCGCTCGGCGCAGAAGGCCGCGAGGTCCGCCGGAGCGGTCGTGGGATCGGTCGGGACGACGTACGCGACGAGCGCGGCGGCCTCGCCCGTGCCGTTCACCACGACGGCAGCGGTCCGTACCGCCGGGTGATCGCGCAGCACCGCGGCCACCTCGCCCGGTTCGATCCGGTACCCGCGCACCTTGACCTGCTCGTCCCGCCGGCCGAGGAACTCGATCGTGCCGCCGGGCAGCAACCGGACCAGGTCGCCGGTGCGGTAGATCCGCGAGCCGGGCGGCCCGGACGGGTCCGGCAGGAACCGCTCGGCGGTCGCCGCCGGTCGCCCGGCATAGCCGCGGGCCACACCGGTGCCGCCGACGTGCAGCTCACCGACCACCCCGATCGGCTGCGGCGCCAGCCGGTCGTCGAGCACGTGCAGGGTGACGCCGGGGAGCGGGCGGCCGATCGGCACGCGTTCACCGCGCACGGGCGCGGTCACCGGATGGATGCTGGCGCCGACGGTCGTCTCGGTCGGGCCGTACTCGTTGACCAGATTCTCCGGGCCCAGCGCGGCGGCCCACGCGTCGGCGAGCGGGGCCGGCAACTCCTCGCCGGCGACCACGATCGTCGCGGCCAGCGCCGACATCTGCCCGGCGTCGAGCTGGTGGCGGAGGATGTCGAGGTACCCAGGGGTCAGCTTGATGAAGGAGAACGCCCCCGCGGCCAGCAGCCGGCCGCCCAGCTCGGTCAGGTCGAGGTCCGGCGGCAGCAGCCGGACGGCCTGCCCGGCCAGCAGCGGCGCCCACAGGTTCGGCACCACCAGGTCGAAGGCGACCGAGAGGAACACCGGCGCGCCGCCCGTGCCGCGGGACGCGAGGTCCTGCACCGCCCAGTTGACGTGCCCGGCCAGGCCGGAGTGGGTGACCTGGACCCCCTTGGGCGAACCGGTCGACCCGGAGGTGTAGATGACGTAGGCGAGCGCCTCGACAGCCGTGTCCCGCTCCGGGCGCCGCGCGTCGGCGGCGTCGATCACGGCGGCGTCCCGGTCCACCGCGACCACGGCGACGTCGTGCACGCCGTCGCCGAGCCGGTCCAGGTGGGACTGCGCGGTGACCAGCAGCCGGGCGCCCGCGTCGGCGAGCACCAGCCCGGCCCGGGCCGCCGGCGTCTGCGGGTCGAGCGGCAGGTACGCCGCGCCGGCCTTCCAGATCCCCAGCAGCGCCACCGGCAGCGCCGGCCCGCGGTCGAGCAGGACACCCACTGTGGACTCCGGCCCGGCCCCCGCAGACCGCAGGTGGTGCGCGAACCGGTTGGCGGCCGCGTCCAGCTCCGCGTACGTCAGCTCATCCTGGTCGGTGACGACCGCGACGGCCCGGGGCGTGGCCGCCGCCTGCCGCTCGAAGCCGTCGAGCACCGTGGCGTCGCCGGTCCGCGCCGGGACCGACCGGTACCCGCTCAGCAGTTCCCGCTCGCCGGCCGGCAGGAAGTCCAGCTCCGACAGGCGACCGGCGGGGTGCGCGCAGATCGCGGACACCAGCTCGGTCAGGTGCCCGGCCATCCGCTCGATCGTTGCCCGCTCGAACAGCGACGTGGCGTACTCCAGCAGGCCGACCATCGCGCCGTCCGGCTGCGGCCGGACGTAGAGCGTGAGGTCGGTCTTGGCGACCCGGGAGGCGTGCACCAGCGTGTCCAGGTCCGCCTCGTCCTCGGGGGCGCCCGAGAGTTCGGCGCCGTGGAAGTCGAACGCCACCTGGTACAGCGGGGTCCGGGACGAGTCGCGCGGCGGCGCGAGATCGGCGACCAGTTCGTCGAAGGGCAGGCTCTGGTGCGAGAGCGCCTGCTTGCAGACGTCCCGCACCCGCTCCAGCGCCTCGGCGACCGTCATCGCGCCGTCGAGCCGGCAGCGCAGCACCACGCTGTTGAGGAAGAACCCGACCACGTTCTCGGTCTCCGGCCGGCTGCGGCCGGCGACCGGTGCGCCCACCACGACGTCCCACTGGCCGGTGTAGCGGGCCAGCAGCACGGCGAAGGCGGTCAGCATGGTCATGAACGCCGTGGCGTCGCTGTCGCGGCCCAGCTCGGTCATCGACCGGGCGAGCGGCTCAGGGATCGCGAACGGGACGACGGCGCCGGCGCTGTCGCGGACGGCCGGGCGGAGCCGGTCGGTGCGCAGCTCGGTGGCCGCGGCCCCGGCCAGGTCCGCGCGCCAGTGGTCCAGGTCCGCGCGGCGGGCCGGCGCGTCGGCGGCGGCGCGTTCCCAGGCGGCGAAGTCGGCGTACTGGATCGGCGGCTCGGGCAGGTCCGCGCCGCGGCCGGCCAGCAGCTCGTCGAACTCGCGGGTCAGGATCGCGGACGACCAGCCGTCGCTCGCGATGTGGTGCACGAGCAGCACGAGGGTCCGTGAGCCGTCCGGGACGGTCTGCGGGTCGGTGTGCAGCAGCGCCCGCACGAGGTGGCCACGTTCCAGGTCGAAGCCCGCACCGGTGGCATCGGCGAGAACGTCCCCGAGCTCCGCGCGGGGCACCGCGACGGTCCGCAGCGGGACCGGGCGCGGCTCCTGTACGTACTGCTTCGGCTCGCCGTCGACGACGGCGTACCGGGTGCGCAGCGACTCGTGCCGGGCGGCCAGCGCGTCGAGCGCCTGCCGCACCGCCGACTCGGGTACACCGGGCGGGACCGTCAGGAAGACGCCCGAGACCCACTCCCGGCTGCCCGGGTCGAGGCGGTCCAGCAGCCAGATCCGCTGCTGGCCGGCCGAGAGCGGCAGACCGCCCTCGCGCGGCGCCCGCTCGATCCGGTGGTGGTCGTGGCGGGCGGCCTCGACCAGCTCGGCGTGCCGGGTCACGGTCGCCGGCGACAGCAACGCGTCCAGCGCGATCGTGCGGCCGTACGCCGAGCGCAGGCGGTTGGCCAGTTGCACCAGTTGAAGTGAGGAGCCGCCCAGCCGGAAGAAGTCGTCGTCGCGCCCGACCCGGTCGACGCCCAGCACCTCGCGCCACAGGCCGGCGATCCGCGACTCCTCCGGCGACGCGGGCGCGTCGGAGGTCTCCTCGGACCCGGCGCCGGGTGGGGGCAGTGCCCTGCGGTCGACCTTGCCGCTCGACGTGCTCGGCAGGGCGTCCATCGGCACGATCGCGGCCGGCAGGTGGGTGGCGGGCAGCCGCGTCGCCAGGAAGCCCGCCAGCGTCGTCAGGTCGGCTCCGGGCGCGGCGACCGGGTAGGCCGCGAGCCGCATCGCGCCACTCGGCGCCCGATACGCCGAAACCGCCGCCGCCCGTACCGCTGGGTGGTCCAGCATCGCGGCCTCGACCTCGCCGGGTTCGATCCGCACGCCGTTGATCTTGAGCTGGTCGTCGAGGCGACCGGTGAACTCGAGAGCGCCGTCCGCGCGGCGGCGCACCCGGTCACCGGTGCGGTAGAGCCGGGCGCCGTCGCCGGCGGGGTCGGGCACGAAGCGCTCGGCGGTCAGCGCCGGGTCGTTGAGGTATCCGTGAGCCAGGCCGACGCCACCGAGGAGCAGCTCGCCCTCGTCGCCGTCCAGGACGGTGCGGATGCCCTCGATGGACCGGCCGATCGCCACCGGCCCGGACAGTTGCAGCGGGTCCACCTCCTGCGCCACGGCTTCGATCGAGCATTCCGTCGGGCCGTACGTGTTCCAGACGGTGACCGACCCGGTGTGGTCCTCGACCTCCGCCAGGAAGTCCTGCACCAGCTCGGCCGTCAGCTGCTCACCGCCGCTGGACAGCAGCCGCAGCCCGGTGCAGCGGTCCCAGCCCGTCTCGTGCACGAGCGCGCGCAGCAGGGACGGCACCACCTGCAGCACGGTGACGCCGTGCTCGGCGACCAGGCGCACGAGCGACGCCGGGTCGCGCTCCGCGCCGTCGGGCGCCACCACCACCGTGCCTCCGGCGCGCAGGGCCGCGAAGATCTCCCAGCCCGCCGCGTCGAAGGTGACAGGCGTCTTGAAGAGCACCCGGTCGGCGGCGCCGAACCCGTGGCAGCGGACCCGCCAGGCGAGCTGGTTGTCGAACCCGGCATGCGGGATCACGACGCCCTTCGGTCGGCCGGTGGATCCCGAGGTGAAGAGGACGTAGGCGGCCGAGTCCCGGTCGATCGGGCGGAGGGCGGGTTCGGCCGGGCGGTGCGCGGACGTGGCGAGGGCGTCGTCGAGCACGACGGCGCGGGCACCGGCGGCCGCCACGAGCGCCCGCGTGTCCGCCTCGGTCAGGGCGAGCCGGGTGCCGCTGCCGGCCAGCAGGTCGTGGAGGCGCTGCGCCGGATGGTCGGGCGCGAGCGGGAGATAGGCCCCGCCGGCCCGCCAGATCGCGAGCAGGGCGATCACCAGTTCCGCGCGGCGGCGCAGGAGCACACCGACCGGGTCACCGGGCCGCAGCCCCTGCTCCACCAGGAGTCCCGCCAGGCGGTCGGCGCTGCTGTCGAGTTCGGCGTAGGTGACCTCCCGGTCGCCGTCGGCCAACGCCACCGCGGCGGGTCGCGTCGCGGCGTGCCGGGCCACCAGCGCCGAGGTCGGTACGGCTTCGGTTGTCATGTCGATCTCCTCGCGTCGTCGCGGGTCAGCCGAGGGGGGTGAACGTGATCGGCAGCCGCTGCAGGAACCGGAAGTTGACGCTCTCCAGCCAGTCCGGCTCGGCGTCGACGGTGTGCAGGTCGCCGGCCCGGCGCAGCAGGGCAGCGATGCCGATCTCGATTTCGGTCACGGCCAGGGCGGCACCGAGGCAGTAGTGGATCCCGTGCCCGAAGGACAGCTGGTCGGCCGCGCGGCGGGCCACGTCGAGCCGGTCCGGGTCGGGGTAGTGCTCAGGATCTCGGTTGCCCGCGCCGAGGACGAGCGTGACCGTGTCGCCCCGCCTGATGTGCCGGCCGCCGATCTCCAGGTCGTCGAGCGCCACCCGGGAGGTGAACTGCACCGAGCCGTCGTAACGCAGGAACTCGTACGCGGCGCCGTTCGCCAGCTCGGGCCGTTCACGCAGCAGCGACTGCTGCTCCGGTTGCTGGATGAGGGCCAGCACCGCGTTGCCGATCACGTGCGTGGTGGTGGCCTGCCCGGCGTCGATGAGCAGCAGGAAGTTGGCGAAGACCTCGTCGTCGGTGTAGTCCGCCTCGTCGAGCTGTCCCGCGATCATCCGGCTGAACAGGTCGTCGGCGGTGCCGGCCCGGCGCGCCGCGGTCTGCCGGTCGAAGACGGCCCGCAGGTCGTTGATGCGCGGCACGGCCCCGCGCGACTGCGTGAAGAACTCGTGCAGCAGGCCGGGCCAGTCGCTCAGCAGGTGCAGCGCATCGTCCGGCACCCCGGCCAGCCTGCCGACGACGCGGCGGGTGAGCGGTTCCGAGAAGTCGCGGATGACGTCCATCCGCCCGCTGCCGACCACCTGGTCGAGCAGGTCGTCGGCGATCTCCTGGACGAGTGGCCGCAGCTCGCGGATGAAGCGCGGGGTCAGGCCCGGCTTGATGAGCCGCCGCAGCCGGGTGTGCCGAGGCGGCTCGTTGAACAACATCATGTCGGCGAGCGCCGTCTTGAGCGGCTTCATCTCGGTACGCGCGCTGGCCGGCAGCTGCTCGTAGAACGACTCGACGCGCGCGCCCGTGAGCCGCTCGTCCTTGGAGAGCTGAACGATCTCTGCGTAGCCGAGGACCAGCCAGGTCCGCATCCACTCGTCCCACACCACGACGCCGTCGGTCCGCATCGCGCGATACAGCGCGTACGGGTCGAGTTTCCATTGCGGGTCGTAGAGGGCCAGCAGGCTCGGCGGCCGCGTCCCGGCGGAGGTGTCAGTCACCTCTCCAAGCGTCCGGAGCGGACTATATTTCTCCGGTACCGAACCTATCGCGCCCCCGCGACGGTGGTCGCGGGGGCGCGGGTCGGCTCAGTGCCCGGGGTCAGTGGGCGTGCGCGTAGACCTCCGGCTCGGCCTGGTCGGTCTTCAGCTCCCGTTCCCGGGAAAGGCTCCGGCGCGACCAGGCGCGGTCACCCAGCAGCGCCAGCGCGGCCGGCAACAGCACGCCGCGCACCACCGTCGCGTCGATCAGGATCGCCACCGCCATGCCGACACCCAGCATCTTGTACTCGATGGCGGAGAGCGTCACGAAGACCGAGAAGACGCCGATCATGATGGCGGCGGCGCTTGTCACCACGCCGGCGCTCGCACCGACACCGCCCACGATCGCCGTGCGGGCGTCAGCACCGGCCGCCCGGCGCTCACGGACCCGGCTGAGGATGAAGATGTGGTAGTCCATGCTCAGCCCGAACAGCAGCACGAAGATGAAGAGCGGCAGCCAGTCGGTGATGCCGCCGTACGCCGTGAAGCCCAGCAGGCCGCTCAGGTGCCCGTCCTGGAACACCCAGGTGAGCACGCCGTAGGCCGCGCCGATCGACAGCAGGTTGAGCACGATCGAGGCGACCGGCAGCCACCAGGACCGGAACGCGAGGCTCAGCAGGACGAACGCGAGCAGCAGCACGAAGGCGAACACGTAGATCATTCGTTGCCGTACCTGCTGGGTGAAGTCGTACGCGAACGCCGTCTTGCCGGCCACCGCGAACTTCGCACCGGGCACCTTGCCGAACGTCGCGGGCAGCACCTCCTGCCGCAGTTCGCGCAGTGCCTGATTGGAGCGTTGGTCCGTGCCGTTGCCGTCGAGCGGGACCCGGACCACCAGCGCCTCACCCACCCGCATCACCGACACCGGCTCGTGCAGCAGTCCTCCGCTGGCGCCGATCCGCCGGCGCAGCTCGTCGGTCGCGGCCGTCATCTGCGGGCCTGCGGCGTCGGCTCCCCAGACGACCACCTGCTCCGGTGCGGCCGCGCCGGGGAACGCGGCCTGCATCCGGACCGCGCCGTCGACGGCGGGCACACTGCGCGGCAGGCTGTTCGTCGGTCCGGCGTCCTGGAGCCGCATGTCGAGCGCCGGCACCATCAGGCCCACCAGCACGAGAACCGCGACCGTGCCCCAGAGCAGCGGGCGGCGCACGACGTTGCGGGCCACGGCCGTCCAGAAGCGCGACTCCCGCGCGACCGTGCGCCGGCGGCCGAGCCACGGCACCCGCGCCCGGTCCACGCGATGGCCGAGGATGGCCAGCAGGGCGGGCAGCGCGGTCACCGAGCCGACGACGGCGAGACCGACCACGGTGATCGTGCCCATGGTGAGGCCGCGGAAGTTGTCGAGGCCGGTCATCCAGAGGCCGCCGACACAGAGCATGACGGTCAGCCCGGAGATGACCACGACACGTCCCGAGGTGCGGGCGGCGATCTCCAGTGCGGCGCCGGTCTCCCGGCCGGCGGCCCGTTCCTCCCGTTCCCGGCGCAGGTAGAACAACGAGTAGTCGACGCTCACGGCCACGCCGATCAGCAGGATCATCGACGAGGTGGCGCTGTTGATCGGGACCACCAGGTCGACCACCGACAGCACGCTCATGGCGGCGGCCACGGTGGTCGCGGCGAGCAGCAGCGGGATGCCGGCGGCGATCAGCGACCCGAACACGACCAGCAGGATCAGGATCGTCAGCGGCAGCGACGTGGTCTCGGCGGTCTTGAAGTCCTTCTTGATGGCGTCGTCCACCGTGGCGGAGAGACTCCGGTCGCCCGCCTGGTCGATGCGCACGCCGGTGTGCGTGGCCGCGACGGCGCTGACCGCGTCGGTCGCCTTCTGGTAGTTGTCGAGCATCGCGTCGTCGGGCCCGGCGACGACGAAGGTGACCAGCCCGGACCGGCCGTCCGCGGACACCTGTCCGGGTGCGGACGGGTCCAGCGGTGACCGGACGTCGGACACCGCGGACGGCATCTCGCGCAGCGCGTCGACCACGTCGGCCGCGGCGGCCCGCGCCTCGGGATCCGACGCGAACCCTGAGCCACCCGGCCCGCTCGGATGAATGAGCACGTTCTCCCGGATGGGCAGGTACTCCGGCTGGTCGCGCAGCGCCTGCTGGGCCACCCCGGACTCGCCGGGATCATGGGCCGGTGCGCCGTTGCCGCTGATCAGCGAGCTGCCGAGGACGGTGGCCACGACCAGGACGAGCCAGCCGACCAGCACCGGCCATCGATGGCGCACGGACCAGCTCGCGACGCGCTCGGCGAACGGTTTCCGGACGTCTCCAGTTTGGATGGACACAGAGATAATTCCCCTCTTGGAAAGGACGGCGTTTCTCTGTCGTGCCTCCGAGCGCCGGGCCCGTGCACCACGAGCGCTACTCGACGTCCTTGAGGATGTGCTCGATGGCAGCCAGACGCTTCTCCAGGTCGGCCATTCGGGTGTCGATCCCGGTGAGCTTCCCCTCCACCGCCTCCTCAGCGGCCGTGGAACGCTTCGCCAACTCGCGATAGTCGTTGTCGCGAGCAATGGCAGCCTTGGCGCGCAGCGTCTTGGCGACCTCGCGGATCACCAGGGCAAGAACGGTGATCACCAAGGCGAAGAGCCCGATGGCTCCGATGACTTCCTGCCAGGCCAATGCGTCCATGCCAGCATTCCCCTTTTACCGCTGCGACTGTCATTTGGTGAGTGTCCGCACCGCGTCCGCGATGGCTTCCGGCGTCAGGGTCAGCGCGAAGTCACGGACCTCGTAGAACTTCATCGCCTTGCCGTCCTCGGAGAACTCGAGCTGCGAGTCCACAAGGCCCGCCGCCTCCAGCTTGCGCAGGTGGACCTGCAACAACGCCCGGCTGATGCCCAACTCGCGGGCCAGCTGACTGACATAGTTGCGCCGCTTCGCGAGCACCCCTATGACCCGCATGCGATGCGGGTTTGCCAGCGTCGCCAGCGTTTCGACGAGTTCGTCACCGTTCACCGTAGCGGGCTCCACGTGACCTCCTGCATGTGCATAAAAAACTTAGCACATGCCTAACCAGGCAACAACCGGACCCGGCGCGGACCGCTCACCGCGGCTCAGCCGTGCAACTGGCGCAGGTACTCGTACGTGCTCGGCAGCGTGTCCAGCAGCTCGCGCTGCTTCCGCTTGATCTCGGCGAAGATGGGTTCGGCCCGCTGCATCGCGCCGTCGCGGTAGGTGAGCGCCGGCAGCGGGTGCTCCGGAAGCACGTCGAGCCCCGCGAAGACGCAGTAGTAACTACTGTTGGTCCAGTAGTTGCGGAACTCCGCCTCGAAGTTGGCGTAGTAGGTCGACTCGTCGGTGATCGGCATGTTGATCGCCAGCCCGGCACGGTACTGAGCGATCTTCCGCTTGATGTCGTCGGCCAGGACCAGTTCCTTGCAGGCCCGCCAGAACGGGGTGTCCCGGCGCGGGGAGAGGCTGAAGTGGGCCTGCAGGAAGTCGCGCGAGTCGTCGAACATGTGCTCGATCTCGTCGTTGAACGAATCCCGCAGCGCCGGGTCGAAGTTGCGGTCGGGGAAGAACTTGCCCAACTGGTAGAGCGCGGCGGTGATGAAGTAGATGCCTGTCGACTCCAGCGGCTCGAGAAAGCACGAGGAGAGCCCGATGCTGACCACGTTGCGGACCCAGGCCCGGCGGTTACGGCCCACCCGGAACTTGATGTGGTTCAGCGGCTGCGTCTCCGGGTCCAGCCCCCACAACTCGCAGAACTGCCGGGTGGCGGTGTCCTGATCGGCGAACCGGCTGGAGTAGACGTACCCGGTGCCGAAGCGGCCCAGCATCGGAATCTTCCACGCCCAACCCGACGGCATGGCGATCGAGGAGGTGAACGGCTCGACGCCGTCGGCCTCGTCGTCGTGCGGCACCGCCGTGGCGACCGCCCGGTCGTTCAGCAGGTTGTCGCTCATGTCCAGGAACGGCTCGCGCATCACCTTGTTGATCAGCAGGCTGCGGAAGCCGGTGCAGTCGACGAACAGGTCGCCGTCGACGGTCCGGCCCGACTTCAGCCGCAGCGAGGTGATGTGGCCGCGCTGATCGACCTCCGCGTCGACCATCTCGTCCTCGATGTGGATCGCACCCTGCTTCTCGGTGGCGAACCGTCGTAGGAACGCCGCGACGAGGCTGGCGTCGAAGTGCCAGGCGTAGTTCGTCCACTTGGTCCCGTCGGCGAACCGCGGAGCCAGGTTGGCGTCCAACACGGGCGACTCGCGGTAGCAGGCGTAGTCGAACGGCTCGTCCGTCTCACCAGCGAATCGCTTCGCCGCCCAGTAGTGCGACAGCGGCAGGTTCTCCGAGTTCGGCAGGATCCCGAACAGGTGGTAGAAGTGGTCGCTGTAGCCGTTGAGCTGCCGCGGCTTCGGGGAACCGGCGCCGGGCGTACGCCAGTTGACGAATTTGATCCCCATCTTGAAGCTGGCGTTGCACTCCCGCATCCAGTCCTCCTCGGCCAGACCGAGGAAGTCGAAGAAGGTCTTGTGCAGGTTCGGCACGGTCGCCTCGCCCACGCCGATGCTCGGGATGGACGGCGCCTCGACGACCGTGATCCGGACGTGCGGCCCGAGCGCCCGGCCGAGGTAGGAGGCCGACATCCAGCCGGCCGTCCCGCCGCCGAGGACGACGACACTTCTGAGCCTGTTGTCTTCCATTCGCATGGCACCCTTCGGATCGGATCCGTGTCCCGGGGTCGGGACGGATCGTGGCCTGCCGCGCGGCGAATCCGCGCCGACGCCACTGTCGCGAAGGGCCTTGATAGGCGGCCTATATTCCAGCTATCCGGGCGAATCCCGGACAGGATGACGGCCCGGCGCGCCGAAGCGCGCCGGGCCGTCGTGGCGAAAGGTCAGACGGCAACCGGCTCCCGGCGCTCGACCTTCCGCCGGGCGCCGACACCGAGCCGCGGGGGGTCGGCTGTGGCGGCGGCGCGTCGGGCGGCACGACGGGCCCGGACCTGGAGGACGACGGCGATCGCCGCCCCCAGGACGATGCCCGGAATCGCACCGATGAGGGGACGATCGGCGAAGGCCATGCCGCCGAGACGTCCGAGGCCGTTCATGTAGAGCGACCACAGCACGCCGGCGAGCACGCTCACCGGCAGGAACCGGCGCAGCGGGAACCCCACCGAGCCGGCCGCCAGCGTGGCGGCCGTGCGTCCACCGGGCAGGAAGTGGCCGACCAGCAGCGCCACGCCGCCACGCCGCTCCACCGCGCGTTCCGCGCTGGCGAGCGCCGCACCGAGGGCGCCGGTGCGACGCCGACGGAGCCGCCCGAGCGTGCTACGGCCCAGCAGGTAGGCCAGGTAGTCGGCCGCTACCGAGCCGGCGGCGGCTGCCACCAGCAGGCCGACCGGGTGCGGCTGGCCCGCGACGGCGAGCGCGCTCAGGCAGATCGTCAGCGAGTCGGACGGCAGGGCGGGGAAGATACCGTCGACCGTGACCACGAGTGCGGTGAGAACGTAGATCCACGGCGATCCGGCCAGGTGCGTCAGGTGCGCGAGCATCGTTCCACCTCCTGTCCGATCACGGCAGGCGCCGCCTTGGTGATGTGCAAAACCAGACTTGCACATGCCGATCGGAGTTTACAAGAGCGACGCCCCGGAGATTGACCCTGACATTTCTCGGCGTCGATCTGCCGACGGTCAGGGGGATTCGGCGGTCACCAGGCGATCCGCCAGCTCATCGAGCCGCGGATGGCGGTACAGCTCCCTCAGCGGCAGCCGTGGCAGCCCTCGCTCGCGCATGAGGGACGCGATGCGGACCGCGTACAGCGAGTTGCCGCCCAGCTCGAAGAAGTTGTCCGAGCCGTCCACCGGCACGCCGAGCACGTCCTGCCAGACGGCGGCCATCGCCCCCGCCAGACCCCCGTCGGCAGCGACCGTAGGCGTCGACGCGGGCGCGGGCGGTCGGCCGACGGCGGGCGCCGGCAGCCGGTCGCGGTCCAGCTTGCCGTTGACGGTCAGCGGCAGGGACTCCACCGCCGTCACCGTCGCGGGCACCATGTACTCCGGAAGCATCCGGGCCGCCCGCTCCCGGACTCCCCCCACGCCTTCCCCGCGCGGCACGACGTAGGCGTCCAGGCGCTGCTCGGCGGCGTCGCCGTGACGGCCGCCACCGACCACGACGGCCGCCGCGGTGACGGCCGGGTCGGCGAGCAGCACCGTCCGGATCTCGTCCAGCTCGATCCGGAAACCCCGGATCTTGACCTGGCTGTCGATCCGCCCCAGATGCTCCAGGCTGCCGTCGGCGCGCAGCCGACCACGGTCGCCGCTGCGGTACATCCGACCGCCGGACCACGGATCGGGAACGAAGCGCTGCGCCGTCAGGGCGGGCTTGCCCAGATAGCCGGCCGCCACTCCCCGTCCGCCGACGCAGATCTCGCCCGGCGCCCCGATCGGCTGCAAGCGGCCCCGCTCGTCGATGACCCGCAGCGACCAGCCGGGCAGTGCGCGCCCCACCGAGCGTGACCCGGCCAGCGCGTCGCCGCGGGTCACCGTGTGCTCGGTGACGTGCACCGTCGTCTCGGTGATGCCGAACATGTTCACCGCACGGCACGCCGGCTCGGGGTAGCGGTCGTGCCACCGCAGCAGCAGCCGCGCGTCCAGCGGCTCACCGCCGAAGATCACCAGGCGGACCGCGAGGCGCCGATCGGCCCGCGCGTCCTCCGCGACCAGCTGGGCGAAGGCCGACGGCGTCTGGTTCAGGACGGTCACCCGTTCCTGGGCGAGCAGAGCGTGGAAGTCCTCCACCGAACGCGACGTCCAGTACGGCACGACGACCAGCCGGCCGCCGGTCAGCAGCGCGGCCCAGATCTCCCAGACGGAGAAGTCGAACGCGCCGGAGTGGAAGAACGTCCACACGTCGGCCGTTCCCAGCCCGAAGTTCCCCCGGGTGGCCGCGACCAGCGCCGTGACGTTCTCGTGCGGGACCACCACGCCCTTCGGACGCCCGGTGGAACCCGAGGTGTAGATGACGTACGCGGGCGCGCCGTGGTCCCGGTGCCCGACGAGCCCGTCCGCCTCCCCCGCCGCCAGGTCGGCGGTGGTCAGGACCGGCGGGAGGCCGGGTCCGTCGAGCACGCTCCCGTCCGCGACGATCAGGACCAGGCCCGCGTCCCGGACGGTGTACTCCAGCCGCGCCCGTGGGTAGGCGGGGTCCATCGGGACGTAGACGGCGCCCACCCGGACCGCCGCGAGCATGGTGACGACCAGGTGCGACGAACGCTCGAGGCAGATGCCCACCCGGTCGCCGGGCCGTACGCCCGCCGACCGCAGCGCCGCGGCGAACCGGCCGGCCCGCTGGTCCACCTCGCGGTACGTCAGCGTGTGCCCGTCGCAGGTCAGCGCGGGCGCCTCCGGGTGCAGCGCGACCTGGGCCATGAAGAGCTCGTCGAGATGGGCGCGCGCTCCGGGCGGCTCGGGCGTCTCACCGAGGGCCGCCACCCGCGCGCGCTCGGGCGCGTCGAGCAGCTCGACGTCGCCGGGCTCCGCGGCCGGGCCGCCCAGTTGGGCATGCACGCGGGCGACGTGGGTGGCGAACCGGCGGGCCGACGCGCCGTCCACCGCGTGCTCCTGATGATGCAGCTCCAGGAAGCGCTCGTCGGCGTCGCGCCGGACGAGGAAGGTGAGCGGGAACGGCGCCGCCGGGCCGGGACGGTACCGGGCGTCGAACTCGCCGAGCAGGACCCCGGCGTACGGGCCCTGGTCGCCGCCCGTGACGAACGGTCCGGGGGCCCGCGGTGCCCGGCCCAGCGTCGCGACGGCGGGACAGCGCTCGTCGTCGTAGCGGGCGAGGACGGCGGCGACCGCGTCGGCGAGCAGGCCGTCGGTCGGTCCGGGGCCGAGCGGCACGCGTACCACCCCGGTACGCCCGCGCGCCGCGGGGTCGGGCACCGCCCAGTCGAACGGGGACGCCCCGGGCGCGGGCAGCGGCGCGGGCGCGGCAGCGCGCGACCCGGGCCCGCCGCGGTGGCCGAGCACGACGTCGGCGACGAGCGCGAGCGAGGCCGCGTCCACCGCGGAACGGTCGGCCACGAGGATCAGCTCGGCCGCACCGCCCGGGTAGGTCAGCAGCACGGCCCGCAGCGGATCGGCCGGGTGCGCCAGCTCGGCCCGCCGCCGCCGGTCGGCGAGATCCGATCCCACGGGCGCGGGCACGTGGTCGACCCACAGGCGCGGACTTCGCGGGCCCGGCCACCAGACCGTGGCCGCCTCCTGAAAACGCCGTTCGAGATCGGCCGGGTCGCCTGGGGCGGCGACGCACCAGCCGTGGTTTCCGGACAACACGGTCAATCTCCCTCGCACTCAGCGGGCCGTGAAACCGCCGTCGACGGTCAGCACGCTTCCGGTGACCTGGCGGGCGCCGTCACCGGCGAGCCAGAGCACCGCACCGGCCACGTCGTCCGGCTCGATCAGGGTGTTCATCGGCTGGTCACGGACGAACGTCTCCTCGTGCTCGGCGACCGGCACCTCGAGCGACCGCGCGATCTCGGCAAGCATCCGGCCCTCGACCCGCGGGTCGTCGCGGACCGAGCCGGGGCACACCGCGTTCACCCGCATCCGGTACGGCGCGTAGTCGAGCGCGGCGGCCCGGGTCAGTCCGATCAGGCCGTGCTTGGCCGCGACGTACCCGGCGAAGTGGCGATAGCCGACCAGGCCGGCGGTGGAGGAGACGTTCACGATGCTGCCGGAGCGCCTGCGCATCATCAGGCCACCGACGGCGTGGATCGTGCGCCAGGCGCCGCTGAGGTCGACGTCGAGCATCAGCTCCCACTGCTCTTCGTCGATGTCGTGGACCGCCCGGCCGGACGGCGCGGCGATGCCCGCGTTGTTGACCAGCACGTCGATCGTGCCGAACCGCTGCGTGGCGGCGTCGACGGACTCCTCGACCGCGCGCAGGTCCCGCACGTCGGCCTGCCGGGCCAGCACCGCGGCGCCGGCGTCGCGGCAGAGCGCGGCGGTGTGCTCCAACTGGCTGGGCGAGGCCATCGGGTACGGCACCCCGGGCAGGTCCCGCGCGACGTCGAGCAGGACCAGGTCGGCGCCGGCGCCCGCCAGCGCCACCGCGATGGCCCGGCCCAGGCCACGCCCGGCCCCGGTCACCATCGCGGTTCGGCCGGTCAGGTCGTCGGCGGTCGTCGGCGCGGCGGTCATGACAACCCCGGCCGGGCGAACAGGCTGCCGTCGATCAGCCGCAACAGCGCGCGCTCGCCGCCGGGCTCGGTCAGGTACATGTGACCGCCGGGCAGCTCGGCGCTGGTGAAGGCGGCGGTCGTGGTGTCCGCCCACTGGCCGCACTCGGCCGGCGTGACCAGATCGTCGCCGTCGCCGCGCACGGCCGTCACGGGCGTCCGCAGCGGCGGTCCCGGCGGCGGGCGGTAGCCCTCGTGCATCGCGACGTCCGCGCGCAGCATCGGCAGGATCATCTCGCGCATCTCCGGGTCGTCCATCGCCGGATGGCGGTAGCCGGCCAGGCGGCGGACGGCGGCCAGGAACGCGTCGTCGTCCAGGCCGGCGGCCGGATCCTCGCGTACGGTGCCCGGGCCGGGCGATCCACTGACGACCAGCCCGGCGATCGGGCCGTCGGCGGACATCCGCCGCGCCAGCTCGTACCCGAGGACGGCGCCCAGGCTGTGCCCGAAGATCACGATTCGCCCGGCGTCGTCCAGCCGGGGACGCAGCCAGGCGTGCGCCTCGTCGACCGCGGCGGCGACGGTGGTGTGCGGCTCGTCGTCCAGCCGCTCCTCGCGGCCGGGCAACTGGACCGCCAGCACCCGCCAGTCGGCGGGCGCGGCGGACTGCCACTTCTTGAAGAATGACGCGCCCGACCCGGCGAAGGGCAGGCAGATCAGCGTGACCGACGGCACGGTGCTCTCCTCAGCTCGGCTGGTGGACGGGGTCGACCACGTCGCCGCGGAACAGCCCGGAATCTTCGGGAACCTCGGCCGGGTCGTCACCGAGGAGGCGGATCCGGTTGCGCTCGTCGACGAAGACCACGCGTGGCCGTGCCGTCCGCACCTCGGCCTCGGTGTACATCCCGTACGCGATGATGATCACCAGGTCGCCGGGGCTGATCAGCCGTGCCGCGGCGCCGTTGATACCGATCATTCCGGTGCCGCGCGCCCCCTCGATGACGTACGTCGAGAGCCGATTCCCGTTGTCGACGTCGACGATGTCCACCTTCTCGTCGGCGGCCAGGCCGGCCGCGTCCATGAGGTCGCGATCGACGGTCAGTGACCCGACGTAGTGCAGGTCGGCCTGGGTCACCGTAGCGCGGTGGATCTTCGACTTCAGCAGCGTCGTAAACATGATTCGTCCCTCGACAGTCGTCAGTCGCCATGTGCACGCCACCGTCGGTCGATCGCCGATACTGCGGCTATATGCCGCCTATCACGGCAGCCACCAGCCGTGGCCGCCGCGCCGCCGACCGGCCGTCCGTAGCTGGTGTATAGGCGGAATATCGGCGGGTCCGCAGGATCGCTAGCAATGACACCCGTCCGGTGAAGGAGGCGTCGTGGCCGACGAACGCGAAGACAACCAGCGGTACAAGGTCGTGCTCAACGATGAGGAGCAGTACTCGATCTGGCCGGCCGACCGGGACGTCCCCGCCGGCTGGCGCGGCGACGGCGTCGAGGGCACCCGTGACGAGTGCCTGAAGCACATCGGCGAGGTGTGGACCGACATGCGCCCGCTGAGCCTGCGGCGCCGGATGGCGGAGACGGCGAGCTGAGCGGCGCCGCCGGATGGCGGTGTGCCCGTGGGGCACACCGCCATTCGCGCGTGCGCTCCCCGGGCTCATGCCTGGGTGAGCAGCTCGATCAGCTCCGGCGGCAGGTCGTTGAGGTAGAAGTGCCCACCCGGCATGCTGCGCGCCGCGAAGCCGGAAACCGTGTGCGCACGCCAGCGCCGCATGTCCTCGACCGTGGCGGACTCGTCCCGCGAACCGGCGACGGCGACGATCGGGCAGCCGAGCGGCGGGCCCTGCCGGTACTCGTAGCTGCGGATGGACCGCAGGTCGGCCCGCAGGGTCGGCAGCAGCAGGTGCCAGACGTCCTCGTTCTCCAGCACCACCGCACCGGTGCCGCCCAGGTCGCGGACGAACTCGCGGATGCCCTCGTCGTCCAGCAGCGGCTTGCGGGCCACCACGTCGGAGGGCGCCTTGCAGGCCGACACGATGAGCCGCGCCAGCGGCGCCGGAAACCGCGGGCGTAGCCGGCGGGCCACCTCGAAGGCGACCATGGCGCCCATGCTGTGACCGAACAGGGCGGTGTCGCGGCGGATGCCCGGCCCGATCGCCTCGACGATCTGATCGGCGAGCGCGGCGATCCCGACCGGCATCTCGGCACCCAGCCGGTCCTGCCGCCCGGGGTACTGCACGGCCGCCACCTCGACGTCCGGCGGGGCGGCCAGGGCCAGCGGCCGGAACGCGGCGGCCGTGCCGCCCGCGTGCGGGAAGCAGATCAGCCGTCGCGTCGCGGCCGGCCGCCTGTCGAATATCCGCAGCCATTCGCGCGTCGCGGACGTGCGGTCATCCACGGTCGTCATCCGGGCCTCCTCGAGATTGGCGCGCGCTGCGCACGGCGGGGCTGAGTACGGCGGCCACCGCGAGGGCGAGCATCACCCCGCTGATCCCCGCCACCGCGGCCGCGGTCGGCACGGCGGCCAGCAGGAAGCCGGCCCCGAGCGCGCCGAGCGAGTTGGCGCCGGAGCCGAGCAGCCCGGCCACGCTGCCGACCCGGCCCTGTAGGGCATCCGGCGTGATGCTCAGCTGGTAGGTGCCGGCCACGACGTTGAGCAGCGCACCCAGCATGGTGGTCGACGCGAAGAGCAGCGCCAGCAGCGGGATCGGCGGGCCGAGCGAGATCAGGAACATCAACACGGCCCACGCGATCAGCACCGAGACCAGCACGGTGACCAGGTCCAGCCGGCGGTTGACGGCGGACCCGGCCAACGCGCCGAACACGCCACAGATGCCGGAGACGGCACCGATCACGCCGATCACGGCAGGCGAGCTGCCGGCGTCACGCACCATCACCAGCAGCGCCAGCGACAGTATCTGGAACAGGATGTTCGTCACCGCCACCAAGCCCAGCGCGCTGCGCAGAAACCTCTGGTGCAGCACCCAGGAGATGCCCTCGGCCAGGTCCCGGCGCAGGTTGCGGGCGGTGCTCGCGCGCTCCTGCTGGAAGCTGCCCCGGACGAACAGCAGACTGCCCAGCGCGAGCAGGTGGCTGAGCGCCGCGAACAGGAACGGCGCCGCGCGCAGCAGCACGAACAGCGACGAGCTCAGCGGCTGCCCGACCAGCCCGGCGGCGCGGGTACGCGCCTCGTTCTGCGACATCGCGGAGCTGAGCTGCGGCGCGGGCACCACGTTGCTGACCGCGGCCCGCTCGGCGAGCCGGTAGACGATCGCCGCGGTGCCCTCGACGAAGGCGGCCACCATGAGCAGCGGCAACCAGAGCGCGCCCAGGGCGACCGCGACGCCGACGGCGCCGACCGCGGCCAGTGCGGTCACGTTGCACCAGATCATCGTGCGGCGGCGGTCCCACCTGTCGACCATGACCCCGGCCGGCAGCTGCACCAGCAGCATGGGCAGCAGCCCGGCGAACCCGGTCCAGCCGGCCGCCACGGTCGAACGGCCCGCGAACACCAGCAGCATCGGGAAGCCGACGGTGGCGACGGTGCCGCCCAGGCTGGTCAGCCCGGCGCCGATCCAGAGGGCCAGGAAGTCCCGGTTGCGGCGCAGCGGCACGACGGGCGTGTCGGTCAGTGCGGTCATCGCGACTGCCCGCCGTCCACGCCCGCGACGAGCCGCTTCGCCACGGCGGCGCCGGCGTCGGAGTTGGTCAGCACGACCACCCCGGAACCCCGCCTCAGCCGGCACAGCGAGATCGCGTGGTAGCCGTCGGCCGAGCCACCGTGGCCGTACCCGAGATCGGTGGCGCTCTCGTCGACGACCGTGCCCAGGCCGTACGCGCTGTCCGGATGCTGCACGGTCAGCAGCTCGCCGGCCGCCGGCCGGGACAGCAGCGCCTGCGGGCGGCCCAGGTGCGCGCGGCGTATCTCCAGCGCCAGCCGGACCAGGTCGGTCGCCGTGGTCCACAGGCCACCCGCGGCCATGTCCGGCCAGCGCAGCCAGCCGCCGTCGAGCGGCCGGCCGGCCGCGGTGTGCCCGGTGGCGACCGAACCGGCGTACCGTTCGGGGAACTCCTGGCCGAAGTCGCTGGCCGCCATGCCCACGGGGTCGAGCACCAGCTCCCGCATCAGGTCGGCGAGCGGCGTGCCGGTGACGTCGGTGAGCACCTGCTCGATCACCCAGTAGTGCGCGTTCGCCTTCTCGAAGGCGTCGCCGGGCGAGCCGTGGACTCGGAAGTCCGGCCCGCGGAGCAGGTCGGTCACGGCGGGCAGCCCGCCCTCCCGCGGGTAGCCCGGCGCCGGGGCCGGCGCGATGCCGGACCGGTGCGCGAGCAGGTGCCGCAGCGTGATCGGGGAGTCCGGCGGCAGGACGTCGCCGCGAAGGTACTCGCGCACCGGCCGGTCGAGGTCGAGCACGCCGCGGTCGGCCAGGCGCAGCACCCCGAACGCGGTGACGTGCTTGCTCAACGAGCCGGCCTGGAACAGGGTGTCCGCGGTCACCGGCTCCGGCCGTCCGGCCGTCAGCAGGCCCTCGGCGTGCAGGTCGACCAGTTCGCCGTCGCGCAGCACCGCCACGCTCACGCCGGGAACCTCCGGTGTGGTGAGCGGGTCGTGCCAGGCGGCGGAGACGGGCGCGACCTCCGCCCGAACCGGCTCCGCGGTCGCGGCGACGGCACGCAGGCTGTCGTCGGCGTAGACCTGGACCAGCGAGAGCGCCAGTCCGTCGGCAGCCGCCGCCGAGATGAGCCGGAAGACGACGAGCGAATTTCCGCCCAGCTCGAAGAAGCGGTCGTCGCGGCCGATCGGGTCGACGCCGAGGACCTGCGACCACAGCTCGGCCATGCGCCGCTCGGCCGCCGACCGCGGTGGCACGTACGGCCGGTGCGCGAGCGCGCCGCCGTCCGGGTCGGGCAACGCGGCCCGGTCCAGCTTCCCGTTGTGGGTGAGCGGGATGGCGGGAACCGGGACGTACGCGGACGGCACCATGTACTCCGGCAGCCGCCGAGCCAGCCACTCCCGCAGGTGCAGCCCGCTCACCGGCTCGCCGGCCGGGACCAGGTACGCGGTGAGCCGGTCGCCGCGCAGCAGCACGCGCGCCTCGTTCACCTCCGGGTGGTCGCTGAGCACCGACTCGATCTCGCCCGGCTCGACCCGGTTGCCGCGCACCTTGACCTGCTCGTCGAGGCGGCCGAGGTGCTCGAGCGTGCCGTCCGGCAGCACCGTGGCGAGATCGCCGGTGCGGTACAGCCGGGTGCCGGGGGCGCCGAACGGGTCGGGGACGAAGCGGTCCGCGGTCAGTCCGGGACGGTCGTGGTAGCCGCGGGCGATCGACTCGCCGCCCAGGAACAGTTCGCCCGGCACGCCGACCGGCAGCGGGTCCAGCCGCTCGTCGAGCACGTACGCGCTGGTCCCCGCCATCGGCCGGCCGATCGGGACCGTGTCGCCGCCCCGCCAGCCGGTCAGGACGTGCTCGGTGCTCGCCACGGTCGCCTCGGTCGGCCCGTACGAGTTGATGACCCGGCCGTCGCCGAACGCGCCGTACAGCCGCGCCGCCGCCGCGCCGCGGAACGCCTCGCCGCCCAGCGACAGCCGGTCGGTGACCGCCTCGAACTGCTCGTCGGTCAGCTGGCCGGCCAGCAGGTCGAACAGGCTGGGCGTCAGGTCGACGAGGTCGAACGGCCCGTGCCGCAGCAGCCACTCACCCAGCCGCCCCAGGTCGAGGTCCTGCGGCGCGAGGTGCACCGGCAGGCCGTCGGAGAGCGCGATGAACAGCGAGGTCACCGACACGTCGAAGGAGATCGAGCAGAACAGCGCGCTGCCCGCCCGCCGGCCGCCGCCGAGGTACTGCGGACGCGCCCAGCGCAGGTAGTTGGCGAGCGCACCGTGGCTGATCTGCACGCCCTTCGGCACACCCGTCGAGCCGGAGGTGAAGATGACGTACGCGGTCAGATCCGGGTCGTCCATCCGCGGCGGCCGGCCGGCGGGGGCGCTGTCGACGGCGGCGGCATCGTCGTCCAGCAGGACGCCGCGGCTGGCGAGATCCGGGTCCGCCGCGATGATCCCCGCGAGCGCCGCCTCCGAGACGATCACCTCGGGGTCGGCGGTACGCAGCAGGTCCCGCAGCCGCTGCGGCGGGTTCGCCGGGTCGAGCGGCACGTACGCGCCGCCGGCCTTCCACACGCCGAGCATGGTGGCGACCAGGTCGGGGCCGCGGCGTAGCAGCACCGCCACGCGCGACTCCGCCGTGACGCCACGGCTGCGCAGGTACTGCCCGATCCGGTCGGCGCGGGCGTCCAGCTCGGCGAAGCTGAGGCGCCCGTCGTCGGTGACGACGGCCGGGGCGTGCGGCGTCCGGGCCGCGTGCTCCTCGATCTGGTGGAGCGCGGTGGTCCCGGCGGGGCCGGCCGGCGCGGTGCCCTGGGCGAGCAGCCAGTCCCGTTCGCCCGCGGGCAGGTGCACCCGGTCGGCGCGGGTGCCGGCGGCCATCGCCTCGAGCACCGCCCGGTACATCGCGATCACCCGCTCGCCGTGCTCGCGGTCGAGCACCGCGTCGTCGGCCTGGAGGACCAGGCGCTCGTCGCTCGCGGTCACGGCGTACGGGAACTCGTTCCGGCTGAAGCCGCCGCCGTCCGTGGTCGGTGGGCGCCGGCCCGCGGGGGTGCCGAATTCCTCGTAGCTGAAGAAGGTGTGCAGCAGCCGCCCGCCGTCGGTGAGTTCCACCTGCATCGCCGGCATCGGGAAGTTCCGGTGCGGCCACATCTCCAGCTCGCGGTCGAAGGCGCGGCGCACCTCGTCCGTCCAGTCGGCGGCGGCCGGGTCGACCGGGAACGGCACCGTGTTGAGGTGCGAGCCGTACACCAGCTCGGCGCCCGCGGCCTCCGGGCGGCAGTGCACCACCAGTCCGGTGTGGAACCGGCGCTCGGGGCTGAGCTGCCGCAGCACGGCGAGGTGCGCCGCCAGCAGCACGCTCTTGATCGGCGTGCCGGCCCGGGAAGCGAGTTCCCGCAGCGGGCCGGCGAGGTCGCCGAACTCGAGGTCGAACCGGTGGGACCCGGTTCCGCTGCCGCCCAGTCCGGCCGGCAACACCAGTGGCCCACGCCCGGTGACCAGGTGACGCCAGTACTCGCGGTCCGCCGGCGAGGCCAGCGCGCGCACCTCGGCGGCGATGGTGTCGGCGAAGCGCACCGCCGGCCGGGGCCGCTCCGGCGGCTCCTGCCCGGCGCGGATCGCCCGGTACGTGTCGAGCAGGTCGGCACGGAGCCGGCTGAACGTCCACCCGTCCACGATCAGATGGGACTGGGTGATGAAGAGCGTCCATTCGCCGCCGGGCAGCAGGTGCACCCGGATCCGCAGCAGGGGCGCGGACTCGTGCGGCAACGGGGTGCGGCTCTCCTCGTCGAGCGCGTCACGCAGTGCCCGTTCGCATGCGTCCGCCGATTCGCCACGCAGGTCGGCAACCCGCACCGGCAGCGCCGCGGCGGCGTGCACCACCTGTAGCGGAACCGTGTAACCGGTCAGGTCGACCGAGGTACGCAGCACGTCGTGCCGGGCGACCAGTTCGTCCACGGTGCGCTGGAGCGCGTCGGCCGAGAACGGTTCCGTCGCCGGGATGCGCGCGGTGGCGACCCGGTGGTAGTTGAGCGGCCCGGCCGAGGCCGTCATCTCCACCAGCATGCCGAGCTGGTTCTGCGAGAGCGGGTAGGCGTCGGCCGCATCAGCCGGAAGCCTGGTCCGGTCCTCGTCGCCGATCAGCGCGAACGGCTCGACGCCGGCTTCGGTGGCGTGGCCGCCCGCGGTCAGCCGCTCGGCGAGGGCGGACACCGTGCGGCCGGAGAGCACGTCCCGGGCGGTGACGGCGAGGCCGTCCTCGCGGAGGCGGCCGGCGACGGCTACGGCGCGGATGGAGTCGCCGCCGAGTTCGAAGAAGCTGTCCCGGATGCCGACCCGGTCCACGCCGAGCACATCGGCCCACACCGCGCACAGCCGCTCCTGCACCACGTTCTCCGGCGCCACGTAGCCGGTCTGGCCGAACGCCCGACCGTCCGGCTCCGGCAACGCCCGCTTGTCGAGCTTCCCGTTCGCCGTCAACGGCAACCGATCCAACACCACGAACGCCGCCGGCACCATGTACTCCGGCAACGACACCGCCAACGCCTGCCGCAACGACGCCACATCCAACCGCGCACCCGCCACCGGCACCACATAGGCCACCAGACGGGCCTCCACCCCGCCACCCCGCAACAACACCACCGCGTCCCGGACACCGACACAACCGGACAGCGCCACCGTGATCTCACCCAACTCGATCCGATAACCACGCACCTTCACCTGGTCATCGGCCCGACCCACAAAATCCAGACTCCCGTCCGCACGCCGCCGCGCCAGATCCCCCGAGCGATACAACCGCCCACCCGACCCGAACGGATCCGGCACGAACCGCTGCGCCGTCAGATCCGGCCGACCCAGATACCCACGCGCCACCCCCGGACCTGCCACACAGATCTCACCGGTGACCCCGACCGGGACGAGTTCTCCGTACGCGTCGAGCAGGTGGACACGCAGGTCGCTCAGCGGCCGCCCGATCGGGTTGCCGGCGCCGGACTCCAGGTCGTCGCCGGTCAACCGGTGGTAGGTGGTGTGGACGGTGGTCTCGGTGATGCCGTACATGTTCACCAACGCCACCCGCGCCAACGGATGCACCCGCACCCACGGCACCAACTCCGCAACCTCCAACCGCTCCCCCGCGAACACCACCACCCGCACCCCCAACGCACCCACCCGCACATCACCCTCCGCCGCCGCCGACACCAACGACCGGAACGCCGACGGCGTCTGCGACAACACCGTCACCCCCGAACCCACCAACACATCCAGAAAATCCTCCGGCGACCGCGTCACCTCCTGACCCACCACCACCACCGACGCCCCATGCGCCAACGCCCCCCACATCTCAAAAACCGACACATCAA